>JBQTIT010000026.1:0-41504 GCA_052387855.1 Paracoccaceae bacterium
ACAGCAGACCATCCAAAACCGCCGCTTGAACCATCAGCGTCAAGCAGCATAACCTGAACCCGATGAGCCCGAGCTCTCCGCTCCAAAATCAGGCCACCCGTTCCAAAGCATTCGACGACGGACATGGTGCCGCGATGACGCCGACCAGCACGAAGAAAGGGCAAAGGCTCTACCGCTACTATGTGTCCATGGACGTGATCCGGAACCGTGACACCGGCGAGGAGACCGCGCCCATGCGGCTCGCAGCTGGAATGGTCGAGGACGCAGTCGTGGCCGAAGTTCGGCACATCCTCCAAACGCCAGAGGTGGTCACGCAGGTGCTAGCCGCCCTGAAACGCGAAGGCGGCAGAGCATCTGAGCTGGATGCCATCGCTGCCCTGCACGAGTTCACCGCCCTCTGGTCGCAACTCTTCCCGGCCGAGCAAGCGCGCATCATCCAGCTTCTGGTGCGGCGCGTCACGGTCACCGCCGCCGGGCTCGAGGTCGACATTCGGCGAGAAGGTATCGCGGGGGTCGTCCGCGAACTGGTCGCGCCCCGCAGGCTGGAGGCTGCAGAATGACCAAGCCAAACGATACGATCCGCGTGCTGATTCCCCTGACGGTGCGCAAGAAGAACGGGCGACCGAAGATCTTGCCGCCCGCCGACTACCGCCCCAGCGAGGATAAAGCGCAGGACCCGCACATCCTGCGCGCCATCGGTAGGGCATGGGGATGGCGGCGGCGCATGGAGGCAGGTGAGATCGCCACGATCCAAGAACTGGCCGAAGCTGTTGGACTGGCAGAACGCCATGTCAGCCGACAGTTGCGGTTGGCATATCTTGCACCCGAGGTGCTGAAGCGACTGACCTGTGGGCGCGAGGCGTCCGCGGTCAGCTTGTATGATCTGTGTTTTCTGGCGGGGGATGCTTGGGGGGAGCAGGTGGCAGTGGTTTTGGGCCGAACGTCTGATGCCGTAAAACCTTACCCAGGCTAGATTTCTTTCGGCTTATCAGCCAAGTTCAGCCCATGAGCGCAAACCGGACCTTTCAACAGTTTGAGACCTACATCCGTGACCAGATGCGGATGTCGCATGTTTACCAGCCGGTCATGCTTCAGGTTCTGCTGGAAAAGGGCGGCACCGCATCGACCGAGGACATTGCAAAGGCTCTGCTGAGCTACGATCGCTCGCAGGTCGAGTATTATGAAATCCGCACCAAGAACATGGTCGGCAAAGTCCTCACGCAGAATGGCTTGATCCAGCCAATCAAGGATGGGCGGCGGATTGTCGGATACAGGTTGGCCACCAACGAACTGTCCGACCACGAGGTCACCGCACTCGTCGACCTGTGCCAGCAACGCCTGTCCGGGTACATTGACCAACGCGGAGATGGAATTTGGGGGCACCGCGGCCTCTCGGATGGCTATGTCCCCGGCTCAGTTCGCTATGAGGTGCTAAAGCGTGCCAAGCACCGCTGCGAGCTATGTGGGGCCCATGAAGAACAGGCAGCCCTGCATGTCGACCATATCGTGCCGCGCGCCAAAGGCGGCAGCGACGATTTGAGCAATTTTCAAGCGCTCTGCGTCACATGCAACACGAACAAACGTGACAGGGACGACACCGATTTCCGGGAGGTTCTGACCTCCTACGGCGTGAGAGACCAAGCCTGTCTGTTTTGCCGGATCGATTCTGACAGAATCGTCGCCGAAAACGAGCTCTGCTACGCGATCCGCGATGGATTTCCGGTTACCACCATGCACACGCTGGTCATCCCAAAGCGGCACGTGGCCGATTACTTTGACCTCTTCCAGCCCGAATTGAACGCGATCCAATCAATGCTCGGGGCACAACGCGAACAAATACTCGCGGCAGATCCGACTGTCACAGGCTTCAATGTCGGCATCAATGCTGGCGCCGAGGCCGGTCAGACCATCTTTCATGTCCATGTCCACCTTATCCCACGCAGGAAGGGCGACGTAGCTGACCCCCGAGGTGGCGTTCGTGGGGTGATTCCAGACAAGCAGAAGTATTAGGATGAGCAGAGATCGGTTTTCCCCGCGGTTTCGCTTTGCGTCTTGGCCCAACCTTAGCGTGCCCGCGGTTGCCGCAGGCGTTTATGCGATCTGGAGGGACGACGAACTCATCTATTGCGGCATGTCTGGGCGAGAGATCGACAGCAAGGGCAAGGCCGCGCCAAAGAAATACGGCTTGGTGACTCGCCTCAATAGCCATGCCAGCGGCAGGCTGTCTGGCGACCAGTTCTGCGTATACGTGGCGAACAGGTTCGTCATACCGTCCCTAAAGGCGGAAGAACTTCCACTCTTCGCAAGCGGCGCGCTCACGCTGGATGCCCGCACAAAGACATTCATCCACGACCACCTCGAATATGCCTATGCATTGGTTGAAACATCCGCCGATGCCTACGAATTGGAACGCGCTGCACGACGTGGTGATGTGTTCGACGTCCAGCCGTACTTAAACCCATTATCATGAACATGGTCCATCATACGCTGGAACGGTCGACCGGTGACGCAACCCATCGGCAGTTAGCGAATGTGACGCTTGGGCAAAACTTGGATGAGCAGCCAGAGCGGAATACGCCCACAGTTCAGTGGAAGCTGGCCTGATATGTTGTGGCCGTAAGCGTCACATGTGCTTCCAGCGGCGGGTGCAGTTCGAACGCCTTAGGGTCACGCGCGAAGTTCCATAGGCGGAAAAGGGACCATTCCGAGCGCCGCTCCTCGGCCACAGACAGCTCGTTGCGGCTGATGTGGAAGGGTGTGCGTTCCCAACCGTTCGTCGTTTTCACCTCGATCAGGCGCGGACGACCGTCCGATGCGAAGCTGGCGATATCGTAGCCGGCACCATCGCCATCCTCCTCCGACACCCATCTGACCTTGCGCGCAAGATCGTCGCGGCCGGCTGATCGCAAAGCAGCCCGCTCATACGATAGGACGCGCTCCTCTCCCGCGCGACCGAGTGCACGGTTGCGCTCGTCCCGCCCCGCGACGTCGAATTTTCTGGCGATGCGCAGCATCTGCTCCAGTTCCTGCGGCGGGGGCTGGTTCGACAGGGTTGGTGGCGGCCCGATCCAGATTTGCGCGGCGTCGGCCACGCCGCTCAGCGGTCGTGCAGCAGGATGGCGACCAAGCCAGGCCGGGTTCAGCGCCAGCCAGCGCGCCACCGCATCCACCAAGGTCATCTGGAAGTTGAACGCGGGCTTGTAACCGGGGATCCAGTCCTCGCCCAGGCCCTTCAGAACTGCGCTGATGTTCTGGTGTTTGAACTCGACCGAACCCTCGGAGCGATCGTTCAACAGCGGCAGAAGCCCGCGCCGGTGCTCGGCCTTGTTGTACGGGCTGCCAGATACGTCGTCGGCCAGCATCGCGAAGTAATCCGCGACGATTAGGTCGTTCTCTGCGTCCGTCCATGGCCCGTTCGACATGGTGCCAGGCTAAGGGCCGAAACCCTGTTTGTCACCAAAGGCTTCGCGTAGCGTTACGATGTTTTGCGCACAACCACGCCGCCTTCGGGTGTCTCTGTTCGCGCCGAGAGCAGATGAATCCACTTCAACTGCGGCGTAGTTCCATTTCATCAACCTACTGAAAAGGCATCACTTTTTGAATCCGTCTCGATTTGGGTGAAGGGCGGATGGAAAGAGACGCGGGGCGTTCAGAGACCGATTTCCGCCCAATCACCAGTCCCCGAAAGTCGGATGGCCCCGCTAAACTCCTTTGAAACAAAAAGAAAAAAGGCCCCGTCAGGGACCTTATCTCGGGTTTGCAATGTGCAAGTGGCGGACAGAGAGGGATTCGAACCCTCGAGACGGTTCCCCGCCTACACACTTTCCAGGCGTGCGCCTTCGACCACTCGGCCACCTGTCCGTGGGCCGGTTCCTAGCAGGGGCGGGTGACGGATGGCAAGGGGCGGCGGGCAGAAAACTGGTGCGGCTCAGGCCAGATGGATCGAGACTCTCCGGTTCTGCCGGCCCTTGTTCTCGATCCGGCCCAGCGCCAGTTGGCCGATCTCGCCGGTGCGGGCCACATGGGTGCCGCCGCAGGGCTGCAAGTCCACCTGCCGTTCGGGGGTGCCGATGCGGACCAGCCTCACCCGGCCCTGCCCGACCGGCGGGCGCACCGACATGGTCTTGACCAGGCCCGGGTTGGCGGCAAGCGCGTCATCGGTGATCCACCGGTCGGTGATCGGCAGGTCAAGATCGACAAGGTGGTTGAGCTGCGCCTCGATGGCGGCGGGGTCGGCCAGCGGCTCGGGCATGTCAAAGTCCAGCCGGCTGCGCTCGGTTCCGATCTGCCCGCCGGTCACCGGCAGGGGCACGACCACCGACAGAAGGTGCAGCGCCGAGTGCATCCGCATCAAGAGATGGCGGCGCGGCCAGTCGATCCGCTGGGTGACCAGGGTGCCGGCGGCGGGGACGGCGGCAGCCTCGGACGGGACCAGGGCCACGCCGCCGCCCTCGACCTTGACGGCGGTCGCAATGGCGATGGAGCCGCCGTGCCAATCAAGCCTGCCCGAGTCGCCGGGTTGGCCGCCTCCGGTGGGATAGAACACCGAGGCGTCAAGGATGATGCCGCCTTCGGGCGTGTGGCCCAGCACCCGGGCCTGCGCCTCGGCCAGATAGGCATCGGCGCGGAAAAGAGGCTCAGTCAGCATCGGGGGTGCCCTCCCTGGGCTTGCGCCGGCGCACTGTCGGTTCCGGGCCTGCGCCGGCGGTATGCGGGGCGGGGGCAGCCTGGGGCTCGGCCTCCGGCGCGGCCCCGGACAGCCAGCCCGCCAGCTCTGCCTCGCGCTGCGCCAGCTCCTGCGCCTCGGCCGCCACCTCGGCCAGGCGTGCCAGATGGTCGCGGTGCGCGCTGGTAAAGGCGATGCCCTCTTTGTGGAACCGGGCCAGGATCTCGTGGTTCAGATCGCTGCGCGCCTGGACCATGGTGTTGATGTCCTTCAGGATCACGCGGACCTCAAAGGCCATCGCCTCGCCGGGAAAGCCCATCAGCGCCACCTGGGGCGGCGGGTTGCGCAACGCCTGCGGCAGGGCTGCGGCAATCTCGGTCAGGATGCGGGCAACCTGCCGCCCGTCCGAGGTCTGGGCCACGTTGACCGGCACCACGATCCGCCCGGCCTGGCTGTAGCGCGTCCAGTTGGTGACGCGGCCGGTGATCAGGTCCTGGTTGGGCACGATCACGTCGGAATAGTCAAAGGTCTGGATCCGGGTCGAGCGGACCGAGATCGACTTGACGATGCCCTGCACGGTGCCAACCTCGATCCAGTCGCCTTCGGACACCGGGCGCTCGATCAACAGGATGATGCCCGAGACGAAATTCGACACGATGGCCTGAAGTCCAAAGCCGATGCCGACCGACAGGGCCCCGGCGACGATGGCCAGGCCCGACAGGTCGATGCCGGTGGCATTGATCGCGACCAGCGCCGACAGAAAGATGCCGATATAGCCGGTGCCGACCGCGATGGCGTTGCGCCCGCCCTGGTCCATGCCGATGCGCGGCAGGATCTGCCCCTTGAGCACGCCCTGCAACACCCGCGTCGCGGTGTAGCCGATCACGAAGATCGTGGCGAAAAGCAGGAAATCGGTCAGCGAGATCCGCGTCTCGCCCAGGGTAAAGCCGCTTTGGACCCGCGCCCAAAGCTCTGTCAGGTCGGCGACATCGGCCCCCCAGACCAGCGCAAAGACCGGCAGCGAGGCCAGCGCGAGCGCAAAGCTCAGCAGCACCGGCACCAGCGTCTTGTCCGGATCGGTCCACTGGCGGGTGGCCAGCGCCCAAAGGTCGAAAAGAAGCTGCTGGATCAGCATCAAAAGACCGATCAGCCCGATCGAGACGGTCGCCGGCTGCACCAGCGCGGCGGCAGCGGCGTTGTATCCCACCGCACCCAGCAGCGGGCCAACCACGCCGATCGCCACCAGGGCCTTGCCAATCAGCCGGCCGATGCCGCGCAGCGCGGCGCGGTCGTCTTCGTCCACGGCGGACGGGGCCATCATCGCCGCCACCAGCCTGCCGATCCGGATCAGCACCAGCCCGGCGAACAGCAGGATCGGAAAGAGCGTGACCGAGGCCACCTCTGCACTCAGGTCAAGCTGGCCCAGGACCACGCCGCGCACCCGCGCCAGGGCCAGCAGCAGGCCACAGGCAAAAAGCAGAAAGCGCCCCTCGGCCCAGCGCTCGACCGGCAGGGCAGAGACCTCACGCAAGGGGGAATCGTCGCGAAACAGGCGCGCGCCCAGCCAGATGCCGGACGCGATCACAAGCCCCACCGGAACCACGGCGCGTGCCAGCTCCTCGCCCAGCGGGCCGACCAGTCCGCTGCGCCGCAAGGCGACGGACAGGGCGATGCAGGACAGGACCGGCAGCGCGATCTGCCCCACCGAGGTCAGTGTCCGCGCCGCGCGCGCGGCCGGTCCCCCGGCCGCCAGCGGAAGCCGGTCAAGCGCCCGGTCCAGCCAGGGCTGGCCGCGCCACAGCGCCACGGCAAAGAACAAGAGCAGCCCCAGCACCAGCGGCAGGTTGTCGACCAGGGTGCGCTGCGCGCGGGGATCGGCGATCCTGGCGGCGGTTTCCGACCACAGGGTCAGCGCCACCTCGGACAGATCCACCAGCGCGGTGGGCCAGTTGGCCGGGTTCACGGGCGCGGGCCACAGGCGCAGCAGCTCTTCGGCCTGCCGCTCGCGGCGCTGCCGGTCGATTTCAAGGATCAGCCCGTCGGCGCGCTCATAGGCCTCGTCGGCCTTGATGCCGGGGGCTTGCAGGCGCACGAGCTGGTCGGTCAGCTCGCTGCGGCGGCCGGCGATTTCCTCGGCCTCGTTCATGCCCTCGGCCGGGGGTGGGCCGAGCGCGGCGATCTGGGCGCGGATCACCGCGATCCGGGTGGAGTTGGCGCTCTGCGCCCCCAGAAGCGCCTCGCGCCAGTCGACCAGCAAGGCCCGCAGCGCGTCAAGCTCGCTCGCCCCGCTGCGGTCGTTGGCCAGCGCCGCCTCGGCCCGGAGGGCCAGGGCGGTCCAGTCGTCATAGTCCAGACCCCTGGAATCGTCTTCCGGCGTGGGGCGGAACAGGCCCGGTCCGATCGGGCCGGTCTGCACCTCGCGCGCGCCCGGTGGGGGGACGATCGCACCTGTGCCGTCGGCCTGCACGCCGTCCGCCGTCGTGGGGGCGGCGGGCTGGACCTGCGCCAGAAGCGGGGCGCCGGGGCCGGTCCAGAGCAGCAGGACGGCCAGCAGCGCCGGCACCAGAAGCCGCAGCCAGCGCCGCGCCCCCCCGATGCGCCCTGCCCCGGCCGCGATCATGCGTCTTCGAAGACGGTGGGAATGCCCAGAGGCGCCCGGTCCAGCCAGCCCGGCACCGGCAGGCCTTTTTCCTTCAGGAAGGCCGGGTTGAACAGCTTGGACTGATACCGGTTGCCATAGTCGCACAGCACGGTGACGATGGTGTGCCCCGGGCCCATCTCTTGCGCCATGCGGATCGCCCCGGCGATGTTGATCCCCGAAGAGCCGCCCAGGCAGATGCCCTCATCCTCAAGCATGTCGAAGACCAGCGGCAGAGCCTCGGCATCGGGGATGCGATAGCTGAAATCGGGCGTGAAGCCTTCGAGGTTGGCCGTGATCCGGCCCTGCCCAATGCCCTCGGTGATCGAAGTGCCGGGGCTCTCCAGCTTTCCGGTGGTGTAGTAGGCATGCAGCGCAGCGCCTTCGGGGTCGGCCAGGCCGATCTTGACGCCCTTGGGTTGCAGCACCGCCGCAACGCCCGCCAGCGTGCCCCCCGATCCCACGGCGCAGATGAAGCCGTCGACCTTGCCGCCGGTCTGCGCCCAGATCTCGGGGCCGGTGGTTTCCACATGGGCCTGCCGGTTGGCGACGTTGTCGAACTGATTGGCCCAGATGGCGCCATTCGGCTCCGTCCGCGCCAGCGCGGCAGCCAGACGGCCCGAATAGCGCACATAGTTGTTGGGGTTCTTGTAGGGCGCCGCCGGCACCTGCACCAGTTCGGCCCCCGCAAGGCGCAACATGTCCTTCTTTTCCTGGCTCTGGGTCTCGGGAATGACGATAACGGTGCGGAACCCCATCGAGGCCCCGACCAGCGCCAGACCGATCCCCGTGTTGCCCGCCGTGCCCTCGACGATGGTGCCGCCGGGGCGAAGCTGGCCCTTGGCCACGGCATCGCGGATCATGTAAAGCGCGGCGCGGTCCTTGACCGACTGGCCGGGGTTGAGGAACTCGCACTTGCCCAGGATCGTGCAGCCCGTCAGCTCAGAGGCGCGGCGCAATTTCAGAAGCGGCGTGTTTCCAATCGTGTCGGCCAGATCGTTGTGAATGCGCATGGATTTGCCCTTGGCGTTTCGCTTTGCTGAATCTCTATGGGCTGGAGGGGGCAAACTCAAGCAGACAGCGCGCGAAAGGAAAGGAAACGCAAGGCCGCCCTACCCACGCGGAACCCTGTTCCCGGTTTTGGCGGCACGACAGGACGGCGGGGCGGGTGCCGATGGCAAGGGCCGGACAGTTGACTGCCCGGCCCCTTGTCGGTTCTGAACCCGCCTCAAGCGGCCTTCATCAACCCTTCGGACCGCAGGATCGCATAGCCCTCGTCCAGCGACTTGCGGGCCCGGGCGATCAGCACGTCGATCTCTTCGGGCGTGATCACCAGCGGCGGGGCGATGATCATCCGGTCGCCCACATGACGCATGATCAGGTCATTGGCAAAGCAGCGCTCGCGCACCTTGTAGCCCACCGTGCCGGCCTCGCTGGCAAAGGCGGCGCGGCGTGCCTTGTCCGGGGTCAGCGCGATCGAGCCCATCAGGCCGACAAGCCTGGCCTCGCCCACCAGCGGATGGTCGGTCAGCGCGTCCCATTTGGCCTTGAGATAGGGGTGCGCCACGTTGCGGACATGCTCGATGATATGCTCTTCTTGCAGGATGCGCAGGTTTTCCAGCGCCACCGCCGCCGCCACCGGATGGCCCGAATAGGTGTATCCGTGGTTGAAATCGCCGCTGCCGCCCAGCACCTCGGCCACCTCGTCGCAGACGACCGAGCCGCCGATCGGCTGGTAGCCCGACGACAGGCCCTTGGCGATGGTCATGATGTGCGGCTTGATGCCAAAGGTCTGGCTGCCGAACCAGTTGCCGGTGCGGCCAAAGCCGGTGATGACCTCGTCCGCGATCAGGAGGATGCCGTATTTGTCAACGATGCGCTGAATCTCGGGCCAGTAGGTGCTGGGCGGAATGATCACGCCGCCGGCGCCCTGGATCGGCTCGCCGATGAAGGCGGCGACGTTTTCGACACCAAGATTCAGGATCATCGCCTCAAGCTCTTGCGCGCGCTTCAGGCCAAAGGCCTCTGGCGTCATCTCGCCGCCCTGCGCCCACCAGTTCGGCTCGCCGATATGGACGATGCCGGCGATCTTGCCGCCATGCGCGTGGATGCCCGACATGCCCCCAAGCGAGCCGCCGCCCATGGTCGAGCCGTGATAGCCGTTGGTCCGCGCGATGATGATGCGCTTTTCCGGCTGGCCCTTGATGTCCCAGTAACGGCGGACCATGCGGATGTTGGTGTCGTTGGCCTCGGATCCCGAGCCGGCAAAGAACACATGGTTCAGATCGCCCGGCGCGAGTTCGGCCAGCTTGGCCGCCAGCGCGATGGCCGGGACATGGCTGGTCTGAAAGAAGGTGTTGTAATAGGCGAGCTGGTCCATCTGCGCCTTGGCGACGTCGCCCAGCTCGGTCCGCCCATAGCCGATGTTGACGCACCACAGCCCCGCCATGCCGTCGATGATCTTGCGGCCCTCGCTGTCGGTCAGCCAGACCCCCTTGCCCGAGGTCATGATCCGCGCGCCCTTTTTCGCCAGCGCGGCGTTTTCGGTGAACGGGTGCATGTGGTGGGCGGCGTCGAGCGCCTGCAACTCGGCGGTCGGCATATGGTTGGTGATCTTGTTCATGGCGGCCCTCGCGCGTGTTCCGGGGCGCCTGATTCCGCTGAGCGCCCGTGATCCGACATGATTATGATCAAATCGGGCGACGATCAAGGAATTTGATCAAATTATTTCACATGCCCCGCCCCGGTCAGGGCGCGGACTGCCAAAGGGCGATGCGCACCTGGTCAAGTCCCTGGGCGATGTCGCTGCGGATCGCCTCGCGCAGCGCGGCCGGATCGCCCTTGCGCAGGGCGGCCAGCGCCTCGGCGTGCTGGTCGGGCAGGCCGAGCGAGCCGGCACGGGCGCAGACCACGCGCAGCGAGGGGCCGAAGCGCAGCCAGAGCGAGCGGGCGATGTCGGCAAGAACCGCCGCACCCGACGCCTCGTAAAGGGCAAAGTGAAAGGCGTGGTTGGATTCAAGGTAGCTGCGGATGTCGCCGGCGCGGATGGCGCGGTTGACCTCGGCGTCCAGCGCCTCAAGCCGGCCGATCATCTGCGGCGTCATCGCATGGGCGGCCTTTTCGGCCAGCATCGGTTCGATCGTCAGACGGGCATAGCCGACCTGATCCAGGATCGCGGGCGTCATGCGTGGCACCGTCACGCGGCGGTTGCCCTGCGGCATCAGCGCCCCCTCGGCCGTCAGGCGCCGCAGCGCCTCGCGCACCGGGGTCATGCCGGCGCCCAGATCGGCCACCAGACCCTGGATGGTCACCGGCTGGCCCGGCTCAAGGATCCCGAACAGGATCATGTCGCGCAGGCGCGCATAGACGGTCTCGTGGGTCGGGATCTTGCGCGCGTCGGGGGTCATGGCACCACTGCGATTTCACGCCCTCTTGTAGTCGTTGGCAGGCGCGTCATGCAAGCTTTGATCAAATGATCCGACGGGTTTCGTGGCATGCCGGCACCGGGCATCGGCCCTTGGCGCCGCGGGCAAAAAAGGCGGGGGTTTCACACCCCCGCGTCGCATGGCCCCGCCGCGCGGGTCCATGCGCCTTCCCCCGTGGGATATTTTTGCACAGAGGATGATGAAGGGGCGCCAAGCTGGCCGGGCCGCGCCTAGCCTTCGTTCAGCGCCGTGCCCGGGGCGGACAGGGGGCGAGGGCTGTAGGAAAAGGCGCTGACCAGCGCGCTCCAGCCCTGTCCGGTCAGGTCATGGGCGAGCATGCCGACAAAGGCGCCGGTAAAGCTGGCGTGTTCGCCCCGCCCGCCCTCGTCCGAGATGACCGAGGCGTCGAGCGCCCCGCCAAGGGGGGCAAAATCGCCCCCAGGCGTCGCCCAGAAGAACTGCTGCCGCGCGCCGTCCACCTCGACCGCCAGACGGATCGGCCCCCCGGGCACCGGAACCGGAGCGGAAAGGGTCAGCCCCTCGCCCGGCCAGTCGCCAAGACAGGAGGCGATCCGCACCACCCGGCCGAGCCCCGCCTCGTGCGTCACCAGCGCGGCGTGAAACTTGTGGCGGTTGTAATAGGTCGTCAGCCCGGCGGCGCGCTGCCAGTTCGGCGGCTCGGCCAGCAGCACCATCTCGGCGCGGTAGGCGTGATGTTCCTGCCGCCGCGCCACCAGCGTCTGTTCAAACCACGATCCGAGCGATTCCCGCCCGATCAGGCGCAGACCCTTGCCGGTCATGGTGAAAATGCGCTCTGGTTCGGGCGTGCGCAGCCATTGAAAGGGGTCCGGCAGGTCGGGGCCGGTGAAATCGTGCGTCTCGGGCTGATCGGACAGGCGCTCGGCCGCTGCCGGATAGCGCAGCGCGGGCGCCATGCCGCCGCCTTTCAGATAGAGCCAGCCATCCCGCCATTCGACCGGCGCCAGCCCTGCCTCGCGCCCCAGCGCGCAGAAAGGGCCGCGCGGGCCGGGCAAGGGCCTGCCGCACAGAAAGCTGTGCCAGTGCTGGCCGTCCGCCCCCTCGACATACTGGCCATGGCCCACCCGCTGAAGCGCATTGCCCGGGGCAAAGCGGGCGGTCAGCACATGCTTGTCCGGATGCGTCTCATACGGCCCGCCGATCTGGCGCGCGCGGGCCATGGTGACGGCGTGGTCATAGCCGGTGCCGCCCTCGGCCACGGTCAGATAGTACCAGCCGTCCCGCTTGAAGAGGTGCGGCGCCTCGGTCAGGCCCAGATCGGTGCCGGTGTAGATCGTCGCCACCTCGCCGATCAGCCCGGCCGAGGGGTGCCATTCCTGCAACTCGATCCCGTCAAAGGCGTCATGCGCCGGGTTCAGCCCCGTGCCCTTGCCCCGGTGGTTCCAGCGCATGTTGACGAACCACTTGCGCCCGTCATCGTCGTGAAACAGCGAGGGGTCAAAGCCCGAGGAATTGACATAGGTCGGATCGGACCAGTCGCCGTCCACCGTCTCGCAGGTGACAATATAGTTGTGCGCGTCCTTGAAGGCGCCGTCGAGCCGTTTGACATCCGTGTAGACCAGCCAGAACTTGCCGTCGGCATGGGACAGGCAAGGCGCCCAGATGCCGCAACTGTCCGGGTTGCCGCGCATGTCAAGCTGGGCCTTGCGCCGCAAGGGGCGCGCGGCCAGCCGCCAGTTCACCAGATCGGTCGAATGGTGGATCTGAACCCCCGGATACCATTCAAAGGTCGAGACTGCGATGTAATAGTCGCCCCCGACCCGGCAGAACGACGGATCGGCGTTGAAGCCGCGCAGCACCGGGTTTTCGATCATGGCATCCGCTCTTGGGTGGTCGGCGCCGGACCCTGGCCCGGCGCCCGGCTTTCAGACCAGAAGCGCGCGCGCCTCGGCAGGCGACAGCGCGGCGGGGCGGGTGCAGGTGGTGGTCAGGGTGACAAAGCCGCCCGTCTCGCCCGAGGTCAGGCAGGCGGTCATCACGTCGACCCCATGCAGCGTGCGCTCAAGCGAGCAGCGGTGATCGCGCCCCTCGATCAGCGCAACCGCCATGTCGGCCAGCCCCGCGGTGCGGTAGTTGGCCACATCGTCGCCCTGCCCGTTCTTCTGGTTCGGCACGCCAAAGGGATGATCCCAAGGCTCCACCGCCGTCAGCACGCGGTCGGTGCCCGCCACCTCAAGCTTGCCGCCGAAAAAGTTCGGGTCCGGCACATAAAGCGTGCCCTCGGTGCCGTAGAACTCGAAGTGGTTGCGCTTGTGATGCCAGACATCCCACGAGGTGGTCAGGTTCACGATCGCGCCGGAATGGAACTCCAGCACGGCATGGATGTTGGTCGGGGTCTTGACCGGAATCGCCTGCCCTTTGCGCTCACCCGAGCCGATGGTGCGGGTGGCCGAGGCCGAGCCGGTCATCGCGCCGACCCGTTTCACCGGGCCAAGGAAGTTGATCAGGTTGGCGACGTAATAGGGGCCAAGGTCCAGCATCGGCCCGGCGCCCGGCAGAAAGAAGAAGTCGGGGCTGGGGTGCCAGCCTTCGGGGCCGTGGTTCTGCACGCAGGCCACGGCGGTGGTGATCTGGCCGATGCGGCCCTCGTCGATCAGCGCGCGGGCCTGCTGATGCGCCCCGCCCAGAAAGGTGTCGGGCGCGCAGCCAACCGACAGGCCCTTGGACTTGGCCAGGGCGCGCAGGGTCTCGCCCTGCTCCAGCGTCAGGACCAGCGGCTTTTCGGAATAGGCGTGCTTTCCGGCCTCAAGAATGCGCTTGGTGATCGGGTAATGCGCATCCGGAATCGTCAGGTTGATGACGATGTCGAGGTCCGCGTTGGCCAGAAGGTCATCGACCGACTGCGCCTTGACGCCGAATTCGGCGGCGCGGGCCGAGGCCGCCGCCATGTTCATGTCCGCGACCGCCCGCACCTCAAGCCCCTTGAACAGGGGCGCAAGGCGCAGATAGGCGGCCGAGATGTTGCCGCATCCGATGATGCCGATACCGAGTTTCTTCATCTTGTCCTCACAGAGCCTTGACGGCGGCGATGGACCGGGTCGCAAAGCGCTCGTGGTCCGAGGGGTTGTCGTGCTCCAGCACGAAATGCTTGCAGCCGGCGGCCTTCAGCGCCGCCAGGATCGTCTTCCAGTCCACCGTGCCGTGGCCGACATCGGCCCAGCCATCCTCGGCCGCGTTCTGGCCGGCGGGGGCAATGTCCTTGACATGGGCGGCGGTGATGCGGCCGGCATATTGCTTGATCCATGCGATCGGGTCGGCCCCGCCGCGCAGGACCCAGGCCACGTCAAGCTCCACCTCCAGGCTGGGACCGCCGGCCAGGATCGCCGCCTGCGGGATCGAGCCGTCGGCCAGCGCCTTGAATTCAAAGTCATGGTTGTGCCAGCCCGCGCCAAGCCCAGCGGCGCGGATCGGGGCAAAGGCGCGCTCCAGCCGGGCACCAAAGGCCCGCCAGCCGGCGGCATCCGTGGGCCGATCATTCGGCATGACGTAGGGAACATAGAGCCGCTCCATCCCCAGCGTCCGCGCCACCGTCAGCGCCCAGTCAGGCGTATCCTCGATCTGGGACAGGCCGAAATGGCCGGTCTTCATGGCCAGCCCCGCACCCTTCAGCGCGGCGGCGGTGGCGGCCAGGCTCGCCTCGTCGGCATAGAGCCCGCCAAAGCCTTCGGTGTCCGTGATGCCGGCGGCTGCCAGCATCTTGCAGGTCTCTGCCAGGGGCGGGAAATTGCGCGAGGAATAGAGTTGATAGGCGAACATCATTGGTCCTTTCCATAGGTGGCCGAGTGCAGGTCGCGCAGGGTAAAGCGCGGCTCTGGCCCGGGATGATCGGGGGTGAATGTCACGGTCACGGGCCGCCCCGGCACCATGCCAAAGGCATTGTCCGAAAAACGCCCCGGGCAGTCGGCCTCCAGCGCCACGAACAGCGCCAGCGCCTCGGCCTCGACGGTGATTTCAAAGCTGCCCTCGTCCAGCGGCCTGACGCGATGGGTCAGCCCGGCGGGCAAAAGATCATAGGCCTTGTAGGGTTTGGGGGCATATCCGTCCCCGCCCAGAAAGGTGCCCGCGCCATCAAGCCAGGCATAGCCCAGAATCTCGTCATCTCGCAGGCTGGCTTTCGGGATCGTCAGCGCAAGGGCTGCCGCATCCGGACCCACGGTCAGGAAACAGTCGGCCAGCGAGCGCTTGGTCCCCCGGGTCGTGACGGCATAGGCCCGCACGGACAGCGCGACCGCTTCGGCCGTATCGTTGACCGCCCGCAACTCGATCCCCTCGCCCACAGGCACCGCCGAGACAAAGACCGGCGCGTAAAAGGACTTTGCCATGTGGTGCAGCAGCTTCCAGCCGCCGCCGTGGTTCAGCGAGGACCAGGAACACACCGGCCAGGTATCATTGAGCTGCCAGATCAGCGTGCCCATGCAATGCGGCTTCAGACTGCGCCAGTGGGTGACGGCGGTCTTGATCGCCAGGCCCTGCTGCACCTGGGACAGGTAGACAAAGTTTTCGAAATCGACCGGAAAGCGGAAGGTGCGGAACATCGTCTCGGCGATGCGTGCATTGCCGCCGGCGTTCTTCTGGTGGCTCTCCATCACCGGGGCGGCGATGTTGAAATCGGCCGGATCGGCAAAGCGGCGGATCACGTCCATCGACGGATAGGACTGAAAGCCGAATTCCGAGCAGAACCGGGGCGAGACATCGCGGTAGTGGTCGAAATCGCGTCCCTCGTGCCAGACCGACCAGAAATGCATGTCGCCCTTGCTGTCGTCGTGCCAGGCATCGCCGAAATCCATCGGCCCCGGGCTGGGGGACGAGGGCCACCAGACCGCGCCCGGCACCGCCGATTTCAGCGCGGTCTCGATGGTGCGGTTCAGCCGGTCATAGCCGACAAGATAAAGGTCGCGGTTCTTGCGCGTCTCGGGGAACCAGGTCAGCGCCCCGATCAGCTCGTTGTCACCGCACCAGAGCGCAAGGCACGCATGATGGTTCAGCCGCAGCGCCTGTTCGCGCACCTCTTGCGCGACATCGGCCAGAAACGCCTCGTCCGAGGGGTAGATGTGGCAGGAAAACATGAAATCCTGCCAGACCATCAGGCCCAGCTCGTCGCAGAGGTCATAGAACCATGTCGGCTCGTAGCGCCCGCCGCCCCAGACGCGGATCATGTTCATGTTGGCATCGACCGCCGATTGCAGCAGATCGCGGGTCGCCTCAACGGTGATGCGCCCCGAGAGCGCATCGGCCGGGATCCAGTTGGCGCCCCTGGCAAAGGTATCGCGCCCGTTGACGCGAAACTTGAACCCAAGCCCCGCGGCGTCCTTTTCGGTCACCAGACGCATCTCGCGCAGTCCGATGCGCCGCCGCGCCACCTGATCGCCCAGCGTCACGGTCAGATCGTGCAGGGGCTGCGCGCCCTGCCCCGCCGGCCACCAGAGCGCCGGCGCGTCGATCACCAGTTCCGCCCGCGCCTGCCCGCGCCGCACCCGCCCCTCGGCCCGCTGGCCGCAGAGGGTAAAGGCCACCGTCTCGCCCTCGGCCTCGCCGTCGATCTCGGCCATGACGCCGACCGTGGCGCGCCCGGCCTCGTGCCGCTGCGACACGACCACGCCAGAAATGCGCGCCACGGCGACAGGCTCAAGATAAAGATCGCCGTAAACCCCAAAGCTGGCCAGCGCGATGTTCCAGTCCCAGCCGAAATCGCAGGCCGGCTTGCGCAGCATGTTGCCGTTGCCGATTGGGGTGTTGTTCGCGCTGAAGGGCACGAAATAGGGCTGCCGCGCCTGCCGCGCATCCGCCTCGCGCGCGGGCGAGCGAAAGGTGATCGCCATTTCGTTCCCGCCCGTCCGCAGGACCGCCGACAGATCGACACGATAGCTGCGGAACATCGAATCCGACCGGTGGACCGTCACGCCGTTGACGGCGATCTCGGCCACGGTGTCGAGCATCGAGACGACCAGCACCAGATCGGTCCGCGTCAGATCAAAGCTGCGACGCGCCACCCAGTCGAGCTGGCAGATCCAGCGCGCCGCATATTCGTTGCGGCCAAAGTAGGGGTCCGCAATGGCGCCGGCCGCGTGAAGCGCGGTGATCCCGTCGCCGGGCAAAGTCATCGGGACCTTGTGCGCGCCGCTTTCATCCGAAAGCGACCACGACCCCGAAAGATCGAGCATTTGTCAGATCCTTTGCTCGCTGCCCGCATCAAAGATCGAGGCCTTGGTCATGTCGATCTTCAGATGCACCGACGATCCCGGCGCCATCACGTTCTCGATCGCATCGCGCACGGAAATCTGGCCAAAGGGCGACTTGCACCAGACCAGCGAATCCGCGCCCATCGGCTCGTCGATCTCGACCACGGCCGGGATGGTCTGGCCGGGGATCGCCTGAGGGACAAAGGTCAGGTGTTCGGGACGCAGGCCCAGAATCGCCTTTTCGCGCGCGCCGACCGCGCCGCCTTCGTAGCCCTCAAGGCTGACTCGGGCGCCCGCCGCTTCAAAGCTCTTGCCGCCGTCGGTGGTGGCGCCGTGCAGGAAGTTCATCGAGGGCGAGCCGATGAAGCCGGCCACGAACAGGTTGGCCGGACGGTTGTAGATTTCCAGCGGCGCGGCAAGCTGCTGGATGATCCCGCCGCGCATGACCGCGATCCGGTCGGCCAGGGTCAGCGCCTCGATCTGGTCGTGCGTGACATAGACCATGGTGTTCTTGAGCCGGCTGTGCAGGCGCTTGATCTCGACCCGCAGCTCGCTCCGCAGCTTGGCGTCAAGGTTTGACAGCGGCTCGTCGAACAGGAACACATCCACATCGCGCACCAGCGCCCGGCCGATGGCGACGCGCTGGCGCTGGCCGCCGGACAGGGCGGCGGGCTTGCGGTCCAGCAGCGGCTGGATTTGCAGGATTTCGGCGGCGCGGGCGACGCGCTTTTCGATTTCCTCTTTCGGAACCCGGGCGTTCTTGAGCCCGAAGGACATGTTCCCGCGCACCGTCATCTGCGGATAGAGCGCATAGGACTGGAACACCATGCCGATGCCCCGGTCCGAAGGCTCGGCCCAGGTCACGTTCTGGCCCTTGATCCAGATCTGGCCATCAGTGATGTCCAAAAGGCCCGCAAGGCAGTTCAGCAGCGTGGACTTGCCGCAGCCCGAGGGCCCGAGCAGAACGATGAACTCACCCTCTGCGACGTTCAGGTTCATGTGCTTCAGCACCGAGGTGGCGCCGAAATTCAGGGTGAGATCCTTGACTTCGATGGAGTTTGCCATGTCTTAACCTTTCACGGCGCCGGCGGCGATGCCGCGAACGAAGAGTTTGCCCGAGATGAAATAGATCACGAGGGGAACCAGGCCGGTCAGCATGGTCGCGGCCATGTTCACGTTGTACTCCTTGACCCCCTGGACCGAGTTGACGATGTTGTTGAGCTGCACCGTCATCGGATAAAGGTCCGGCTTGGTGTAGACGACGCCAAAGAGAAAGTCGTTCCAGATGCCGGTCACCTGCAGGATGATGGCGACGACAAAGATCGGCAGGCTCATCGGCATCATGATGCGGAAATAGATGCCCCAGAACCCCGCCCCGTCCACCCGCGCCGCCTTGAACAGCTCTTCGGGGATCGAGGAAAAGTAGTTGCGGAACAGCAGCGTCAGGATCGGCATGCCAAAGATCGTGTGCACCAGCACCAGCCCCCAGAGTCCGCCGTAAAGCCCCATCTCGCGCAGCAGGATCACGATGGGATAAAGCATCACCTGATAGGGGATGAACGAGCCAAAGATCAGGATGGTGAAGAAGGCGTCAGACCCCTTGAAGCGCCAGTTGACCAGCGCATAACCGTTGACCGAGGCCACCGCGATCGACAGCACCACCGAAGGGATCAGGATCCGCACCGAGTTCCAGAACCCCCGGCTCAGCCCGTCGCAGTTCAGGCCCGTGCAGGCCTCGGCCCAGGCCTTGACCCAGGGCTGAAAGGTGATCTCGACCGGCGGGGCAAAGATGTTGCCCAGCCGAATCTCGGGCATGCCCTTGAGCGAGGTCATGATCATGACCCAAAGCGGCAGGACGTAGTAGACGCACATCACAAGGAGGATGCCGTAGACCATGATGTTGCGGCTCGAAAGCCGGCGGCGCGGCTTTGTGCCGGTCGGGCCCCGACCCAGGGCGGCGGCGCTGAGGTTAGCCATGCTTCTTTCCTCCGAATTCCAGATAGGCCCAGGGGATCAGCACGACGAGCACCGACAGCAGCATCATGGTCGATGCCGCAAGGCCCTGGCCCAGGTTCTGCGCCGTAAAGAGGTAGTCGTAGACGTACATCGCCGGCACCTGGCTGGCCAGCCCCGGCCCGCCCGAGGTCTGGGCGACTACCAGGTCATAAAGCTTGATGATCCCCGAGGTGACCAGCACCAGCACCGTGATGAACACCGGGCGCATCATCGGGATGATGATGATGACATAGGTTTTCCAGGTCGGGATGCCGTCGACGCGGGCGGCCTTCCAGATGTCCTCGTCGATGCCGCGCAGGCCGGCCAGCATGATGCACATGATGAACCCCGTGCCCTGCCAGAGCCCGGCGATCAGCAGGCCGAACATCACGATGTCGGGGTTGTAGAGCGGATCAAAGACAAAGCCGTCCCAGCCCAGCCCCCGCACGATCGACTGAAGCCCGAATTCAGGGTTCAGGATCCACTGCCAGACCAGGCCCGTCACGATGAACGACAGGGCAAAGGGATACAGCATGATGGTGCGGAAGGTGTCCTCGAACCGGATCTTCTGATCCATCAGAACGGCCAGCACAAAGCCGACCACGATGGTGAAGATCAGCGCAAAGACGCCGTAGACCGCAAGATTTTCAATGGATTGCAGCCAGCGGCTGTTGGACCAGAGCCGCTCGTACTGCATCAGGCCGACGAACTCCTCGCGCGGCAGCAGCTTGGAGTTGGTGAAGGAGTAAAGGACCGTCCAGGCCGTGCCGCCGACAAAGACCACAAGCGTTGTCAGCACCATCGGCAGCGCCGCGATCTTGGCGTTCAGATTGCGCACCAACCTGTTTGACCGAACTGCGGTCGACATGACCGATCCCCCCCTGGTGGTGAAAAAAGAGCCGCCCCGCGACAGGGCGGCTCTCTGACGTGTGCTGCGCGATCAGAGACCGGCGCTCAGGATTTCCACGTACTTGGCCTGGGCGTCTTCAGGCGACATGTCCTGCGACTTCCAGAACTCGACCTGCAGGTCACCAAGCTGGGTCTGCACGTCCGGCGACCAGACCATGTCGCCGCCCGGGACGATGTTGCCCGAAGCCAGGATTTCAAGACCCTGCTTCATGCAGTCGTTGGCAGCGGCCAGATCGACGTCGCCGCGGATCGGCAGCGAGCCCTTCTTGAGGTTGAAGGCAACCTGCACTTCGGGCGAGACGAGCAGGGCGGCAAGACGCTTCTGCGCGGCTTCCTTGTCGGGGTTGTCCAGCTTGGGGAAGTAGAAGGCGTCACCGCCGGTCGAGATGTACTTGTTCACGCCCATGCCCGGCAGGCAGGTGTAGTCCACGCCGGCCACTTCGCCGGCAACCTGGAATTCACCCTGCGCCCAGTCACCCATGATCTGGCCGGCGGCCTGGTCGGTGATGACGAGGTTGGTCGCCTGGTTCCAGTCCTGAACGGTGGACTTGGCGGCCAGCTTGCGCGCGTCGGCGGCAGCCTGGAAGACCTTGGCCATTTCCGGACCAGCGGCGGCTTCCATGTTCTTGTTGACGTTGACTTCCTTCCACAGGTCCAAACCGCCGATGGCGATGGTCAGGGCGCCGAAGGCCAGGTTCGACTGCCAGGACTGGTTGCCCAGCGCCAGCGGGATCTTGCCGGCGGCCTCGACGGCCGGAGCCGAAGCGACGAACTCGTCCCAGTTGGTCGGAACGGGCAGGCCGATCTCTTCATAGACCTTGTTGGACAGCCACAGCCACTCGGGCGAGTGGATGTTCACCGGGGCGCAATAGATCTTGCCGTCCACGGTGCAGGCGTCCAGCAGCGACGGCGGGAAGACGATGTCTTTCCAGTTGTTCGCCTCTGCCACGTCGGTCAGATCCAGCATCAGGCCGGCCTGAACCAGTTCCAGCGCCTGCTGGCCATGGTTGAACTGGGTGGCACCCATCGGGTCGCCCCCGGTGATGCGGCTGATCATGATCGGACGGGCGGTGCCGCCCGAGCCGGCGATGGCGCCATCGATCCACTTGTCGCCCGAGGCGTCGAACGCCTTGGCAAGCTCGGCCACGGCCGCGGCTTCGCCGCCCGAGGTCCACCAGTGGGTCACTTCAAGGTCCTCGGCATACGACGCCGTGGGCGCCGCCACCGACAGCATGAGCGCTGCGATCTTCCAAGTCTTCATCAGGGTCTCCTCCCGGTTTCTAAATCGTTATAGCCGGATCCTATAACGTTATAGTTTTTTCGATCAAGCAATCTTTTCGCTTGCGGTGCGCATTTTTCAGGGGGTTCAATGGCGCGGAATCCTTGCCTACGGGCCGTCCGGACCATGCGTGCAACCACATCATTCTGCGCTGCAATATCGCCGCTCCAGCGCTTGGCGCTAGCCCCTATCGCACGGGGAATCGGCGCATATCCGGCTGGGCGCCGCAGGGGTCCAGCCGGCTCGCCGGCCGCTTGTCGCTGCACCTGCAACATGGTCTGGGGGGCTGGGGTGATTCGCCCCGCCGCGCCCGCTGTGCGCCGCACCAGCCGCCGGAGTCCCGCATGATCGACCTCTCTTCTGCCCATGCTGATTCGGAGCGTCCGACGCTCAAGACGATCGCCGCCGAAACCGGCCTGGCCATCGCCACCGTCTCGCGCGCGCTCAAGGACGCGCCCGACATCGGCGAAGAGACCAAGCGCCGCGTCCGCGAGACGGCCGAGCGGCTGGGCTACCGGCCAAACCGCGCCGGTGTGCGCCTGCGCACGGGCAAGACCAACGTCATCGCTGTCACGCTGTCCACCGTCTCGGACATGTCGAACCCGTCCGAGCTGATCTATTCCATCGCCAATGCCCTGCGCGGCTCGCAGTATCATCTGGTCGTGATGCCCTTCTTTGCCGACCAGGACCCGATGGACCCGGTGCGCTACATCGTCGAGACCGGCAGCGCCGACGGCATCGTGCTGAACCAGACCATGCCCGACGATCCGCGCGTGCGCTATCTGGCCGAGCGGGATTTTCCCTTTGCCACCCACGGGCGCACGCATATGGGGATCGACCACGCCTATTTCGACTTCGACAACGAGGCCTATGCCCGCGTCGGCGTCCGCGCCCTGCACCGCAAGGGCCGGCGCAGCCTTTTGCTGGTGCGCCCTCCGGCGGGGCAAAGCTATGCCGAACACATGACCAAGGGTTTCGTGGACGAGGCGCATCTGCTTGGAATGCAGGCCGAGATCCTGCAAGGCACCACGTCCGACGCCCAGGCCTGCCAGATCGAACGGGTTGTGGCCCGGCGCATGCAGTCCGAGCCCGCGATCGACGGGATGCTGACCGGCTCGCCCTCGGCCGCCGTGGCCGCCGTGGCGGGGGCTGAATCTGTCGGCAGGGTCATCGGCAAGGATTTCGACATCGTTTCCAAGGAAGCCACCTCCTTTCTTCACCGCTTCCGCAAGGAGATCATCGTGGTGCACGAAGACATGGCCCGCGCCGGCGAATTCCTTGCCCGCGCCCTGATGGCCGCCATCGAAAGGCGCCAGCCAGAGCAGGGCCAGTTCCTTGACCGGCCCGACCACACCGACTGACCTGACAACCCGGAGAGACCCATGCACACCATCAAGGGCCCTGCCCTCTTCCTCGCCCAGTTCGCCGGCGATGCGGCGCCGTTCAACGCGCTGCCGGCCATCGCCGGTTGGGCCGGCGGGCTTGGCTACGAGGGCGTGCAGATTCCCACCTGGGACGCGCGTCTGATCGACCTGGACCGCGCCGCGACGTCAAAGGGATATTGCGACGACCTGAGGGGCATCTGCGCCGAGGCCGGGGTCCAGATCACAGAGCTTTCGACCCATCTTCAGGGCCAGCTTGTCGCCGTCCATCCCGCCTATGACAGCCAGTTCGACGGCTTCGCCGCCCCCGCCGTGCGCGGCAATCCCAAGGCGCGGGCCGAATGGGCGGCCGACCAGGTGAAAAAGGCGCTGACCGCCAGCCGCAACCTGGGGCTGAACGCCCACGCCACCTTTTCTGGCGCGCTGGCCTGGCCCTATCTCTACCCCTGGCCGCAGCGCCCCGCCGGGCTGGTCGAAGAGGCCTTTGACGAGCTTGCCCGCCGCTGGACCCCGCTCTTGAACCACGCCGAAGAGATGGGCGTCGATCTCTGCTACGAGATTCACCCCGGCGAGGATCTGCACGACGGCGTGACGTTCGAGATGTTCCTGGACCGCGTCAAGGGCCACAAGCGGGCGAACATGCTGTACGACCCTTCGCACTATATCCTTCAGGCGCTTGATTATCTGGACCATATCGACATCTACCACGAGCGCATCAAGATGTTCCACGTCAAGGACGCCGAGCTGAACCCGACCGGGCGGCAGGGGGTCTACGGGGGGTTCCAATCCTGGGTCAACCGCGCCGGGCGCTTCCGCAGCCCGGGAGATGGCCATGTCGATTTCGGTGGCATCTTTTCGCGCCTGACGCAGCACGGCTTTGCCGGCTGGGCGGTGGTGGAATGGGAATGCTGTCTCAAGCACCCCGAGGATGGCGCCCGCGAGGGGGCCGAATTCGTGCGCAACCACATCATTCGCGTCACCGAAAAGGCCTTTGACGATTTTGCCGGCGCCGGCACCGACCGCGCCGCCAACCGCCGCATGCTGGGGCTGGACTGAACGGGCGGCGCCGGGGGTTTCCCACCCCCGCGCCGGTTTGTGCCAAACCGGCTTCCCCCGTGGGATATTTGTGGACAAAAAATGCAAGGAGAGAGAAATGGCCATCACGGCGGCACATGTGGCGCGGGCCCCGCGCATCAGGCTGGGCATGGTGGGCGGCGGGCGCGGCGCCTTCATCGGGGCGGTGCACCGCATCGCCGCCCGGCTTGACGACCAGTACGAGCTGGTCGCCGGGGCGTTTTCGTCCGATCCGGACCGGGCCGCCGCCTCGGCCGCCGATCTGGGGGTGGCGCGCAGCTATGGCTCGTTCGCCGAAATGGCGCAGAGGGAGGCGCGGCGCAAGGACGGGATCGAGGCCGTGGCCATCGTGACCCCGAACCACATGCACGCCCCGGCGGCGCTGGAGTTCCTGCGCCGCGGCATCCATGTGATCTGCGATAAGCCGCTGACCGCCAGCCTGCCCGAGGCGAAAAAGCTGGCCAAGGCGGCCGAGAAATCGGGCGTGGTCTTTGCCCTGACCCACAATTACACCGGCTATCCGATGGTTCGCCAGGCGCGCGAGATGATCGCCGCCGGCGAGCTTGGCGACATCCGTCTTGTCAATGTGCAGTACATCCAGGACTGGCTGTCAGAGCCGCTGGAGCAGTCGGGCCAGAAGCAGGCCGACTGGCGCACCGACCCCGCGCGCTCCGGCGCGGGCGGCTCGACCGGCGACATCGGCACCCATGCCTTCAACCTGGCCGGCTACATGACCGGCCTGACGCTGGAGACCCTGGCGGCCGACCTGCAATCCTTCGTGCCGGGGCGCCGGGTGGATGACAATGGCCATGTCCTCATGCGCTATCAGGGCGGGGCACGGGGGATGCTGTGGTGCAGCCAGGTCGCTGCCGGCGAGGAGAACGGGCTGAAGATCAAGATCTACGGCACCAGGGCCGGGCTGGAGTGGCACCAGGAGAACCCCAACTATCTGTGGGTCAGCCCGCTGGGCAAACCCGCCTATCGGCTGACGCGCGGCGGGGCGGGCGCGGGCGCTGCGGCGGGGCGGCTCACGCGCATCCCCTCGGGCCACCCCGAAGGCTATCTTGAAGGCTTCGCAAACATCTATGCCGAGGCGGCGCGGGCGATCATCGCGCGCCGGACCGGCGCGGCGCTTGACCCGGCGGTGCATTTCCCCGGGCTGCGCGAGGGGCTTGAGGGCGTGGCCTTTGTCGATGCCTGCGTGCGCTCGTCAAGGCGCAACGCGGCCTGGACGGCCCTGGCGCTGTGACGGCGGCGGCGGGGCGGCGCGCAGTGCCCGCCCCGCTCAACCCGGCCGGGTGACGGTGATCTGCGTCACGTCGCAATTGCCGCCTTCAAAGGCGCCGGCGCAGGAGGCAAGGTAGAAATTCCACATCCGCCGGAACCGCTCGTCAAAGCCGTGCCGGGCGACATCGGACCAGCGCGCGTTAAAGGCCTCGTGCCAGCGGCGCAGGGTCTGGCTGTAGCTCTTGCCGAACTCGACCGAACCCAGAACCTTGAGCCCGGCCCGCTCGACCTCGCGCCGCAGCGCGCCAGGTGAGGGCAGCATGCCGCCTGGAAAGATGTATTTCTGGATGAAGTCCACCGACTTGCGGTAGCTCTCGAAACGCTCCTCGCGGATGGTGATGATCTGCAAGGTGGCGTTGCGCCCGGGGCGCAGGCGGTTCAGGACGGTCGCGAAATAGGTCGGCCAGTATTTCTCGCCCACCGCCTCGAACATCTCGATGCTGGCGATGCCGTCATAAACGCCCTTTTCGTCGCGATAGTCCTGCAACTTGATCTCGACCCGGTCCGCGAGGCCCGCCTTGCGGATGCGCTCGACCGCGTAATCGTGCTGGGCCTGGCTGATGGTCAGCCCGGTCACGCGCAGCCCGCGCTCCTTGGCGGCATATTCGGCAAAGCCGCCCCAGCCGCAGCCGATTTCCAGCACGTGATCGCCGGGCTTTACCCCCATCTGGTCGATGAGCGAGGCGTATTTCTGCACCTGCGCCTTTTCCAGATTCTCCTGCCCCGAACGGAAGAGCGCGCTGGAATAGGTCATGGTCTCGTCCAGCCAGAGCTTGTAGAAATCATTCCCCAGATCGTAGTGATAGGCGATGTTCTTGCGGCTGCCGCGCTTGGTGTTGGGCCGCAGCAGGTGCCGCATCCGTTCATAGGCGCGCAGCAGGATCATGCCGGGAAAGCCGTCATAGACCTCTTCGTTGTCCTGATTGAGCAGATCCATCAGCGCCATCAGGTCGGGCGAGGACCAGCCGCCCTCAAGATAGGCATCGCAAAAGCCCATGTCGCCTTCGCGGATCAGGCGGGCAAAGATGTCGGGGTCACGCACGACGATTTCGCCCACCGGGCCCGGTTCGGGCGCATCGACGCGAAAGCGCCGCCCATCCGGCATGACAAAGTCAAGCCGGCCGTGTTTCAGCCGCCGCGCCACGCCAAAGACCGAAGCGAAATAGCGCGGCAGACCGGTCTGGCCCTCGACACTGTACAGGACTTCCATGCTCACCCCCCCGGGCGTCTCGTCAAAGGTAAAGATTCCAGAAGATGCGACGCCACTCAAGTCTTTCGTTGGGCATAGGCCGCAAGGGCACGCGCGCGGCCCTCGTCCAGACCGATGACCGGCGCGGGATAGGGCTGGTCGGGGCGCAGGTGCCAGGACCGCGGCGCGGCGTTGAAAAAGGACAGCGCCTCGGCCCCCGGCGCGGCCGAAAGCTCGGCCACCCAGCGCCGGCGATAGGCGCCGGAGGGGTCGAACTTTTCGGCCTGAAGCGCGGGGTTGAAGACGCGGAAATAGGGCGCGGCGTCGGGCCCGGACCCTGCAACCCATTGCCACCCCATGGCATTCGACGCCGGATCCCAGTCGGTCAGGCATTGGGCGAACCAGTCCAGGCCGATCTTCCAATGGGTCAGAAGATGCTTGGTCAGGTACGAGGCCGCGATCATCCGGGCGCGGCCGTGCATCGTGCCGGTCACATACATCTGGCGCATGGCGGCATCGACCATCGGCTCGCCGGTCATGCCGCGCCGCCACCTCTCGGCGGCCTCGCTGTCGCCGGACCATGGGAAATCGTCCCATTCGGAGCGCCAGTTGCGGCTGGCGATGTGGGGGCTGTGGTGCATCAGCGACCAGGCGAATTCGCGCCAGCCCAGTTCCCGCAGGAAATGCTCGGCCCCCGGCGCGCCGTCAAGCATGGCGCGGCGCCCGGCGTGCCAGATCTGACGCGGGCCGATCTCGCCCCAGGTCAGGTTTTCCGATAGGCCCGAGGTGGCCCCGGTCGCGGGAAAGTCGCGGTCGGTGTGGTAGCGCGCCACCGCATGGTCAAGGAAACGGTCAAGCCGGGCCAGCGCGGCCGCCTCTCCGGCGCCCTGGTGCGCGGCGCAGACCGACGCGCCGCGCTGCATCCCCTGGCCCAGCGCCCAGCTTTCCAGCGGCTCCGACCGGGGCCAGAGCGCGGGCGGCGCCAGCCGTTCCGGCGCGGGCAAGGCGGGCGCGACCTCGCGGCGGGACAGCACGTTCCAGAACGGGGTAAAGACCTTGAACGCGGTCCCCGCCTCGGTCGTCAGCGCTGCCGGCTCGTGCAGCAGGAATCCCGCAAAGCGGCGCGCCGCGACCCCCCGGGCCCCGAGCGCCGCCTTCAGGGCGGCGTCGCGGGCGGCCTCGCCCGGTGCGGGGCTGTGCGACCACAGGACCGACCCGGCGCCGGTTTCAGCGATCACCTCGTCCAGAACCCGCAACGCCGGCCCGCGCCGCAGGATCAGCCGCGAGCCGAGCCGTTCCAGCGCCCCGCCAAAGGCGTCCAGCGCCAGGCCCAGGCGCCAGGCCGGGGCGGCGCCCAGCGGATCGGCCCCCGGATCAAGGATGAAGAGCGGGATCACCGGCCGGCCCGACCGCGCTGCTGCGGTCAGCATCGGCTGGTCGGTCAGGCGCAGGTCACGGCGGAACCAGGCGATCAGGGGGGCGTTCAAGGGGTCTCCGGGGCGTTTGGGGTGATACGGCCCCGGCGCCGGGCTGGATCACCCCAAGACCCGCGCGGGCTAGAGCACCTCTTGCAGCGCCTCGATCAGCCGGGCGACCTCGTCCGCCGTGGTGTAATGCGCCGCCGACATGCGCAGCACGCCGCGCCCCAGGTCGACCCCCATGGCCTGCAAGGGACGGACGGCGTAGAAATCGCCGGCCCAGCAGGCGATCCCGCGCTGGCCAAGGGCGGCCGCCACCGGATCGGCGGCGCGGTCCAGCGCCACCGCGACCGTGGGCGCCCGGTCCTCGGCCCGGCGCGGGCCGATCAGCCGCAGATCGTTGCGTGCGCCAAGGTAATCCATCAGCGGCGCAATCACCGCCACCTCTTGCGCGCGCATCATCTCATGCACGGCGAGTCCGCGCGCGGCCGGGTCCGCCGGGGCGGTGAAGTGATGGGCGTAAAGCGCATCGACATAATCCGCCATCCCGGCGCAGGCAGCGATCTGGGCATGGTCCGGGCCGGCGGGGGTAAAACGCTTGTAGAGCGCGCCGGCGTTGAAATGATGCCCCTGCGCCGGCAAGTCGGCGCCAAACTCGGCGCCGATCAGCATGATCCCCTGATGGGGCCCAAAGGTCTTGTAGGCCGAAAAGAGATAGACATCGCAGCCCAGCGCCGCAAAGTCCGGAAAGCCGTGCGGCGCATAGGACACCCCGTCGACCACGCTCCGCGCGCCGGCCGCGCGCGCCATCGCGGCAATCTCGGCGACCGGGTTGATCTCGGCCACGACGTTGGAGCAATGGGGAAAGGCCACAAGCCGCACGCGGCCGTCGGCCAGAAGCGGCGCCAGAGCGGCCGGGTCAAGATGTCCCGAGGCTGGGTCGATCCGCCATTCGCGCACCTCGATCCCCTCGTCGGCCAGACGGCGCCAGACGCCCGAATTGGCCTCGTGGTCCTGATCGGTCACCACGATTGCCGCGTTCTTGCCGCGCAGCCACAGCCGCACCGCCTGCGCCAGGACATAGGTGTTGGCGCTGGTCGAGGGGCCAAAGGAAATCTCGTCCGCCGCCGCGCCCATCATCGCCGAAAGGCGAATCCGCGCCTCGTCCATCTCGGCCCCGCCGGCCTGGGCGCCGGGATGGGGGGCATAGGGCTGAACCTTGCGGTCGGTATAGAATCGGTGCAGCCGCTCGACCACGGCGCCGCAAGGATAAGAGCCGCCGGCGTTTTCGAAAAAGGCATGGCCCGACAGCACCGGGCTGGAGAAGGCCGGAAACTGCCGGCGCACGAAATCAAGGTCTAGCTGGCGCATCTGCCCTCCGCGGGGAAATCGGTTTCGGGTCCCCGGGCGGGCACGGCGGCCTGGCGGGGCGTGGCGGGTCTTCCCGCCAGCCGGCGGACACGCGCCCGGCCCGGCAGACCCGCCGCACGGCATGAGGCGGGCCGCCCGATGCTTACCCAAATCCCCCACCCGATGGCAAGGCCACCCGGGGCAGGCGGCAATTTGATCATTTGCCGTGTTTCTGCTTGAGCGGTCGCGGCCACATCACTAGCATCCCCCCACCACTCAGGCTGCGCGGCGCCAGGACCGGCAGCATTCTATGAACAGGAGCGAAAATGAAACTTTCCAACACCTGCTTCGCGGCTTCGCTGACCGCTGCCTTTCTGGGAACCTCGGCCCTTGCGGCCGACCCCGAGCTGATCGTCTTCGACTGGGCCGGGTTCGAGGACCAGTCGCTGATCGAGCCCTATGTCGCCAAGCATGGCGACATGCCGACCCTTGCCTTCTTCGGCGACGACGACGAGGCCTTTACCAAGATGACCGCCGGCTTCAAGGCCGACGTGGCCCACCCCTGCGCCCAGATGGTGCAGAAGTACCGCGACGCCGGGCTGATCGAACCCTGGGATGTCAGCCGCATCCCCGAGTACGAGAACATCGGCGCGAACTTCAAGAACTCGACCATCTTCGCCGATGACACCGGGGTCTGGTTCATCCCGACCGACTACGCCTATACCGCCATCGCCTACAACCCCGAGCTGGTTCCGGCCGAGGATGTCGCCTCGCTCAACGTGTTCATCGACCCCAAATATGCCGGCCGCACCACCATGCCGGACAACACCGATGACACCTTCTCGCTCGCGCTGCTGGCCACGGGCGTTTCGGACTGGACCAACATCTCCGAAGAGCAGTTCCAGGCCGCCGCCGCCTGGCTGCGCCTGGCCCATGCCAACGTGCGCACCTACTGGGCCGACCCGTCGCAGAACGCCCAACTGATGAAGACGGGCGAGGCGCTGGTGTCCTGGTCCTGGAACGACGGCGTCGCAGCGATGAAGGCCGAGGACATCCCGACCGCCTTCAACCGCACCCCGGCCGAGGGCGTGGCCACCTGGTTCTGCGGCTATGTCAACTTCAAGGACGCGCCGGGCTCCGAGGACAAGGCCTATGACTACATCAACGCCTGGCTGGATCACGGCTCGGCCCGGGGCCTGCTGGAAAACTTCGGCTACGCCCATACCAACGTGGCGGCGATGGCCGGCATCTCGGCCGAGGATCTGGCCGCCGGGCATGCCGATCCGGTGGACGGCACCCTGCTGACCCAGGTTCCGATCGATCCGGCGATGCGCGACCGCATGGCCGAGGAATTCGAGATGATCAAGTCGGGCTTCTGAGCGCGGCCCATGCAACAGGGGCGCCCGGTGGAAACGCCGGGCGCCTTTTTCTTTGACCGCGCGGTGCCGGGGCGGCTTGCAGCGGGCGGGCGGGCGGCCTATATCTGACCGTGCTTGGGGGCAACCCCAGACTATGGCGATAAACGCACCTATAATAAGCGGCTCGGACCCGGGGGCGGTACCCGGCGACTCCACCAGACACCCGGCATTGCGGGGGCAAGGGGTCGAAACAGGATCGACGAACGTCCAAAAAGGCCAGCTTTCGCTCGGTAGGCACCACCGTTATCGGACCACAAGTACAGTTGCCAATGACAACCGTGCTCCGATGGCTCTGGCTGCGTAAGCAGTTCGAACGTCGAAACCTAAGTCCTTGCGCTTAGCCGCGTAAGGCGGGGTTCGCAGGTACCTGGCAACAGAAACCTGCACCTTTCCCCCGTTGACGCCCCGGCCCCGATCCCGTAGCAAACCCGAACGGGGTTCGCGGCCCCCCCGTGAGGCTTTGGCCCAAGCGTCGCATCCCGCCCCATTTCAAGGATGCACCCCATGCCCCAATTCGGACAGATCACGGTCGCCCAGGCTTCGCGCCTGATCGGCACGCCCGATTGCCCCGCCTTCCTCGACGTGCGACTGCCCGAGGATCTGGCTGCCGACCCGCGCCTGATCCCCACGGCGCGGCCGATCGCGCATGGCGCCATCGCGCAGGCCGCTGATCCTGCAAATCGCGCCATTGTCATCTGCAACCGCGGCCGCAAGCTGTCCGAAGGGGCGGCGGCGGTGTTGCGCGCCAAGGGCATGGCGGCCGAGGTGCTGGAGGGTGGCCATCTGGCCTGGGCCGAGGCGGGCCTGCCGCTGGTGCCGCAGGCGGCCCTTGCGGGGACAGAGCTGTGGGTCACGCGCCACCGCCCCAAGATCGACCGCATTGCCTGCCCCTGGCTGATCCGCCGCTTTGTGAACCCGTCGGCGCGGTTCCTGTTCGTCGCCCCGGCCGAGGTGTCTTCGGTGGCCGCGCTGTTCGGCGCCACGCCCTTTGACATCGAAGGCACCGCCTTTTCGCACCGCGCCGAGGGCTGCACCTTTGACGCGATGATCGCGGACTTTGGCCTGTCGCATCCGGCGCTGGACCGGCTGGCGCTGGTGGTGCGTGCCGCCGACACCGACCGGCACGATCTGTCGCCGCAGGCCGCCGGGCTTCTGGCGCTTTCGGTGGGGCTGTCGCGGCTCTACCGCGACGATCTGGGCCAGCTTGAGGCGGGGATGGGCCTTTATGACGCGCTCTACCGCTGGGCGCGCGACGGATTTGACGAGGGTCATGACTGGCCCGCCAACCGCATCGGGGCCGCGCAATGAACACCGAAACCACCCCTGCACCGTCCCTCGCCGAGCTGACCCGTGTCTTTGCCCGCATCGGCGTTCTGTCCTTTGGCGGGCCGGCCGCGCAGATCGCGCTCATGCACCGCGAGATCGTTGACGAGCGCAAATGGCTGACGGAAAAAGACTATCTGTCGGCCCTGTCCTTTTGCATGCTCCTGCCGGGGCCCGAGGCGATGCAGCTTGCCACCTGGATCGGCTGGCGCCAGCACGGGACGCCTGGCGGGCTGATCGCGGGGGGGCTCTTTGTGCTGCCGGGCGCGCTGGTCATCCTGGCCCTGTCGATGATCTATGCCGCCTTCGGGCAGGTGCCGCTGATCTCGGCGCTCTTTGCGGGGGTGCAGGCGGCGGTGATCGCCGTGGTGATCGAGGCGCTCTTGCGTGTGGCGCGGCGGGCGCTGAAAACCCCCGCGCACCGCATCGTCGCGGCCCTGGCCTTTGCCGGCCTCTTTCTGTTTGCCCTGCCCTTTCCGGTCATCATCCTGGCCGCCGCCGCCTGGGGATTTGCCAGCGCGGGCGGGCTGGCCCGGGCCGGCGTGCACCCGCCCGCCCCCTGGGGCCGCTCGCTGCGCGCGGCCGCGCTCTGGGGCGCGGTCTGGCTGGGGCCGCTGGCGATCCTGCTCTGGCGCGGCGGCATCCTGGCCGAGATTGCCCTGTTCTTCTCCAAACTCGCGCTCTTGACCTTTGGCGGGGCCTACGCCGTCCTGGCCTGGATGGCGCAAGAGGTCGTGGCCGAAAAGGCCTGGCTGACGCCGGCGCAGATGATGGACGGTCTTGGCCTGGCCGAGACAACGCCCGGCCCGCTGATCCTGGTGACCGAGTTCGTCGGCTACCTTGCCGCCCATGCCGCCGGAGGCTGGGCGCTGGGCCTTGCCGGGGCGCTGACCGCGCTGTGGATGACCTTTGCCCCCTGCTTTCTGTGGATCTTCGCCGGCGCGCCCTGGGTCGACCGGCTGACGTCGGCGCCCAGGCTGGCCGGCGCGCTGCAAGGCATCACGGCGGCGGTGGTGGGGGTGATCGCGCATCTGGCGCTGTGGTTCGCAAGCCATGTCCTTTTCGCGGCGCAGATCGCGCTGGATGCCGGCCCGCTCGGCGTTCTGGTCCCCGACCCGTTCAGCCTGCGGCCCGAGGCGGCGCTGGTGGCCGCGCTCAGCGGCGCGCTGCTGCTGTGGCGGCACTGGAACCTGATCGCCGTTCTTGCCGTTGCGGCGGCAAGTTCGGCGGCGCTGGCGCTGGTGTGGTCCTGACCCCGGCCCGCAGGGCGCCGAAATCCTCCCGCCCCTCTTTCCTTCAAACGCGAATCCCGCCATGAAGGATCATCCAGCAAAAGGGTCCGGCATGGCGCGCGCGATTGACTATGGCAACCTGATGCACCGGGCGATGCGCAGCCTGATCCAGTCCGTGCTGCGCGACGTGGCGGCCCACGGCCTGCCGGGCGCGCATCACTTCTTCATCACCTTTGACACCACCGCCCCGGGGGTTGCCATCGCCGACTGGCTGAAGGCGCGCTATCCCAAGGAGATGACGGTGGTCATCCAGCACTGGTACGAAAACCTTGTGGTGACGGACGATGGCTTTTCGATCACGCTCAACTTTGGCAACGCGCCAGAGCCGCTGATCATCCCCTTTGACAGTCTGCGCACCTTTGTCGACCCCTCGGTCGAGTTCGGACTGCGGTTCGAGACGCACGAGAAAAAGGCCGAAGCAGCGGCCGAGCCCGACGCAGAAGAGCCCGAGGACGAGCCCGATCCGCCATCGCCGCAAGGGCAGGTCGTCTCGCTCGCCAAGTTCCGCAAGCATTAGCCGCATGACATCGGGCACCCTGCTGTTCCTGCGTCAGTTGGCCCGCAATCCGGTTCGTGTGTCCGCCATCGCGCCAAGCTCCACCTTTCTGGCCCGCGCCATGGCCGCAGGGATCACCCCCGCGACCGGCCGCGTGGTGGAATTCGGGCCGGGCACCGGCAGGCTGACCGATGCCATCCTTGCCACCGGCCTGCCCCCCGGCAACCTGACCTGTTTCGAGCTTGACCCGGCCTTTGTCGCCCATCTGCGCGCGCGGCTGCCTGCGGTGCAGGTGCTGGCCGCCGGGGCCGATACCGCCCCGGACCATGTGGCGCCGGGCGCGGCGCGGGTGATCTCGGGTCTGCCCCTGTTGTCGATGCCGCGCCCCCTGCGCGAGACCATCGTCGGCGCGGCCTTTCGCATCCTCGCCCCCGGCGGCGTCTATGTGCAGTTCACCTACGGCACGAAGCCGCCGCTCGACGCGGACCAGCTTGACCGGCTTGGGCTGACGGTGGCCTTCGGGCCGAAGATTTGGCTCAATCTGCCGCCGGCAAGGGTGCTGCATTTCACCCGGCGGAACGGGGGCTGAGTTTTTCGGTATACATCGGTATGCCAATTGAATTCTTCATCCCTGCCGCGTAAAAGGCGCGGGACCGCGAAGGAGCCCCACCATGACCGCCACCCGCACCGAAACCGACAGCTTTGGCCCGCTTGAGGTTCCCAGCCACAAGTACTGGGGCGCGCAGACCCAGCGCTCGATCCAGAACTTTCCCATCGGATGGGAGCGCCAGCCGGTCGCCATCATCCGCGCGCTGGGCGTGATCAAAAAGGCCTGCGCCGAGGTCAACATCGCGCAAGGCGACATCGACGAACCCTTGGGGCGGACCATCGCCGCTGCCGCGCAAGAGGTGATCGACGGCCGCTTTGACGACAACTTTCCGCTGGTGGTCTGGCAGACCGGGTCCGGAACCCAGTCGAACATGAATGCCAACGAGGTGATTTCGAACCGCGCGATCGAGATGCTGGGCGGGGTCTTGGGCAGCAAGACGCCGGTCCATCCCAACGATCATGTGAACATGGGCCAGTCGTCAAACGACACCTTTCCGACCGCGATGCATGTGGCCATCGGCATGATGGCGCGCGATGTGCTGTTGCCGGGGCTGGAAAAGCTGCACCGCGCGCTGGCGGCAAAGTCGCATGAATTCAAGGACATCATCAAGATCGGCCGCACCCATACGCAGGATGCCACCCCCCTGACGCTGGGGCAAGAGTTTGGCGGCTACGCGGCGCAGGTCGAAAAGGGCATCGCTCGGGTCAAGATGTGCCTGCCCGACATCTACGAGCTTGCACAGGGCGGCACGGCGGTCGGCACCGGCCTGAACACCCGCGTCGGCTGGGACAGCCGCGTCGCCGCCCGGATCGCCCAGATCACCGGCCTGCCCTTCGTCACCGCGCCCAACAAGTTCGAGGCGCTGGCCGCCCATGACGCCATGGTGATGTTCTCGGGGGCGCTGAAAACGGTTGCGGCCAGCCTGTTCAAGATCGCCAATGACCTGCGGCTCCTGGGCTCCGGCCCGCGCTCGGGGCTGGGCGAGTTGATCCTGCCGGAGAACGAGCCCGGCTCGTCAATCATGCCCGGCAAGGTCAACCCGACCCAGGCCGAGGCGCTGACCATGGTCTGCGCCCATGTCATGGGCAATGACGCCGCCGTCGGTTTCGCCGGCTCGCAGGGGCATTTCGAGCTGAACGTCTACAACCCGATGATGGCCTACAACGTTCTGCAATCCATGCAGCTTTTGGGCGATGCGGCGGGCAGCTTTACCGACAACATGGTCGTGGGGACCAGGGCCAACGTGGCGCGGATCGAAAAGCTGATGCAGGAAAGCCTGATGCTGGTCACCGCGCTGGCCCCGACCATCGGCTATGATGCCGCCACCAAGGTCGCCAAGACCGCGCACAAGAACGGCACCACCCTGCGCGAAGAGGCCATCGCGCTGGGCTATGTCGATGGCGAGACCTTTGACCGCGTGGTGCGGCCCGAGGACATGATCAGCCCCCGGGGCTGAGATGGCCAAACTCATCAACCTGCGCGCCGCGCGCAAGGCGGCGGTGCGGCAAGAGGCCGCCGTTCAGGCCGCCGCCAATGCCGCCCGGTTCGGGCGCAGCAAGGCCGACAAGGCGCGCGAGGCCCAGGACCTTGCCCGCGCCAGCGCCACGCTGGACGGGGCGCGGCGCGAGAGCCGGGACGGAGCGGCAGACGAAGGAGATGGGAAAGCGGACGGGGCGCGTTAACCCGGCCTTGACCCGGCCCTGACAGTCTGGGCCCGTGCCCCTTGCGCAAAAGGCGTCGATGGGGGCGGCTTTTGCCTGTAGGATGGCCGCCGACCCACCCCTAGGAGTCCGGCGCCGATGTCAGCCCGCCCTGCCAAACACAGCCTGACCCTGCACGGGCACCGCACCTCGGTCTCGATGGAAGAGGAATTCTGGCAGGCCTTTCGCGCGTCGGCCCGGCGGCGCGGCATGACGCTGAACGCGCTCGCCGCCGAGATCGACGCGGGCCGCGCGGCAGAGGTCGGCCTGGCCTCGGCGATCCGGGTGTTTCTGCTGCGCGAGGCAGCCGGCGGCCCGGGCTTGCCGTGACCGCTCGCCTCGGATCAGCCCCAATCCTGAAGGCGGGCCACGTAGCGGGCCATGGTGTCGACCTCAAGGTTCACCTTGTCGCCCAGGCCCACCTGCCCCCAGGTCGTGACCGCCTGCGTATGCGGGATCAGGTTGATGCCGAAGATGTCGCGCTCCACCTCGTTCACGGTCAGCGAGGTGCCGTTCAGCGCCACCGATCCCTTGGGCGCGATGAAGCGGCCCAGATCGCCCGGCGCACGGATCCTCAGACGCAGGCTGCCGCCCTCTTGCGCCAGGCCGACCACCTCGGCCACCCCGTCGACATGCCCCGAAACGATGTGCCCGCCCAGCTCGTCCCCGACCTTGAGCGCCCGCTCAAGGTTGATCCTGCGGCCGACCGACCAGCCCTGCGCCCCGATGTTGGTCTTGGCCACCGTCTCGGCCGAGATCTGCACCTCGAACCAGCCGCGCGGCGCGGCGCCCAGGGCGATCACGGTCAGGCAAACCCCGTCACAGGCGATCGAGGCGCCGATGTCGATGCCGCCGATGTCATAACGGGTGGCGATCCGGGCGCGCAGGTCGCCCCCTTGCGCCACGCTCATCACCTCGCCGACGTCGGTCACGATCCCGGTAAACATGTCTGGCCCTTCCGTTTTGGGCACCAAACCGCAATCCCGGCCCGCCCGCAAGGGGCGCGTGCCCGCGGGGGCACTTGCTTGCCCCTCCCGATCCGGTATGAACCATGGGCCGCGGCACAGCTTCGCGGGGTCGGCGGGGTGGTCCTTGGTGCGTGACGGTCAAAGACGGTTTTTGCTGCTGCAAGGCCCGCACGGCCCGTTCTTTCACCAGCTTGGCCGCATGCTGGCCCGCACCGGGGCGCAGGTCTGGCGCGTCGGCGTCAACGGGGGCGACAGCGCCTTTTGGCCAGGGCGCCGCAGCTACATCCCCTTTCGCCAGCCGCTAGCGGACTGGCCCGACTTTCTGGGCCGGCTTCTGGATGACAAGGCCATCACCGATGTCGTGCTTTACGGCGACACGCGGCCGCTGCACGCCGCCGCCGCCCGTCTGGCCCAGGCGCGCGGCCTGACGCTGCATGTCTTTGAAGAGGGCTACCTGCGGCCCTACTGGGTCACCTACGAACGCGGCGGCTCGAACGGCCATTCGCGGCTGATGTCGATGCCGGTCGACCAGATGCGCGCGGCCCTGCAAGACGCCGAGGCCGAGCATCATCCAGCCCCCGCGCGCTGGGGCGACATGCGCGAGCACATGTTCTGGGGCGCGGTCTATCACGGCTTTGTCCTTGCCGGCGCGCTGGCCTACCGCGCCTTTCGGCCGCACCGCGCCCTGGGCGTGGTGGACGAGTTCCGGCTCTATCTGCGCCGCTTTCTGCTCTTGCCGCTGCACCGGGCAGAGCGGGCCATGGCGACGCTGCGCATCCGGCATGGCGGCTTTCCCTATCATCTGGTGCTGCTGCAACTGGCCCATGACGCCAGCTTTCTCAGCCACTCGCGCTTTGGCTCGATGGAAGAGTTCCTGCAAGAGGTGCTTGACGGCTTTGCCCGGGGCGCGCCGCGCCATCACCATCTGGTGTTCAAGGCCCACCCTCTGGAGGATGGTCGCGTCGCGCTCAAACCCGCGATCCGGCGGATCGCCGCGCGGCTGGGCGTGGCGGACCGGGTGCATTTCGTCCGGGGCGGCAAGCTGGGCCCCCTGCTGAACCACGCCCGCAGCGCGGTCACTGTCAACTCCACCGCCGGCCAGCAGGCGCTCTGGCGCGGGATGCCGCTGCGGATCTTCGGCGATGCCGTCTATGGCAAGCCCGAGTTCGTCTCGTTCCAGCCGCTGCCGGAATTCTTTGCCGATCCGGTCCGCCCCGACGGGCGCGCTTACCGCGTCTTTCGCCAGTATCTGCTGGAAACCAGCCAGATCCCCGGCGGGTTCTATTCCGCCCGGGGCCGCCGGCAGCTCTTGCGGCAGGTGGTGGACATGATGCTTCAGCGCGAGGATCCCTATGACGCGCTGAGCAGCGGCAAAGCGGCTCCGCGGCAACAGTTGCGCCTTGTTCCGCGCTAGCGGCTGCTGACGCTGGCAATTCGTGCCGCGCTCGGCTAGGTTTGCCGAAAAAGATTGAGGCCGACCCCCATGCAGGACGCCCGAGCAGCAAGTCATCCGACCAGAACCGGCGTGCGGGCCCTTGTCCTGCTGGCGATGCTCGGCGGCCTTGCCGCCTGCGGGCTGCCCCGGTCAGGGCCGAACAAGGCTGAAATCTACGGCTCTTCGGTGCAGCAAGAGGGCGATGCCTTTATCGTCCCCGTCACCGCCGAGGTCGCCCGCGTGACCGCGCAGGTCCCTACGTCCGGTTTCAGCGCCGACTTTGCCACCGCCGGTCTGATCGGCTCCGACGTGATCGCGGCCGGCGATGTGCTTGCCCTGACGATCTATGAGAACGTCAAGGACGACCCGCTTTTGGGCAACACCGGCCAGCGCGTCTCGTCCCTCAGCCAGATCCAGGTGGACGGCGATGGCTATATCTTCATCCCCTACGCCGGGCGCATCCTGGCGGCGGGCCAGACGCCCGAAGAGCTGCGCCAGACCGTCACCGGCAAGCTCGAAGAGCAGACCCCCGATCCGCAGATCCTGATCAGCCGCGCGGCGGGCGATGGATCGACCGTCACCGTCTCGGGCGCCATCGCGCAGGGCGTCTACCCGATCGAGCGGCCCTCGCGCACGCTGTCGGGCATGATCGCCAGCGCCGGCGGCGTGACCGTCAACCCCGAGGCCGCGATCATCCGCGTGACCCGCGGCGCGGCCACCGGACAGGTCTGGTTGCAGGATCTTTATGCCGACCCCCGGCTCGACATCGCGCTGCGCCCGGGCGATCAGATCGTGGTCGAGGAAGACAGCCGCAAGTTCGTCGCGCTGGGCACCACCGGCGCGCAAAGGCTGATTTCCTTCGAGACGCAGACCGTCTCGGCCATCGAGGCGCTTGCGATCGTCGGCGGCCTGAACTCGGCGCTGGCCGATCCGACCGGCGTCTTCGTGCTGCGCACCGAGCCGGCACGGGTTGCCAACGCCGTCCTGGGCCGCAGCGATCTGACGGGCGCGCAGCGCATCATCTATGTGCTGGACCTGACCCAGGCGACCGGCATCTTTGATGCGCGCGACTTTCTGGTCCGCGACGGCGATACGGTCTATGTCACCGAGGCGCCCTATGTCCAGTGGACCAAGACGCTGTCGGCGATCACCGGCACGGCCGGGGCGGCAAGCGGTCTGGCCACGGCGACGGGCCTGTAGGACTTGGCCGATCCCGCCCCCGTTCCGGGCGCCGGGGGCCTTCCCCGGCGCCTGTTCTTTTACAACCTGGGCTTTCTCTTTCAGCCGCGCCTGCGGCGCATCCTGACCCTTGCCGGTCATGAGCTGTGCCTTGGCCTGCCGGGGCCCGGCGACGGCGTGGTCGTCTGGGGCCATTCGCCCCACGCCTGGCGCGGCGCGTGGGTGGCGGCACGGCGCGGCGCGGCGCTGGTGCGGATCGAGGATGCCTTTCTGCGTTCGGTGCGGCCAGGGCGGATGGGGGATCCGCCGCTGGGCCTGATGATCGACGGCGACGGCGCCCATTATGACGCCAGCCGCCCCTCGCGGATCGAGTCCATCCTGGCGCGGCACCCGCTGGACGACACCGCGCTGCTTGACCGGGCGCGCAGCGGCATCGCGCGGCTGCGCGCGCAGCATCTGTCCAAGTACAACCTGCACGATCCCGCGCTGGCGCCGCCCGCGCCCGGTTATGTGCTGGTGATCGACCAGACCCGGGGCGATGCCGCCATCACCCGCTCGGGCGCGAGCGAGGCCACCTTTGCCGAGATGCTGGCCCGCGCAATAGCGGAAAACCCGGGGGCCCGGGTGGTGATCAAGTCCCATCCCGAGACCGGCGCCGGCCTGCGGGCCGGGCACTTTTCGCCCGCCGACCTGCCGTCGGGGGTGGAGATCGCCGGCGGCCCGGTCTCACCCTGGGTGATGCTTGACGGGGCGGTGGCGGTCTACACCGTCTCGTCGCAGATGGGGTTCGAGGCGATCCTGGCCGGCCATCGGCCGCATGTCTTTGGCCAGCCCTTTTATGCCGGCTGGGGGCTGACCCAGGACCGCCGTCCGATCCCGCACCGCACCCGAACCTTGACGCGGGCGCAGCTTTTCGCCGGCGCCATGCTGATCGCGCCGCACTGGTACGATCCCGGCGCCGACGCGGCGGGGCAGTTCGAGGACGTGGCGGCCCAGCTTGAGGCCGAGGTTCGCGCCTTTCGCGAGGACCGGGCGGGCTATGTCGGCGCGAACATGCGGCTGTGGAAACGCCCGGCGCTGCAAGGATTTTTCGGCGGCACGCGGCGCCTGCGCTTTGCCGCGACCCCCGCGCGCGCGCAGGACACGGCGCGCCGGCTGGGGCGGCCGCTGATGATCTGGGGCATGGCCGCCGCCGGGGCGGATCCGGCCCCGCCGGTCCTGCGGGTCGAGGATGGCTTTCTGCGCTCGACCGGGCTCGGGGCCGGTCTGGTGCCGCCCCTGTCCCTGGTGGTCGACGATCTGGGCATCTATTACGACCCGCGCCGGGAAAGCCGGCTTGAGCGGCTGATCCTGGCCCCCGCCCCGCCCGGCGCCGAGGACCGGGCGCAGGCGCTGATCGGGCGCATCCGCGCGCTCGGCCTGACGAAATACAACCTGGGCCTGGGCCTGCCTGACCTGGCCGCCCTGCCGCCCGGGGTGCGGATCCTGGTGCCCGGTCAGGTCGAGGATGACGCCTCGATCCGTCTCGGCGCCGGTGAGGTGCGCACCAACCTCGCGCTGCTCCAGGCCGTGCGCCGCGCCAATCCGCAGGCCGTGATCATCTACAAGCCGCATCCGGACGTCGAGGCCGGGCTGCGCCCCGGCCGGCTGGCACCTGCGGACCTGGCGGGCCTGGCCGATCTGGTGGCGGATCGGGCCGACCCGGCCGGCCTGATTGGCGCCGTCGATCAGGTCTGGACCATGACCTCGCTTCTGGGATTCGAGGCGCCTGTTGCGCGGCAAGCCGGTGACCTGCCTTGGCGCGCCGTTCTATGCCGGCTGGGGGCTGACGACAGACCTTGGCCCCGTTCCCGCGCGCCGGCGGCAGGACGCTGACGGCCGCCCCCTGCCCCGGCCGCCGCTGTGGCATCTGGCCCATGCCGCCCTGATCGCCTATCCGCGCTATGTCGACCCGCTGACCGGCCGGCCCTGCCCGCCCGAGACGGCCGTCCTTCGCCTGGCGCGCGGCGAGGTCCGGCGGCCAGGGCCCGCCCTGCGCGCTTTGTCAAAACTTCAGGGAATTCTGGCCGGCTGGGCGCATCTGTGGCGTCAGTAGATATAGCGGATCTGGTCGGACCAGTACCGTTCCATCGTAAGCGGCGGCCATGCCCCATTGATTTCGCGCCTGCGCGTTGCCGTGATGGTTCGGAGCGGAGGGCGGCTGGTAGCTCGTCAGGGACTACGAGACGAGGTCCTTATGCATCATTGTCCTGC
>JBQTIT010000027.1:0-14059 GCA_052387855.1 Paracoccaceae bacterium
CCGGACTTGATCCGGGGCCCCGGGTCGGGCCCGGGGCGGGGTTTGGGGTCATGGGGCGGGGTGGGAATACCTGACGCGGGGGCCGCAGCCGGGATGGGGCTGGCCTTGGCGTTGCCCGGACTCCGAAACCCCGCCCCGGACTTGATCCGGGGCCCCGGGTCAGTCCCGGGGCGGGGATTGGGGTCATGGGGCGGGATGGGTATGCCTGACGCGGGGGGGCGGTGACGGGGTGGGGCTGGCTTTGGCGATCGCCTAGTCTCCAGAACCCCCGCCCTGGACTTGATCCGGGTCGGGGTTTGGGGTCATGGGTCGGGCAGGTTTGCCCGGCGGGGGGGGCCGGAGCCGGGGCGCGGGGTGGCTCGCGGGTCGTCCCGAACGCTTCGGGGTCGGGCATCGCGTTCAAGCGCTGCGCGTTGCAGCGGTTCCGGCCGCCGCAAAGACCCCTACCGTTTCAAGCCACGCAGGCGCATTTGCGCACATAGGGGGGGCGAAAAATGCGCCTTTCCTTTCGCCCCCGAGACCCCATATTTGGCACCAGACCCCCAAGGAGTGCATTTCATGTCGATCCGTCCCGTCCTTGACGCCCGCAAGGCCATGCCCACGATGGAGGGCGCGGGTGTCAGGCTGCACCGCGCCTTTGGCTTTCAGGACCCGACCGAGCTGGACCCGTTCCTGCTGTTCGACGATTTCCGCAACGACCGGCCGATCGACTTTGCGCCCGGCTTTCCCTGGCACCCGCACCGCGGGATCGAGACGATCACCTATGTCCTCGCAGGCACCGTCGATCATGCCGACAGCCTGGGCAACGAGGGCTCGCTTGGCGCGGGCGATGTGCAGTGGATGACCGCCGGGCGCGGCATCCTGCATCAGGAGATGCCCAAGGGGAACATCGCGGGGCAGATGCACGGCTTTCAGCTCTGGGCCAACCTTCCCGGCGCGCTGAAGATGACCGCGCCGCGCTATCAGGATGTGAAGTCACGGGACATTCCCGAAATCACCGACGATGACGGCACCGTGGTGCGGGTGATCGTGGGATCCTTCTGGGGCAAGCGCGGCCCGGTCGACGGCATCGCCGCCGATCCGCAATATCTGGACATCTCGGTTCCGGCGGGGCGCCGAAAGACCTTTCGGATCGACACCCGCCGCCGCGCCTTTGCCTATGTTTTTCAGGGCGCGGCGAAATTCGCCGATGCCGCGCGTCCCGAGGGCGTGCTTCTGGAAAAAGAGGTGATGGGGCAAGAGGTCAACATCCGCGACATGTCGGGCAACCGCACCCTGATCCGCTTTGGCGCGGGCGACGAGGTGACGGTGCGGGCGGGCGATCAGGGGGTGAGGTTCCTGCTGATTTCCGGCGCGCCGATCGAGGAGCCGGTGGCCTGGCACGGGCCGATCGTGATGAACACGCGGGCCGAGTTGCAGCAGGCGATGGCCGATCTGCGGAACGGGACCTTCATCACGCCGGGGCACTGAGGGCCGAAGGCCGGGGGGCTGGCCCCCCGGACCCCCCAGGATATTTTTTCACAGAGGATGACGGGGCGATCAGGCGTGGATGGCGCCGTCGCCGCAGGCCAGGGCCGCCTCGCGTACCGCCTCGGACCAGGTGGGATGGGCGTGGCAGGTCAGCGCCAGGTCCTGGGCCGATGCGCCGAATTCCATCGCCACGCAAATTTCGTGGATCAGATCGCCGGCGGCCGGGCCGATGATATGGGCGCCAAGGATGCGGTCGGTCGTCGCATCGGCCAGGATCTTGACGAAGCCGTCGGCCTGGAACACGGCCTTGGCGCGGGCATTGCCCATGAAAGGGAACTTGCCGGCCTTGTAGGCGCGGCCCGCTTCCTTGAGCGTCTCTTCGGTGGCGCCGACGGTTGCCACCTCGGGCGTGGTGTAGATCACGCCGGGGATGACGCCATAGTTCACATGGCCCGCGCGGCCGGCCATGATCTCGGCCAGGGCCATGCCCTCATCCTCGGCCTTGTGTGCCAGCATCGGGCCGGCGATGGCATCACCGATGGCGTAGAGGCCGGGGATGTTGGTGGCGAAATGGGCATCGGTCTTGACGGTGCCGCGCGGGCCCATCTCGACCCCGAGCGCTTCGAGCCCGAGGCCGGCGGTGTAGGCCTTGCGCCCCGTCGCGACCAGCACAACCTCGGCCTGGAGCGCGTCCTCCTTGTCGTTCTTGCGCAGCTTGTAGCTGACCTTGCCGCCCTCTGCCCCCTGCACGGCGGCGCCAAGGATGAACTTCAGCCCCTGCTTGGCCAAGATGCGCTGGAGCGTCTTGGCAACCTCGGCGTCCATGCCGGGGGTGATGGCGTCGAGGTATTCGATCACCGTGACCTCGGTGCCGAGGCGGGCATAGACCGAGCCCATTTCCAGCCCGATCACGCCGGCGCCGATCACCACCATGGATTTGGGGATCGTGGGCAGCGTCAGCGCGCCGGTCGAGGTGACGACGGTCCGCTCGTCCACCGCGATCCCGGGCAGGGTGGCGGGCTCGGAGCCGGTGGCGATGACGATGTGGCGGGCGGTGTGGACATCCTCGCCGACCTTGACCTGGCCAGCGGCGGGAATGCTGCCCCAACCCTTGAGCCAGGTGATCCTGTTCTTCTTGAACAGGAACTCGATCCCCTTGGTGTTGCCGCTGACCACCTCATCCTTGTAGGCCTGCATCTGGCACCAGTCGACGGCGGGGGCGCCGCCCATCAGGCCCATCCTGGAAAAGTTGTGCTGCGCCTCGTGCAACTGGTGCGTGGCGTGCAGCAGCGCCTTGGAGGGGATGCAGCCGACGTTGAGGCAGGTGCCGCCGAGGGTGTCGCGCCCCTCGACCATGGCGACGCGCAGGCCAAGCTGGGCGGCGCGGATGGCGCAGACATAGCCGCCGGGTCCGGCGCCGAGAATGATGGTGTCGAAGTCTGCCATGGGTCTTGGTCCTTTTGTCGGCCGGGGAGCCGGGGGCGCTTCGCCCCCCGGACCCCCCGAGGGTATTTGGGCACGGAGGATGGGGTCAGATCAGGGCGGCGATGAGCATGGTCAGGGTGGCGAAGAAGCCGACGAACCAGATCGCCGAGCGCCAGGGCCGCAGGCCAAGGGCATAGGCGGGGATATAGAGGGCGCGGGCGGCGAGGTAGGTCCAGGCGGCGGTCTGGGTGGTGGCGGTGGACTGGTCGGCCAGCGTCACCACCAGAACGGCGATGGTGAAGAGGATCAGGGCTTCGAAATGGTTGTTGAAGGCGCGCTGAAGGCGCCCGGTCACGGCGGACATCGGCCGCGAGGGCGGCCGGTCGCGGGCCGAGGAGGTGTAGCCCGTGCCAAGCTCGATGTTCGCCGGGATGGCGAAGAGGACGTACTGCACGACCTGGAGAAACGCGGCGAGGGTGAGGACGAGAAGCTCGGGGGTCATTTTGGGGCGGTCTCTAACGGGGTTGCGCCTCCCCTCCCCCACGAGGGGGAGGGAGGCGCGGGGTGGCGGGGGGTGGGGATCGCAAGCCGGTCCACCGGCCTCTGCGGCGCGAGCACTGCATTTTCGCGGGGAATTGGCCGGTGGCGCGCTTCGGTCGGGTCGAAGTCACGCTTGCTGGTGCCGTCGCGGCAGTCGCCTTTGACGCCGAAGACCCGATGCGCTACGTCTGGCCCCAGACCGTTACCCCTTGGCATTTTCACAGATCCATCAGCAACCGTCTGGGATCCTCCAGCGCCTCTTTCACCCGCACCAGGAACGTCACCGCGCCCTTGCCGTCGACGATGCGGTGATCGTAGCTGAGCGCGAGGTACATCATCGGGCGGATGACGATCTGGCCGCCCACCACAACGGGGCGGTCCTGGATCTTGTGCATGCCAAGAATGCCCGACTGCGGCGGGTTCAGGATCGGCGAGGACATGAGCGAGCCATAGACCCCGCCGTTCGAGATGGTGAAGGAGCCGCCCTGCATCTCGGCCATGCTGAGCTTGCCGTCGCGGGCGCGGATGCCGAGTTCGGCGATCTTCTTCTCGATGGCGGCAAAGCCCATCTGGTCGGCGTCGCGCAGCACCGGCACCACAAGACCCGAGGGCGTGCCGACCGCGACGCCCATGTGGACATAGTTCTTGTAGACCACGTCCTGGCCGTCGATCTCGGCGTTGACCTCGGGGATCTCTTTCAGCGCGTGACAGCAGGCCTTGACGAAAAACGACATGAAGCCCAGCTTCACGCCGTGCTTTTTCTCGAAGATGTCCTTGTATTCGTTGCGCAATCCCATGATGCCGGACATGTCCACCTCGTTGTAGGTGGTCAGCATGGCGGCGGTGTTCTGCGCGTCCTTGAGGCGGCGTGCGATGGTGGCGCGCAGGCGGGTCATCTTGACGCGCTCTTCGCGGGCGGCGTCGTCGGCGGGCACGGGGGCGCGCGGGATGGCGGCGGGGGCAGGGGCGGCGGCGAGCGGCGCGGTGGCGGCGGCGCGGGCCACATCATCCTTCATGATGCGGCCATCGCGGCCGGTGCCCTGCACCTGGTCGGGGGCAAGGCCGGCCTCGGCCATGGCCTTTTTCGCCGAGGGGGCGTTTTCGACATCACGGGCCGGGGCGGCGGGCTTTTGCGGCGCAGGGGCAGGGGCGGCGGCGGCCGGGGCGGCGGCGGCAACCGCGCCTTCGGTCACGATAGCCAGACGCGCCCTGGCGTCGACCGTCGCGCCCTCGGGCGCCAGGATTTCGGCCAGGACGCCGGCGACCGGGCTGGGCACCTCGACCGAGACCTTGTCGGTCTCAAGCTCGCACAGCATTTCGTCCAGCCTGACCACATCGCCCACCTTCTTGAACCAGGTCGAGACGGTGGCTTCGGATACGCTTTCGCCCAGGGCGGGCACCATGACATCGGTCATCTTGATCTCCAACGACCCGGGCCTCAGCCCAGGGCCTCCTTGACGAGGGTTTCCTGTTCGAACTTGTGGCGGCTGGCCAGACCCGTGGCGGGCGAGGCCGAGGCGCTGCGGCCGGCATAGCGAAAGCGGGGGGCGCGGGCCCCGATGCCGGTGAGGATCGCCTCAAGCTCCGGCTCGGCGAAGGACCAGGCGCCCTGGTTCTTGGGCTCTTCCTGACACCAGACGAAGTCGGCCTGGGGAAAGCGCGCCAGTTCGGCGGTCAGGGGAACGGTCGGCATCGGATAGATCTGCTCAAGGCGCATGAGATAGGTGTCGTCCTGGCCCCGCGCGTCGCGCTCGGCCAGAAGGTCGTAATAGACCTTGCCCGAGCACAGGACCACGCGGCGGATCTTGTCGTCCGGCAACAGGTGCAGGTTCGAATGCCCCTTTTGCGCATCGTCCCACAGCACCCGGTGAAAGGTCGATCCGTCCAGGAAATCGGCCGCCTCTGAGATCGCCATCGGATGACGCAGCAGCGATTTCGGCGTCATCAGGATCAGCGGCTTGCGGAAGTCGCGGTGCATCTGGCGGCGCAGGACGTGAAAGTAGTTCGACGGCGTCGTGCAGTTGGCCACGATCCAGTTGTCATGGGCCGAGTTTTGCAGGAACCGCTCCAGCCGGGCGCTGGAATGTTCGGGGCCCTGCCCCTCGAACCCGTGCGGCAAGAGGCACACCAGCCCCGACATCCGCAGCCATTTGCTTTCGCCAGAGCAGATGAACTGGTCGAACATGATCTGCGCGCCGTTGGCGAAATCGCCGAACTGCGCCTCCCACAGGGTCAGGGCGTTGGGCTCGGACAGGGAATAGCCATATTCGAAGCCCAGCACGGCATATTCCGACAGCATGCTGTCGATCACCTCGAACCGGGCCTGACCGGGGCGGATATGGTTCAGCGGGTGGTGGCGCTCTTCGGTGGTCTGGTCGATCAGCCCGGAGTGGCGCTGCGAGAAGGTGCCGCGCGTGCAGTCCTGGCCGGACAGGCGCACGGGGAAGCCTTCGATCTGGAGCGAGCCGAAGGCCAGCGCCTCGGCGGTGGCCCAGTCAAAGCCCTGGCCGGTCTCGAACATCTTGGCGCGTGCATCCAGCAGACGCGCCACCGTCTTGTGCAGATCGAACCCCTCGGGCGCGCGGGTCAGGGCGCGGCCGACCTCGGCCAGAGCTTCTGGCGTGATCCAGGTCTCGCCGCGCTGATAGTTTTGCAAATCCTTGGTGGTCAGGCTTTTCCAGCGGCCGTCAAGCCAGTCGGCCTTGTTCGGCTTGTAGTCCTTGCCGGCCTCCATCTCGGCGTTCAGCTTGGCCTGAAACGCGGCCTTCATGTCCTCGATCTCGCCCTCGGGGATCAGACCGTCCTTGACCAGCCGTTCGGTGTATAGCTGCAAGGTGGTCTTTTGCCTGCGGATGCGGGTGTACATCGCGGGGTTGGTGAACATCGGCTCGTCGCCCTCGTTGTGACCGAAGCGGCGGTAGCAGAAGATGTCCAGCACCACGTCCTTGTGGAACTTCTGGCGGTATTCGGTCGCGACCTTTGCGGCGTGCACGACCGCCTCGGGGTCATCGCCGTTGACGTGAAAGATCGGCGCCTCGACCATCAGCGCGATGTCGGTCGGGTAAGGGCTGCTGCGCGAGAAGGCGGGCGCGGTGGTAAAGCCGATCTGGTTGTTGACGACAATATGGATGCAGCCCCCGGTGCGGTGACCCTTGATGCCCGAAAGCTGAAAGCATTCGGCCACCACGCCCTGCCCGGCAAAGGCGGCATCGCCATGCAGCAGGATCGGCAGCACCTTGCCGCGTTCGGAATCGCCAAGCTGGTCCTGCTTGGCCCGCACCTTGCCCAGCACCACGGGGTTGACCGCCTCAAGGTGGCTGGGGTTCGCGGTCAGCGACAGATGGACGGTGTTGCCGTCAAAGGTGCGGTCGCTGCTGGCGCCGAGGTGGTATTTCACGTCGCCCGAGCCGTCGACATCCTCGGGCTTGAAGCTGCCGCCCTGAAACTCGTTGAAGATGGCGCGGAACGGCTTTTGCATCACGTTGGCCAGGATGTTGAGCCGGCCCCGGTGCGGCATGCCGATCACGATGTCCTGCACCCCCAGCGCGCCGCCGACCTTGATGATCGCCTCCATCGCGGGGATCAGCGCCTCGCCGCCGTCAAGCCCGAACCGCTTGGTGCCGGTGTATTTGACGTGCAGGAATTTCTCGTAGCCCTCGGCCTCGACCAGCTTGTTCAGGATGGCGCGGCGCCCCTCGCGGGTAAAGGCGATCTCCTTGCCGTAGCCTTCGATCCGCTCTTTCAGCCAGGCGGCCTGTTCGGGGTCCGAGATGTGCATGAATTGCAGCGCGAAGGTGCCGCAGTAGGTGCGCCGCACGATCTCGACGATCTGGCGCATCGAGGCATGGGTCAGCCCCAGCACGTTGTCGATGAAGATCGGGCGGTCCATGTCCTCTTCGGCAAAGCCGTATGAGGCGGGGTCAAGCTCGGGGTGGGGGGCCTTGGGGGGCATGGCAAGGGGGTCAAGATCGGCCGCCAGATGGCCCCGGATGCGGTAGGCGCGGATCAGCATGATGGCGCGGATGCTGTCCAGCACCGCGCGCTGAAGCTGCTCTTCGGTCAGGGAAAGGCCCTTTTCGGCGGCCTTCTCGACGATCTTGCGCGCCGCGCCCCGCGCCTCGGCCGGGGGGCTGGGCCATTCGCCGGTCAAGGCGGCGGTCAGATCGTCGGCCGGCTGCGGCGGCCAGTCGCCCCGCGCCCAGGACGGGCCCGAGGCCTGCTTGCGCGCCTCGGCCTCGCTGTCCCCGAGCGAGCGGAAGAAATCCGCCCATTGCGCATCGACCGAGGCCGGATCGGCCGCGTAACGCGCGGCGAGCTGGTCGACGTAATCGGCATTGGCCCCTTGCAGGAAGGAGGAGGCGTGAAACTGTGCGTTTGGCGACTGTTCGGTCATTCGGGACCTCTCATGATACGCTGTGCCGGCGCGCCGGCCGGGTTCAGACAGTGTCGGTGGCGCGCCGGGGGTTGATCGGCGCGCCTGAAATTCGTTTTCCGATTGCCTGCATCACGGCCTGGTCCAGCTCCGCAGGTGACAATCATTATCAACAAGTCGGTCTCCGTAGGGTGGGTTTCAAACCCACCATCTTGCGCTACGGGGTGGGTTGGAAACCCACCCTACATCATCACTTGCCGATCGCCTGCATCACCGCCTGGCCCAGATGGGCCGGGCTTTCGGCCACCACGATGCCGGCGGCTTTCATCGCCTCGATCTTGCTTTCGGCATCGCCCTTGCCGCCCGCCACGATGGCGCCGGCATGGCCCATGCGCCGGCCCGGCGGCGCGGTGCGGCCGGCGATGAAGCCTGCCGTCGGCTTCCAGCGGCCGCGCTTGCGCTCGGCGGCGAGGAACTCGGCCGCTTCCTCTTCGGCGCTGCCGCCGATCTCGCCGATCATGATGATCGAATGGGTATCGGGGTCGGCCAGGAACATTTCCAGCACGTCGGTATGCTCGGTCCCCTTGATCGGATCGCCGCCGATGCCGACGGCGGTGGACTGGCCAAGGCCCAGATCGGTGGTCTGCTTGACCGCCTCGTAGGTCAGCGTGCCGGACCGGCTGACCACCCCGACCGAGCCGGCGCGGTGGATGTGGCCCGGCATGATGCCGATCTTGCAGGCGCCGGGGGTGATGACGCCGGGGCAGTTCGGCCCGATCAGGCGGGATTTCGAATTCATGAGCGCCCGCTTGACGCGCATCATGTCCAGCACCGGGATGCCCTCGGTGATGCAGACGATCAACTCCATCTCGGCGTCGATCGCCTCAAGGATGGAGTCGGCGGCAAAGGGCGGGGGGACATAGATGACCGAGGCATTGGCCCCACTGACCGCCCGCGCCTCGTGCACCGAGTCGAAGACCGGCAGGCCGAGGTGTTCGGTCCCGCCCTTGCCGGGGGTCACGCCCCCGACCATCCGGGTGCCATAGGCGATGGCCTGCTCGGAATGAAAGGTGCCCTGCGAGCCGGTGAAGCCCTGGCAGATGACGCGGGTTTCTGCGTTGACGAGAATGGCCATGTCGGTCGTCTTTTCCTTATAGCGCGGGGGAGAGCCCCGTCATGGTTACTGATCGCGGACGATTCCCAGAATCAGGCGCGAATTCGAGATGCTCGGCGCCAGCCTTTTGACAAAGACCACGCCATTGGCTGCGCCGGTGACTGCGGTCGCGATTTCAATTCCAGGGTCCAGGGTTGAAGGGTCGAGTGGACGGGCCGAGGGAAACCGCTGCGCGATCATCTCGCGGATGCGTGCCGTCTGGCCCGTGCGGGACTCGGCGGCAACCGCGCAGGTTCGGCCATCGGAGGACAACATGACGAGCGGGCGCGTGTCGTCGACGGCATAGGCGGTGACGTTGGTCGGTTGCGTCACTGTCGGCTGGCCGAGAATGTCCGTGGGCACTTCGACAAAGCCCGCTGAACGCAGACGGGCGCCAACGCGCGCGGGGTCGTGCGCGCCGTCCAGGCAATAGGCCTCAAATGTCTTTACCAGGGTCGAGGGCGAAGACTTGGGCACGATGTTGCTGGGGCGGATGTTGGCCAGCTCATATAATTCCGGCGCAATCTGCCCTGGTTGCGGGGGTGTTCCGGGTGATGTGCATGCCGCACCAGCGCCCGCTACAAACAGCATGGCGCAGACCTGTGCCCGAGGACCGGCCCGGCCGCAGGCGCCCTTGAGCGCTGCACGTGCGCCGTCCTTCAGCGCCCGCGCGCGCACCGGCAGGCAACCGCGCAGGGTCTTGCGAAAGCTGGCTTGCCGGCAACCCGGACCCGGGACCATTTTCTACCCCTTCACCGCTTTGACGATCTTCTGTGCCGCGTCGGCAAGGTTATCCCCCGCGATCACGTTCAGCCCGGAATTGCGGATGATGTCCTTGCCCAGCTCCACATTGGTGCCCTCAAGCCGCACGACCAGCGGCACCTTCAGCCCCACCTCCTTGACCGCCGCGATCACGCCCTCGGCGATCACATCGCAGCGCATGATGCCGCCAAAGATGTTGACCAGGATGCCTTTGACGTTCGGGTCGGAGGTGATGATCTTGAACGCCTCGGTGACCTTTTCCTTGGTCGCCCCGCCGCCGACATCCAAAAAATTCGCCGGTTCCGCGCCGTAAAGCTTGATGATGTCCATCGTCGCCATGGCCAGGCCGGCGCCGTTGACCATGCAGCCGATCTCGCCCTCCAGCGCGATGTAGTTCAGATCGAACTTTGAGGCGGCCAGCTCCTTGGGGTCTTCCTCGGTCTCGTCGCGCAGCGCCAGGATATCGGCGTGGCGGTACAGCGCGTTGCCGTCAAAGCCCATCTTGGCATCCAAGAGGCGCAGGCTGCCGTCCTTGAGCAGGCAGAGGGGGTTGATCTCCAGCATGTCCATGTCCTTCTCGACGAAGAGACGGGTCAGGTTGCGGACGATCTGCACGCATTGCTTGACCTGCGCGCCGGTCAGGCCCAGGGCAAAGGCCACCCGGCGGCCGTGAAAATCCTGATAGCCCGTGGCCGGGTCGATGTCGAAGGACAGGATCTTTTCGGGGGTGTCGTGGGCGACATCCTCGATGCTCATCCCCCCCTCGGTCGAACAGACGATCGAGATGCGGCTCGACTTGCGGTCGATCAGGATCGCCAGATAGAACTCGCGCGCGATCTCGGAGCCATCCTCGATGTAGATGCGGCCGACCTGCTTGCCGGCGGGGCCGGTCTGCACGGTGACAAGGGTGCGGCCCAGCATCTGGCGGGCAAATTCCGCCGCCTCGCCGACCGAGCGGGCCAGGCGCACGCCGCCCTTTTCCCCCGCTTCGGGTTCCTTGAAGTGACCCTTGCCGCGCCCGCCGGCGTGGATCTGCGCCTTGACCACCCAGAGCGGGCCATCAAGCTCGCCCGCGGCGGTCTTGGCATCCTCGGCCCGCATCACGGCGCGGCCGTCCGAAACAGGAATGCCGTAACTGCGCAACAGCGCCTTGGCCTGATACTCGTGGATGTTCATGCTGATCCTCGGGCTGGGATGGATTTCAGCCCTGATGGCACGAAAGAGATTAAGAACAAATCCACATTTTCAAGACGGACCGGGAAATGCGACAATTGTGATCACAGAAAAAAATGCTGTGATCACAATTTCGGCGCCCGGCCGGCGCGGTCAGTCCTGTACGCGCCCGCCGGCGAACAGCACCTGACCGCGCGGCAGGCGCAGAGGCTGCTCGGCAAGCTCAAAGCCCTGCCGCCGGCTGAGGTCCAGCACCTCGGCCCGGGTGAAATGATAGGGCGCGCGGTCCCCGTGGGTCACGACGCCATCGGCCTGCCGCAGCGCCCCCGCGCCCTCGGGGGCCAGAAAGACGGTCAGCATCAGGTGCTGCAAGGCCGGCAGGCGCCGGTGGACCTGCCCAAGTGCATGGTCCAGATGAGCGATCGGCAGATGGGTAAAGAGCGCAAAGGCCATCACATGGGTGATGGACTGCGGCACGCCGGGAAAGGCAAAGTCCTCGTCCTCGATCAGATGCTCGGGCGGCAGGCGGGCGGGGTCGGGCACCTCGGCCTCGCGTCCGCGCAGCATTAGCGCACGCGACTTGTCGGTGGCCCAGTAGTGGCCGGCCGCAAGATAGGGCACCGCCCTGCACCCCAGCCGCAGGCTGCCCGCGCCGATGTCCAGGAGGTGATGCTCGGGGCGCAGGCCTGCCGCCAGCAGGATCGCCATCTGCGCGCGGCCCGTCTCGTCCCAGCGCCCGCCGACGATGTCGCGGTGCTTTCCCTGCGCCAGGGCGCGGTCATAGAACCCCGGCGCGTGATAGGGCGAGATCGGGGCGCTCACCGGCCGCCCGCAGCCCGTGCGGCGATGGCCAGGCAAAGCCGCGTCGCCACCCCCATGTCCTGCACCGAGATCCATTCCAGCGGGCCGTGGATGTCCTGCATGCCGGTAAAGAGGTTGGGGCAGGGCACGCCCAGCTCGGTCAGGCGGCTGCCGTCGGTGCCGCCCCGGATCGGCACCGAGACCGGCGTGACCCCCAGCCCGCGCGCCGCCTCGCTCGCCAGATCGACCGGGGTCATGTCCTTTTCCAGCCAGTAGCGCATGTTGCGGTACTGCTTGCGGGTCTCGACCACGATCCGCGCGCGCGGCTCGGAGGCTTGCAAGGTGGCCGCAAGGCTTTGCAGAAGCGCGCCCTTGTCGGCCAGCCCGTCAAGCTCGAAATCCCGCAGGATGAACTTCAGCCGCGCCTCGGCCGCGCTGCCGGACATCTCGTAGAGGTGGATGAAGCCCTGCGTGCCCTCGGTCATCTCGGGGGTCTGGGCGCCGGGCAGGGCGGCGATGAACTTGGCGGCCAGGCCAAGCGCGTTCACCATCTTGCCGCGCGCCATGCCCGGATGGGCAGAGACGCCGGTGATGGTCACGACGGCGCCATCGGCGGAAAAGCTTTCGTATTCGATCTCGCCCACCGCGCCGCCGTCGAAGGTATAGGCAAAGTCGGCGCCCAGATCGGCCGGCAGGCGCGGATCGACGCCGCGTCCGATCTCTTCGTCGGGGGTAAAGGCCAGGCGGATCCTGCCATGCGGCAGGGCAGGGTCGGCCAGCAGGTGCCGCGCCGCCGTCATGATGATCGCGATGCCCGCCTTGTCGTCGGCGCCCAGCAGCGTCAGCCCCGAGGCGGTGACGATGTCATGCCCGACCTTGCCGGCAAGATGGGGCGAGCCTTCGGGCGTCAGCGTCAGCGCGGGGTTGTCGGGAAAGCTGATCGCGCCGCCGTTGTAGCCCCGGACCACGCGCGGCTTGACGCCGGCGGCGGCGAACTGGGGGGCGGTGTCCATATGGGCCAGAAAGCCCAGGGTCGGGCCCGGCGCCGTGGCCGGGATCGTCGCCAGGACCGCGCCATAGGGGGTGATCTGCACCTCGGACGCGCCGATCTCGCGCAGTTCCGCCTCCAGGAGGCGGGCCATGTTCAACTGGATCGCGGTCGAGGGCGAGGAGGCAGCGCTTTCGTCGCTCTGGCTGTCGATGGCGGCGTAGCGCAAAAGGCGCGATTCGAGTTCGGCGTGAAGGTCGGTCATGTTCTGTCCCATGCTGCTGTGGCGGCCAGTGTCGGGCCCCGGGGGCCGGTGTCAAGTCCAGCGGGTGCCGGACTTGCACGGGGCCCCGATTTGCGGCAAGAGCGGGCAAAGGCGCAATGGCGCGAGGGGAAGACCATGGATTACGGCAAGTCAGGAGCGGTGAAGGTCGGCAAGAACACGCCGCGCTTCAAGGAGAATCCGCCCAAGGCGGGCAAGGCCTCGGCCCCCAAGGAGCGGCGGCTGTCCAAGGACGAGATGCTGGCCAAGCTCAAGGCCGCCGCCGAGGCCAAGAAGGCCGAAGGCGGGGCCTGAGCGGGGCTTTGCCCAAGGGCCCGGCCCATGCGCATCCTTTCCTCGGTGATCACCGATCGGGGCAGCCGCTATGCGGTCTCGGGTGGCCCCTGTGACAGCGAGGCCAGCGCGCGGGACTTTGTCGCCGCGCTGCGCCAGGACCGCAAGTTCGCCCGCGCGACGCATCATTCCTGGGGGCTGATCACAGCCGAAGGGCCGATCAAGGCCGATGACGGCGAGGCCGGGGCGGGCATGGTGATTGTCCGGATGCTGGAACGGGCCGGGCTGCGCGGCCATCTGGTGGTGGTGACGCGCTGGTACGGCGGCAAGCCGCTGGGCGGGGACCGCTTTCGCCATGTGCAGGAGGCGGTGCGGATCTATCTGGCGGGGATGTGAGGCGAAGGGGGCGGCGAGGCGCTTTCGCCCGGCGGGTCCTGCATGCCGTTCGGTCCGGGGCAGGCCAGCGCCCGTCCGGTCGGTCGTCGGCCTTTGTCGGTGTAACGGAACCGGTCAACCGTGCATGGTCCCGCCCCGCCTTGGCCGAGGCCATCGCCGAGGCCATGCGAAACGGTTGCGGCAATCCCGCCGAGGGCCCCAAAGGCCCTCGGCCAGCGCCTGCCCTTCCCCCGGCAGGCGCTTCGCGCCAGCCAGGTCAGGCGCTGGCCTATGTGGTGAGTGCGGAACCGGTGTACCGGACACGCTTCTACACGGGCGGGGAAACGCGGTGCGTTTCCTTTCCGCCCGGCCAAACGTGGCCGAGGCCATCGCCGAGGTCATGCGAGCCGCCTGCCCCATTCCCGGCCGAGGGCCCCAAAGGCC
>JBQTIT010000028.1:0-10635 GCA_052387855.1 Paracoccaceae bacterium
CAGCGCCCGACCCGGAGGGCGTGGAGCGCCCTCCCTGGGGGGGGTCGGGCGCTGGCCGAGGGCCTTTGGGGCCCTCGGCCGGGGATGGAGCGGGCGTCTCGCATGACCTCGGCGATAGCCTCGGTCAAGTTCGGGCGGAGAAGGAAACGCACCGCGTTTCCCTGCCAATGTGGGAACGGCTCGGCACAACCGGTTCCGCATCAGTGACAGAGGCCAGCGCCCGACCCGGAGGGCGTGGAGCGCCCTCCCTGGGGGGGGTCGGGCGCTGGCCGAGGGCCTTTGGGGCCCTCGGCCGGGGATGTTGATGGGCCTTCGCATGACCTCGGCGAGTGCCTCGGCCAAGTCGCGCGGGGAAACGGCGTGGCACAACCGGTTCCGCTGCACCAACAAAGGCCAGCGCCCGACCCGGCAGGCGCTGGCGACGGGCCTTTGGGGCCCTCGGCCGGGGATGGGGCGGGCGGGCGCCTCGCATGGCCTTGGCCACAGCCGGGCGGCTGGGGCGGGCGGGCGCGGCCTCAGCCGGCCTTGGCGGGGCCAGTCTTCAGGAACTTTCCCGCCGGCGAGAGGGTAAAGATCTCGCAGCCGGTCGCGGTCACGCCGACCGAATGCTCGAACTGCGCCGACAGCGACTTGTCGCGCGTCACGGCGGTCCAGTCGTCGGCCAGCACCTTGGTCTCGGGGCGGCCAAGGTTGACCATCGGCTCGATGGTAAAGAACATGCCCTCTTCCAGCACCTCGCCGGCCCCGCGCCGGCCATAGTGCAGCACGTTCGGCGGGGCGTGAAACACCCGGCCCAGCCCATGGCCGCAGAAATCGCGCACCACCGACATGCGGTTCTGCTCGACATGGGTCTGGATCGCCGCGCCGATATCGCCAAAGGTGTTGCCCGGCCGCACCTCGGCAATCCCGCGCATCAGCGCCTCATGCGTGACCTCGATCAGCCGCTCGGCCTTGCGGCCCGCGCTGCCGGCCGCATACATCCGGCTGGTATCGCCATACCATCCCTCGACGATTACCGTCACATCGACGTTCAGGATATCACCGTCCATCAGCACCTTGGACCCGGGAATGCCGTGGCAGACCACATGGTTGACCGAGATGCAGGAGGCGTGCTGATAGCCCTTGTAGCCGATCGTGGCCGACACCACGCCGCGCCGGACGATCTCTTCGCGGATGAAATCGTCGATGGCGGCGGTTGTCACGCCCGGCACCACCAGATCGCAAACCATGTCCAGAATCTCGGCCGCGACGCGCCCGGCGCGCGCCATGCCGGCGAAATCCGCATCCTCGTAGATGCGGATACCATCCTTGGTCACTCGGGCGCGCATGTCCTGCAAGGGGATCTCCGGGCTTTGCCCCTAGATATTGCAGCGCGCCGGCTTTGGCCAGAGGGGGCCACCGCGCGCAGAACCCCTTGCGGCGCGGCGCAAAATGCGGCCTCTTCTGGCACAAAGGGCAAGAGGTGACGATGCGCAATCCCACGGCGGCCATGCTGGTGATCGGCGACGAAATCCTTTCGGGCCGCACGCGCGATTCGAACATGCACCACCTTGCGGGCGTGCTGACCGCAAAGGGCATCCCCTTGGCCGAGGTGCGCGTGGTCCCCGACGACCACGCCGCCATCGTCGCGGCGGTCCGGGCGCTTTCGGCGGCGCATGCGCAGGTCTTCACCTCGGGCGGGATCGGCCCGACCCATGACGACATCACCGCCGACGCCGTGGCCGAGGCGATGGGCGCCCCGATCAGCCATCGCGCCGACGCCATGGCGCTGCTCTCTGCCCATTACGCCGCACGCGGCCTGCCGTTCAACGAGGCCCGCCAGCGTATGGCCCGCATTCCGGCCGGCGCGGCGCTGATCGACAATCCGGTCTCGGTCGCGCCGGGATTCATCCTGGGCAATGTGCATGTGATGGCCGGCGTGCCCGCGATCTTCGAGGCGATGGTGGCCTCGGTCATGCCCGGACTGGTCGGCGGGCCGCCGCTGCAAAGCCGCACCCTGCGCCTGCTGCGGGGCGAGGGCGACATCGCGTCGGACCTGGCGGCCATCGCCGCCCGCTATGCCGATCTGTCGATCGGTTCCTACCCCTTTCAGCAGGACGGGCGCCACGGCACCAACCTGGTGGTGCGCGGCACCGATCCGGCGCGGCTTGATCAGGCCATGGCCGAGATGCAGGCGGCCTTTGGTACATGACCCCGCTCGTGGCCCAGATGGAGGAAAGCTGGCCCCCGGCCGAGCGCATCGCCCTTGGGCCCCTGGTGCTGCGCCGGGGGCTGGGCGGTGGGCAGCGGGTGACTGCGGCCACGTCGCGCGGCCCGGTGACCGAGGCGGCGCTGGACGAGGCCGAGGCGGCCATGCGCGCCATGGCGCAGGCGCCGCTGTTTCTGGTGACGCCGCAGGACGACGCGCTTGACGGCGCGCTGGCGGCGCGCGGCTATTCGGTCAAGGATCCCTCTCTGGTCTATGCCGCGCCGCTGGCCGACCTGGCGCTTGGTCCGCCCGAGCGGATGACCAGCTTTGCCCACTGGCCGCCGATGGCCATCACATCGGCGCTCTGGGCCGAGGGCGGCATCGGGCCCGCGCGCGCCGCGATCATGGACCGGGCCGGGGGACCGAAAACGGCGATTCTGGGTCGGGCCGAGGATCGCGCCTGCGCCGCCGCCTTTGTCGCGCTCGCGGGGCGGATCGCCTTTGTCCATGCCCTGCACGTCACGCCGGCCATGCGCCGGCGCGGCGCGGCGTTGAACCTGCTGCGCGCCGCGGCGGACTGGGCGGGGCAGAACGGCGCCACCGATCTGGGGCTTGCGGTGACGCGCGGCAACCAGGCGGCCCGGGCGCTGTATGAAAAGCTCGGCATGCCGGTCCGCGAAGCGTATCATTACCGGCATCTGCCATCGTGAAAGGCTGACCCAGAGGATGCGAGCCGCCGCGCCATGCCTTGCCGCCATGGGACTGACGCTCGCGCTGCTGGCGGGCGGGCGCGGGCTGGGCCAGACCCTGCCCGCCGGCGCGCAACTGCTGGCGCAGGATGCCTCCAGCCGGGCCGAGGCGCTTTTGGCCACCGCGCCCTGGAGCGCGGCCGGCGGGGTAGCGGCGGACCGCGTGGCCGGGGCGGTCACCACCGCAAGCTGGCAGATCCCGGCGACCGGGCTTTCGACGCTTGATCTTGGCCAGCACTGGCGGGCCGAACTTGTGGCCGAGGGCTTCACGCCCGGATTTGCCTGCGTCGCCGCCGATTGCGGCGGCTTCGATTTCCGCTTTGCCATTCCGGTCCTGCCCGAGCCGGACATGCACGTTGACCTTGGCGATTTTCGGTACATGACCTTTCGCCGCGACGGGCCCCTGGGGGCCGAGCATCGGGCAGTGCTGATCAGCCGGGGGGCGGGGGCGCTCTATGCCCAGATCACCACGGTGCTGCCCGCGCCGCCGGCCAAGGCCCCCACGGCCAGGCCGCCGGGCGCAGAACCCCTGGCGCAGGCCGATGCCGCGCCGGTGGCGCCTGAGGCCGCGCCGCCCGGGATAGGACTGATCGCGCTGCTGACCGGCCAGGGGCGCGCCGTGCTGGAGGATCTGGACTTTGCAAGCGGCGCGGCGGACCTGAGCCCGGGCGACTATGCAAGCCTTGACGCGCTTGGCGAATGGCTGGCGGCCAACCCCGCCGCGCGCGTCACGCTTGTCGGACATACCGACGCCACCGGCGGGCTGGCGGCCAACCTGGCGCTTTCGCTGCGCCGGGCGCAAAGCGTGCGCGAGCGGATCGCATCGCGCCACGACCTGGCGGCGGGGCAGGTGGAGGCCGAAGGCATCGGATTTCTGGCGCCGCGCGCCAGCAACCTGACGGCCGAGGGGCAGGCGCTGAACCGGCGGGTCGAGGTGGTCCTGACCCAGGCGCCCTGAACGCCGGCCCGTTCAGGCCATCCGATCACCAGTTGTCGGGGCCCTTGTCGGCAAAGCGGCGGGCCAGAAAGTCGATGAAGGCCCGCACCTTGGGCTGGGTAAAGCGCCCCGGCGGGTAGATCGCATAGATGCCCTGAATCTCGGTCGGCAGGCCCGGGATGGCTTCGATCACCTGCCCGGCCCGCATCGCCTCGTTGCACAGGAACGACGGCAGATAGGCAATGCCCAGCCCCGAAATCGCGGCATTCAGCAGCGACTGGCCGTCATTCACCGTCAACCAGCCGTTCGAGCGCACCTGCCGCTTTTCGCCCGAATGGGCCGAGACGCGCCAGACGTTGCCGTTGGCCTGATTGGAATAGTGCAGCAGCTTGTGATCGTTCAGATCGTCGATCTTCAACGGCCGGCCGTAGCGCTGGAAATAGCTGGGCGAGGCGATCATCCGCTTGGCGGTGTCGGTCAGCTTGCGGGCGCGCAGGCTGCTGTCCTCCAGCTCGCCCACCCGGATGGCCATGTCGAAGCCTTCGGAAATCAGCTCGACATAGCGGTTGTTCAGCACCATGTTCACGGTGATGTCGGGATATTCCAGCAGGAATTCGCCCAGAATAGGCGACAAGAGGTTTACCCCGAAATCAGTCGCGACCGAGATGCGCAAGAGGCCCGAGGGCGCCGACTGCATCGAGGTGACCAGCGCATCCGCCTCGCCCGCATCGTTCAGCACCCGCCGCGCCCGGTCGTAATAGGCCAGGCCGATCTCGGTCGGCGAGACGCGGCGCGTGGTGCGGTTGAGCAGGCGCGCGCCCAGCCGCGCCTCAAGCGCCGAGACATGCTTGGACACCGCCGACTTTGAAATCCCCATCTTCTTGGCCGCGTCGGTAAAGCCGCCCTGGTCAACCACCATGGCAAAGGCTTCCATTTCGGTCAGACGATCCATTGATTTCCCCAAACTCTCAAACTGGCAATTCGCAGAAGGTAGAACCGCAATTCGGGCAAGATCGGGGCAAGGGCGCGACCACTCCGGGGAATTCCGGGGGATCGTTGATGGAATTGAAACGAAAGCGGGGCCGGTTCGGCCGCCGGCGCGGGCTCAGGCTCAGCCGGCGGTCTCGACACAGTGCCGCCGAAAGGCACGCTTGAGCATGTCCAGCTCTTCGCGCAACAGATCGACCTCGGCGCGCAGATCGTCTTGCGGCGCGGCGCCGGTGATCACGGTGAAATGCCCCAGCGCCTCTCCCGAGGCGGCGTCGCGGATCAGATAGGTCTGCACCCCGTCCGACAGATGCTCGGCCGCGATGGGCGCGCGCAGGGCCCATTCGCCGGCCGCGCCCGGGATCGCCGTCAGGCTGACCCCGTCGATGGCCTGCCCCTCCAGCAGCACCTCGATGGCAGGCGCGGGCACGGCGCTGCGCAGCACGCCTTCCCACACGCCGGCGCGGAGTCTGGTCTTGGTCAGGGTCTGTTCGCTCATGTCAGCCTCAAAGATCGGCGCGCGGCCGGCGTGTCATCGTGACATCCCGCAGGATGACCGCATTCATCTGGGGACCTTCAAGGATCAGGTCCACCCAGACCTTTTCGATCCGGTTCTCGTCGATGCTGGCATAGGCCAGATCGAACTCGGCGCTGGCATGGTCCCGGCCCGGCGGCATCTCGCGCAGCATCTGTTCAAGATTGGGGCCGTGGCGCAGGTTGAGCCGGGCAAGAAGCCTGATCGGCGTCTCGAACTCGGCCTTCACGTCGATCTGGACCAGGTGGCGCAGGCGCAGCGCGCGCGCGTCCTCGTCCGGAAGGTCCAGCGACAGCGACAGGAAGCTGCCGGCAAAGCGAAAGACCTCGATCCGCAGGCCAAAGGGCGCGATGTCGTCGGCGCGGCTGTTGCGGACCTGGCGAAGGGTCAGTTCGGACAGGGGGCAATCGTGGAACAGCGCCGCGCCGTCGCAGATCGGGCTGCCGTCCGCAATGCCCGCGTGCCCCGGAACCGGGATCTTGCCGCGCCAGGGATCGGGGCGCCAGGCCCAGTCGGTTCCCGGCGGCTTGCGGATCGGGTTTGGTCCGATGAGCGGCAGCGCAAGGCGTTGGTCAGCCTCGTGGATCACCCGGTCAAGCGGTCGGCGCAGCGCCCGCGCCGCGCCGCGCATCTGGCGCAGATCCTCAAGCGAGGCACGGGGTGCCGCCTCGGCCGCCGCCTGCCAGGTGCGCAGGGTCATGCGCCTGAGCAATGTGTCGAACAATCGAACCATCCGGCTTTCGTCTTTCGTCCCGCGTCCCCTGAGGGGGTCTGCCACACAATCCTTGACGATCCTTGGTATTGTCGCAAACGGTCCGGCAGACAACCGGATTGTGCGGCGCGGCGCCCCCGTGGCAATTGCAATTCGGGGCCCGGCACCGTATTTCGGTTCCGTCACGACCAAAGGGCACACCGCGATGAACTGGATCACGAACTACGTCCGTCCCAAGATCAACTCGCTGTTTTCCCGCCGCGAGGTGCCCGAAAACCTTTGGACCAAGTGCCCCGAATGCGGCACCATGCTGTTTCACCGCGAGCTGTCGGACAACCTGAACGTCTGCTCGAACTGCCAGCACCACATGGCCATCACCCCGCGTCGCCGGTTCGAGGCGCTGTTCGACGGCGGCATCTTTACCGAGATCAAGGTGCCCGACGTCACGGTCGACCCGCTGCATTTTCGCGACCAGAAACGGTATCCCGACCGTCTGAAGGCCGCGCAGAAGGCAACGGGCGAGCGTGAGGCGATGCTGGTCGCGGCCGGCGAGATCGCGCGCACGCCGATCATCGCGGTGGCGCAGGATTTCAGCTTCATGGGCGGCTCGATGGGCATGTATGTCGGCAATGCCATCGTGGCCGCCGCATCCGCCGCGGTCGAGCAGCGGCGGCCGATGGTGCTGTTCTCGGCCGCCGGCGGGGCGCGGATGCAGGAGGGGATCCTGTCGCTGATGCAGATGCCGCGCACCACGGTCGCGGTGCAGATGCTCAAAGAGGCGGGCCTGCCCTATGTCGTCGTGCTGACCCATCCCACGACCGGGGGCGTCACCGCGTCCTATGCCATGCTGGGCGATGTGCAGATCGCCGAGCCGAACGCGCTGATCTGCTTTGCCGGCCCGCGCGTGATCGAGCAGACCATCCGCGAGAAGCTGCCCGAAGGGTTCCAGCGCGCCGAGTATCTGCTGGACCACGGCATGCTTGACCGCGTGACCCCGCGCAAGCACCTGCGCGAGGAACTGGTCACCATCGTACGCATGCTGTCGAACCTGTCGCCGCCGATCATGGGCGATCTGCCGGCCCCGGCCGCCTCTGCCGCCGGGGCGAAATGACCGCAGGCTCCGACGCCGTTCTTGAACGGATGATGACGCTGCACCCCAAGGTGATCGACCTGACCCTTGACCGCGTGCACCGGCTGCTGGCGGCGCTTGGCCACCCCGAGCGGCGCCTGCCGCGCGTGATCCACATCGCCGGCACCAACGGCAAGGGATCGACGCAGGCGATGATCCGCGCCGGGCTTGAGGCGCGGGGCGAGAGGGTGCATGCCTATACTTCGCCGCACCTTGCCCGCTTTCATGAGCGCATCCGGCTGGCGGGCGCGCTGATTTCAGAGCCGGACCTGACCGCGCTGCTGGACGAATGCGTGGCTGCCAACGGCCCGGGCGAGATCACCTTTTTCGAGATCACCACCTGCGCCGCCTTGCTGGCCTTTTCGCGGGTGCCGGCCGACTGGCTCTTGCTGGAGGTCGGGCTGGGCGGGCGGCTTGACGCCACGAACGTGGTGGACCGGCCGGCGCTGAGCATCATCACGCCGGTCTCGATCGACCATCAGCAGTATCTGGGCGAGACCCTGCCAGAGATTGCGGGCGAAAAGGCCGGGATCATCAAGCGCGGCGTGCCGGTGGTCGTCGGCCCGCAGGCGCCCGAGGGGCTGGCGGTGATCGAGGCGCGGGCCGAGGCGCTGAGGGCCCCGGTTCTGGCGCATGGCCAGCACTGGCAGGCCTGGGAAGAGGCGGGGCGGCTCTTGTTTCAGGACGAGCGCGGGCTTCTGGACTTGCCGCTGCCGAACCTGCCCGGCCCGCACCAGATTCAGAACGCCGGGGCGGCGCTGGCGGCGCTGCGCCATTTCGGCGCGGACGAGGCGGCCTGCGAGGCGGCGGTCAGCCGCGCGGTCTGGCCCGCCCGGATGCAGCGCCTGCGGCAAGGGCCGCTGGTGGAGATGGCCCCCTCGGTCGAGCTTTGGCTCGACGGCGGGCACAACCCGGCCGGGGGCGAGGCCATCGCCGCCACGCTGGCGCGGATGGCGCCGCGCCCGACCTACCTGATCTGCGGCATGCTGAACACCAAGGACGTGCGCGGCTACATGGCGCCGTTGGCCGGTCAGGTTGCGGCGCTTTATGCCGTCTCGATCCCCGGCGAAAAGAACACCCTGCCCGCCGAGGAAACCCGCGACGCGGCGGCGCAGGCTGGAATGGAGGCGCTGGCCGCCGGCTCGGTCACCTCGGCTCTGGCAGCCATCACCGCGCGCGATCCGGCGGCGCGGGTGCTGATCTGCGGCTCGCTCTATCTGGCCGGCGGGGTGCTGCGCGAAAACGGCTGAGGTTCGAGCAGTCAATTGCGCCTTTCCCTCGTGCCCCCGCCGACCTAGATTGACCCCTGTCCAGTCCACGAGGCCCCGATGATCCCCGGCATCTCCTCACGCCGCCGCTTTTCCGAGCTGACCGAGCAGGAAGTGCTGGCGCTGGCGATCTCGTCCGAAGAGGACGACGCGCGCATCCTGCGCAGTTATGCCCAGCGGTTGGCGGCGGATTATCCGGCCTCGGCCGAGGTGTTTCTGGGCATGGCGGCCGAAGAGGACAAGCACCGGTCGCTGCTGATCGACCTGCATGTCGCGCGCTTTGGTCCCGTGATCCCGCTGATCCGGCGCGAGCATGTCGCGGGGTTTTACGCCCGCAAGCCGGTCTGGCTGAACCGGACGCTGGGGCTTGACGCGATGCGCGCCGAGGCGCGCGGCATGGAGGAGCAGGCGGCGGCATTCTATGAACGCGCCGCCGCGCGCAGCACCGATGCGGCGACGCGCAAGCTTTTGGGCAGCCTGGCCGCCGCCGAGGCCGGCCATATCCGCAGCGCCGAGGGGCTTGAGGCGCGGCATCTGACCACGGACGAAAAGGCGGCCGAGGACCGGGGGGCGCGGCGACGCTTTATCCTGACCTGGGTGCAGCCGGGGCTGGCCGGGCTGATGGACGGCTCGGTGTCGACCCTGGCGCCGATCTTTGCCACCGCCTTTGCCACGCAGGACACCTGGACGACCTTTCTGGTCGGCAGTGCCGCCTCGGTCGGGGCCGGCATCTCGATGGGCTTTACCGAGGCGGCGCATGACGACGGGGTGCTGTCGGGGCGCGGCAGCCCGCTCAAGCGCGGCCTCGCCTCGGGCGTGATGACGACGCTGGGGGGCATGGGCCATGCCCTGCCCTATCTGATCCCCGATTTCTGGACCGCCACCGTGACCGCGATGGTCGTGGTCTTTGTCGAGCTCTGGGCCATCGCCTGGATCCAGAATCGCTATATGGAGACGCCCTTTGTCCGCGCGGCCTTGCAGGTCGTGCTGGGAGGTGTTCTGGTCTTTGCCGCCGGGGTCTTTATCGGGGGCGGTTGATGTACAGGAAGGGCGAGGTTTCCTATCAGGCGCTGGCGCTGCCGGACCGGGTGCAGCTTGAGCCGGCCGAAAGCCTGGCCCAGGCCGAGGCCTGGCTGGCCTATCTGCGCAAGCGCCATTCGGTGCGCCAGTATTCGCACCGCGAGGTGCCCGAGGCGGTGATCAGCGCCTGCATCCAGGCCGCCGCCACCGCGCCCTCGGGGGCCAATCACCAGCCCTGGCACTTTGCGGCGATCTCGAACCCCGACATGAAGGCGCGCATCCGCGAGGCCGCCGAGGAAGAGGAACGCGCCTTTTACGGCGGCGGCGCCGGGGACGAATGGCTGGCGGCGCTGGAGCCGATCGGCACCGGGGTGGACAAGCCGCACCTGACCGACGCGCCCTGGCTGATCGTGGTCTTTGCCCAGCGCTACGGGCTGACCGAGGATGGGGCGCACTACAAGAATTATTACGTTCCCGAAAGCGTCGGCATCGCCACCGGATTCCTGATCACCGCCATCCACCGCGCCGGACTGGTCTGCCTGGAGCATACCCCGAACCCGATGAAGTTCCTGCCCGAGATGTGCGGGCGCGGGCCCGAGGAAAAGGCGGTCATGATCCTGCCGGTCGGCTATCCGGCCGACAGCGCGACCGTGCCGGCCGTGGCCAAGCGGAAAAAGCCGCTGGACCAGGTGCTGACGGTGTTCCGCTAGGGCGGGGCGTTTCCTGTTTTGCCCGAATTTGGCCGAGGCCATCGCCGAGGTCATGCGAAGGCTTTTCCGTCCCCCCGGTCGAGGGCCCCAAAGGCCTGTCGCCAGCACCCGACCCCCCCAGGGAGGGCGCTCCACGCCCTCCGGGTCGGGCGCTGGCCTCTGTCGGTGTAGCAGAACCGATCTACCCTCGCCGTTCCCACACGAGCGGGGAAACGCGGTGCGTTTCCTTTTCGGCCCGAATTGGCCGAGGCCATCGCCGAGATCATGCGGGACGGTTCAAACCGCCGGCCGAGGGCCCCAAAGGCCCTCGGCCAGCGCCCGACCCCCCCAGGGCGGGCGCTCCCCGCCCTCCGGGTCGGGCGCGGGCCGCTCACCTCTCCGCTGACCCGGTTTTCCGGGT
>JBQTIT010000029.1:0-27206 GCA_052387855.1 Paracoccaceae bacterium
GCTCCCGATCCGGTGGCTGGTGAGCGCCCCGCCGGGGGGGGTCGGGGGGGGGCCGTGGGCGTTTGGGCCCCTCGGCCGGACTGGGGCGGGCGGGAACGCATGACCTCGGCGATAGCCTCGGTCAAAGTCGGGCGAAAAAGGAAACGCACTGCGTTTTCCCGCCCGTGTGGGAACATGTCCGGTAGACCGGTTCCGCATTCGACCGATAGGCCAGCGCCCGACCCGGCGGGTGCGGAGCGCCCGCCAGGGGCGGGTCGGGCGCTGGCCGAGTGCCTTTGGGGCCCTCGGCGGGGATGTGGCGGGCGGCTCGCATGACCTCGGCGATGGCCTCGGTCAGGCTCGGGCGGATAAGGAAACGCACCGCGTTTCCCCGCCCGTGTGGGAACGTGTCCGGGTGACCGGTTCCGCCCTCACCACAGAGGCCAGCGCTCGACCCGGAGGGCGTGGAGCGCCCTCCCTGCGGGGGTCGGGCGCTGGCCGAGGGCCTTTGGGGCCCTCGACCGAGAGGACGCACAAGCCTTCGCATGGCCTCGGAGATGGCCTCGGCCAAAGTCGGGCGGAAAAGGAAACGCACCGCCTCTCCCCGCACTCATTGGCAAGGGCAAGACCCATGTCAGGTCATCTTCGGCCCCCCGGCGGCGGGGGACCTGTCAGCGGCCCACCGCGCGGGCCAGCGCCGCCAGCATCGCCTCTGTCCCCTCGGCCGTCGTCATCATCCCCGGTGACAGGCGCAGGGTCTGCCCCCGGGCGTCGGTGCTGATGGCCTGGGCGCGCAGGGCGCCGACCACCTCGGCGGCCGGGTGGGTCTGCGGCAGGCGCAGCATCACCGACCCGCCGCGCCGCGCCTCATCCCGCGGGGTCAGGACCGGCAGGCCGATCGCCGCCACCCCGTCCAGGATCCGCGCCGCAAGCCTGCGGTTGTGCGCCAGCATCGCGCCCTGGTCCTGGCGCGCGTGCCAGTCCAGCGCCGGCAGGCTCGCCAGCGCCGCCATGCATCCCGGCGTGCCGCTGTCGAAACGGCGGATGTCCTGTGCGGGGGCAAAGGCGGCGATGTCCCAGTTGAACGGGTTTTCCTGGCTGAACCAGCCGGCGAAATCCGGCCGCAGATGCGCCACAAGGCGCGGCGAGACATACAGTGCCCCCGCCCCCGGCGTGCCGCACATCCACTTCAGAGAGGTGGAAAAGGCGAAATCCACCTCGGGCGCCATCACGTCGAACGGCAAGAGACCGGCGCCCTGGGTGATGTCCACCGCCAAGAGGCTGCCCATCCGCCGCCCATGCGCCACCATCCGCCCCAGATCGATCCGGTGCGACGAGGTGGACGAGACCCAGGTCAGCAGCGCCAGCCCCACATCTGGCCCCCAATGGTCCAGAAAATCCTCGTCCTCGACCCAGGATGCCCCCTGCCGCATCGGCACCGTGGCCAGCGTGAAGCCGTGACGCGCCGCCATGGTCTGCAAGAGGAAATGGTTCGATGGAAAGCAGTCCGCCCCCACCAACACCCGGCGCCCGGCCAGATGCGCGGCGGGCAGCGCGCCCAGCACGGCGTGAAAGGCCGCCGTCACGCTGTCGGTCGTGGTGACCGATTGCGGCGGCGCGTTCAGGATCGCGCGCCAGCGGTCGATGAACCGCGCACGCAGCGGCAGCACCTGCGCCCATTGCGAATCGTCCGGGCTGGACCAGAGCCGCGCGAAATCGCCCAGCGCGCGCGCAAGGTCCTGCTCTTTCTCGGGATACATCCCGATGGAATGATAAAGAAAATAGGACCCGGACATCTGACGCCCCCCAAGGCGCCGCGCCGCGCCGTTTTTGCCCATCCCGGGCATGAAGGCAGTCTTGCGCCACCTGGGTCAAACTTCAAGCCAGAAATTTCAAGCTTGAAATTGTTCCGCCGAGATGCCACCATCCCCCGGCAGTTGAACCGAGGAGCGGCGGATGGACATCCTGTGCCTGGGGGGCGGCCCTGCCGGGCTTTACTTCGCAATTTCGATGAAGCTTCGCGACCCGGCCCATCGCGTCACGGTGATCGAGCGCAACCGCGCCAACGACACCTTTGGCTGGGGGGTGGTGCTGTCGGACGACGCGCTGGCCCGGATGGCGCGCAACGATCCCGTCTCGACCGAGGCGATCCGCAGCCACTTTGCCTATTGGGACGACATCGCGGTCATCCACGACGGCCAGCGCACGGTGTCCGGTGGCCACGGCTTTGCCGGCATCGGGCGCAAGCAGCTTTTGATCCTGCTGCAAGCGCGGGCGCGAGAGTTGGGCGTCGATCTGCGCTTTGAGACCACGTTCAAATCCGCCGACGACTACCGGCAGGACCATGACCTTGTCGTGGCCTGCGACGGCATCAATTCGGCCGTGCGGCGCGAATATGCCGAGGTGTTCCAACCCGACATCGACCAGCGCCTGGTCAAGTTCATCTGGCTGGGAACGCACCAGAAATTCGACGACGCCTTTACCTTCATCTTCGAGCAGACGCCCCATGGCTGGATGTGGGCGCATGTCTATCAGTTCGACCAGAACACCGCGACCTTCATCGTCGATTGCATGCCCGACACCTGGGACCGCTTCGGCTTTGCCGAGATGTCCAAAGAGGAAACGGTCGCCACGGTGCAAAAGGTCTTTGCGCGGCATCTGGGCGGCCATGATCTGATGTCCAACGCCGCCCATCTGCGCGGCTCGGCGGTCTGGATGCAGTTTCCCCGCGTGCTGTGCGAGCGGTGGTATCACGGCAACGTGGTGCTGATGGGCGACGCCGCCGCGACCGGGCATTATTCCATCGGCTCGGGCACGCGGCTCGCCTTTGACAGCGCCATTGCCCTTGCCGAGTACCTGCATACCGAGCCGACCATGGAAGCCGCCTTTGCCCGCTATCAGGATGAGCGGCGCGTCGAGGTGCTGCGCCTGCAATCGGCGGCGCGCAACTCTCTGGAATGGTTCGAGCGGGTCGAGCGCTATCTGGACATGCCGCCGCAACAGCTTGCCTATTCCCTGCTGACCCGCAGCCAGCGCATCGGTCACGAGAACCTGCGCCTGCGCGACCCCGCCTGGCTGCGCGGAACCGAGGACTGGTTCCAGGCACAGGCCGGCGGCCAGCCCGGCCGCGCGCCGATGTTCGCGCCCTTCCGGCTGCGCGGCATGACGCTGGCCAACCGCATCGTCGTCTCGCCCATGGCGCAGTACAAGGCCAAGGACGGCTGCCCCGGCGACTGGCATTTCGTGCACTACGCCGAACGCGCCAAGGGTGGCGCCGGGCTGGTGATGACCGAGATGACCTGCGTCTCGCCCGAGGGACGCATCACGCCGGGCTGCACCGGGCTCTATGCCCCCGAGCATGAGACGGCCTGGCGCCGGCTGGTGGATTTCGTCCATGCCGAGACCGATGCCCGCATCGGCATGCAGATCGGCCACTCCGGGCGCAAGGGCTCCACCCAGCTTGGCTGGGAGGAGGGGGACGCGCCGCTGGCATCGGGCAACTGGCCGGTCCTGTCGGCAAGCGCCCTGCCCTGGGACGTGGCCAACCAGGTGCCAAAGGCGATGGACCGGGCCGACATGGACCGCGTGACGGCGCAGTTCGTCGCCGCAACCCGGATGGCCGACCGCGCCGGGTTTGACATGATCGAACTTCACGCGGCGCATGGCTACCTTCTGTCGTCCTTCATCAGCCCGAAATCGAACATTCGTACCGATGCCTATGGCGGCAGCCTGGAGAACCGCCTGCGCTATCCGCTTGAGGTTTTTGCCGCCATGCGCGCGGCCTTTCCGGCAGACAAGCCGATGTCGGTGCGCATCTCGGCGCAGGATTGGGTGGGCGAAGCCGGCGTCACCCCGGCCGATGCGGTCGAGATCGCCCGCGCCTTTGCCGGCGCCGGGGCCGACATCCTGGATGTCTCGGCCGGGCAGACCAGCCCCCAGGCGCGCCCGGTCTACGGCCGCATGTTCCAGACCCCGCTGTCGGACCGCATCCGCAACGAGGCAAAGATCGCCACCATGGCGGTCGGCAACATCACCGACGAGGATCAGGTCAACCAGATCCTGCTGGCCGGCCGTGCCGATCTGGTTTGCCTGGCGCGCCCGCATCTGACCGATCCCTACTGGACCCTGCACGCCGCGATCCGCGCCGGCGACGGCGCGGCGCGCTGGCCGCTGCCCTACCTGCCCGGCGCGGCGCAGGCCCGGCGCCTGCGCGAGCGCCAGCAGCAAGAGGTGCGGGCATGACGCTGGCCGGCAAGCAGGTGCTGATCACCGGCGGCGGCTCGGGCGCGGGGGCCGACCTTGCGGCCGGCTTTGCCGCCGCCGGGGCCCGCGTCGTCATCACCGGCCGCCGGATCGAGCCCTTGGAGCAGGTCGCGGCCCGCTCGCCCCTGATCCGCGCCATCACCGGCGACGTCACGCAGGAGGCCGACGTGCGGCGCATGTTCGCGGCGGCCGGCCCCTGCGAGATCGTGATCGCCAACGCCGGTCAGGCCGATTCGGCGCCCATGGCCCGCACCACGCTGGACCAGTGGGACCGGATGATCGCGGTCAACCTGACCGGGGTCTTCCTGACGCTGCGCGAGGGGCTGAACCAGATGCCCGGCTGGGGCCGCCTGATCGCCATCGCCTCCACCGCCGGGCTGAAGGGCTATGCCAAGATCGCCCCCTATGCCGCCGCCAAGCATGGGGTGGTGGGGCTGACCCGCTCGCTGGCGCTTGAGGTTGCCCGGCGGCCCATCACCGTGAACGCCCTCTGCCCCGGCTTTCTGGACACGCCGATGACCGACCATTCCATCGCCGTGATCTCGGAAAAGACCGGCCGCACGCCGGCCGAGTCCCGCGCCGCGCTGGAATCGATGAGCCCGCAGAACCGCCTGATCCAGCCGGCCGAGGTGACCGCCGCAGCGCTCTGGCTCTGCGGGCCGGGGGCCGAGGGGATCAACGGCCAGGCCATCGCCATTTCGGGGGGCGAGGCATGAGCGAGCCATCGAAAAAGCGGCTCAGGATGTGGGTGCGGCTGCTGGCTGCCACCCGCCGGGCGGAGAATCACCTGCGCGAGCATCTGCGCACCAGCCATGACACCACCCTGCCCCGCTTTGACGTGATGGCCGCGCTCTACCGGCGCCGCGAGGGTGTCTCGATGTCGGAACTGTCGCGCCTGCTTCTGGTCTCGAACGGCAATGCCACCGCCGTCGTCGACCGGCTCGAGGCTGACGGGCTGGTCCGCCGCACGCCCTCGCAGAGCGACAGGCGCACGATCTATGCCGCCCTGACGCCCGAAGGCATCGCGCGCTTTGAAATCCTCGCCGCCGCGCACGAGGTTGAGGTGGGCAAGCATTTCGCCGCCGTCAGCGACGCCGACATCGAAACCCTGACCGATATCCTGAACCGCATGGGGGCAAGATGACCAAGATGGAGGGGCTGCGCCCCCGGCATTTCCTGTGGCAGCTTGACGATGGCGTCGCCACGCTGCGGCTGAACCGGCCCGAGCGCAAGAATCCCCTGACCTTTGACAGCTATGCCGAGCTGCGCGACACCTTTCGCGCCCTGTCCGCCGCCAGCGACGTGCGGGCGGTGGTCCTTGGCTCCAACGGCGGCAATTTCTGTTCGGGCGGCGATGTGCACGACATCATCGGCCCGCTGATCGGCCGGCCGATGGCCGATCTGCTGGCCTTTACCCGCATGACGGGTGATCTGGTCCGCGCCATGATCGGCTGCGGCAAGCCGATCATCGCGGCGGTTGACGGGGTGGCGGCCGGGGCGGGGGCGATCCTGGCGATGGCGAGCGATCTGCGCCTGGCCAGCACCACCGCGCGCTGCGCGTTCCTGTTCACCCGCGTCGGGCTGGCGGGCTGCGACATGGGCGCCTGCGCCATGCTGCCGCGCCTCATCGGCCAGGGCCGGGCCGCCGAGCTTTTGTACACCGGGCGCGCCATGAGCGCCGACGAGGGCAAGGCCTGGGGCTTCTGGAACGCCGTCCACGCTCCCGAGGCGCTGGAGGCCGAGGCGATGGCGCTGGCCCGCGCCCTGGCCGCCGGGCCGGGCTTTGCCCATGCCATGACCAAGGCGGCGCTGGTGCAGGAATGGGCCATGGGCCTTGAGCAGGCCATCGAGGCCGAGGCGCAGGCGCAGGCGATCTGCATGCAGACGCAAGACTTCGAACGGGCCTACCGGGCCTTTGTGGCGCGCGAAAAGCCGGTTTTCCAAGGCAATTAGTCCAGGATCGGGGATCGACGCATGGCAGACCGCACCTTCCTGAGCTGGCCCTTTTTCGAGGACCGCCACCGCGCCCTGGCCGAGGCGCTGGAGACCTGGTGCGCCGCCAACCTGCCGGTGGATCACGCCGATGTCGACGCCGCCTGCCGGGGCCTGGTCGCGGCGCTGGGCGCAGGCGGCTGGCTGCGCCACAGCGGCGCGGGGGCCGGCGAGGCGCTGGACGTGCGCAGCCTTTGCCTGATCCGCGAGACCCTGGCGCGCCACGATGGGCTTGCCGATTTTTCCTTTGCCATGCAAGGGCTTGGCATGGGGGTCGTGTCGCTTTTCGGCAGCCCCGCGCAGCGCGAATGGCTGGTGCGCACCCGCGCGGGTCAGGCAATCGCGGGCTTTGCCCTGACCGAGCCCGGCGCGGGCTCGGACGTGGCCAGCACGGCCACCACGGCGCGGGCGGTGCAGGGCGGCTTTCGGCTGGACGGGGAAAAGACCTATATCTCGAACGGCGGCATCGCGGATGTCTATGTGCTGATCGCCCGCACGGGCGAGGCGCCGGGCACGCGCGGCCTGTCGGCCTTTCTGGTGCCGGCCGACACGCCCGGGTTGACCACGCTGGCGCGGATCGAGGTGATGGCGCCGCACCCGCTGGCGCATCTGCGGCTGGACGACCTCTTTGTGCCGCACGAGGCCCTGATCGGCGAGGCGGGGGCCGGTTTCCGCCTGGCGATGTCGGTTCTTGACGTCTTTCGCCCCACGGTCGGGGCGGCGGCGCTGGGCTTTGCCCGGCGCGCGCTGGACGAGGCGCTGGCGCGCACGCGCGGGCGGTCCGTGCAGGGCACCGCCCTGTCGCAGATGCAGATGGTTCAGGGCCATCTGGCCGACATGGCGCTGAAGATCGACGCCGCCGCCCTGCTGGTCTACCGCGCCGCCTGGGCCAAGGACGCCGGCGCCGCCCGCATCAGCCGCGAGGCCGCCATGGCCAAGCTCTACGCCACCGAGGCCGCGCAAGAGGTGATCGACATGGCGGTTCAGCTTCATGGCGGCGACGGGGTCAGGGTCGGCTCAACGGTCGAACATCTTTACCGCGAGATCCGGGCCCTGCGGATCTACGAAGGCGCCTCGGACGTGCAGCGCATCGTCATCGCAAGGAGCCTTGAGCAATGATCTACACCCGCCTGATCCCGATCGAGTTCAACCACTGCGATCCGGCCGGCATCGTGTTCTACCCGCGCTATTTCGAGATGACGAATTCGGTGGTCGAAAACTTCTTTGCCGATGTCGCCGGGCGTTCCTTTGCCCAGATGAGTTTCGCCGATCCCGCCAACGGCGTGCCGACGGTGCGGATCGAGGCAGAGTTCAAGGCGCCCTCGCGGCTGGGCGAGCGGGTGCTGTTTTCGCTGCGCATCGCCCAGCTTGGCAGCCGCTCGGTCACCTTTGATCTGGCGGCGGCTGTCGACGCGCTGGTGCGGATGCGCGCCACGATCACGCTGGTCTGGACCGACGGCATGCGCTCGGCCCCCTGGCCGGCCGATGTCCACGACCGGATGGCCGCCTACAAGGAGCAGCAGAATGCCGCATGAAGTCCTGCACCCCAGCCACTGGAAGCCGGCGCGCGGCTATGCCAACGGCATCGCGGCGCGCGGTCGCATGGTCTTTACCGGCGGCATCATCGGCTGGAACGCGGCGCAAGAGTTTGAAAGCGACGATTTCGCCGAACAGGCCGCGATGGCCCTGCGCGGCATCGTCGAGGTTCTGGCCGAGGCCGGCGCCCGGCCCGAGCATCTGGTGCGCCTGACCTGGTATGTCACCGACAAGGCCGAATACCTGGCCAGCCTGGGCGCGCTGGGCGCGGCCTACCGGGCGATCCTTGGCCGACACTACCCTGCCATGGCGCTGGTGCAGGTCGTGGCCCTGGTCGAGGATCGCGCCAGGGTCGAGATCGAGGCCACCGCCGTCATCCCCGAGGAGTGATCATGCTGGGACCCTCTGCCCATACCGACACCTTTACCCGCGACCGGCTGCCCCCGGCGCACCTGCTGCCCGATTTCCTGCCGGGCGGCTTTGACTATCCCGATCACCTGAACGCGGCGGTCGAGTTGACCGACCGGATGGTCGAGCGCGGCTTTGGCGGCCGCACGGCGCTGATCGGCAACGGAAGGGCGCGCAGCTATCAGGAACTGTCCGACTGGACCAGCCGCCTGGCCCATGCCCTGGTGGAACGTTACGGCGTCCGCCCCGGCAACCGCGTGCTGATCCGCTCGGCCAACAACCCGGCCATGGTCGCCTGCTGGCTGGCCGCCACCAAGGCCGGGGCGGTGGTGGTCAACACCATGCCGATGCTGCGCGCCGCCGAACTGACCCAGATCGTCGACAAGGCCGAGGTCTCGCTGGCGCTGTGCGACACGCGGCTGATGGACGAGCTGGCGATCTGTGCCAAATCCTCGCGGTTCCTCAAGGCCGTGGTCGGTTTTGACGGCACCGCCAATCACGATGCCGAGCTTGACCGCGCCGCGCTGGGCTGCCCGGTGCACTTTGACGCGGTGGCGACCGGGCGCGACGATGTGGCGCTTTTGGGCTTCACCTCGGGGACGACGGGCCAGCCCAAGGCGACGATGCATTTTCACCGTGACCTGCTGATGATCGCCGACGGCTACGCGGCCGAAGTGCTGGGCGTGGTGCCCGAGGATGTCTTTGTCGGCTCGCCGCCGCTGGCCTTTACCTTTGGTCTTGGCGGGCTGGCGGTGTTTCCGCTGCGCTTTGGCGCGGCGGCGGCGCTGTTGGAGCAGGCCAGCCCCGCCAATCTGATCGAGATCATCCAGACCCACCGGGCCACGGTCTGCTTTACCGCGCCCACCGCCTACCGCGTCATGCTCAAGGCGATGGACCAGGGGGCGGACCTGTCCAGCCTGCGCGCGGCGGTCTCGGCGGGCGAGACGCTGCCCGCGCCGGTTTATCAGGACTGGATCGCCAAGACCGGCAAGCCGATGCTCGACGGCATCGGCGCGACCGAAATGCTGCACATCTTCCTGTCCAACCGTTTTGACGACCACCGCCCCGGCTGCACCGGCCGCCCGGTCCGTGGCTACGAGGCGCGGGTGGTGGGCCCGGACATGGAGGAGTTGCCACGCGGGCAGGTTGGCCGGCTGGCCGTGCGCGGGCCGACCGGCTGCCGCTATCTTGCCGACGATCGGCAGCGGGCCTATGTCCGGCAGGGCTGGAACCTGACCGGCGACAGTTTCTGGCAGGATGACGAGGGCCGCTTTCACTTTGCCGCGCGGTCGGACGACATGATCATCTCGGCCGGTTACAACATCGCCGGCCCCGAGGTGGAGGCGGCCCTGCTGTCGCATCCGGCGGTGCTGGAATGCGCCGTGATCGGCGCGCCGGATGAAGAGCGCGGCATGATCGTGGAGGCCCATGTCGTGCTGGCGCCGGGCGAAGAGGGCACCGCCGAGACGGCGCGGCGGCTTCAGGACCATGTGAAAGCCGTGATCGCGCCCTACAAGTATCCCCGCAGGGTGATCTTTGCCCAGGCGCTGCCCAAGACGCAGACCGGCAAGATCCAGCGTTTCCGCCTGCGGGGATAGGGCGGAAAAGGAAAGGCACCGCGTTGCCCCGACCGAGTTCAGGCCGGTCAGGTTAACCGGTGCCGCCATCACGTCAGAGGCCAGCGCCTGACCTGGCTGGCGGGCGCTGGCCGAGGGCCTTTGGGGCCCTCGGCGGGACTGCCGCAGCCGGCTCGCATGGCCTCGGCGATGGCCTCGGCCAAAGCGGGGCCGGGCGGAAAAGGAAACGCACCGCGTTTCCCCGCCCGAGTGGGAACGCCGCGGCACAACCGGTTCCGCATGGAAGTCAGAGGCCAGCGCCCGACTCGGAGGGCGTGGAGCGCCCTCCCTGCGGGGGTCGGGCGCTGGCCGAGGGCCTTTGGGGCCCTCGGCCAGAGATGGTGCAAGCGGCTTCGCATGACCTCGGCGATGGCCTCGGCCAAAGTCGGGCGGAAAAGGAAAACGCACTGCGTTTTCCCGCCCGTGTGGAAACGTGCCCGGTAGACCGGTTCCGCCCTCACACCATAGGCCAGCGCCTGACCTGGCGGGCGCGAAGCGCCTGCCGGGGGAAGGGCAGGCGCTGGCCGAGGGCCTTTGGGGCCCTCGGCCGGGGATGGGGCAAGCGGCATCGCGTGGCCTCGGCTGGCGCCTCGGCCAAACTCGGCGGGGCGGGCGCAAAAGGAAAACGCACTGCGTTTCCCCGCCCGTATGGGAGCCTGTCCGGTAACCCGGTTCCGCCCTCAAACCAGAGGCCAGCGCCTGACCTCGCGGGCGCGAAGCGCCCGCCAGGGGCGGGGCGGGCGCTGGCCGAGGGCCTTTGGGGCCCTCGACCGGAGCGCGGCAGCCGTCCCGCATGACCTCGGCGCGTGCCTCGGCCATTTCGGGCGGACCGGGAAAAGCGCCGCCCTTCCCCGCCCTTGCGGCAAACGCATCCGGGTGGGCCCGTTCCGCGTGACCGACCGAGCCCGGCGCGCGACCGCGGCACCTGCCCAGGTCAGCCGCTCAGCCCGCGCCCGTCTTTCGGCGCATCAGGTAGATGTCCATGATCCAGCCGGCCTTTGCCCGCGCCTCGGCACGGCGGGCCAGGATCTGCGGGCCCACCTCGGCCAGGGGCCCCGAGAGCAGGATTTCCTCGGCCATGCCCACATAGGCGGCCCACCAGATGCTGACCCCCGCAGGATCGAGCCCTGCAAAGGCGCCTTCGCCGTCCAGCAGCACCGCCATGGTGTCCGGCGCGCTCGCCGGCCAGCCCGCGCCGCGCAACTGTCGCCCCGTGGTGATCAGCACAGGCTCGGCCAGTTCGTTCAGCGGGATGCCATGGGCGGCGCAGAGCGCCTGCAACGAGGTGATGCCGGGCACCACGCTGACCAGGGCGCCGGTCAGCCGGCCGGCGATGCGCAGCGTGCTGTCGTAAAGCATCGGATCGCCCCAGACCATCAGCGCCACCCGCGCCTTTGGGCCCTCATGGCCGGCGATGGCCCGCTGCCAGCGTTCCGCGATCGCGTCGTGCCAATCCTCGACCCCGCGCAGATAGCCGGCCCCGGCGCCGCGGGTCGGCATGTCGAATTCCGCCACCGGCACCGCGCGGGTCAGGACCCGCGACAGGATCAAATGGCGCACATCGGCAAGGTCGGCCTTGTCCGGCCCCTTGCGCGGGATCAGGATCAGGTCGGCGCCGTTCAGCGCCGCCGCCGCCTGGGCGGTCAGATGATCCGGGTTGCCGGTGCCGATGCCGACCAGGACGATCCGCAGGGGCGTGCCGGCCCGGCTCATGCCTCCCGGCCCGACCGCGCCCAGGCCGCGCCGGCGAACCAGCCAAGGCAGGTCCAGACCACCAGCGCCGCGCCCAGCACCCGGGTCGCAAAGAGCGCGCCAAGCTCGGGCGGCGCGGTGCCGGCAAAGCCCTCGGGCAGCGGGGCGCCGACGACATGCGGCACCGCCAGAAAGGCCCCCGCCACCGCAAAGGCCGCCCAGTGCCGCCCATAGGCCAGGAGCGCGAGGCCCCCTCCCGTGCAGGCCACCGTCAGCCACCACCAGATCTGCCGCAGCGCGGTTTCGGCCGCCAGGGTGCCCGGCAGCTCGGGCGCAAGGCCCATGGCCGGGGCGAGCTGGAAGGCGGCAAAGCCGGCGATCCCCCAAAGCAGACCCTCGGCCGGGCCGATCCTGCGGCCAAAGGCCTCGGCCAGGCCAAAGCCGGCCGTCAGCAGAAAGCCGTAGGCGGTGTAGAGGATGACGATGAACAGAACCGTCAGCCCGTTGCGGCCGAGGGCGCTGGCGCCCCCCCCGGCCTCGTGCCCAGCCTCGGCGCCATGGGCCGTGCCCGGCTCTGCCACCGCGCCGAAATGGGTCAGCGCGCCGGTTTCATATTGCTCGCCCAGAAGGATCAGCTCCTGGACAAACGCGAAATGCAGCAGGGCCGCGATCAGCCCCGCCGCAATGCCAGCGCCGATCGCGCTGGCCAGCATGCGTTGAAACATCGGTGCCGGGCGGCTCAGTGGCAGGGAAAGCCGGTGGCGTGACGCACGTCGTGCGCCGCGTCATGCAGCGTGGCCGACTGCGCGTGGCCGGCGACGAACAGCATCGCGCCGCCGATCAACGCCGCGAAAAGCGCCGCCTGGATCAGCGAAGCGGCCTTGGAGCCTGCAAGGATCTTGGTCTGCGTGGTCATCATATTCTCTCCCGACCGTCACACCCGACGGTGCCATTGTTTCACCACGCAAGGCCGGTCTCCTGGCTGCGGGTCACGCGCGATGTCCGCCTTCCCAGCCCCAAGGGACCAGTGGCCGTCTGGACACCCGCTCGCCGCTTACAGTCGCGGGGGCGGCTGGGGTTGAGGCCCCCGATTGGGTCGGCCCGTCCCATTCCCGTTTCAGCCCCACCGCTTTGCGCGGGACGGGGCACCTTGCCCCCTTCTTCTTTCGCATCGCGGGCGGGGGGTCAAGCCTGATTGCGGCAGCTTCGTGCCAAAGCCGACCCTGCCGCCCCTCAGCCCGGGATGCGCGCCAGCGCCTTGCTGCGCAGTGCGCCCAGAAAGCGCGCATCGGCAAAGCTGCCGTCGGCCGAGGCGTGATAGGCGCGGGCAAAGGTGACCAGGCCCGCAAGATCCGCTTCGGTCAGATCGCCAAAGAGATAGGCGACCCTGCCCGGCGCGCGAAAGGCGATGGTCGAGGGTCGCGCGCAGCCCGACATGCACGCGGCCCCCTCCAGCGCCGCCGGAACGCCGGCCTCGGCCAGCGCCGCCATCAGGACCGGGGCAAAGCCCGCCCGGCCCAGCGCGCAGCCCTGGCACAGGATCACCTTCATGGCGCAGCCTCCGCAGCCAGGGGGCCGTAAAGGATGATCGCCGGCTCGGCGCTGTCCAGACCCGCGATGCGGGCGGCCAGCCCGGCGACCGTGTCCCGGATCAGGCGTTGCTGCGGATGGCCCACCGCCTCGGCGTAAAGCGCGGGCGTCTGCGCCGGAAGGCCCGCCGCGACCAGCGCCGCGGCCAGCGCGGCAAAGCTGCGCTTGCCCATGTAGACGACGCTTGTCGCCTCGGGATCGGCGAGCGCGGCCATGTTCAGCCCCTCGGGCAGGCCGCCAGACACATCTGCGCCGGTCACGAACTGCACGCGCCGCGCGGTCAGCCGGCGGGTCAGCGGAATGCCGGCGGCGGCAGCGGCGGCACAGGCGGCGGGCACGCCGGGGATGATCTCATAGCCGATGCCGGCGGCCTGAAGTGCCGCGATTTCCTCTTCCAGCCGGCCGAAGATGCCGCTGTCGCCGGATTTCAGACGCACCACGCGCTGGCCGGTGTGGGCATAGTCCACCAAGAGCCGGCTGACGTGGTCCTGCCTGGGGCTCGGCCGCCCCGCCCGCTTGCCGACGCCGACCAGATCGGCGCCAGCGCGGGCATGGGCCAGGATCGGCCCCGACGAGAGATCGTCGAACAGCACCGCATCGGCCGCCTGAAGCCGCGCCACCGCCTTCAGCGTCAAAAGCTCCGGATCGCCGGGGCCCGAAGAGACAAAGCTGACAAACCCGCTCATGTCCGTGCCTCTGCGATCAGGTGAAAGAAGCTGCCCGTGGCCAGCCCCCGGCGCGAGCCGGTCTCGGCCACCGCCGCGCCTGTTGCGTCCACCACCTCGGCAAGGGGCGGGTCGGGCTGATCAAGGATGCTGGCATAATGAAACTCGTGCCCGCGCAGCCGCGCGCCGGCGGCAAAGCCAAGGCCCGCCGCGCCCAGCGTCGCCAGACGGTAGCCCAGATGCATGCGCCGCTTCTCAAAGCTGGTCTCAAGCCCCAAAAGCCCGGCCATCTGGTGGCGCTGGCCCTTGGCATCGACCAGTCCCGCGCCCATCGCCATGTAGCCGCCGCATTCGCCATGCACCGGGCGGCCAAGCGCAAACTGCTGCAAGCCGTCGCGGAACCGGGCGTTCGCGGCAAGGCGCCCGGCGTGCAACTCGGGGTAGCCGCCCGGCAGCCAGCAGACATCGGCCGCCGGGTCGGGCGCCTCATCGGCCAGCGGCGAAAAGGGCAGAACCTCGGCCCCCGCCGCGCGCCAGGCTTGCAGAACATGCGGATAGGTAAAGGAAAACGCCTGATCCCGCGCCAGCGCGATGCGCTGGCCGGGCGGCGGCAGGGGCGCGGCATCCGCCTGATCCAACGCCAGCGGAAGCGCCAGCGCGCGGAGCGCCGCAAGATCGACATGCGCGGCCACCAGCGCCGCCGCCTCGGCGACAAAGGCCTCCAGCGCGGGCAGTTCCTGCGCCTGCACCAGACCCAGATGCCGCTCTGGCAGCGCCAGCGCCTTGAGCCGTGGCAGAGCGCCCAGCACGCGGATGCCCGCCGCCGCCATCCCGTGGCGCACCAGCGCCTCGTGCCGGGGCGAGGCGATGCGGTTCAGGATCACGCCCACCACCCGCACGCCGGCGCGAAAACCTGCAAGCCCACGCGCCACCGCCGCCGCCGTCTGCGCCTGGCCCGAACAGTCCAGCACCAGCACCACCGGCCAGCCGGTCAGCGCCGCCAGATCGGCGCTGGAGCCGTTGCCGGCCTCACCCGCCCGCGCCACGCCGTCGAACAGACCCATCGAGCCTTCGGCCAGTACCAGATCGGCCGGCCCTGCCCCGGCGACCAGCGCGCCGATCAGCCCTGGTCCCATCGCCCAGGTGTCAAGGTTGACCGAGGGGCGGCGCGAGGCGGCGGCGTGAAAGGCCGGGTCGATATAGTCAGGCCCCGACTTGAAGCATTGCACCGCCAGTCCCGCATCGGCCAGCGCCCGCGCCAGACCCAGCGTCAGCGTGGTCTTGCCGGTGCCCGAGGCGGGGGCGGCGATGATCAGGCCGGGGATCACGAGGCCTCCGGAAAGCGCGGATCGGTGCCGACCGGGCGATAGCGGCGGTCATAATCGCCGGCGTAAAGCCGGCTCTCGCCAAACTCCTCGGCGCCCAGGGTGCGGCCGACCAGGATGAGCGCCGTGCGCTCCATCTCGCCGGCCAGGGCGGCCTCGAGCGTGCCAAGGCTGGCCCGCACGATCCGCTGATCCGGCCAGGAGGCGCGCCAGACCACGGCCACGGGGCAATCGGGCCCGTAATGCGGCAAAAGCTCGGCCAGAACCCGGTCCAGCACATGAACCGACAGATGAATCGCCAGCACCGCCCCTGTGGCGGCAAAGGCACCCAGATTCTCGCTTTCCGGCATCGCCGTCGCGCGGCCAGAGGTGCGGGTCAGCACCACCGACTGGCACAGGCCCGGCAGGGTCAGCTCTGCCTCCAGCGCGGCGGCGGCGGCGGCGAAAGAGGGCACGCCGGGCGTGACGGTAAAGGGAATGTCCATGGCGCGCAGCCGGCGAAGCTGCTCGCCCATCGCCGACCAGACCGAAAGGTCCCCCGAATGCAGGCGCGCGATGTCCAGCCCCTTGGCATGGGCGGCGGCGATCTCGGCCATGATCTCGTCCAGCGACAGGGGCGCGGTGTTGACGATCCGCGCGCCGGGCGGGCAATGGGCCAGCACGCCCTCGGGCACCAGCGAGCCGGCGTAAAGGCAGACCGGGCTGGCCGCGATCAGCGCCTGGCCGCGCAGCGTCAAGAGGTCGGGCGCCCCCGGCCCCGCCCCGATGAAGTGAACCGTCATGTCGTCTCTCCTTCCGCCACCGCGCAGGTGGCCATGCCATCGGGCGAGATCACGCGCCCCACCACCAGCCGCGCGCCCGGCCCCGCCGCCACCAGCGCCGCCGCCTCGGCGACCGAGCCTGTGCCATGGCTGGCCAGAACCCGGGCAGACCGTGTCGGGGTCACGACCCCGGCCACCGCCACCAGATGCAGCGGCAGGCCCATATCCTGCGCCAGCGGGCGCAGCGCCCCTTCCCGCTCGGGGATCGTCGCCAGCGCCGAGGGCGGGTCATCGCCCGACGCCAGCGCCAGCGCCGCCAGCACACTCTGCCGCCCCGCGCCGGGACGCAGGCCGAACCCGGCGACGCGCGGGCGCGACGGCCCGCTCATAGCACCACGCTCCACTGCACCACCGGCCGGGAAGCCTGCCAGCCGCGCGAGGCGCCCAGCGGCTCGGCCTGCGCGAAGTCCATCCGCAACAACGCCCCGCCATACTGGCGCTGGCAGGCGCTGACCAGCGCCTCTGTCTCCAGTGTGACGGTGTTCACCACCAGCCGCGTGCCGGCCCGAAGCAAGGCAAGCCGCTCCATCAGCGCCATGGAAAAGCCGCCGCCGACAAAGACCGCCTGCGGTGTCTCCAGCCCCTCCACAGCGCCGGGCAGCGTGCCCGGCAGGGCCTGCATCCGGCCCGCAAGGCCAAAGCCGTCGATATTGGCCCTGATGTTGTCCAGCCGGTCCGCCCGCGCCTCGACCGCGATGGCCCGCCCGCCCGCCAGGCACCATTCGACCGAGACCGAGCCGGAGCCCGCGCCGAGATCCCAGAGCAGTTCGCCGGCCTTTGGGGCAAGCGCGGCCAGGGTGACGGCGCGGACCGGGGATTTGGTGATCTGGCCGTCATGGGCGAACAGCGCCTCTGGCCGGCCGGGAGTGCGGGGCAGGAACGGGCCCTGCGCCGGCGCCTCGATGGCCAGGGTGACGAGGGGGCCGATGCCGGCGGCGTCAAGGCTGCCGGCCAGGCCGTGCAGGATGCGCTCGCCCGGCCCGCCCAGCGCCTCCAACACCCAGAGCCGCGCCGCACCAAGGCCCTGCGCGGTCAGCCAATGGGCCGCTTCTACCACCGCCGCGCCGTCGCGCAGGGTCGCGATGATCCGGGCACCGGGCTGCAAGGCGGGCCGCAGCGCGCCAAGGGGCGCGGCATGCAGGCCAAGGCAGGCCGCCTCTTCCAGCCGCCAGCCCAGACGGGCGGCGGCCAACGAAAAGACCGAAGGCGCGGGATAGGCCCGCCACTCGCCCGGCGCCAGAACCCGCGACAGGCTGCCCCCCGCCCCGAACCAGAAGGGATCGCCGGAGGCCAGCACCGCCACCGGTTGCCCGCGCCGCGCCAGCACCGGGGCAAGGTCAAAGGGCACGGGCCAGGCCTGCCCCCGCGCGCCGGCCCCGACCAGCGCCAGGTGACGCGGCCCGCCAAAGACCACCTCGGCCCGCGCCAGCGCGGCGCGGCTTGCGCCGGTCAAGCCTTCCGGTCCATCCTCGCCCAGACCGATGATCGAAAGCCACGTCTCAGCCATGACGCCCCCCGTTCCCAAGGTCCTGCTGCTTGGCGGCACCGCCGATGCGCTGCGGATAGCAGCGGAACTGGCCCGGGCCGGCCTGCCGGCGGTCTATTCCGTCGCCGGGCGCACCGAGACGCCGACCCTGCCCGACCTGCCCTGCCGCAGCGGCGGGTTTGGCGGGCCCGAGGGGCTGACGGCCTATCTGCATGGCGCCGGCATCACCCATGTGGTGGACGCCACCCACCCCTTTGCCGCGCAGATGAGCCGCAACGCGGTCACCGCCTGCGCAGGGGCGCGCGTGCCGCTGATCGCGCTGGAACGCGCGCCCTGGACGCCCGGCCCCGGCGACCGCTGGCGCGGCTTTGCCGGTCTGGCCGAGATCGCCGCCGCCCTGCCGCAGACGCCGACGTGCGTCTTTCTGGCCATCGGCCGCCAGAACCTCGACCTTTTCGCCGCCCATCCGCAGCACCATTACCTGCTGCGTCTGGTCGATCCGCCGCAAGGCTCGCCGCTGGCCGGCGCGACGGTCGTCGTCAGCAAGGGCCCCTTCACGGCCGAGGGCGATCTGGCCCTGATGCGGTCGCATGGCACGGCGCTGGTGATCGCCAAGAACGCCGGCGGCAGCGCCGCCAGCGCCAAGCTCGAGGCGGCGCGGACCCTCGGCATCCCGGTCTGGCTGGCCGAACGCCCGCCGATCCCCGACCGCCCGCGCGCCGAGCATGTGCATCAGGTGATGGACTGGCTGACCGCTCATGGCGCGCGCCTTAAGGTATAAACATGGGGCCCGACCCGCCGCGTGGCCGAACTGCCGACGATCACCACGCTGCGCATGTCGGCCATGTCCTCGCGCGCCTCGGCCAGCGTCACGGTCACGATCCGCTGATCGGGCAGCGAGACATTGCGGGCAAAGGTGACCAGCCGACCCGGCTCGCAAACCTCGCGCAGCAGGGTCAGGATTCGGCCAAAGGTTTCTGGCCGGCTGGCCGAGCGGGGGTTGTAGAAGGCCATGGCAAAGTCCGCCTCGGCCGCCAGACGCACGCGCCGCGCGATCACCTCATGTGGCTTGAGGTTGTCCGACAGGTTGATGGCGCAGAAATCATGCCCCAGCGGCGCGCCCGCCGCCGCTGCCGCCGCCAGCATGGCGGTGATGCCGGGCAGGACGCGAATCTCGGGCAGAAGTGCGCGGCCCTCGCAGGCCTCGAACACGGCCGAGGCCATGGCAAATACCCCCGGATCGCCCGACGAGACCACCACCACCCGGTGCCCGGCCAGGGCCAGGTCCAGCGCGAGCGCGGCGCGGTCCAGTTCCACCCGGTTGTCTGAGGCGTGCAGCGTCAGGCCCGGACGGGCCGGGACGCGGGCGACATAGGGAAAATAGCCGATGACATCGCTGGCCTCGGCCAGCGCCTGCGCCACCTGCGGGGTCAGCATCGCCTCATCCCCCGGCCCAAGCCCCGCGATGACAAGCCAGCCGGTCATTCGGGCGCCCCCGCCTCGGGGCGGCGGCCCTGGCCGTGGACCAGAACGATCGCGAAATAGGGGCAATCGGCGGCGTCCACCTCGGCGAGCGGACGGACCCGCTCGCCCTGCATCGTGCCGCGCTCGACCAGCACCGCATCCTCCAGCCGCCCGGACGCCGCCAGGGCGCGGGCGACCTTGGGCAGGTTGCGCCCCGTCTTCATGATCACCAGCGCGTCGGACTGGCGCATCCGCCCCACCAGGTCGGCCTCGGGTAGGGTGCCCGCCAGCACCGTCAACACATCATCGCCCCAGGTGATCGGCTGGCCCGAGCGGTTCCAGCAGCCGGTCATGCCGGGAATGCCGGCGACAACCTCAACCTCGGCCCGGCCGCGCAGGCGCGTCCAGAGGTGCTGGAACGAGCCGTAGAGAAAGGGATCGCCCTCGCACAGGACCACAACCTCGTGCCGCTCGGCGAGCGCGGCCAGCCGGTCGGCCCAGAGATCGTAAAAGCCGGCAAGCTGCGCGATATAGCCCGGGCTGTCAAAGGGCAGCTCCGTCGTCAGCGGATATTCCATCGGGTATTCGGTCACATCGGCGCGCAGCATGCCCTCGACGATGGTCCGCGCCATGCCGCGCCGGCCCGGCTTGCGGAAATAGGCGACATGGCGCGCCGCGCGTACCAGACGGTCGGACTTGACCGAGATCAGATCCGGATCGCCGGGGCCGAGGCCGGTACAGATGATCCTGCCCTTGGTCGGGGGGGTCATGGTCATTCCTTTCGGCTGGCCAGCGCGTTGACGGCGGCCACGGTGATGGCCGATCCGCCCAGGCGCCCGGCGACGATCATGGCCGGGACGGGGGGCGCCTCCATCAGCGCCGCCTTTGATTCGGCGGCACCGATGAAGCCCACGGGGCAGCCGATGATGGCGGCGGGGCGTGGGCAGTCGGGGTCTTCGAGCATGTTCAGAAGGTGGAAAAGCGCGGTCGGCGCGTTGCCGATCGCCACCACGGCGCCGGCCAGATGCGGCCGCCACAATTCCACCGCCGCGGCAGAGCGGGTGTTGACCATCTGCCGCGCCAATGCGGGAACGGCGGGGTCCTGCAAGGTGCAGATGATCCGGTTGTCCGCCGGCAGGCGGCTGCGCGTGATGCCTTCGGACACCATGCGCACATCGCACAGGATCGGCGCCCCGCCCTCCAGCGCGGCGCGGGCGGCGATGGCCATGCCGGAGGAAAAACGGACGTGCTGCTCCAGCCCAACCATGCCGGCGGCGTGGATCATGCGCACGACGACGACCTCTTCCTCGGGCGTGAAGCGGGCCAGATCGGCCTCGGCGCGGATCGTGGCGAAACTGGCCAGATAGATCGCCGCGCCGTCTTTTTCATAGGAATGCGGCATCACTGGCCTCTTTCAGGGTCGAAAATGTCGGGATTTTGCAAGAGCGCCTCGGCGGTCATCGCCGCGCCCCGAACCTCGGCCGCGCTTTGCCCCCGCCCGAGGGCATAGCCGCCGGGGCTGGCCACCAGCGTGGCATCGGCGGTGCGTGGATGGGCGCAGCCCTTGGCGCAGCCCGAGACATGGACCAGCCGACCCAAGGGCACAAGCGGCGCAAGGGCACGGGCGAGGGCGCGCGTCGGGCCCAGCGCCTGCGGGCAAAAGGGCGCGCCGGGGCAGGCGCGGACCCGCATCAGCGGGCTTTCCGGCGACAGGATCAGGCCGGGGATCGCGGCAAGGGCAGACGGGTCAGCCAGCCCTTCGATCAGGATCATCCGCCATGGGGTCAGCACCATCGGCCGACCGAGCGCGGCCAGCTCCTCCAGCCGCTCGGCCGGAAAGCTGCCGAATTCAAAGGCAGCCAGCACTCCGCCGGGCCCGGGCCCCGGCAGGGAAGGCGCGGCCAGCGCGGCGGGCGGCTGGTCGGCGCCGGGGGGAATAAGGCCGCTCCCGGTCAGCGCCCGCATCCGCCCGCGCCCCGCGCGCACGCCGCCACTGGCCACGAACCAGCGGGCAAGGCCGATCAGCGCCGAGACGGCATCGGCCGCCGCAACCCCCTGTCCCAGCGGCGCGCCGTCGGCCCGCAGGATCAGCCCGCCCTTTGCACCGCGCTCGACCCGCAGATCGCCGGGCACCTCCGCCAGGTGCCGCTCTGGGCCGGTGTCGATGACAAAGCCGAACTTGGCGGGCAGCGCCGGCAACTCCATCAGCCGCCGGGTCAGGTCAAGCGCCAGCGCCTCGGCCCCGTCCCCCGACACCCGGAAGGGCGAGATCAGGATGTTGCGCCGCGCTTCGGTTTCAAGATCACCATCCAGAACGCCAAGCGCTGCAAGGTCGGTCAGCAGTGCCGGATGGCTGGCGGCGCCGACGCCGCGCAGTTGCAGGTTGCCCCGGCCGGAAAGCTCAATCTGCCCGTTGCCATGGCGCCGGGCAGCGCCGGCAATGCCGCGCGCCTCGTCCGGGGTCATCCGCCCCAGCGGCAGACGCAGGCGCACCACCAGCCCGTCGCCCGAATCCATCGGCCGCAGCGCGCCGGGGCACCAGCCCTTGATGGTGGGGTCAATGGGCGCGCCGGTCACAGCCGTTCCCCCGCCAGCGCCGCCGCGATCGAGTTGCGCCGGGTTGACCACAGGCCCGCCGCCGCCAGCTTGGCAAACATCTCTTCCATCGCGGCCAGCGCGCCGGGGCTTTCGCGCGCCAGAAAGTCGCGCACCTCGTCCCGGCCAAGCGTGCTTTCGTGATAGATGTCAAAGAGATGCGCGGGAACAGCCTGTGCCAGATGCGCAAAGGCGGCCATGTGGTCAAGCGTGGCGGCAATCTCGGCCGCGCCGCGAAAGCCGTGGCGCATCATCCCGTCGGCCCAGGCCGGATTGCCGGCGCGGGCGCGCACCACGCGGGCGATTTCCTCGGTCAGGGTGCGCAGGCGCAGGGCCTCGGGGCGGGTGGCGTCCAGATGGTACAGCGCCGGGCTGGCGGCACCCAGCCGCGCCATGGCGGCGGCAAAGCCAGCCTCGTGCGCGGCATAGTCGGCGGCCATCAGCACATCGGTTTCGGGCAGGTCCTGCGCATGCACAAAGCTGTCGGCCCGGCGCAGCCGCGCCTCGATGCCGGCACGGTCGGCGCGCAGCGAGCCGTCGGGGGCAAAGGCCCAGCTTGACGACGACAGCCACGCCTCGCCCGCCGCCGCGCGGGCCCCGTCGGTGAACTCCTCCAGCGCCGCGCCAAGGCCAAGGCCGTACTGCCCCGGCTCGGGCGCGTAGACCCGCGCCCCGCCCGCCAGATAGGGGTTGTCGGCCGGCGCCTCGTCGCGCCGCGACAGGGCCTGCACGGCGCTTTCGAACAGGCCGGCGAGCCCGGGAAAGATGTCGCGGAAGAGGCCCGAGACACGCAGCGTCACGTCGATGCGCGGCCGCCCCAAGAGCGCCAGCGGCAGCACGTCGAACCCGCTCAGTCGGCCCGAGCCGTCATCCCATTTCGGCGCGATCCCGGCCAGATGCAGCGCCATGGCGAAATCCTCGCCCGAGGTGCGCATCGTGGCCGAGCCCCACAGATCGACCACCAGCCCGCGCGGATGCTCGCCCTTGTCTTGCAGGTGGCGGCGGACCAGTTCCTCGGCCATCTTGACGCCCTGCGCATGCGCCCCGCGCGAGGGAACCGCGCGCGGATCGACCGAATACAGGTTGCGCCCCGTCGGCAGCACATCGCCGCGCCCCCGGTTTGGCGATCCCGCCGGGCCGGGCGCGACGCGCCGGCCAGAAAGCGCCGCCAGCAGGCCGTCGCGCTCGGCATCGCCGCAGGCGCCCCGGCCCCAGATGTGCAGCCCCTCGCCGAACTGGCTTTCCTTGATGTCGCAGACGAAACGGTCGATGCGGGTGATGGTCTCGGCCGCCGAGGCGTCCTGCGGCAATCCCAGATCGCGCGCCACGCCCGAAGCCGCTGCCTCGTCGCGGATCGCGCTGACCAGCCGGTCGCGCCGGGCCGGGTCAAGCCCGCCGGCGGTGGAATATTCGTCCAGCAGCCGCTCAAGCCGCGCCAGCGCCTCGGGCAGGGTCGAGGTGACCAGCGGCGGCGGCAGGTGCCCCAGCGTCACCGCCCCGATGCGCCGCTTGGCCTGCGCCGCCTCGCCCGGATCGTTGACGATAAAGGGATAGATCACCGGCAGCGCGCCGGTCAGCGCGTCGGGCCAGCAGTCAGCCGACAGGGCCACCGACTTGCCCGGCAGCCACTCCAGCGTGCCATGCGCGCCCAGGTGGACCAGCGCATCGGTGCCGCCCGCCTGAAGCCAGAGATAGAAAGCCACATAGCTATGGCAGGGCACGCGCGAGATGTCGTGATACTCGTCGGCCCGCCGTGCGGAGTTGCCGCGTTCAGGTTGGGCGGCGATCAGGACCTTGCCGGCCCAAAACGCTTTAAAGTGAAAGGCGCCCCCGCGCGCATTGCCATCCGCCTCGGGCGCGCCCCAGGTCGTCTCCAGCTCTTCGCGCAGCGACGGCGGCAAGCGTTCCAGCGCGGCGCGGTAATCGGCAAGCGGCCAACGCAGCCGCGCTGACGAAAGGGTACCGGCCAGATCGCCCGGGCAGGCGCAGTCATGGCCCGCCGCCGCCAGATCGGCCAGCAGCGCCCCGGCCGAGGCGATGGCGTCAAGGCCCACGGCATGGGCGAGTTGATGCGCCTTTCCGGGATAGCTCGACAGAACCAGCGCCACCTTGCGGTGATCTGGGGCAAGGTCGGCCAGCCGCAGCCAGCCGCGCACCCGCGCCACGATGGCGCTGATGCGCCCCTCGTCCGCGCGGTGGGAAAAGCGCGAGAATTGCAGGTCCGGGTCGCGCCGCCCGGGGGACTTGAAGCTGGCCACCCCGGCCAGGATGCGCCCGTCCACCTCGGGCAGCACGACATGCATGGCAAGGTCCGCAGGCGACAGCCCGCGCGCCGCCGCCGCCCAGTCGCGCCGCCGCGCCGTGGACAGCGCGACCTGAAAGACCGGGCAGCCGGCGGCGTCAAAGGGCGTGGCGCCGGCATCGTCGCGCGCGGAAAAGGCGGTGGCGTTGACCACGGCGCGGGGCGGGGCGGGTGCCATGGCCGCGCCAAGCCAGTCCGCCACCCCCGGCGCCTTGAGCGAGGGGGCAAAGGCGCCGATGGCCGGCACTCCGGCGTCGCGAAAGGCGCGGATCAGCGCATCCACGGGGCCTGTGTCGGCGGCGGTCAGATACGAGCGGTAGAAGGTGACAAGGACATGGCCCGCCAGGTCGGGCGCGGGAACGACGCCCAGATCGGGGTCGTAAAACCCCATGTCGGGAACCGTCTTGTCCCCCGGCACCGGCCCGGCATAGATGCCCGCCGCCAGGGCAAGCTGCGCCAGCGCCGCCTGCGCCGCCACCGCCCCGCCGGCATCGCACAGCGCCTGCAGCCGGCGCAGGGTCGAGACCGGCAGGGTCGAGAGCGCATCAAGCCGCGCATCCGCTCGCCCGTCGGCCGGCAAGACCGCCAGCGCGATGCCGCGCCGCCGCGCGATGTCTTGCAGGCAAGCCAGGCCATAGGGCCAATAAGCCTCGCCACCGATCAGCCGCACCAGCACGGCGCGGGCGCCCGGCAGCGTCCGCTCGGCCCAGAGGTCGACCGACAGCGGATGCTTCAGCGCCACCAGATTGGCCAGGCGGAGCGTGGGCAGGCCGCCGCCGGCGCGCTTCCACCCCGCCGCAAAGGCGCCCAGGTCGCTGTCCGAGAATGACAGCACGATCAGATCGGCGGGGTCCTGCGCCAGATCAAAGGCCTGCGCCTGATCGTCCAGCCCGTGGCTTTCGGTGAACAGGATGTGCATCTCAGCCGCCCCCGGTAAGGGGCGGGGCGGGGCAGCGCGGAAAGGGTGCCGCGCGCCGCATCTCAGGCCCCCAGCGCGCCCATCAGCGCGGCGCGGATCGCGGCCTCGTCGACATCGCCCTGCTCGGCGATCACCACCAGCCGGGTCTGGCGCGCTTCGCCGGCCCAGGGACGGTCGTACTGGTGGCGCACCCGCTCGCCCACGGCCTGCAGGAGCAGGCGCATCGGCTTGCCAGCGACCGCGACATAGCCCTTGACGCGCAGGATGTTCTGGTCGCGCGCCAGGGCCTGCACGGCGCGGACCAGCACCTCGGGATCGGCGATCTCGGGCAGATCGATCACCACCGAGGCGAAATCGTCATGCTCGTGATCGTCATGCCCGTCGTGATGGCTGGGGCGGGCCGCAATGTCGTCCTCGGCGGCGGCGTTCAGCCCCAGGATGACGCGCGGGTCGATGATGCCGTCGGTCATCGGGATGATCGGCAACCGGCGCGGCGCCTCGGCCTCGATCACCCCGCGCGCGGCGGCAAGACCTGCCGCGCCGGCCAGGTCGGCCTTGGACAACAGCACGATGTCGGCGCAGGAGATCTGGTCCTCGAACACCTCCGACAGCGGGGTTTCGTGATCGGATGCCCCCATCGCCTGCGGGTTCGGGGCAAAGCGCCCCGCCGCCACCGCCTCGGCATCGGCCAGCGTCACCACGCCATCGACCGTGATGCGGCTGCGGATGGCGGGCCAGTCAAAGGCCTTGAGCAGCGGCTTGGGCAGCGCCAGGCCCGAGGTTTCGATCACGATATGGTCAGGCCGCGTCGGCAAGGCCATAAGCGCCTCGATCGTGGGGATGAAATCGTCGGCCACGGTGCAGCAGATGCAGCCATTGGCCAGCTCGACGATGTTCTCGGCCGGGCAAGCCTCATCCGCGCAGGATTTCAGGATGTCGCCGTCCACCCCGACGGTGCCGAATTCGTTGACCAGGATCGCCAGGCGCTTGCCCTGCGGGTTGGCCATCAGGTGGCGGATCAGCGTGGTCTTGCCCGCGCCAAGAAAGCCGGTGATCACGGTGACGGGGATCTTGGTGAGGTCGGTCATGGCTGCGGCTCCGGGAAAGGGGGGATGCGGGCGATGGACTGCTTGCGAAAAATGACGGGGCGCTCGCGCCAGGGCACGATGCCGTCCTGGCTGGCGGCATAGGCGGCCGCGCCGCGCAGGATCTCGGGCACATCGGCCGGGCCGAGACGGCCATAGACATAGGACCAGGCGGCCGGCTTCATCAGCGCAATGTTGCAGCCGTGATCGCAGGCCGACAGGCATTCGACGGAGCGGATCTCGACCCCCTCGGGCGCGCCCTGCGCGGTCAGCGCGGCGTGCAAGAGCGTACCGGGGGCAACCTGCCCCTCGGGCAGGGGCTGACCCGCTTTGCAACTCATGCAGACGAAAAGCACCGCCGCCATTCCAAGCCTTTCACCGGGGCCGGGGGGCAAGGCGCCAACAAGGTAGGGCACATGCCCTGCCTGATGGTCGCGGATCACCCCGTCCGCCCATGCAGATCGTCCCGTTGGCAGGTCTCCCGGCTTGCGGAGCGGGCGCTTGCCCCCGGCCCCGCCTTCCCGAGCTTGCGCCAGTGGCATGGGGCCTCTCCGGTCACGGTCGCGGGGGCGGCTGACCTTGGGGGTTTCCCCCCGGCCATTCCCTCTTCGCCTGCCCCGGGGGGCAGGAACCAACAGGGGCCCATTGGGGGCAAACGGCGCCAAGAGTCAAGAAAGCCTGCGCCCCTTTGGCGGTGATTTCCGACGCGGGCGCCGCCGCCGTCGCGGAACGCTGCCCGAGTGCCGCGCCGGGCCTTTTCTTCGGCCCCGTCAGGCCCTAGCCTTGGCCCCTGCCAGAAAGGTTCGAACATGACCGACGAAACCGCCCCGCCCCCCCTGAACGACGATGCCCGCCACGCCGCCAAGATGGCCAAGAAAAAGGCCGCGCGCGACAAGATCATGGCCACGAAATCGGGCGAGAAGGGCCTGATCATCGTGCATACCGGGGCGGGCAAGGGCAAATCCTCGTCCGGGTTCGGGATGATTCTGCGCTCGATCGCGCATGGCATGCCCTGCGCGGTGGTGCAGTTCATCAAGGGCGCCTGGGACACCGGCGAGCGCCGGCTCCTGACCGAGAACTTCGCCGACCTGTGCCAGTTTCACGCCATGGGCGAGGGGTTCACCTGGGAGACGCAGGACAAGGCCCGCGACATCGCGGCGGCGCGGGCGGGCTGGGAAAAGGCCAAGGAGCTGATCCGCGATCCGGCCATCCGCATGGTCCTGCTGGACGAGATCAACATCGCGCTGCGCTATGACTATCTGGACCTTGACGAGGTGCTGGAGTTCCTGCGCGCGGAAAAGCCGCCCCTGACCCATGTCGTCCTGACCGGGCGCAACGCGGCCGAAAGGCTGATCGAGGCGGCCGATCTGGTGACCGAGATGACGCTGGTCAAGCATCCCTTCCGGTCGGGCATCAAGGCCCAGGCGGGGGTGGAGTTCTGAGGGCGCGGCGGGGGGCGGTGCACACC
>JBQTIT010000030.1:0-16138 GCA_052387855.1 Paracoccaceae bacterium
CTGGCCTCCTCAGACCCCCAGGCGCAGCCCGGACCGCGCCAGCTTGGCTGCCAGCAGCACAAAGGGCGCGGCGTGCATCGCCAGGTCGAACCAGTCCACCGGCCGCACCAACGATCCTGTGGCCAGCATCTTGAGCTTTTCCCAGATGTGCGGCTCGGGGGTGAATGGGGCAAGGCCCAGGGTCAGGCAGGCGACGATCAGGATGGAAAGCGGGATCTGGTCAAGAAAGGTCATGTCGGCTCCGATGTTTTGACCTGTCTATCATACATTCCCGTTCTGGCATATGACAAAACGAACCGCCCGAGACGACTCCCGCCACGGCGCAAAACTGCAAGACCCTTTGCGCCCGGCAAGGGCACCGATCACCGACTGGAAGGGATGAAGGGGATTGCGTGGCGCGGTGGACGGGGCTCGAACCCGCGACCCCCGGCGTGACAGGCCGGTACTCTAACCAACTGAGCTACCACCGCGCGAAGCAATCCAAGGCGCGCTGGCCTTGGCGTGAGCGGGTAATACGCAAGGGGCCAAGCGGCGTCAAGCAAGAAGGCGAGACTTTTTCAGTGCTCTGGTGCGGGGGTAAATTCGCCGTCGTCGCCGACCGGAAGGCGGAAGCGGCCATTCGCCCAATCGCCGGCGCGCCAGGCCTCTTTCGCCGCCTCGATGCGCTCTTTGGACGAGGCGACAAAGTTCCACCAGATGTGGCGCGGCCCATCCATCGTGGCCCCGCCCAGCACCATCACGCGCGCCCCCGCCTCGCCCGCCCGCACCGAGACGGCATCGCCCGGCCGGAACACCAGCATCGAGCCTGCGGCATAGCTTTGGCCGCCCTGGCTGACCGAGCCGTGCAGCACATAGACACCGCGGTCTTCGTGATTGTCCGGCAGGGGCAGCACGGCGCCGGCATCCAGGCTGGCGTCGGCGTAAAAGGTCTCGTGCGGCAGGTCCAGGTCGACCTGAGCGCCCCAGGCCTGCCCCAGAATCAGCCGCACATGCTTTCCCTCGCCCTCCAGCACCGGCAAGGCCCCGGCGCCGCGATTGACAAAGGCCGCCGGCGCATCCTCGTACGCGCGCGGCAGCGCGAGCCAGGTCTGAAGGCCAAACACGCTTTGCGGCGCCAGACGCGCGGCTCCATCCATCCGCTCGGAATGGGTGATGCCCTGCCCCGCCGTCATCAGATTGACCTCGCCCGCCGCGATCCAGGCATCGGTGCCCAGCGAATCGCGGTGGTGGATCGCCCCCTTGATCATGTAGGTCACCGTCGAAAGCCCGACATGCGGATGCGGGCGCACGTCGATCCCCTTGCCGGTCAGAAACTCGGCCGGGCCGAACTGGTCGAAAAAGATGAAGGGCCCCACCATCTGCCGGCTGACCGACGGCAGCGCCCGCCGCACCTCGAACCCGCCCAGATCGCGGGCGCGCGCCACGATCACGGTCTCGATGGCGTCGACCGCGTCGCCGATGGGAATGGTCGGGTCAAGCAGGGGGGACCAGCTCATTTTGGCTCCGATGACAGGTGCGCCGAAGATGGGGCTTTTTCCACGTTGCGCAAGAATCATTCTCGGACAGTTTTCCGATGGTCCCGGGCAAGGTCAGCCGCGCAGGCCCTTGGCGCTTGACATCACGCCGCACCGCGCGCTCTCGTCCCAGGGGGGAGGACAAGACATGACACCAGCACTGGCGGGCCTTCTGGCCCTGAGCGCCGCGCTTCACGCGGCCATCATCCTTCGCTACGGCCTCAAGGGGAACGCGCCGCCCGCCGCCTTTGGCGCGCTCTACCTCGTGCTCGCGGTGGCGGTCTGGACCGGCGTGAGCTTTGCCCTCTGGGCCACCCTGGCGGTCGTTCTGGTCGGATCGGCGGGGCTCTTGGCCAACTACCGCAAGATCTCGCACGAAAAGACGCTGGAACACGCGATCCTTGCGCTGAACCTGCTTGTTCTGGTGATCACGGCGCTTCAGCTTCGCGCTTGAGTCCCGGGGGGCGATGGTGGGCGGTGAGGGGCTCGAACCCCCGACATTCTCGGTGTAAGCGAGACGCTCTACCAACTGAGCTAACCGCCCGGCGCCCGCCGGCACTTTGCGCGGTTTACGCGGGCCGCGCGGGCCGTGCAAGACCGAAGCGGCAGGCCGAAAACAAATGCGCCCCCGAAACCGGGGGCGCCTTGCAGGATGGTGGGCGATAACGGATTTGAACCGCTGACATCTTCGATGTGAACGAAGCGCTCTACCGCTGAGCTAATCGCCCGTCCGGCGGCTTCTAGCCTTACTCGGCGGGCTCTGCAAGCGCCTCTTTGCCCGATTTCTTGCCGGCCTCGCCGCGCCGCAGCCGCAGCACGATCACCCCGTTGCCCGCCGCATCGAGGGTCGAGCGCGCCACGCGCCCCTTGCCGATGTCGGGCAGGTTCAGCCCCTCGCCCCGCCCGATGGCCCCGCCGATCGATGCCAGCGTCGCGGCCACGATCTCGCGCGCCTCTTTCGGCTTGGCGCCGGTGACGCGGGTGACCTCTTCGACAAGGGTCTTGAAGCGCAGCACCAGCGGCGCGGCGGCCTCGGCCTTTGCGGCGGGGGGCGGCTCGGCCGCAGGCACGGCGGGCGCTTCGGCGCTGGCGGCGGCCGGCTTGGCCTTGGCGGTGGCCGGCTTGGCCTTGGCGGTGGATGGGGATGGGGTTCTTGCCATGTTCATGCCTTATCTTCTCAATCGCCGGGGCCAAGGCGGCCAAGGGCGAGCCAATCCATCCTAGGCGCGATCCGGGGGCAAGGAAAGCGGTTTGCGTGCGCTGGCCCGCTGCCGTTCAACCCTGCGGACAGGCAAAAAGGCAAGGGGGGCGCCACGGGACACCCGCCGCGCCCCCCCGATTCTGCCGCCCCCGTCAGTGCGCCATCTGCGCCGGCGGCTCTTCGGCGGGCCGTGCCCGCGCCAGCGCCGCCGCCTCTTCGGCGGCCTCGTCCCATTCGATCGGCTCGGGCTGGCGCACCAAAGCCAGCTTCAGCACCTCGCGCACATGGCTGACGGGGATGATGTCGAGCCCCGCCTTCACGTTCTCGGGGATCTCGACCAGGTCCTTGGCGTTTTCCTGCGGGATCAGCACCGTCTTGATGCCCCCCCGCAGCGCCGCCAGCAGCTTTTCCTTGAGGCCCCCGATCGGCAGCGCGTTGCCGCGCAGCGTGACCTCGCCGGTCATGGCGATGTCCTTGCGCACCGCGATGCCGGTGATCACCGAGACGATGGAGGTCACCATCGCCAGACCGGCCGAGGGGCCGTCCTTGGGCGTGGCGCCCTCGGGCAGGTGCAGGTGGATGTCCATCGTCTCGAATTTGGGCGGCTTGACGCCAAGCTCGGGGCTGATCGAGCGGACAAAGCTGGCGGCGGCCTCGATGGATTCCTTCATCACATCGCCCAGCTTGCCCGTGGTCTTCATCCGCCCCTTGCCGGGAAGCTTCAGCGCCTCGATCTGCAACAACTCGCCCCCGACCGAGGTCCAGGCAAGGCCCGTGACCACGCCGACCTGATCCTCGGTCTCGGCCAGACCAAAGCGGTGGCGGCGCACGCCCAGGTATTCCTCGACCCGGGCCTCGTCCACGACGACCTTTCTGGTCTTTTTCTTGAGGATGTCCGTCACCGCCTTGCGCGCCAGCTTGGCGATCTCGCGCTCCAGGTTCCGCACCCCGGCCTCGCGGGTGTAGTAGCGGATGACATGGGTCAGGCCGGCGTCCGTCAGCGTGAACTCGTCCTTTTTCAGCCCGTTGGCCGCAACTTGCTTGGCCAGCAGGTGCCCCTTGGCGATCTCGCGCTTTTCATCCTCGGTATAGCCGGCCAGCGGAATGATCTCCATCCGGTCGATCAGCGGCCCGGGCATGTTGTAGCTGTTGGCCGTGGTGATGAACATCACGTTCGAGAGGTCATATTCGACCTCAAGGTAATGATCGACAAAGGTGTTGTTCTGTTCGGGGTCCAGCACCTCAAGCAGCGCCGAGGCGGGATCACCCCGGAAATCCTGGCCCATCTTGTCGATTTCATCCAGCAGGATCAGCGGGTTGGTCGTCTTGGCCTTTTTCAGCGCCTGGATGATCTTGCCGGGCATCGAGCCGATATAGGTGCGCCGATGCCCCCGGATCTCGGACTCGTCGCGCACGCCGCCCAGCGAGATGCGGATGAATTCGCGCCCCGTCGCCTTGGCGACCGAGCGGCCAAGCGAGGTCTTGCCAACGCCCGGAGGGCCGACAAGGCACAGGATCGGCCCCTTCAGCTTGGTCGAACGTGCCTGCACCGCCAGATATTCGACGATCCGCTCCTTGACCTTGTCCAGGCCGTAATGGTCGCCGTCCAGCACCTTTTGCGCCGCGCCCAGGTCCTTTTTCACCCGGCTCTGCACGCCCCATGGCACGCCCAGGAGCCAGTCAAGGTAGTTGCGCACCACCGTCGCCTCGGCGCTCATCGGGGACATGGATTTCAGCTTCTTCAGCTCGCCCTCGGCCTTTTCGCGCGCCTCCTTGCTCAGCTTGGTGGCCTTGATGCGCGCCTCAAGCTCGGCCAGCTCGTTGCTGCCCTCCTCGCCGTCGCCCAGCTCCTTCTGAATGGCCTTCATCTGCTCGTTCAGATAGTATTCGCGCTGGGTCTTCTCCATCTGGGTCTTGACGCGGGACTTGATCTTTTTCTCGACCTGAAGGACCGACAATTCGCCCTGCATGTGGCCATAGACCTTTTCCAGCCGCTCCGCGATGTCGAGCGTCTCCAGCAGGGCCTGCTTCTGGGCCACTTCGATCCCAAGGTGCCCGGCGACCAGATCGGCCAGACGGGCCGGCTCGGTCGTCTCGGCCACGGCGGCCAGCGCCTCTTCGGGGATGTTCTTCTTGACCTTGGAATAGCGCTCGAACTCGTCGCCGACGGCGCGGATCATCGCCGCCGCCGCTGCCTTGTCGCCCATTGTTTCGTCGGCCACGACGGCATTCGCCTCAAAAAACGCGGGGTTTTCAAGGAATTCGGTGATGCGCACGCGGGTCTTGCCCTCGACCAGCACCTTGACGGTGCCGTCGGGCAGCTTCAAGAGCTGCAACACATTGGCCAGCACGCCGACGCGGTAGATGCCCTCGGCCTTGGGGTCATCGACCGCCGGGTCGATCTGGGCACAGAGCAGGATCTGCTTGTCCTCGCCCATCACCTCTTCGAGCGCGCGCACCGACTTTTCACGCCCGACAAAGAGCGGCACGATCATGTGCGGAAACACCACGATGTCGCGCAGCGTCAGGACGGGGTAGCGGTTGGTCTGGAGTTTGTCCGTCATCTTGGTTCCTATCTGGCAGAAAGCCCCCGCCCCGGTCACCGGCAGCCTATGGGTCCTTCCCTCTCATGGACACTTCATCTGGGGTGCAGGGGCGGGGCTGTCAACCACCCCGGTCCCTCACATTTGCCAAATCATGCAGAGGTCAGCGCGCGGCAACAAGGGCAGAATTGGTTCCAATCGAATTGCGCCCGAAACATCGCAACGCAAAACGCCCCTGCGGTGGTCGGGTGACAGCCCGACCCCCCGCACCTCGCGCCCGCCGCCCCACCTTGCAAGCCCGGGCACTTGCCCCCACATTTCCATCTGTCAGCAACGGGACCTCCTCATGCGCGCCTATGTACTCAACCGCTACGGCGGCCCCGAAAATGCCGCCCTGACCGAGGTTCCAAAACCGGACCCGGGGCCTCGCGACATCCTTGTCGCCGTCAAGGCCGCGGGCCTCAACCCGCTTGACTTCAAGTTCCGCAGGGGTGCGGTGCGGCCGATCCTGACGCCCCGATTGCCCGTGGTCATGGGCAACGAATTTGCCGGCGAAGTGGTCGGTCTCGGCCGTGATGTCACAGGCTTCCAGCTTGGGGACCGCGTCTTTGCCCGCACTGCCATTGATCGGAACGGAGCCTTTGCCGAAAGGGCCTGCGTTGATCAGGACCACGCCGCGCTGCTGCCGCCGGACCTTGATTTCACCGCCGCCGCCGCGGTTCCCCTTGCCGGTCTGACCGCCCTTCAGGCGCTGCGCGACGAGATTCAAGTCAAACCCGGAATGAAGGTGCTCATCACCGGAGGGGCCGGCGGGGTCGGTGGTTTTGCCATCCAACTGGCCAAGGTGCTGGGGGCGCACGTCACCACCACCGCTTCACCGCAGGGGCAAGCCCTGGTTCGCGCACTCGGTGCCGATGCGGTGATCGACTATACGAAACAGACGATCACCGAAGGCGGCCCGCGCTTCGACGCCGGCCTTGACCTGATCGGCGGCGCGACCCTTGACCAGATGTTCCCGGCCATGAGGCCCGGCGCAAAGCTTGTCTCGGTTGCGGGCCTGCCCGAGCCGCAAACCGCACTGCGCGACCTTGGCAACCGGCGCATGCTCGCCGCCCTGTTCTGGCTGATCAGCCTTGGCCTGCGCCGGCGGGCCGCGCGGGCCGGGGTCCGCTACCGCTTTCTTTTCATGCACCCGTCGGGCCAGGGCCTTGCCGACCTGGCCAGCCTGATCGCCGAGGGTCGCGTTAAAGTCACGCTGGACCGCAGCTATCCCCTGTCGGACATAGCGGAGGCCTTGGCCTTTCTCGAAGCGGGCCGCGCCAAGGGCAAGGTCGTGGTCACGGTCTGACCTGGCCCGTCCGTACCGCGATGATCAACTTCAGCGCAACTCTGAAGCCCAAGCAATTGATATAACCCAGGTTTCGCCAGATTTCACTTGCGATATCTCACATCGCCTCGATATCGCCCCGCGCCTTCCCGTCGCGAAACGCCGCCGCGAATTCCGCCAGCCGGCCCGCCGCGATCGCCTCGCGCAGGCCCTGCATCAGCTCCTGAAAATAATGCAGGTTGTGCCAGGTCAAGAGCATCGAGGCGATGATCTCCTGCGCCTTGAACACATGGTGCAGATAGGCGCGGGAATAGCCTTGACAGCAAGGACAGGTGCAGGCCTCGTCCAGCGGGCGCGGATCGTCCTGGTGGCGGGCGTTCTTGATGTTGACCTGCCCCCGGCGCGTCCAGGCCTGCCCCGTGCGCCCCGACCGCGAGGGCAGCACGCAGTCCATCATGTCGATGCCCCGCTCGACCGCGCCGACGATGTCATCGGGCTTGCCCACTCCCATCAGGTAACGCGGCTTGTCTTCGGGCAGGAAACCCGGGGCATAGTCCAGCACCCCGAACATCGCCGCCTGCCCCTCGCCCACCGCCAGCCCGCCGATGGCATAGCCGTCAAAGCCGATGCGCTTCAACGCCTCGGCGCTCTCTTCGCGCAACTCCCGGCTCACCCCGCCCTGCACGATACCGAACAGCGCATGCCCCGGCCGGTCGCCAAAGGCATCGCGGCTCCGCTGCGCCCAGCGCATCGACATCCGCATCGAGCGCGCCACCTCCTCCTCCGGCGCCGGCAGCGCCGGGCATTCGTCGAAACACATCACGATGTCCGACCCCAAGAGCTTCTGGATCTCCATGCTGCGTTCGGGCGACAGCATGTGCTTTGAGCCGTCGATATGGGACGAAAACCGCACTCCCTCTTCGGTCATCTTGCGCAAGGAGGCCAGGCTCATCACCTGAAAGCCGCCCGAATCGGTCAGGATCGGCCGCTCCCAGTTCATGAATCGGTGCAGCCCCCCCAGCCGCGCGATGCGCTCGGCGCCGGGGCGCAGCATCAGATGATAGGTGTTGCCGAGCAGGATGTCGGCCCCGGTTTCGCGCACCGAATCCGGCAGCATCGCCTTCACGGTCGCCGCCGTGCCGACCGGCATGAAGGCCGGCGTGCGGATCTCGCCGCGCGGGGTGGCGATCACCCCGGCGCGCGCCCGCCCGTCCACCGCTTGAACCGCAAAGCTGATCCCCGTGGCCATCCCCGCCCCTTTCGCATTTTCTGTCCAAATATATCCCACGGGGGGAGGTTGAATTTTCGCGAAAATTCAACCCCGGGGGGTGTGAAACCCCCCGATTCCGCCGGATCAAGGCACTGCCTTGCCCTACTCGGAAAGCCGAAAAGACGAAAGGGGGAAGAGCCTGCGCCCTCCCCCCGATCCTGCCTTCGGGCGCCCAGCCGGCTCAGCTACACCCGCTCGTCCCGCCGCAGGTGTTGCACTTCATGCAGGTGCCGTTCCTGACCAGCGTGTAGTTGCCACACTCGCCGCAGGGATCGCCCTCGTAGCCCTGCATCTTGGCCTTGACGCGGGCGTCCATGCCGACCGTTCCGGTGGCGATGGCGGTCGCGGCGGCGGTAAAGGCCACCTGCGGCTCGGCAAAGCCCTGCGGCGCAAGCTGCGCCACGGCCGCCCCGCCGCCCTGGAACACCATCAGCTCCTGCGGCAGCCGCTTGCGCAGATACCCGGTCGAAGAGATCGAGCGCAGCAGTTCCACCGACTTCGAGGCCGAGACCTCCGACGGCTCGCCGATGTTGCGCTTGCCCTCTTCCTCGCCGCGCCCCAGATCGTCAAAGGCGTGGCCCGTCGGCTTGACATGGGCCAGATCGGTGCGGTCCAGATAGCTGACCGCCAGCTCGCGAAAGATGTAGTCCAGGATCGAGGTGGCGTTCTTGATCGAATCGTTGCCCTGCACCATCCCCGCCGGCTCGAACCGGGTAAAGGTGAAGGCCTCGACATATTCCTCCAGCGGCACGCCGTATTGCAGACCGACCGAGATCGCGATGGCGAAGTTGTTCATCATGGCGCGAAAGCCCGCACCTTCCTTGTGCATGTCGATGAAGATCTCGCCCAGACGCCCGTCGCCATATTCGCCGGTGCGCAAGTACACCTTGTGCCCGCCGACGATGGCCTTTTGCGTATAGCCCTTGCGCCGCTCGGGCAGCTTTTCGCGGTTGGTGCGGATGATTTCCTTGATGATCACCTTCTCGACGATCTTCTCGGCCAGCACCGCCGCCTTTTCCTGCGCCGAGCCAGTGGCCAGAACCGCCTCGGCCTCTTCGTCGTCCTCGATCAGCGCCGAGGCCAGCGGCTGGCTCAGCTTCGAGCCGTCGCGATAGAGCGCATTGGCCTTGATGCCCAGCGAATGCGACAGCTCATAAGCCGCCAGCGTGTCGGTGATCGTGGCCGTGTTGGGCATGTTGATCGTCTTGGAAATCGCGCCCGAGATAAAGGACTGCGCCGCCGCCATCATGTGGATGTGGCTGTCCACCGACAGGAACCGCTTGCCGGTCTTGCCGCAGGGATTGGCGCAGTCGAACACCGAATAGTGCTCTTTCTTCAGGAACGGCGCGCCTTCCAGCGTCATCGTGCCGCAAACGTGGTCATTGGCGGCGTCGATCTGCGCCTTGGTGAAACCGAGGTGCCGCAGAAGGTCAAAGGTCGGGTCCGCCAGCTTGTCCGCCGGGATGCCCAGGGCGCCCTTGCAGAACTCTTCGCCCAGCGTCCACTGGTTGAACACGAACCGGATGTCAAAGGCCGAGGGCAGCGCGGCCTCGATCTTTTCCAGCTCGCGCGGGCCAAAGCCGTGGCCGATCAGCGCCGTGGTGTTGATCCCCGGGCAGTTGCCGATCGAGCCGTGGCCGACCGCATAGGCCACGATTTCCGCCGCCTGCGCGGTGGAATAGCCGAGCTTCTCCAGCGCCGCCGGAACCGACTGGTTGATGATCTTGAAATAGCCGCCGCCGGCCAGCTTCTTGAACTTGACCAGCGCGAAATCCGGCTCGATGCCGGTGGTGTCGCAGTCCATCACCAGCCCGATGGTGCCGGTGGGCGCGATGACGGTGGTCTGCGCGTTGCGGTAGCCATGTGCCTGCCCCAGCGCCAGTGCCTCGTCCCAGGCGCCGCGCGCCAGCGCGACCAGGGTGCCGTCGGGGCAGCCGGCCGCATCCAGCGCCACGGGCGCCACGTTCAGCGCCTCATAAGCGCCCGCGCCATGGGCCGCGGCGCGATGGTTGCGGATCACCCGCAGCATATGGGCCGCGTTGCGCTGATAGCCCGGGAAGGGCCCCAGCTCGCGCGCCATCTCGGCCGAGGTGGCATAGCTGACACCGGTCATCAGCGCCGTCAGCGCGCCGCACATCGCCCGGCCCTCGCGGCTGTCATAGCCAAGCCCCATGTTCATCAAGAGGCCGCCGATATTGGCATATCCCAGGCCCAGCGTGCGGAAGTCATAGGACTTCTGCGCGATCTCGCGGCTGGGGAACTGCGCCATCATCACCGAGATTTCCAGGGTGACCGTCCAGAGCCGCGTGGCATGGACATAGGCCGCCGCGTCGAACTTTCCCTCGGCATGGAAGGTCAGCAGGTTCATCGAGGCCAGGTTGCAGGCGGTGTCATCGAGGAACATGTATTCCGAGCAGGGATTCGATCCCCGGATCGCCCCATCCTCGGGGCAGGTGTGCCAGGCGTTGACCGTGTCGTGAAACTGGATGCCCGGATCGGCGCAGGCCCAGGCGGCATGGCCGATCTGGTCCCAAAGCTCGCGGGCCGAGACGGTCTTGGCGACCTTGCCATCGGTGCGCCGGATCAGCTCCCACGGCAGGTCTTCCCGGACGGCGGTCAGGAAGGCATCCGTCACGCGGACCGAGTTGTTGGAGTTCTGGCCCGAGACGGTCATGTAGGCCTCGGAATCCCAGTCGACGTCGTAGGTCGGGAATTCGATCGAGGTAAAGCCCTGCTTGGCGTATTGCAGCACCCGGTTGGTGTAGGTGTCGGGGATCATCGCCTTCTTGGCGGCGCGGATCGCGGATTTGAGGCTGGGGTTCCTGGCCGGATCGACCGCGTCTTCGCTGGAGCCGTCCCAGGTGCGGATCGCCGCGAAGATGTCGTTCAAGCGCAGCTCATGCGCCTTGGACCCCGCCACCAGCGCCGCGACCTTCTGCTCTTCGATCACCTTCCAGTTGATGAAGGCCTCGACATCGGGGTGATCCATGTCGCAGATCACCATCTTGGCGGCGCGGCGCGTGGTGCCGCCCGACTTGATGGCGCCCGCCGCGCGGTCGCCGATCTTGAGGAACCCCATCAGGCCGCTGGACTTGCCGCCGCCCGACAGCTTTTCACCCTCGCCCCTCAGCGAGGAGAAATTGGTGCCGGTGCCCGAGCCGTATTTGAACAGCCGCGCCTCGCGAACCCACAGGTCCATGATGCCGCCATCGCCCACCAGGTCGTCATTGACCGACTGGATGAAGCAGGCATGCGGCTGGGGATGTTCATAGGCGCTTTCGGACCGGGTCAGCACGCCGGTCTTGTGATCGACGTAGTAGTGGCCCTGCGACGGGCCGTCGATGCCATAGGCCCAGTGCAGGCCGGTGTTGAACCACTGCGGCGAGTTCGGCGCGGCCATCTGGCGGGCCAGCATGAAGCGCATCTCGTCGTAATAGGCGCGGGCGTCGGCCTCGGTGGTGAAATAGCCGCCCTTCCAGCCCCAATAGGCCCAGGCCCCCGCCAGCCGGTCAAACACCTGCTTGGCGCTGGTCTCGCCCACCGTGCGCGCCTCGGCGGGCAGCTTGTCCAGCGCTGCCTGATCGGGAACCGAGCGCCAGAGGAATTCGGGCACGCCCTTTTCCTTGACCTTCTTCAGCGCCGCCGGGATGCCGGCCTTGCGGAAATACTTCTGCGCCAGCACGTCCGAGGCGACCTGGCTCCAGCCGGTCGGCACCTCGACGGACTCGTTGCGGAACACGACCTTGCCGTCGGGATTGCGAATCTCCGACGTGGTCAGGCCAAAGTCCGTGGCCCCATAGGCGCCGGATTCGACAGTGGTAAACTTGCGCTCGATCTTCATGGCCCCGTCCCGTTCGCTGGGGCGGCTGTCTCATGCAGCCTGCCCTGTTCAAATGCACCGCCCCGGCGCGCCCGGATACCTGTCCAGCCGGTTGCAGGCGCTTGGCCAGACGGCGGGTTCGGGGATCACGGAGCGCCCTGGAGCCGGGCCATTTGAGCAGGCTCGCTCCCGGGGCCAGATCAAGGTGATGCATTTGGGGGGGGTAATCAAACAATTTTTTCGACTTACCCACTAGATTTTGTGCTTGACCGGTTTTGGACTTCTATGGGTGGCGTCACGGCGCCGTGAGCAGCGGGCAAACGGCTCCGGGCGTCCTTGCTGAGACGTCACATGAACTCGGCCTGATTTTGTTGCAATTGGCGCGGGTTGTAAGGCCCGCCTGACAGGCCTGCGCCCCCCCGATCCGCCGCCGGGGGCGCATCCGGCGCGGGAATCACCGCCGGCGGTTGATCAGCACGATGCCGGTACTGACCAGACCCGCCGCCGCCAGAAGCCCCGGCGCCAGCGCCTCGTCAAAGACGAAATGCCCCAGAGCGATGGCAAAGATCGGTGTCAGGAATGAGAAAGATGCCACAGTCGATGTCGGATAGACCGACAGCAGCCACAGCCACGACACGAACCCGCCCGCCACCACGACCGAGGCCTGGAACAACAGCAGGACCCAGTGCATCGGCTCCACCTCGCGCAGAAGCGGGCCAAAGAACGGCGCCGCCAGCAGCAGGATCGGGGCCGAGACCGCGACCATCCACAAAAGCTGCGCTTCGGGCCCGGCCTCGCGCATGCGGGTGGCGCGGGCGATATAGGCGGTGCCGGCCCAGCCCAGCGCCCCGCCCAGCGCGCAAAGATCGCCGATCAGGCTGGCCTCTCCCGTCGGGCTTTTCGACAGGATCGCCCAGGCCGTGCCCAGAAAGGCCAGCGCCAGACCCAGCGCACGGATGGGGGTGATCCGCTCGCCCGGCAGACCGTAATGCGCGATGACCGCCATCCACAGCGGCATGGAATAGAAGATGACCGCGGCGCGCCCCACCGCCGTCAGGTCAAGCGCGAGAAAGAGGCACAGGAACTCGGCGGCAAAGACGGTGCCCATCAGTGCCCCCGGCCCCGCGTCGGACCAGCGCAGACGGCCCCACAGGCCCCGGTAGCGCAGCCAGCCGGCCACGAAGACCACGGCCAGGGCCGACCGCAATCCGGCGAAGAACACCGGCTGGATGCCCGCATTGACCTCTTTGACGATGATCTGGTTGACCGCCAGCAAAAGCGTGACCCCCAGCAGCACCGCCAGGCCCAGCCCGTCCATCCGATCCTTGCGCATGTCGCCTCCCAGACGCCCGCGCCACCCTTTGGCGCCGCCCGCGACAAGTCAATGGCCCAAATCTGCTGGCACCGCAGGCCAACTTGTCCTAAAGCGGCGCTTGACCCGGCCGCGCGCGGCCACGAGGTGCGATCCGCAAAGGGAGCCGGCCCGCCATGACCGACATCATCGCCCGGTGCGAGGCCAGGGGCCTGCGGATGACCGATCAGCGGCGCGTTCTGGCGCGCGTGATCGGCGAGGCCGAGGATCATCCGGCCGTGGAAGAGATCTTTGCCCGCGCCTCGGCCATCGATGCGCGCATCTCGCTGGCCACCGTCTATCGCACGGTCAAGCTGTTCGAGGAATCGGGCATCCTTGAGCGGCTCGAATTCGGTGACGGCCGCGCCCGATACGAGGATGCCGAGCGCGACCACCACGACCATCTGATCGACGTCTCGACCGGCCAGGTGATCGAATTCATCGACCCCGAGATCGAGGCGCTTCAGGAAAAGATCGCGGCGCGGCTGGGCTTTCGGCTGATCGGGCACCGGCTGGAGCTGCTCGGCGTGCCGGTCCGCAAGTGAGCGGCGCCGAGAACCTGCGCGGCATCGCGCTGATGTCGGGCGCCATGGCGCTGTTCGCCGCCGAGGACATGTTCCTGAAATTCGCCGCCGCCGATCTGCCCACCGGGCAGATCCTGCTCTTGCCCGCGCTCTTTGCCTTTGCCGTCTTTGCCGCCCTTGTCCGCCGCGAGGGGCGGCGCTGGCTGACGCCCCAGGCGCTGCACCCATGGGTCCTGGCGCGCAATGCCGGCGAGATGATCGGCACCGCCGCCTACATCACGGCGCTGGCCTCTGTTCCGCTGGCCACGGTCTCGGCGGTGCTGCAGGCCATGCCGCTGGCGGTGACGCTGGGCGCGGCGCTGTTTCTGGGCGAAGCGGTGGGCTGGCGCCGCTGGAGCGCGATCTGCACCGGCTTTGCCGGCGTTCTGCTGGTGATCCGCCCCGGGATGGCCGGGTTTGCCCCGTCAAGCCTGTGGGTGCTGATCACCGTCGCCGGGCTGGCGCTGCGCGATCTGGCCTCGCGACGGATCCCTGCCGACATCTCGCACAACCAGGTCGCGGCCTGGGGCATCCTGTCGGTCGCGGTGCTGGGGGCGGCGATGCTGCCGTTCCAGGCGCCCGTGCTGCCCGGCCCCTGGCAATGGTCGATGCTGCTGGGCGCGGCCACGGTCGGCACCGCCGGCTACTGGGCGATCACCGCCGCGACCCGTACCGGCGAGGTCTCGGTCGTCTCGCCCTTCCGCTATTCGCGGCTGATCTTTGCCATCCTGATCGGCGCGCTGGTTTTCGGCGAGGCGCTGGACGCGCCGACCCTGATCGGCGCCGCGCTGATCATCGGATCGGGTCTTTACGCCTTTGCCCGCGAGCGCGCCCGCACCCGCGCCGCCGCCAAGGCCCTTTCTTCTGCCCCCAACCCCGGGTAAAGGGGCGATGAGAGCACCCTTTGCACAATGAGGCCGCGCCCATGAGCACGATCATCGACATTCACGCCCGCGAAATCCTGGACAGCCGTGGCAATCCCACGGTCGAGGTCGACGTGGTTCTGGAAAGCGGCGCCATGGGCCGCGCCGCGGTGCCCTCGGGCGCCTCGACCGGCGCGCATGAGGCGGTGGAGCGGCGCGACGGCGACAAGGCGCGCTACAAGGGCAAGGGCGTGCTGGAGGCGGTGGCGGCGGTCAACGGCGAGATCGCCGAGGAACTCGTCGGTTTTGACGCCACCGAACAGGTCGGCATCGACCGCACCATGATCGAGATGGACGGCACCCCCAACAAGGGCCGGCTTGGCGCCAACGCCATTCTGGGCGTCTCGCTTGCCGTGGCCAAGGCGGCGGCCGAATTCACCGGCCAGCCCTTGTATCGCTACATCGGCGGCACCTCGGCCCGGGTGCTGCCGGTGCCGATGATGAACATCATCAACGGCGGCGAGCATGCCGACAACCCGATCGACATTCAGGAATTCATGATCATGCCGGTGGGTGCCGCCGACATCCGCGAAGCGGTGCGCATGGGCTCCGAGGTGTTCCACACGCTGAAGAAAGAGCTTCAGGCCGCCGGCCACAACACCGGCATCGGCGATGAGGGCGGCTTTGCGCCCAACCTGAGCTCTGCCCGCGACGCGCTTGATTTCATTCTGAAATCCATCGAGAAGGCCGGCTATCGGCCGGGCGATGACATCTGCCTCGCGCTCGACTGCGCCGCCACCGAATACTTCAAGGGCGGCCGCTACGAGATGAAGGGCGAGGGCAAGAGCCTGTCGGTTGCCGAGAATGTCGATTTCCTGGCCGCCCTGGCCGCCGACTACCCGATCATCTCGATCGAGGATGGCTGCTCGGAGGATGACTGGGAGGGCTGGAAGCTCTTGACCGACCGTCTGGGCGGCAAGATCCAGCTTGTGGGCGATGACCTTTTTGTCACCAACCCCAAGCGGCTTGCCATGGGCATCGCGCAGGGCTGCGCCAATTCCATGCTGGTCAAGGTCAACCAGATCGGCACCCTGACCGAGACTCTGCAGGCCGTCGACATGGCCCACCGCGCCCGCTACACCAACGTGATGTCGCACCGTTCCGGCGAGACCGAGGACGCCACGATTGCCGATCTGGCCGTGGCGACCAACTGCGGCCAGATCAAGACCGGCTCGCTGTCGCGGTCGGACCGGCTGGCCAAGTACAACCAGTTGATCCGGATCGAGGAAATGCTGGGCGAGACGGCCGAGTTCGCCGGGCGGAGCATCCTGCGGGGGTAAGCCAACGCCCCCCGGGTCTGACCCGGGGCCCCGGAGCGGGTTTGGCCCATCCGCCCGGGAAAACCCTCCCCGACCCACAACGCCCCCTCCCTCACCCCCGCCCCAGGCTTGACCCGGGGCCCCGGATCAGGTCCGGGGCGGGGAGTTTTGGAAGCGGCCCATCGCCAAGGCCCCCCCTGTTGCGACCCATCCGCCGGGCGCCCGCCCCGACCCACAACGCCCCCTGCCTCCCCCCCCGCCCCGGGCCTGACCCGGGGCCCCGGATCAGGTCCGGGGCGGGATTCTCACAGGTAACGATCCGCCAAGGCCCGCGCGCCCCCGGTTGCAACCCATCCGCCGCGCGAAC
>JBQTIT010000031.1:0-108154 GCA_052387855.1 Paracoccaceae bacterium
AAAGGAAAACGCACTGCGTTTTCCCGCCCGTGTGGGAACGCATCCGGTAGACCGGTTCCGCATTCGACCGATAGGCCAGCGCCCGACCCGGCGGGAGCGGAGCGCCCGCCAGGGGCGGGGCGGGCGCTGGCCGAGGGCCGTTGGGGCCCGCGGCCGGGGGTGGGGCGGGCGGCACGTAAGACCACGGCGATGGCCACCGCCACGTCAGGCCGGGCGGAGAAGGAAACGCACCGCGTTTCCCCGCCCGTGTTGAGGCGTATCCGGCAGACTTGTTCGGCATTCCTGACAGAGGCCAGCGCCTGACCTGGCTGGCGCGAAGCGCCCGCCGATGGCGGGGCGGGCGCTGGCCGAGGGCCTTTGGGGCCCTCGGCCGGGGATGGGGCAAGCGTCCGACATGACCTCGGCGATGGCCTCGGCCAAGGTCGGGCGGAGAAGAGAAGGAATTGCCTTTCCCCGCCCGTCTGGGAACGGCCAAGGTATACCGGGTCCGCCCTCACACCAGAGGCCAGCGCCCGCCAGGGGCGGGGCGGGCGCTGGCCGAGGGCCTTTGGGGCCCTCGACCGAGGGGACGGCCAAGCCATTGCATGACCTCGGCCTGTGCCTCGGCCAGTTCGGGCGATCCCTCTGGGGGGCATGGCCGACGCCCGGCGCCGGCGCGCGCCCTTCACTGCATGAACTGCAACTCGGCCAGCCGGGCATACAGCCCGCCCTCGGCGATCAGCGCCTCGTGGCTGCCCTGCGCGACGATTCCGCCGTGGTCGAACACCAGGATGCGGTCGGCCTTCTTCACCGTGGCCAGTCGGTGCGCCACCACCAAGAGCGTGCGCCCCTGCCCCAGCCGCTCCACCGCGCGCTGCACCAGCCGCTCGCTTTCCGCGTCCAGCGCCGAGGTCGCCTCGTCCAGAAGCAGCACCCGCGCATCGCGCAGGATCGCCCGGGCGATGGCGATGCGCTGTTTCTGCCCGCCCGACAGCATCACCCCCCGCTCGCCCAGCGCCGAGCCGTACCCCCCCGGCAGCGCCTCGATGAAATCATGCGCCGCGGCGGCGGCGGCGGCGGCCTCGACCTCGGCATCGCTGGCCTCGGGACGGCCGAAACGGATGTTCTCGCGCGCAGAGGTGGCAAAGATCACCGGATCCTGCGGCACCAGCGCCATCGCCCGGCGGAAATCGGCGCGGGCCATGTCGCGCAGGTCGGTCCCGTCAAGCCGGATCGCGCCGCTTTGCGGATCGTAAAACCGCATCAGAAGTTGCAGCACGGTCGACTTGCCCGCGCCCGAGGGGCCGACCAGCGCCACGGTCTCGCCCGGCTCGACCACAAAGCTGACCCCGTTCAGCGCCCGGTGACCGGGCCGCGAGGGATAGTTGAACCCGACCGCGTCAAAGACGATCTCGCCGCGCGCCGGCAAGGCCAGCGGCATGGGGCGCGGCGGGTCCTGCACCGAATCGCGCGCTGCCAGCATCTCGACCAGCCGCTCTGTCGCGCCGGCGGCGCGCTGCATCTCGCCCCAGATCTCGGACAGCGCGCCGACAGAGCCCGCGACCATCACGGCATAGATCAGGAACTGCACCAGCGCGCCGGGGCTCATCACCCCCGACTGCACGTCGCGCGCGCCCATCCACAGCACGCCGACCACGCCCGAAAACACCAGAAAGATCACGATGACCGTCATCGCCGCCCGGGTGCCGATCCGCTTGCGCGCGCTTTCAAAGCTCTGCTCGGTCACCGCGCCGAAATCGGCCCGTGTCAGGTCCTCATGCGTAAAGGCCTGCACGGTCTGCGCCGCCGACAGCGCCTCGGATGCCTTGCCCGAGGAATTGGCGATCCAGTCCTGATTTTCGCGCCCCAGATCGCGCAGGCGCCGGCCCAGCACCACGATGGGAACGATGATGGCCGGCACGATCATCAGCACCAGCCCCGTCAGCTTCCACGAGGTCAGCGCCAAAAGCACGAGCCCGCCCAACAGCACCAGCACATTGCGCAGCGCGACCGAGACCGAAGAGCCGATCACCGACAGGATCAACGTGGTGTCCGTGGTGATCCGGCTCAGCACCTCGCCGGTCATCAGACGCTCGAAATAAGCCGGGCTCATGCCCACCGCCCGGTCAAACAGCGCGCGGCGGATGTCGGCGACCACCCGCTCGCCCAGCCGGGTGACGAAGTAATAGCGCACGCCGGTTCCCACGGCCAGCAGCAGCGCCACGCCCAGCGCCGCGCTGAAATAGTCGTTCAGCAGCGTCAGATCGCCGGTGCCGAAGCCGTCCACCACCTGCCGCACCGCGATCGGCATCACCAACGAGACCGAGGCCGTCACGACCAGCGCCACCAGCGCCAGGACGACCATGGCGCGATAGGGCCGGATAAAGGGCCAGAGCCCGCGCAGGGCGCCGACGCGCCTGGACTTTGCCCGCTCTTCGGTCTGATCGGCCATCCGCCTTGCTCCCGCCTGCTGCCCGTCCCACTTAGGCCCCCGCCGGCGGGCCCGCAAGGCCGCGCGCGCCCCGGGGACCCGGCTGCATCTTTTCCTTGGCGCCAAGCTCTGTCAGGTTGGCCCCAGGACAGGAGCCGACATGACCCGTTTCTTCACCGCATCAGACGGCGCACGCCTGGCCTATTCCGACCAGGGCACGGGAACACCCCTGCTCTGCCTGGCCGGGCTGACCCGCACCATGGCCGATTTCGATGACGTCGCCCCGCATCTGGGCGCGTTCCGGCTGATCCGGATGGATGCGCGCGGGCGCGGTCAAAGCCAGTGGACCGGGGCCGAAAGCTACACCGTCCCCCAAGAGGCAAAGGACGCGCTCGACCTTCTGGACCACCTCGGGCTGGCCAGCGCCGCGATCCTTGGCACCTCGCGCGGCGGGCTGATCGGCATGCTGATCGGGGCGCTGGCGCCGGACCGCCTGGCCGGCCTGTGCCTCAACGACGTCGGACCGCAGCTTGAGCCGGCGGGGCTGGAGCGGATCAAGACCTATATCGGGCGCGCGCCCACCGCGCGCAGCCATGCCGAACTGGCCGAACGCCTGCCGGGGTACATGCCGGGGTTCACGGGCGTGCCGGCGGCGCGCTGGAGGGCCGAGGCGGAGCGGCACTATCTCCAGACGCCCGAGGGGCTGGCGCTCACCTATGACCCCGCCCTGCGGCAGGCGTTCCTGACCGCCCTTGCCGCCCCCCCGACCGATGGCTGGCCGCTGTTCGACGCGCTGGCGGGCAAGCCGCTGGCGCTGATCCGGGGGGCGAACTCGGACCTGCTGTCGCCCCAGGTCGCGGCAAAGATGCGCCAGCGCCGGCCCGACATGATCTTTGCCTCGGTGCCCGGCCGCGCCCATATCCCGTTTCTGGACGAGCCCGAAAGCCTGGCGGCTCTGGCTGCCTTTCACCGGGCGCTGGGATGACCGACATCGCCCGCATCCGCGCCGCCGCCGCGCGGCTGGAGGGTCAGGCAAGGCTGACCCCGCTCCTGTCCTCGCCGCTCCTGGACCGCATCGCGGGCCGGCGGGTGCTGGTCAAGGCCGAATGCCTGCAATGGACCGGCAGCTTCAAGTATCGCGGCGCGCGGGCGGCGCTGTCGGCGCTGCCGGCAGGCCAGCGGGCGCGGGGCGTGCTGGCCTATTCCTCGGGCAACCATGGGCAGGGCGTGGCCCTTGCCGCCCGGCAGTACGGGGTGCCCGCCGTCGTGCTGATGCCGGCCGACGCCCCGGCGGTCAAGATCGACAACACGCGGGCCTACGGCGCCGAGGTGGTGCTGTACGACCGCGCCACGCAGGACCGCGACGCCCTGGGTGCGGCGCTGGCCGGGGCGCGCGGGCTGACGCTGGTGCGTCCCTTCGACGATGCCGAGGTGATCGCCGGGCAGGGCACCATCGGGCTTGAGATCGCGGCGCAGGCCCGGCAGGCCGGGGTGCTGTCCGCCGCCGTGCTGGTCCCCTGCGGCGGTGGCGGCATGACCGCCGGCATCGCCCTCGCCCTGGGTGCCGAGGCCCCCGCCCTGCGTGTCTGCCCGGTGGAGCCCGAGGGCTTTGACGACACCGCCCGCTCGCTGGCGGCCGGACGGGTGCTGCGCAATGCCCGCGCTTCGGGCTCGCTCTGCGATGCCATCGTCACGCCGCACCCCGGAGAGCTCACCTTTCCCATCCTTCAGCGCCTTTGCGGGCCGGGCCTGGTGGTCAGCGAGGAGCAGGCCCTGCACGCCATGGCGCTGGCCTTTCACCATCTGCGCATCGTGCTTGAACCGGGCGGCGCGGTGGCGCTGTCCGCCGCGCTCTTTGCGCCGGACCTGCCGGCTGCCGTGCTTGCGGTGGCCTCGGGCGGCAACGTCGACCCGGGCGTCTTTCGGCAGGCGCTGGAGCGCTATTCTTCCGGCGGAGATCGGTCATGAGCCTGATCTGGCTCAAGGACCTGCGCCTGAATGCCGAGGTGAGCGGGCCCGCAGGCGCCCCGCCCCTGGTGCTGATCCATGCCCTCGGCACCGACATGTCGCTGTGGGACCATACCGTCGCGGCCCTGCCGGGTCACCGCATCCTGCGGTTCGACCTGCGCGGGCATGGCCGGTCCGACGTGCCCGCCCCGCCCTATGCCATGGGCGCGCTGATCCGCGATGCCGAACTCTTGATCGACCACTTCGCCCTTCGCGATGCCGTGGTGGTCGGCGTCTCGCTGGGCGGGCTGATCGCGCAGGGTCTGGCGACCAAGCGGCTGGACCAGGTGCGCGCGCTGGTGCTGTCGAACACCGCCGCGCGCATCGGCAACCCCGACCTCTGGGCGCGGCGCGCGGCCGAGGTGGCTGCCGGCGGCCTCGATGCCTACGCTCCGGGCGCCTTCGAGCGTATCCTGGGGCGCGGCTGGCAGGACCATCCGGACCTGGGCAGGCTGCGCCGGATGCTCTTGGAAACCCCGGTCCAGGGTTGGCTCGGCTGCGCCGCCGCCATCGCGGGGGCCGATTTCTTCACCCCCACCGCCGCCCTGACCCTGCCGAGCCTCCTCATCGCCGGCGGGCGCGACGGCACCACGCCGCCCGACCTCGTGCGCGAGACGGCAGAGCTGATCCGCGGCCACCGCTTTGCCCTGATGCGCCGCGCCGGGCACCTGCCGATGCTGGACAGCCCCGCCGAATTTGCTGCCCTCCTGCGCGGCTTTCTGGCCGAGATCGGCCATCTCTGAGGCTCCGGGGCCAACGCATTTGGCCAAGGGTGCCCCCCCATCTCTCCCCCGCGCGGAGGGAGGGCGACACCCCCGTCGGTCAAGGGCGATGTCCTCTGGCACGTGGCACCCCCTCCCCCTCGTGGGGGGGGGTAGGGGTGGGGGCCCCCGCCAGATGCGAAAGCCCCGCCTGCGCCTCCCCCATCCCTCCCCCACGCGGGGGGAGGGCGGCACCCCAGTCGGTCAAGGGCGATTTCCTCTGGCACGTGGCACCCCCTCCCCCTCGTGGGGAGGGGCAGGGGTGGGGCCCCCGCCAGATGCGAAAGCCCCGCCTGCGCCCCCCTCCCCCTTCCCCCAGCAGTGGGAGGGCGGCATCCCCGGCGGGCAAGGGCGGTTTCCTCTGGCACGCGGCACCCCCTCCCCCTCGTGGGGAGGGGCAGGGGTGGGGCCCCGGCCAGATGCGAAAGCCCCGCCTGCGCCCCCAATCCCCTGTGCACAAATATCCCACGGGGGAAGCCGTGCCGGCCCCTTCGGGCCGGGGCGGCGCGGGGGTGTGAGACCCCCAGCCTTGCGCGGCCGGCGGACCGATCCGGCTTGACATGGTGGCCCGCCGCCGTAGGTAGCAGGCGTGCGGGTTCAAAGCAGGCAGATCATGTCCAGCAGACCAAAGGCTGCCCTTCTCTTCATCCTTGCGACGGTCGCGCTCGATGCCATCGGCATCGGGCTGATCTTTCCGGTCACGCCAGAGCTGATGATTTCGGTCACCGGCGGCTCGGTCGGCGAGGCGGCGCTTTGGGGCGGGGTCATCACCGCCTCTTTCGCCGTGATGCAGTTCCTCTTCGGGCCCATCGTCGGCAATCTGTCCGACCACTACGGCCGCCGCCCGGTCCTCTTGATCTCGCTGGCGATGGTGGGGGCGAATTACGTGGTCATGGCCCTGACCGCATCGGTCTGGGTGCTGCTCGTGGCGCGGATGGTGGCCGGTATCGCCTCGGCCACGCATTCGACGGCCAACGCCTATATCGCCGACATCTCGGACCCCGACACCCGCGCCCGGCGCTTCGGGCTGGTCGGGGCGGCCTTTGGACTTGGGTTCATCGCCGGGCCGGCCCTGGGCGGGCTGGTCGGCGCGATCGACCCCCGGGCGCCGTTCTGGATGGCGGCGGGCCTGGCGGCGGCCAACCTGGCCCTTGGCGCGATGGTGATGCGCGAAAGCCTGCCGCAAGAGTTGCGCCGGCCGTTTTCGCTGGCGCGGGCCAATCCGCTGACCTCTCTCACCGCGATCCGGCGCCTGCCGGGGCTCAAGGTGCTTCTGATCGTCACCTTCATCTATTCCCTGACCTTCAACGTCTGGCCCTCGGTCTGGGCCTATTTCGGGACCGAGACCTATGGCTGGAACGCAAGCTGGATCGGCCTGTCGCTGGCCCTGTTCGGCATCTGCATGGCCCTGGTGCAGGGGCTGCTGGTCGGCCCCGTGATCCGCCATCTGGGCGAGCGGCGGACCGTGCTGGCCGGCTTTTCGGTCGAAACCCTCAGCTATAGCTTTCTGGCCTTCAACGGCTCGGGCCTGCTGGCGCTGATCTCGACCCCGTTCTCGGCGCTGGGCGGGATCACCGGCCCGGCCCTGTCGGCCCTGTCGAGCCGCGCCACGCCGCAGAACCAGCAGGGCGAGTTGCAGGGGGTGATGACCTCGATCAACGCGCTGGCGATGATCCTGGCGCCGCTGGTGATGACCTGGGTCTTTGGCGTCTTTTCGGGGCCCGCCGCCCCCGTCTACTTTCCCGGCGCGCCCTTCCTGCTGTCGGCCGGCCTGATGGTCGCTGCGGTGATAGTCTTTGTCGCCAGCCCGCGCGAGAATTCCCCCTCCGGCGCCGAGGCTGCGCCCAATTCGGGAGCCGCACCAGCAAAGGACAGCCCATGAAGATCAAGGACCTCGAGATTTTCGTCGTCGCCCCGCCGGCCCCCGGCTGGGGCGGGCGCTACTGGATCTTTCCCAAGATCACCACCGACAACGGCATCGTCGGCTATGGCGAATGCTATGCCTCCACCGTCGGCCCCAAGGCGATGAAGGCGGTGATCGAGGATGTGTTCGAGCGCCAAATGCTGGGCGAGAGCCCGGAAAACATCGAGCTGATGTACCGGCGCGTCTATTCCTCGGGCTTCACGCAGCGGCCTGACCCCACGGTGATGGGCGCCTTCGCCGGGCTTGAAATCGCCTGCTGGGACATCCTCGGCAAGGCGCGGGGCCGGCCCGTCTGGGCGCTGATCGGCGGGCGGATGAACGACCGGGTGCGCAGCTACACCTATCTTTACCCCCAGCCGCATCTGGACGCAGCCGAATTCTGGGTCAACGCCGACTGGCAGGCCGAAGAGGCCGCGCGCATGGTGGCCTTGGGCTTTACCGCCGTCAAGTTCGACCCCGCCGGCCCCTACACGATCCGAGGCGGGCATCAGCCGGCGATGTCGGACATCGCCCGCTCGGTCCAGTTCTGCGCCAAGATCCGCGCGGCGGTGGGCGACAAGGCCGATCTGCTCTTTGGCACGCATGGCCAGTTCACCACCCAGGGCGCCATCCGCCTTGGCCGCGAGCTGGAGCCTTACAACCCGCTCTGGTACGAAGAGCCGATCCCGCCGGACAACCTGCTGGAGTTTGCCGAGGTCGCGCGGCAGGTGCGCATCCCCATCGCCACCGGCGAGCGTCTGACCACCAAGACCGAGTTCGGCATGCTCCTGCGCGCCGGGGGGGTCAAGATCCTGCAACCGGCGCTGGGCCGGCTTGGCGGCATCCTGGAGGCGCGCAAGCTGTCGGCCATCGCCGAGATCTTCAACGCCGAAATGGCGCCGCATCTTTACGCCGGCCCGGTGGAATGGGCCGCGAACGTGCATCTGGCGGTGTCGATCCCGAACCTCTTGATCGCCGAGACGATCCAGACCGGTGGCGCGTTCCATCTGGCGCTGATCAAGAACACGCTGAAGTGGGAAGACGGCTACATCCTGCCGCCCGAGGCGCCGGGCCTTGGCATCGACTTTGACGAGGATCTGGCCCGCGCCCATCCCTTTACCGGGACCGGGCTGCACCTGCAGATGCAGGAGGCGCCCTGCGACTATCGCCACGGCAACCGGTTCGAGGGCGGCGCGCCGTCCAAGGCCTGAGGACGGGCGGGGCGGCCCCGATCGCGCCCGGCGGCGCATCGGGGCTGTCGCGGCCACCTGAAATGGCCTATGCTGGGCCAAAGGGCGCCGGCCTGCGCATGGTAGGGAGACCTTCGTTCAATGCCTCAGCTTTCCTTGCGCGAAAGCAAGTGTCAGGATTGTCCGATCCGCGTTCAGGCGGTCTGCGCGCGCTGCGAGCCGGACGAGCTGCTGCTTCTTGAACAGATGAAATATTACCGCAGCTATGAGGCGGGCCAGCAGATCGTCTGGGCCGGCGACGAGATGGGCTTTGTCGGCTCGGTGGTCAGCGGGGTCGCGAACCTGTCCAAGACGCTGGAAGACGGGCGGCGCCAGATGGTCGGCCTCTTGCTGCCGTCGGACTTTGTCGGCCGGCCAGGTCGGTCCAGCTCGCCCTATGACATCGTGGCGTCAAGCGATCTGACGCTGTGCTGCTTCCGGCGCGGGCCCTTCGAGGCGCTGGTCAGCTCGACCCCCAACGTGGCGGACCGGCTTCTGGCGATGACGCTGGACGAGCTGGACGCGGCGCGGAACTGGATGCTGATCCTGGGGCGCAAGACGGCGCGGGAAAAGATCGCCAGCCTGATCGCGATCCTGGCGCGGCGCGAATCGACCATTGGCCGCCGGACCGTGGCAACGCCGATCGAGATCGACCTGCCGCTGACGCGCGAGGCGATGGCCGATTATCTGGGCCTGACGCTGGAGACGGTCAGCCGGCAGATGTCGGCGCTCAATGCCGAGGGCATCATCGAGCTGGCCAGCGCCCGGCGGGTCAGGGTGCCGCATCTGGCGCGCCTGACCCAGGCCGCCGGCGACGAGCCCTGAGCGCGAAGGCCGGGGGTTTTCCACCCCCGGGCGCCTTTGGGACAAAGGCGCCTCCCCCGGAGGATATTTTTCCAAAGTGAATGGGGCCGGGCGGGATACTTGTCCGGATCAGTGCGACATGATCACCGGCAGGTCGAGCCGTTCGAGCATGTCGCGCGTGGGGCCGCCCAGCAGCGCCTCGCGGAAACGCGAATGGCCATAGGCGCCCATGACCAGGGCATCGGCGCCGTTTTCATGGGCAAAGCGCAAGAGGTTGTCGGCCACGCGCGGCAGGGCCCGGGCCAGGACCGAAACCTCGGCCGTCACCCCGTGCCGCGCCAGATAGAGCGAGGCCGCGCCGCCCGGGTCCGACCTTTCGGCCGAATGGGCGGGGGGATCGACCAGCACCACATCCACCCGGTCGGCGGACTTGAGCAGGGGCAGGCATTTGCGCAGCGCCGAAAGCGCTTCGTCGCTTTCGTTCCAGGCCACCAGGATGCGCGAGAAGGGCAAGGAAGGTCGGGCGCCGGTGCCGGGCGCGATCATCACCGGCGCGCCGGTGCCGAACAGCGCCGCGTCCAGCACCGCCGCCGAGGTGGCCGAGCGCCCCGCCCCATAGGGCTTGGCCGCGACGACGAGGTCGCTGTAGCGGATCAGTCGCGCCACGTTCATGTCGAGACCGACCTGCGAGACGATTTCGGTCTGCACAGCGGAGCGGACCAGATCGCCCGGCAGGGCGGCGCTGGCCCAGTCGGCCAGCGCGGCGGCCTGGGCCCGCGCCTCGGTCTGGCCGCTCTCGGTCAGCGCGATGCCGCCGCTGGGCAGGTCGGCATAGCGCACGGGGTCAATGCCGATGCAGACCACGTCCAGATGCGCATCCTCGCGCAGGGCCAGCGCGGCGGCGAGCGCCAGGGCCGGCCCGTCGGCGGCGCTGTCGCTGACCGTCACCGAGATTGTCTTGAAGCCCATTGCCACCTCCCGCGGCCGGATTGCTGTCCGGTGGTACCTCTGGCGGGCGCCCGCGGCTTTGATCCATGTCAAGGCTGCCGCCCGGCGCCTGTGAAAGAGGTTCGCTCACTGCCCGCCGCCCGGGGTCCTGCCCGGGTGTCAGGGGCGCGAGCGCGAGGGACAGAACATGTGGGACTGGATGAAGATTGCGGCTTTGGGCTTGATCGCCCTCCTGGCGGCGATCGCGGCGAACTGGGCGCGCGATCTGGCCTATCAGGTGCATGCCCTGATCGTGATGGCGGTGGCGGCAGGCCTGTTCGTCTGGACCCTGCGCCGGGCGGGTGAGGATCGCGGGCCGGCGCCGAGCGGCTACAACGACGGCGTGGTGCGCGCCGGGGTCATCGCCACCACCTTCTGGGGGCTGGCGGGGTTCCTGGTCGGGGTGATCATCGCCTTTCAGCTCGCCTTTCCGGCACTGAATTACGAGGCCCTGATGGGCTATGGCAACTTTGGCCGCCTGCGCCCGCTGCACACCTCGGCGGTGATCTTTGCCTTTGGCGGCAACGCGCTGATCGCCACCTCGTTCTACATCGTGCAGCGCACCTGCGCCGTGCGGCTCTGGGGGGGCAATCTGGGCTGGTTCGTGTTCTGGGGCTATCAGCTTTTCATCGTGCTGGCCGCCACCGGGTATCTGATGGGCGCGACGCAGGGGCTCGAGTATGCCGAGCCGGAATGGTACGTCGATCTGTGGCTGACCGTGGTCTGGGTGGCCTATCTCATGGTCTTTCTGGGCACTCTGATGACCCGGCGCGAGCCGCATATCTACGTCGCCAACTGGTTCTTTCTGGCGATGATCGTCACCGTCGCCATGCTGCATCTGGTCAACAACCTGGCCATCCCGGTCAGCATCCTCGGCTCGCGCTCGGTCATGGTGTTTTCGGGCGTGCAGAGCGCGATGACGCAGTGGTGGTACGGCCACAACGCCGTGGGCTTTTTCCTGACGGCGGGCTTTCTGGGCATGATGTACTATTTCGTGCCCAAGCAGGCCGGCAAGCCTGTCTTCAGCTACAAGCTGTCGATCATCCACTTCTGGGCGCTGATCTTTCTGTACATCTGGGCCGGCCCGCACCATCTGCACTACACCGCCCTGCCCGACTGGGCCTCGACCCTTGGCATGGTGTTCTCGGTCGTGCTGTGGATGCCGTCCTGGGGCGGGATGATCAACGGGCTGATGACGCTGTCGGGCGCCTGGGACAAGATCCGCACCGATCCGATCATGCGCATGATGGTGATCAGCCTGGGCTTTTACGGCATGAGCACCTTTGAAGGGCCGATGATGTCGATCCGCGCGGTCAACTCGCTGTCGCACCACACCGACTGGACCATCGGGCATGTGCATTCGGGCGCGCTGGGCTGGAACGGCATGATCACCTTCGCCGCCCTCTATTTCCTGACCCCGCGCCTGTGGGGCCGCGAGCGGCTTTATAGCCTGAGCCTCGTCAACTGGCACTTCTGGCTCGCGACCATCGGGATCATCCTTTACGCCGCGGCCATGTGGGTCACCGGCATCATGGAAGGGCTGATGTGGCGCGAGGTCGATGCCAACGGCTTCCTGGTGAACTCGTTCGCCGACACCGTCGCCGCCAAGTTCCCGATGTATGTGGTGCGCGGGCTGGGCGGGGTGCTGTACCTGACCGGGGCGCTGATCATGACCTACAATCTGTGGATGACGGCCTGGGGCAAACGCCAGCCCGCCGCCCTTGCCACCCCAGCCGAATAAGGAGCAAGGACATGGGACTTCTTGACCGTCACAAGTTCATCGAGACCAACGCCACGCTCTTGCTGGTCGGCAGCCTGGTGGTGGTGACCATCGGCGGCATCGTCGAGATCGCGCCGCTGTTCTACCTGCAGAACACCATCGAAAAGGTCGAGGGCATGCGCCCCTACAGCCCGCTCGAACTGGCCGGGCGCGAGATCTACATTCGCGAGGGCTGCTATCTGTGCCACAGCCAGATGATCCGCCCGATGCGCGATGAGGTGGAGCGTTACGGCCATTACTCGCTGGCCGCCGAATCGATGTACGACCATCCCTTTCAGTGGGGATCGAAACGCACCGGCCCGGATGTGGCGCGGGTCGGCGGGCGCTATTCGGACGCCTGGCAGGTCGAGCATCTGGTCGACCCCCAGTCGGTTGTGCCCGAAAGCGTGATGCCGAAGTATGGCTTTCTGCTGGGGGCCGACCTGGACGGGCGCTACATCGGCGAGTTGATGCAGACGCACCGCATGGTCGGCGTGCCCTATTCGGATGCGATGATCGAAAGCGCAGAGGCCGATTTCAAGGTTCAGGTCGATCCGGACAGCGATTATTCCGGCCTGCAAGAGCGCTATCCCGGGGCCGCCGTGCGAAGCTTTGACGGCGCGCCCGGCGTGTCCGAGATGGATGCGCTGGTCGCCTACTTGCAGATGCTGGGCACGCTGGTCGATTTCTCGACCTTTACCCCTGACGCCAGCCGATAGGAGACGGGCATGGAAAACTACTCCCTCATGCGTGAATTCGCGGACAGCTGGTTCCTTCTGGCCATGTTCGCCTTCTTTGTCGGGGCGGTGGCCTGGTCCTGGCGCCGCTCGGCCCGCACGGCACATGCCGAAGCCGCCCGCATTCCCTTTGCCCACGAAGACGCCCCTGCCAGCCCGAAGGGCCCCAGATCATGAAAAAGCCTGTCAAAGCAAAGCCCGAGGTCGGCACCACCGGCCATGTCTGGGACGAGATCGAAGAGCTGAACAACCCCTTGCCGCGCTGGTGGGTGTGGATCTTTTACGCCACCATCCTGTGGGGGATCGGCTATGTGATCGCCTATCCGGCCTGGCCGCTCCTGTCCGGGGCGACGCCCGGGCTCTTGGGCTATTCGACGCGGGGCGAGGTCGCGGCAGAGATCGCCGCGGTCGAGACCGCCAACGCGGGCAACATGGCCGCCCTTGCCGCCGCCGATCTTGAGACACTCCAGGGGAACGCGGATCTGCACGGCTTTGCGGTGAACGCCGGCGGCGCGGTGTTCCGGGCCCATTGCTCGCAATGCCACGGCGCGGGGGCGCAGGGAACCCTGGGCTATCCGAACCTTCTGGATGATGACTGGCTCTGGGGCGGCACGATCACCGACATCGCCACCACGGTCACCCACGGCATCCGCAACGACCAGTCACCCGAGGCGCGGTTCTCGCAGATGCCCGCCTTTGGCGAGATCCTGGCGGCTGACGAGATCGGCGCGCTGGTCCAGCATGTGCTGGCCCTGTCCGGTCAGGATCATGACGCGGCCCAGGCGGCCACCGGCGGCGTGCTGTTTGCCGACAACTGCGCCGCCTGCCACGGCGAGCGGGCCGAGGGCCTGCGCGAGGTCGGCGCGCCGGCGCTGAGCGATGCGATCTGGCTTTACGGCGGTGACGAGGCGGCGCTGACCCGTTCGATCTCGCTGGCCAGGGGCGGCGTGATGCCGGCCTGGTCGCAGGCCGCGCGCGGCACGCAGGGGCTGGACGCGGCCGAGATCAACGCCGTGTCGGCCTATGTCCACCAGCTTGGCGGCGGCGAGTAGGGTTTCGCGTCGCCCATGCCGGGGGGGCTGGACAGAGCCGCCCCCCGGTCTCTGACGACGGCCAGACAGGGTGCTTGATCCAGGTCAAGGCGCCCTCGGCCCCCCTGCGGCTAGAAGCGCTGGAACCACGGGAACCACGATGACCGATCTCAGCCCCCCTCCATCGCTTTACCGCGCGCGCATCCCGGTCTTTCCGCGCCGCGTCAAGGGCCGCTTTCGCAACCTCAAGTGGATCATCATGGCGGTGACCCTTGGGATCTACTACCTGACCCCCTGGATTCGCTGGGAACGGGGCCCCGCCCTGCCCGATCAGGCCGTGCTGTTGGACATGGCCGGGCGGCGGTTCTACTTTTTCTGGATCGAGATCTGGCCGCACGAGTTCTATTTCATCGCCGGCCTTCTGATCATGGCCGGGCTTGGCCTGTTCCTCTTCACCTCGGCGCTGGGGCGAGTCTGGTGCGGCTATGCCTGCCCGCAGACGGTCTGGACGGATCTCTTCATCCTGACCGAGCGTTGGGTCGAGGGCGACCGCAACGCGCGGGTGCGCCTGCACCAGGCGCCCTGGAGCCTGCGCAAGGCCCGCCTGCGGCTGACCAAATGGGCGATCTGGCTGGTCATCGGGCTCGCGACCGGCGGCGCCTGGGTGTTCTACTTTGCCGATGCGCCGTCGCTGATGCGGGCGCTGGTGACCGGGCAGGCGCCGCTGATCGCCTATTCGACCATGGCGATCCTGACGCTGACCACCTTTTTCTTTGGCGGCATCGCGCGCGAGCAGGTCTGCATCTACGCCTGCCCCTGGCCGCGCATCCAGGCCGCGATGATGGACGAGGACACGCTGACCATCGGTTACCGCGACTGGCGCGGCGAGCCGCGCGGCAAGGCCAGCACCTCGGGCAGCGGCGACTGCATCGACTGCATGGCCTGCGTCAACGTCTGCCCGATGGGCATCGACATCCGCGACGGCCAGCAGATGGCCTGCATCACCTGCGGGCTCTGCATCGACGCCTGCGATGACGTGATGGCCAGGACCGGCAAGCCGCGCGGTCTGGTCGACTACTTTGCGCTCAAGGACGAGGCGGCAGAGCGCGCGGGCGGCCGGCCCCAGCCGATCTGGCGCCACGTCCTTCGCCCGCGCACCCTGTTTTACACCGCGCTCTGGTCGATGGTCGGCTTTGGCCTGGTCTTTGCGCTCTTCATCCGCTCCGACATCGACCTGACCGTCGCCAAGCTGCGCAATCCGACCTTTATCACCCAGTCCGACGGCACGATCCGAAACGTCTACGATGTCCGCCTGCGCAACAAGCTTGAAAGCATGCAGCCTTTCGAGCTGGCCCTGACCGGCCCCGAGGGGCTGACGCTTGAGATAGAGGGCGCCCAGGGGTCGATCCTGTCCGTTCCGGCCGACACCAGCCTTGACGCCCGCGTCTACATCAGCGCTGGCCCCGACCAGCCCGCCGCCAGCGCCGGGCGGAGCGATCTGACGATCTGGGTCACGAACATCCAGACCGGCGACCGGGCGCATGAAGACACCAGCTTTTCCGGCACCGGCAGCGCCGAACAGGAGGACTAGATGCGCACATTCTTTCGCGGCCCGATCACGGGGCCGAAATTCTTCGCGATCATCTCCTCGTTCTTTGCCGTCATCATCGCGGTCAATGTCGTGCTGGCGGTGCAGGCGGTGCGCACCTTTCCGGGGCTCGAAGTCAAGAACACCTATGTCGCCAGCCAGGGCTGGGATGCCGAGCGCGCGGCGCAACTGGCGCTGGGCTGGCAGGTTAGCGCCCGGGTGCACGCCGGTCTCCTGCGGCTCGTCATCCTGGACGCCGCCGGCGCCCCGGTGCAGCCCGTGCAAATCGAGGGGATCTTTGGCCGCGCCACCAGCACGCGCGACGATCAGACCCCCGCCTTTGTCTTTGACGGGCTGGCCCATGTCGCGCCCGTTGTCACCTCGGCCGGGAACTGGAACCTGCGCCTGACCGCCGTCGCGGCGGATGGCACGAGGTTTCGCCAGCGCCTTGTCGTGATCGTGGACTGACGCGATGTCCACGCTGGAGATCCCCTCCGCAATGGCCTGCCCGGGCTGCGTTGCCGCCCAGATGGCGATGGAGCCTGCGGCGGGCCGCAGGGGTGCCGCGCCGCTTGAAACCATCCTCGCCCTGCCGACGGCGCATTGCGCAAGCTGCATCACGACCGTCGAGACCGGCCTTGCCCAAATAGACGGCGTTGCCGAGGCTCGGGTCAACCTGACCCTGCGGCGCGTGCGGGTCCGCCACTCGGCCACCGTCACGCCCGAGGCGATGATCGCCCGCCTTTCGCGCCTGGGGTTCGAGGCGCTGCCGATGGACATGGTGGCCCTGTCCGGCACCGAAACCGACCGGCGCTCGCGCGAGTTGTTGATGCGGCTGGGCGTGGCGTTCTTTGCCATGATGAACATCATGCTCTTGTCGGTGGCGGTCTGGTCCGGCGCCAGCGGCGTGACGCGCGACATGTTCCACCTGATTTCCGGCGCCATCGCGCTGCCCACGGTTGCCTTTGCCGGACAGCCCTTCTTTCGCCCGGCGCTGGCCGCGCTGCGCGCCGGGCGGCTTGGCATGGATGTGCCGATCTCGCTGGCGCTGATCCTGGCCTCGGCGATCTCGGTCTACGAGACCTTTCACGCGGGCGAGCACGCCTATTTCGACGCCGTCGTGATGCTGACCTTCTTTCTGCTCGGCGGGCGCTATCTGGATTTCCGGACCCGCGCCGCCGCCCGCTCGGCCGCGCAAGAGCTGACCGCGCTTGAGGTTCCGCGCGCCTCGCGCCTGCGCGACGGCGCCGAAGAGATCGTCGCGGTGTCCGACCTTTCGGCCGGCCAGACCGTGCTGATCCGCCCCGGCGGCCGCATACCGGTGGACGGGATCGTCACCGAAGGCGCCAGCGAGATCGACCGCTCCCTGATCACCGGCGAGGCGCAGCCGGTCTGGGCCGGGCCCGGCACGGCGCTTGCCGCCGGCGAGATGAACCTGACCGGGCCGCTCAGGGTGCGCGTCACGGCGGCGGGGCGCGACACCTCGCTGCGCCGGATGGCCGAGCTTGTGGCCGTGGCCGAAGAGGCGCGTGGCCGCTTCACCTCGATCGCCGACCGGGCCGCGCGGGCCTATGCGCCGTTGGTGCACCTGGTCTCGCTGGCCTCGTTCGCGACCTGGATGGTCGCGACGGGTGGCGATCTGCGCATCTCGATCAACATCTCGGCGGCGGTTCTGATCATCACCTGCCCCTGCGCGCTGGGCCTGGCGGTGCCGGCGGTGGTGACGGCGGCCTCGGGCCGGCTGTTCCGCGACGGGTTGCTGGTCAAGTCGGGCACGGCGCTGGAACGGCTCGCAGCGGTCGACACCGTGATCTTCGACAAGACCGGCACCCTGACGCTGGGTGCGCCGCAGCCGTCGAACCTGCACGATCTGACCGAAACGCAGCGCGGGATCGTGGCGGCGCTGGCGCGGGGATCGGCCCATCCCCTGGCGGCCGCCCTGCGCGATGCGGCCGCGCCGGCCGAGGTGACCGACATCGCCGAGGTTTCGGGCTGCGGGATCAGCGGCCGCTGGCAGGGCCGGACCGTCCGGCTTGGCCGCGCCGAATGGGTCGGGGCCGAGGCCGGCAGCGTGACCTCGACCGTGCTGCGGCTGGACGGCGAGGCGCCGGTGCGGATCACCTTTACCGACCAGATGCGCCCCGGCGCCGAGTCGCTGGTGCGCGGGCTCCTGGCGCAGGGGATCGAGGTGCGGCTCTTGTCGGGCGACGTGCCGCAAGCCGTGCGCGAGATGGCCGGGCGTCTGGGCATCGCCCGGTGGCAGGCGCAGGTCCTGCCCGCCGAAAAGGCCGCCATCGTCGGGGATCTGGTGGCCTCGGGGCGCAGGGTGCTGATGGTGGGCGACGGGCTGAACGACACCGGCGCGCTGGCGGCGGCGAGCGTTTCCATCTCGCCCGCCTCGGCGCTGGAGGCGGCGCGCGTCGCGTCGGACATCGTTCTTCTGGGGCCGGACATCGCCCCGGTGGCGCTGGCCCTGCGCACCGCCCGGCTGGCGCAGCGCCGCATCAAGGAAAACCTTGCCATCGCGGCGGTCTACAATATCGTCGCGGTGCCGGTGGCCGTGGTCGGGCTGGCAACGCCGCTGCTGGCGGCGCTGGCGATGTCGCTCTCGTCGATCACCGTGACGCTGAACGCCCTGCGCCTGAAGCCGGAGGCAAGATGGACATTCTGGTGATCTTGATCCCCGTCTCGCTGGGGCTTGGCGCGCTGGGCCTGCTCGCCTTTGTCTGGACCCTGCGCGCGCGCCAGTACGACGACCCGGTCGGCGATGCCGAGCGCATCCTCAGCGATGCCCACGACCGCACCCCGATGCCCCCAAAAGGCTAAGCCCCCGCGCAGGGCGCCTCAGGCCCGCCCGGCCAGCGCCAATTCCGGCTGGTGCAGCGTCGCGACCCCGCGCCCGGACCGCTTTGAGGTGTAAAGCGCCGCATCGGCGTCGGCATACATCCCCTCGATCTGCGGCGCGGCGTAAAACGCCGACAGCGTGATCCCGATCGAGCCCGAAATCCTGCAATTCTTGCCGTCATACTCCATCGGCACCGAAAGCGCCGCGATGATCTGCTCGGCGATCCGCTTGATCGTCGCCGAATCGTCGATCCGGTTCAACAGGATCACGAATTCGTCGCCGCCCACGCGGGCCACCGTGTCGGACGAGCGCGTCTCGCGCGTCAGGAACCGGGCGACCTCGCACAGCACGAAGTCGCCGGCGGCGTGGCCCAGCGTGTCGTTGACCTGCTTGAAAAAGTCCAGGTCCAGATGCAGCAGCGCAAAGCGCGAGCCATGCGCGATCAGGCGGTTCATCTCGGCCTCAAGCGCCCTGCGGTTGTTCAGGCCGGTCAGGGTGTCGGTCAGGGCCTGCTGCTCGGCGGTGATCTTGGCCTCTTGCAGCCGAAGGTTCAGATCGCGCAGCTCGCGCATCACCGCAGTCTTGGCCTCGACCAGATAAAGCAGCTCGATCGCAAGGTCCGTCGGGGCGAAATCCGCCTCGCTCAGCGAGAGCTCGCGCACCGCATCGACCACCCCGATGCCGAAGGACAGGTTGAGGATATAGCCGCCCCCCTCGACCGGCAGGCAGAGGCCGCGAAACGAAAACCCCGCATCGCCCGACTTGAGCGCCAGTTGCAGACGCTCGCCCGACATCAGATGCAGCTTGCGCGCCGAGGTGACGCCAGCGGGGCGGCGCACCTCGAATTCGTCCAGAAACCTTGCCGGCTCGATGCCGCTGTCGCGGAACACCCGGCCCAGGGTCGGCCCGAAACCGATCACGGTCCCGGCCTTGTCCAGGCACAGATGCATGGGCATCAGCTTTCCCAGCGCATCCTGCGACAGGGACAAGGAATTGGCCTGGGTCACCCTTTGATCCATCAGCCGCGCAGTCCCGCCGACGGGGCCAGATCGAACCGCCGGCCGGCGGAATAGCGCTGGTCCAGCACATGAATGCCCACGATCTCGCAAAGACCGTCCATGCCCTTGTGATCAAGCAGAACCAGCGCCCCGTAGTCATCCGCCATGGCCCGCAGCATGCCCATCATGATGAAACCCGTCCCCTCGACCAGCGGGGCGCAGAGCAGACGGTAGTGGCCCTGCCCCGCGTCGGCAAGGCCAAGCTCTGGCAGCTCAAGCTCGGCCAGCGCCAGACGGGCGCGGCCGGGCAGGTCCTGAAGCGAATGCAGGAAGTCCACGAAACTGGACCCGCCAAAGCGCAAGAGCCGGCGCACCGATTCCAGGTTGGGATGCGAGACAAGATAGGTGCCGAGGTCTTCGAGCACCTCTTGCCGGGGTCGGCCCAGCACCTGCGCCGCCGCCAGCAGGATCGCGTCGGTCGTCTCGGCGGGATAGGTCAGCATCGGCTCGAAACTGTCGCGCCCGACCCTGGACTCGCGCACCACCTGCGCCCAGACGGACGGGCCATAGCTGTCGATCAGAAAGCTCTGGATGGAACGGTTGACAAGTCCGTGCAACGGAACACCTCGGGTAAACTCACCCAAGGCTAGGTATCAGGACTTAAGACCCGCTAAATGTCCAAAATCGCAACAAATTGCGGCGATTTTCGCGCCCTGCGCAGGGGCTTATGGCCGGGCCCTAGAAATCCGTCGGCGCGCCGCCCTCTTGCTTGCGCCGGGCCACGAAACGGCGCAGGTCTTCCTGATGGTCGCCGTTCATCTCGGGCGGCTCGAACTCGGCCAGGATCTGCTTGTAGATCCGGTGCGCCCGCTCGGCGGTCCAGAGCGAGCCGTCGATCTGCCAGGCCTCGAAGTTGCGCCAATCCGACACGAAGGGCTGGTAGAAGGCCGTGGTATAGCGGTCCTGCGTGTGCTGGCAGCCGAAATAATGGCCCGAGGGGCCGACCTCGCGGATGGCGTCGATGGCGATGTCGTCCTCGGTCGTGGCCCAGGTCGCCTCTTCGAAATAGCGCTGGATCATCTGCAGGACCTCGCAGTCCATGATGAACTTTTCGGGGCTGGCGATCAGCCCGCCCTCCAGCCAGCCGGCGGCGTGATAGACCATGTTGGTCTGCGACTGCACCGCCGACCAGAGCGAATTCGACGTCTCCCACATCGCCTGGCCATCGGGGATGTTGGCGGCGCAGACGCCGGATGCGCGCATCGGCAGCTTGTAGTGGCGCACCAGTTGCCCGGTCATCTGCGTCGCGCGCATGTATTCGGGCGTGCCAAAGGCCGGCGCGCCCGATTTCATGTCGACATTCGAGGTGAAGGTGCCCAGCGCCACCGGGCAGCCGGGCGAGATGTATTGCAGCAGCGCCGCCGCCGCCAGACCTTCGGCCAGCGACAGGGTCACGGCGCCGGCCATGGTCACGGGCGCCATGGCCCCGGCCAGCGTAAAGGGCGTGATCACCACCGGCTGCCGGCGGCGGGCCAGGCGCATGGCGCCGTCCAGCATCGGATAGTCGTGCTTCAGCGGCGAGACCGAGTTGATGTTGGTGTACATCCGCGGCTTGGCCTGAAACTCTTCCTCGCTGAGGCCCCCCGCGATGCGGACCATCTCCATCACGTCCTCGACCCGCTCGGTGCCCAGCGAATAGGCGTGGCAGACCTTGTCCGTCAGCGTCAGCTTTTCATAAAGGCAATCGAGGTGCCGCACCGAGGCGTGGATGTCGATCGGCTCAACCGGATAGCCGCCGGCGATGTGGATGCAGTTGAAATACTGCGTCAGCTTCATGAATTCCTTGAAGGTTTCAAAGTCGCCGGCCCGCTTGCCGCGCTCAAGGTCCCACGAGTTCGGCGGCGAGGAGACGTTGACGAACAGCATGTGCTTGCCGCCCATGATCACCTCGCGCTCGGGGTTGCGCGGCGTGATGGTGAACTGCTCGGGCGCCTTGCCGATCATCTCCATCACGAAATCCTCGTCCATGCGGACGTTGGTTCCGGTCACCTTGCACCCGGCTTTGGTCAGGATGCCCACCGCTTCGGGGTTCAGGAACTCGATGCCGATGTCGCGCAGGATCTTCATCGCGCCGCGATGGATCGCCTGCACGCCGTCGGCATCCAGCGGCTCGGTCGGCCGGTCGGGGTTGACGGGGATGCGCCAGGGCATCTGGGTGATGGCGGCGCTGCCGGCACGGGTCCGGTTGCCCGAATGCCCGCCAGCGCGGCGTCTGCGGACCTGTTCTTCCATCCTGTCACTCCTGCACGTCGCGAATTCCTGAGCCTGGGACAGTGATGACCCAATCCGGCGCCGAGGGCGTAACAGGAGACCGACGCCTTTGCGTCGTTTTTAGCCGTAACTCAACGGCTGATGGCGTTTTGCCCCTGAATCCAGCCCAGAAGCGCCGAGATGTCGGGCAGAACGGCGTCGGCATGGGGCCGCAGCTCCGGCTCCAGCGCGATGCCGGTCAGCACCGCGACGCAGGCCATGCCGGCCGCCCGGCCCGCCTGCATGTCGTGAACGCTGTCGCCGACCATGACGATCTGCCCCGGTGCCAGCCCGCAGGCCCGGGCAAAGGCCAAAAGCTGCCCCGGCGCCGGCTTGCCGCCCCAGCCCGAATCGCAGCCTGCGACGAAATCGAACAGCGGCAGGACGCCGGCCTTGTCCAGATGATGCCGGGCCGGCGCCTCGGTGTCGTTGGTGGCCAGGCCGATGCGCAGCCCCGCGCCGCGCAGATCGGCAAAGACGGCCGGCAGATCGACCGCCGGCACCATCGGCGCGGTCTGGGCCAGCCGCTCAAGCTGCCGGCGCAGGTCCTGCTCGGGCAGATGGGTCAGCTCGCCGGCCAGAAGATCGGCGATTTCAAAGGTGGTGTGCGCGATCACGATGCTGCCCGGGGCAAAATCGCCGGTGGCAGGATCAAAGCCAAGCTTGCGGGCGATCTGGCCGGCCTGCTCGGGCGAGCCTGTCAGCTCGTCCAGCACGCGGCGCGTCCAGGCGCCCCAGCTTGCACGGAAGTCAAAGAGCGTTCCGTCCTTGTCAAAGACGGCGCCCCGGATCGGGGCGGCTTGGGTCGGCGATGTCAGGTCCAATTCGGCAGGTCTCCTCCGGGCAGAAGCGCGCGGCTGGCCGCCACCTCCTGGGGCCGGATACCAAGATTTTCCGCCAGGGCCAACACGCGCTGATCCTCGGCCAGAACATAGTCCAGAACCGCGGCCAGAAAGGCCGGTCGGTGCAGGTCCTGGGCGATCGCGGCGGGGCTGGACCCGCTCTCGGCCAGAAATCCGCCGATCAGCATGGGGTCCGCCGCCATCCAGGAAATCGCCCGCAGCGCCAGCGTCTCGGCCGCCGCGCGCCGGGCCGCGGCAGCTTTGGTGCTTTGGGTCACGACAACCTCTCGAAGTACGCTCGATAGTTTAGGATATTGGAAAGGAATTGTTAACGAGTTTAACAGAATAATGACCGGAACTTCGGGTGCCTGGTAATCTGCAATGATTTCAACCGTCCTCATCGTTGACAGCGTGGCGACAAATCGGATCGTCATGAAGGTCAAGCTTGGCGCGGCCGGGTATCGGACCCTGGCGGCGCCCGATGCGGCCTTTGGCCTTGATCTGGCACGGCGCGAAAGGCCGGACCTGATCCTGCTCGACTTCGACCTTCCGCCCGGGCACGACGGGCAAGAGGGGGGCCTTGCCCTCTTGTCGGCGCTGCGGGCCGATCCGGACTGTGCCCGGACGCTGGTGGTCATGCTGTCGGCCCGGCAGGACGACGCGGCGCGCCTGTCTGCACTGGGCGCGGGCGCCGATGAATTCTTTGCCAAGTCGGTGGACGATCAGACCCTCTTTGCGCGGCTGCGCAGTCTGACGCGGGCGCAGGAATCGGCCGAGATCGACCATGCCCAGTCAGGCATCGGCCCTTACGGCTTTGCCGAGCCGATTGCCGAGTTTCTTCAGCCCGGCCTGGTCGCCATCGTCATGGCCCGGCCCGAGACGGCGCTGCACTGGCGCCACGCCCTTGCTGCCAAGAGCGCCGACCGGTTCGTGACGCTGCCGATGGACCAGGTGTTCCGCGCCGCCGAGGGGGGGCCCCCTCGCCCGATGTCTATCTGATCGACGCCGCCCTGGGCGAGGAATGGGGCGGGCTCAAGATGATGTCGTCGCTGCTGAGCCGCCACGAGACGCGCCATGCCAAGGTGTGCATCCTCAACGACGGGCACGACCCGGACCTGCCGGCCATGGCCTTTGACTTTGGCGCCTCGGACCTGGTGTCCAGCGCGCAGAGCCTTGACGAGATCGCGCTGCGCCTGGCGCGCCTTGTCCGGCGCAAGCGCGCCGAGGATCGCAGCCGCGCCTCGGTCAAGGACAAGCTGCGACTGGCGATGATCGACCCGCTGACCGGCATCGCGAACCGCCGGGCCGGGCTGGCCCAATTGGCGCAGATCGCCGAAAGGGCGCAGGTCTCGGGGCGGGACTTTGCGCTGATGGTGCTTGACCTGGACCGCTTCAAGACGATCAACGACCGCTTCGGCCACGCGGCCGGCGACGCCGTGCTGGTCGAGGTGGCGCAAAGGTTGACCCTGTGCCTGCGCTCGGGCGATCTGATCGCCCGGATCGGCGGAGAGGAATTCCTGATCTGCCTGCCCGACGTCGGCCTTGCCGAGGGCACCTGCATCGCCGAGCGTCTGTGCGAGCAGATCGAGGCCCGCCCGATCCTGGTCGAGGGCCGCGAAAGCCTGGGCGTGACGATCTCGATCGGCCTGGCGCTGGGCCGTGGGGACGGCTCCCAGACGGCCGAGGACCTGGTGGGAGAGCTTTTCCGCCGCGCCGATACCGCGCTTCTGGCCGCCAAGGGCTCGGGCCGCAACAAGGTGACCATCAGCCGCAGCGCCGCCTGACCGCGCCCGATTCAGTTCCCCTGGCCCGGCCCCCAGCGCGTTGCCAGCCGCTTGGCAAAGGCCTGCCGTTCCTGCGGCGTCATCGCCAACAGAAGCTCTTTCAGCGCCTGCTGCGACAGGCTCAGCGCATCGGTCACCCGCCGGGCCTGCGCGGTCAGGGCGCTGTCCAGCGCCGCCGGATCAAAGGGCTCTTTCGCAAGCGCCGCGATGATCAGGTCAAGGTCCTGGCGCATGAAGCGGTGCATCTCGCGCATGTCGGGCGCCCGTTCGAACAGGGTCCGCGCCAGCGCCTCGCGGTCACCGGCCGGCAGCGCGTCCGAGAAGGGGCCGAAATGCATGTCGCGCGGCATGCCGCCGCGCCCGGAAAATCCGCCATGCATCGCGGCGCCGATCACCAGACCGGCCACGGCCAGATTGACCGCCAGCGATGCCGCCAGAAGCCATTTCATGCCGCCAGCGCCGCGCGGGGCCGGCGCCGAAGGCCCGGACCCGGTGGGGGTGCCTGCGTCGCTCATCCTCAGTCCTCCGTGAACAGGGCATCAAAGCCCGGCATCAGTTCAAGCCCGGTCTCTGCCGCCGAGGCATCGCTGGCCAGCAGCACGCCAAGCCCCGAGACCGCCTCGGGCTGCATATAGCCCAGCGCAAGGCCGGCAATCCCGGCCAGAACCCCGCTGGCCAGCGGCCCCGAGCCGCCGAAAAGCCCAAGAAGCCGCGACAGTGGGCCGGGCGGTGCGGGGCGGGGCGGCACTGCGGCCAGCCGCCTGCCGGCCGCCTGTACCTCTGCCTGAACCGCCGCCGCATCGGCCAGGATCCGGGCCGAAAGCCCGGGGGCAAGCCCGTCATCCTGGGCGCGGGCCTGTGCAAACAGGGTGTCAAGATCGCTCATCACTCACTCCCCCTCGTCCTCATAGCCGATACCGGGTTTCTGGCCCGTCAGAATCGCCTGCAACGCCCTTTTTCCCCGCGCGGTCAGACTTTCGACCGCCTCCACGCCGACGGCAAGGATCTCGGCGATCTCGGGGTTGGACATGCCCTCGATGTGGCGCAGCACCACGGCCTGGCGCTGGCGTTCGGGCAATTGTTCCAGCGCCGCGCCCAGGGCCTGCATGCGGTCGGCCTCGACCATCCCGGCCAGGGCCGTGCGGCCCGGATCGGCCGGCTCTGCCACCGCCTCGATCGGCAGCATCCCGCCGCGCCGCCGGGCACGCAGCCGGTCGGTGCAGAGGTTGGTCGCGACGCGGTAAGCCCAGGTTCGCGGCTGCGCCTCGCCCCGGCGCCAGCCCGGCGCGGCGCGCCACAGCCGCAGCATGGTCTCTTGCGTCACATCCTCGGCCTCGGACCGGTCCGCCAGCACCCGGCCGGCATAGCGCAGGATGCCCGGCGCCAGGCGGCCCATCAGCAGGCCGGCCGCTTCGGGGTCGCCATGGGCAAAGAGGACCAGAAGGTCCTCGTCCCCGAGCCGGTCAAGACTGTCACGCGCCATCTGCATCCTTCCGGGTTACGCCGGGACCGGGGCGGGATCAACCGAAACCGCCCCGCCCCATTGCCGGCGACGAATGCCTAGTGCCCATTGCCGCCGAACATGCCCCAGAACCCGCCATGTCCGCCGCCGTGGCCGCGACCATGGCCCTTGCCCTGGCCACCCCGGCCCCCGAACATCCCTTCGGCCTCTTCCAGCGAGACGGCGCCGTCGCCGTCCGCGTCAAGATGCTCGATCATTCCGGCCGGATCGGGGCCCATCGCCATCTCGTCGGGCGACAAGAGCCCGTCGCCGTTGTCGTCCATCCGCTCGATCATCATCGCCGAACCCGAGGCAACCATCTCGGCCATCGCCGCAAGGTGCATCTGCGCCAGTTCCTCGGCCGACAGCATGCCGTCCTTGTCGGCATCGGCCGCCGCAAAGCGGGCCTGGTGCGCGGCTTCGACCTCGGCGGCGGTCACCTTGCCGTCACCGTCGGCATCCAGGCTGGCGAACAGCGCGGCATGGTCCATGCCGCCCATGCCGCCCATGCCGCCCATGCCGCCCATCATGCCCATGCCGCCCTCGGCCAGGGCCACGCCCGCCAGACCGGCGGTGGCCAGCGTCCACAGCGCCACGGCCGAGATCTTTTGAATGTCACGCATCTTGGTCTCCATCCTGTTTCCGCGACCCCTGCCGCGGCTTCGATGACGTTCAAACGCCGGGCCGGCGCGTTTCCGTCGCGCCCCGCCGAAAAAAACGCGCCAGGCTGCGGCGAATGCGCCGTGCCCTCTCAACATTCGGCGCCGGGCAGGCTAGATCTGCCGAAAGGAGACCGCCATGACCGCATCCCCCCCGATCGAGCCGCACGACCGCGAGGTCGGCCCCGCCCTGCGCCGCGGCTGGGCCGGAATGTGCCCGCGTTGCGGCGAGGGGCGGCTTCTGCATTCCTACCTCAAGGTCCATGACGCCTGCGCGGCTTGCGGGCAAGAGCTGCACCATCAGCGGGCCGACGATGGACCGGCCTATCTGACCATCCTGATCGCCGGCCACCTCTTGGCCCCGCTTCTGCTGTTCGTCTATTCCCGGTGGGAGCCGCAGCCGATCCCGATGGCGCTGGCCTTTACCGCTGTTTTCGTGGCGCTCTCGCTCTATCTCTTGCCGCGTCTCAAGGGCGCGCTGGTGGCCATGCAATGGGCCAAGCGCATGCATGGTTTCAGCGGCGGCCCGGCCGATGTCTGAACCGATTCGCCCCGCCGCGACGGTGATCCTGTGGCGCCCCTCGGCCGAGGGGCCGCAGGTTCTGATGGGTCAGCGCGGGGCGGGGTCGGCCTTCATGCCGTCGAAATACGTCTTTCCCGGCGGCGCCGTCGACCCCGAGGATCACGGCCAGACGCTGGACGCGGGCTGGTTGACGGCGCGGTGCCACGCGCGGCTGGCCGACGGGGCCTGCCCTGCCGCAGCCCTGGTCGCCGCCGCCCGGCGCGAGGTGCACGAGGAATCCGGGCTGGCGCTGACCGCCCAGCCCGGCGGGGGTGCGCTGCGGTTCGTCTTTCGCGCCATCACGCCGCCGGGCCGCACCCGCCGCTTTGACGCGCGGTTCTTTCTGGCCCCGGCCTCGGGCGCGCGGGGCGACCAGCAGGGCTTTGCCGGTGCCTCGGGCGAGCTGTCGCATCTGCACTGGATCGGACTTGGCGCGGCGCGCGCGCTGGACCTGCCCTTCATCACCGAGGTGGTACTGGCCGAGGTGGCGGCGCTCTTGCAGGGCGCCGCGCCTGATCCCCACCTTGTCGGCGTGCCGTTCTTTGACAATTCCGGTCCAGAGCCGGTCTTTCGCCGCCTGGCCTGAGCCGCCTCAGTCCACCCCGCCCTTGGCGACCGGCCAGACCGGATGCGGCACCGGGTCCTTGGGGTGAAGGAAATACCTGCGGAACACCTCGGCATAGCTGCGATAGACGTAGCCGTCATTGCGGCGCAAGAAATGATCGCGCCGCGCGGCATAGAGCGCGGGCAAGCGGTACCAGGCCAGACCGGGGTGCATGTGGTGAACCGCGTGGAAGTTGTTGTTCAGGAACAACAGCGCCAGGGGGCCACGGTCCTCGACCACCACGGTGCGGGCGCGGGGGGCCTCGTGCGCGCGGTGTTCAAGAAAGGTGCGGATGCGCAGCAGCGCCTGCCCGATATAGGCCGCGATCAGATAGGCCCACAGCGGCATGCCGGCCCAGGACAGCCACCACAGCACCGGCACCCAGCCCGCCGCGCAAAGCGCCCAGCCCAGCATGACATCGCGCCGCCCGACGGCCATCAGCCGCGCCTCGCCCCAGAGCCAGACCCCCATCGTCATCGCCGGCCCCAGCGTCAGCCGTCCCAGCAGCGTATTGTTGAACCGCATCAGCGCCCGCAGCGGCGCCGAAAGCCGGGGCCAGACGGCCGGGTCGACAAAGTTGGATTCCGGATCGTCGTAGGGATCGGTCAGAATGGGATCGTGGTGGTGCGCCAGATGCGTGTCGCGAAAGCGCCGGTAGGGCACGACCAGCGTCAGCGCCGGAAAGACCAGCGCCTCGTTCACCAGCGGATGGGCCGTCGGATGGCCGTGCAGCGCCTCGTGCTGAAGCGAGGAAAACTGCGCGCAGAACCAGCCCGTGACCAGGATCGACAGCGGCGCCGACACCTCCCAGGCCAGCGTGCCAAGCGCCCAGAGGCCGTAGGTGGCGGCCAGCATCGCAAGGGTCGGCCATTCGACCGAAACGGGGGCGGTGAGGTCTCGATTCGTCATGGCGCCGTTCCTATCATCCGGAAATCGGGCCGTAAATCGGCTCGGCGGTCCCTACCGCAGCCAAAGCGCCCTGGGGTCGTACCCGTTCCAGGCCAGGATGTCGCGCAGCGCCCGGGCACGGTCGTCCGGCAGCGCGCCCCCCCGGTTCAGCACAACGCCAAAGCTGCCCGATGGCGTGCCAAAGACCGCCGTTCGCGCGCCCTCGTCCATCCACAAGAGCCACAGATCATCGGCCAGTCCGGGCGCGCCATAGCGCCCCGGCCCACGGGCCACCAGCGGCCCCTTGGCGGCAACCCTTTGCCCGGACAGGCACAGCCGGTAGCTGATCCGCAAGGCGCCGGGGGGGCCCGCAAAAGTGACCTCGCCCGGCGCGCAGCCATCGCCGCCAAAACCGCCGGCCTGCGCCCAGGTGCCGGCCAGTTGCGCCTCGTCCGGGGCGGCCATTGAATAGATTGGTGCATCGGCCTGCCGGAAAGGGCCGCCACCGCCGGGCGCGCCGGCGCAGCCCGCCAGGCCGACCAGCCCCGCCAGCACCACGGCGCGGATCAGTTGAGACACAGGGTCACGCGGGCGCCGTTGTCTTGCAGGATCTCGTTGCAGCCCAAGAGCGGATCATAGGGCGCGCAGCTCATCGACCGGGCCAGGCATTCGCCCTCGCAATCGGTGCCCTTGACGCAGGTCTTGCCCGCGTCGCGCGTCGGGCGGACGCAGGCGAAAAGGTCGGTCTGTCCGGCCCTGACCCAGAGATTTCCAAGGCCCAGACAGGCCTGCCCCTCGGCCGGCAACGTGGCAGGGGGCGCTTGGGAGATCATTGCGGCATCAATGGGTTGAACCGAGATCGCCGCGCCCGTCAGCCCTTCGCCTTCGGGCGAGGTTTTCTCGTCCGGCACGCAGCCCGGCAACAGGATGACCAGACAAAGGGTCGCCGCAAGGGCTTTCATGGTGGTTCCGCCTTCCCGGCCGCAGCAAAGCCCATCGCGGCAGCCTTGGCAAGCCGGCCCGCGTCTCAGAACGGCAGCGGAAAGCGGCGGTGCGCGGCGTCGATCTCGGCCAGAACCTCGTCCGAAAGATGCAGGCCGGCGGCGCCAAGGTTGGTGCCAAGCTGCGCCAGCGAGGTGGCCCCGATGATCGGAATGCAGGGAAAGGGCCGGCGCAGGCAAAAGGCAATCGCCATCTGGGCGGGGTCAAGCCCGTGGCGCGCGGCGATGTCCAGATAGGCATCGACCGCCGCCGTCGAATGGGGCGTGATCCGCCCCGACAAGGTGGGGTTGAGCGCGCGGCGAGAGCCCGGAGGGGTGACATCGCCGGCATATTTCCCGCTCAGCATCCCGGCGCCCAGCGGCGAAAAGGCCAGAAGCGGCATCTCTTCCAGCGCGGCCAACTCGGCCCAGTCGCTGTCGAACTGCCGGCACAGCAGCGAATATTCGTTCTGCACAGAGGCCATGCGCGGCAGGCCGTGCCGGTCCGCCAGCGAGAGCCACTTGGCCGCGCCCCAGACGGTTTCGTTCGAAATTGCCAAGTGCCGGATCTTGCCCTCGGCCACGAGCTTTGCGGCTTCTTCAAGCACATCAATCATGTTCGCTTCGATCTTCAGGCGGTCCTCGCCCCGGGGGTCAAAGCGCCAGATGTTGCGAAAGTGATAGACCTCGCGGTTGGGCCAGTGCAGTTGATACAGGTCCACATGGTCGGTGCGCAGCCGGCGCAGGCTGGCCTCAAGCGCCGCGCGCAGCCGGGCGCCGTCGATCGGCACCGAACTGGGCACAGCCGACTGCCCAGAGCCGATGACCTTGGTGGCCAGCACCACCCGGCCGCGCCCGCCCCGCGCGGCCAGCCAGGAGCCGATGATCGCTTCGGTGCGCCCGATGGTCTCGGCGCGCACGGGGTTCACCGGATACATCTCGGCCGTGTCCCAGAAAAAGGCGCCATGGTCCATCGCCATGTCCATCTGGGCATGGCCCTCGGCCTCGGTGTTCTGCGAGCCCCAGGTCATGGTGCCAAGGCAGATTTCCGGAACCACGATCCCGGTGGTTCCCAGTGTCAGCTTGCGCATCGCGTCTCTCCTCTTTGGCGGCAGGTTAGGGCGCCCGCGCGGCAAGGGAAAGGGCCGCAGCGCGCGTCGGGCTTGAGAACAAATTGCGAACATCCTAGGCTGTCCCGATGCCGCTGCCGATTCTTCCCGCTCCGCATCTGTCCAGACCCTGCCCGGTGCAGCCCCTGCCGGGGGGGCTGGGCCTGGGCTTGCTGCGCGGCCGGGTGCACGAGGTTTGCGGGCCGGCGCGCCGGACGCTGGCGGCGATGATCCTGGGGCAAAGCGCGGGGCCGGTGATCTGGATCGCCCCGGCCTGGGCGCCGGAGCGGCTTTATACCGCCGGGCTGGTGGCTTACGGCGATCCGGCGCGGCTGGTCCATGTCCATCCGCGCCGGCCCGAAGACCTGCTCTGGGCGGCGGAAGAGGCGCTGCGGTCGGGCGCGGCGCCGCTTGTGGTGGCCGAACTGGCCGAGCCGCCGGGCCTGACGCCGGTGCGGCGCCTGCATCTGGCGGCCGGGGCCGGGGCCGACCTGGCGCACCACCGGGGCCGGACGCCGCCGCTGGGCCTGCTGCTGACGCCCGGGCAAGGCGGCGCCCAGGGGGTCGAGAGCCGCTGGCATCTGGCGCCGCGCCCCTCGGGCAGCACGCTGGTCGAGGGGCACGAGGCCTGGGCCCTGTCACGCCTGCGCGCCCGGATGGAGCCGCCCGCCACCTGGCCCCTGCGCCGCGACGCGCAGGGCCGGATCACGCTGGGCGCGGCGGAATAGCGGCGGGACTACAGCCCCAGACGCGGGATCTCGATCGCCGGGCAGCGGTTCATCACCACCTGCACGCCCCGGGCCCGCGCCAGCGCGGCGGCCTCTTCGTTGACCACGCCAAGCTGCATCCAGATCACCTTGAGACCCGGAAGGACGCGCAGGGCCTCTTCGACGACCGGCAGCACCTCTTCGCTGCGGCGAAAGATGTCAACCATGTCAACGGGCTCTGCAATATCGGCCAGCGCGCCGCGCACCGGCTCTGCCAGCCCCGAGTCCTGCCCCGCCTGCCCGGGGTTGACCGGGATCACCCGATAGCCCCGCGCCTTGAGAAAGCGCGCGACGCCGTGGCTGGGCCGGTCGGCCTTGGGCGACCAGCCGACCAGCGCGATGGTGCGGGTTCCGGTCAGGATCTGGCGGATTTCGGCGTCGGTCGGCATCGGGCGGCTCCGTTGAAAAAGGCGCCCGGCACGACGGCCGGACGCCCAGGTGTGGAACGAGGGACAGTGTCAGGCGGCGGGGCGTTCCAGACCCCGCCCATTCCCTTAGATAGGCAGCGCGGGGGCCAAAACAAAGAGCGTCGCAAAAAGTTGATGCGCCGAAGGGGTCAGCGCCGGCTGGCCGCATAAAGGCTCACCGCCGCCGCGTTCGACACGTTCAGGCTGCCAAAGGCCCCGGCGGCGGGGATGCGCGCCAGCATGTCGCAGGTCTCCTTGGTCTTTTCGCGCAGACCCGGCCCCTCGGCGCCCAGCACCAGACCGATGGCGCGCGTCCCGGCGCCGGCAATCGCCTCGGCCAGGGTCAGGTCGGCCTCGCCCTCAAGCCCGATCAGCACATAGCCGGCCTCGCGCAGCTCCTGCATCGCGTCGGCCAGGTTGCCAACCCGCAGATAGGGCTGCCGCTCCAGCGCGCCGCTGGCGGTCTTGGCCAGCGCGCCGGTTTCGGGCGCGGAGTGGTGGCGCGGCGCGATCACCGCCCGCGCCCCGAACACCTCGGCCGAACGCAGCACCGCGCCGGCGTTGTGCGGATCGGTCACCCGGTCCAAAAGCACCACCAGCGGCGCGCCATCCCCCGAGACCGCCACATCCAGGAGCGAGCCCCAGTTCAGCGGCCGCACCTCCATCGCCGCGCCCTGATGGACCGAGCCTTCGTCGATCGGCACGTCAAAGCGGCGGGGATCGACGATCTCGGGCACCAGCCCGCTTTGCGCAACGGCCTCTTCCAGCCGGTCAAGGGCGTTCTTGGTCAGCACCAGGCGCAGCTTCTCGCGGCGCGGATTGACCAGCGCGTCGCGCACCGCGTGCAGGCCGAACAGCCAGACGGTTTCCCGCGCCTCGCTGCGCCGCGCGCGTTCCTTGTCGATGACCCAGGTCGGTTTCGTGCCCATGTTCTGCCCCCGAAGACGCCTCACCCTTGGCAGGAGCCCGGGCGATTGGCAAGCCTGCCCGGGGCCGCATAAACCCGCCCCCGACGCCCGATCAACCCTTGACGCCCCCCCTGCCCTTGTCTATTTCCCCGCGCAGGTTGGGCGATATGCTACAAGGTGTGGCAGCGGACTGTAACTCCGCCGAGGCGACTCACGCCTGGTTCGATTCCAGGATCGCCCACCATTCTTCCCGAACAAGTCCCCGGATCCCTGCCCCAAAGCGGCCGGCCGGGGCCGTTTACCCCGCCCCCGATCAGCGAAAGCCGGACCCATGCGCTCCACCCATTTCACCCATGCCATCACCCGCCGCCCGGCCGGCTCGATCACGCGCGGTCTGCGCGCGGTGGACACCGGCAACCCGGACCTGGCGCTGATGCGGGCGCATCACGCCGATTATGTGGCCGCGCTGCGCGGCACCGGGGCCACAGTGCTGGAACTGCCCGCGCTTGAGGATTTTCCCGACAGCGTCTTTGTCGAGGATACCGCGCTTTGTCTGCCACGGGGCGCGGTGGTGATGCGGCCCGGCGCGCCCTCGCGCCTGGGCGAGGCGGCGGCCATGGCGCCGCACCTGCGGGCGCTTTACCGCGAGGTTCGCGAGATTGCCGGCGCGGACAGCTTCATCGAGGGCGGCGACATCCTGGTGACCGAGACCGAGATCCTGGTCGGCCGCTCGGCCCGCACCAATGCCGCCGGCATCGCTGAACTGGCGGGGATCATTCGCGGCTGGGGCCATTCCCTGCGTGAGGTGTTCACCCCGCCTGGGGTCCTGCATTTCAAGACCGACTGCTCGCTTCTGGATGGCGGCACCATCCTGTCCACCGAAAGGCTGGCCGCCTCGGGCTGCTTTGACGGCTACAAGGTCATTCACACCGCGCCGGGCGAAGAGCCGGCGGCCAATGCCATCCGCTTCAACGATCTGGTGATCATGGCCGCCGGGTTCCCGGCGACCGCCGACCGGGTGCGACGGGCGGGCTTTGCCGTGAAAGAGATCGGCAACAGCGAATGCGCCAGGCTGGACGGCGGCATGTCCTGCCTGTCGCTGCGCTTCTCGCCGCCCGCCTGAGCCGCCCCGGGGCCGTTTCCTTTTGCAATCCGGGCCGATCTGGGGCCAACTGGGGCAAACGGGCAGAGCAACGTGACGATGACCGCAAAAGCGCCGGGCCGGCAGGCCTTTAACATCCTGGCCGTCGTGCAATCCGGGCGCTTGCAATTCGAGGCGCTGCTGCTGGCGGCCTCGCTGCGCCGGTCAAGTCCGGGCTTCACCGGCAAGCTTTACCTGGCCGAGCCGCAGCAGGGCGGCGCCTGGCCGCGCGACCCCTCGGTCACCGACCCGGCCGTGCGCGCCATGCTTGAAGAGCTTGGCGCCACCTTTCTGCCCTTCGAGGCCCGGCATTTCGGCCAAAGCTATCCCAACGGCAACAAGATCGAGGCGCTGGCCCATCTGCCGGACGAGCCGTTCCTGTTTCTGGACACCGACACGCTGATCCTGGGCGACATCGGCGCCCTGCCCTTTGACTTCGCGCGCCCGGCCGCCTCGATGCGGCGCGAGGGAAGCTGGCCGCTGCCCCAGCCCTATCTGGGCTATGAACAGATCTGGGGCGCGCTTTACGCCCGCTTCGGGCTCGACATGGCCGCCTCGCTGGACCTTTCCCAGCCGGCCGAGTACTGGCAGCGCTATCTCTATTTCAACGCCGGCTGGTTCTTTGGCCAAAGCCCACGCCGTTTTGGCGCGCTGATGCTGGACTATGCGCTGTCGATCCGGGGCGACCCGCTACCGGAACTGGCCGCGCAAGAGCTGTATCCCTGGCTTGACCAGATCGTGCTGCCGCTGGCGATCCATGCGCAGGGGGGCGGACGGCCGGGGCCGGCGCTGGCGGGGATGGACGGCGATGTCACCTGCCACTATCGCCATGTGCCCCTGCTTTACGCCCGCGAAAGCGATCTGGCGGTGGCCGTGCTGGAAGAGGTCGCGCGCCAGCAGCCGCTGCGCAGGCTGCTGCGCGCGCATGAGCCAGTCCGTCTGATGGTCTACCAGAACCGCGGCCGCAAGGCGCGGGCGCTCTTTGACCGCGCCGACCTGCCCCGGCGCGAACAGGCCCTGCGCGCGGCGCTGAAAGAGGCCGGGCTCTGGCTGCGTTGAGCCGGCGCGTCACATCCGCAGGATCGGCACCAGGGTCAGCACCAGAAGTCCCGCCATGGTCCAGTTGAAAAGTCGCAGGCGCATGGGATGCGCAAGGACCCCGCGCAGCCCCTCTCCCAGCCCCGCCCAAAGCGCGACCGAGGGCAGGTTGACGGCGCAAAAGACCGCCGCGATCAGAGCGATCTGCGCAGGCCCGCCCGCGCCGGAATAGGCGCCGACCGCCCCCAGCGCCATGGCCCAGGCCTTTGGGTTGACCCATTGAAAGGCGGCGGCGGCCCAGAACCCCATCGGCGCCGCCGCGCCGCGCGCCTGCGGCTCGGCCGAGCGGGCGATCTTCCAGGCCAGCCAGAGCATGTAAAGCACCGACAGCCCCTTGAGCGCCAGCATCAGCGCCGGAAAGGCGGCAAAGGCGGCGGCCAGCCCAAGACCGACCAGCAGCACCATCAGCGCGTGGCCCAGGCTGATGCCCGCCATGTGCGGCAGGGTCCGCCGAAAGCCGAAATTGACGCCCGAGGCCAGCAGCATCATGTTGTTCGGACCCGGCGTGACAGAGGTCACAAAGGCAAAGCCGATCAGCGCGATGATAAGGTCCTGGGTCACGATCGTCTCTTTCTGGCGGGGCATGGGGCTGCTGCCGGACAAAGCCCACCTTCGGGCGGAATGCAAGCCGGGGCGCCCGGCAGCGCTGTGCCGGTGGCGCGGGATGGCCCCGAAATGCCCCCTTCTCAGATCGCCCATTCGGTCCTAACCTTTGCCAAGCTTCAAGGAGATCGCCATGAACGACAGACCACAGGGTTTCGACACGCTCGCCATCCACGCCGGCGCGGCGCCCGACCCGGCCACCGGCGCGCGGCAGGTGCCGATCTACCAGACCACGGCCTATGTCTTTCGCGATGCCGACCACGCGGCCAAGCTCTTCAACCTTCAGGAAATCGGCTACATCTATTCGCGCCTGACCAATCCCACCGTCTCGGCGCTGGCGAACCGGGTCTGCGCGCTTGAAGGCGGCGCGGGCGCCATCGCCTGCTCGTCGGGCCACGCCGCGCAGATCATGGCGCTTTTTCCGCTGATGGGGCCGGGGCGGAACATCGTCGCCTCCTCGCGGCTTTACGGCGGCACGGTCACGCAGTTCAGCCAGACGATCAAGCGCTTTGGCTGGTCGGCCAAGTTCGTCGACACCGACGATCTGGGCGCGGTGGCGCGCGCCTGCGACAAGAACACCCGCGCGATCTTTTGCGAGACCATCGCCAACCCCGGCGGCTATGTCACCGACATTCCGGCCCTGGCCAAGATTGCCGACCGCAAGGGCATTCCGCTGATCGTCGACAACACCACCGCCACGCCCTGGCTCTGCCGGCCGATCGAGATGGGCGCCACGCTGGTCGTGCATTCGGCCACCAAGTACCTGACCGGCAACGGCACCGTCACCGGCGGCATCGTCGTGGACTCGGGCAAGTTCAACTGGTCGGCCACCGACAAGTTCCCCAGCCTCAGCGCGCCCGAGCCGGCCTATCACGGCCTGGTCTTTCACCCGACCCTGGGCGGGATGGCCTATACCTTTCATTCCATCGCCGTGGGCCTGCGCGATCTGGGCATGACGATGAACCCCCAAGGCGCCCATTACACGCTGATGGGGATCGAGACGCTGGGCCTGCGCATGCAGCGCCATGTCGAGAACGCGGTCAAGGTCGCCGAATGGCTGGAAAAGGACCCGCGCGTGGAATTCGTCACCTACGCCGGGCTCAAGTCGAGCCCCTACAACAAGCGTGCCAAAAAGATCGTGCCCAAGGGCGCCGGGGCGCTCTTTACCTTTGCGATGAAGGGCGGCTATGACGCCTGCGTCAAGCTGATCGACAACGTCAAGCTGTTCAGCCACGTCGCCAACCTGGGCGACACGCGCAGCCTGATCATCCATTCCGCCTCGACCACCCACCGCCAGTTGACCGAGGAGCAGCAGGTCAAGGCCGGGGCGGCGCCGAACGTGGTGCGCCTGTCGATCGGAATCGAGGATGTGGCCGACATCATCGCCGACCTTGACCAGGCGATGGCAAAGGCGGCGGGCTGAGCTTTTCAGCGGCTTTCGCTGCCGCGCCGGAGCCCGGGGGTTTTCCACCCCCGGGCGCCTTTGTTTCAAAGGCGCCTCCCCCGGAGGATATTTGACCAAAGTGAATGGACCGGGGCCGGCTATTGGTCGAGCGCAAAGACCAGCGTGACCGAAGCCGAAACGCCCACCTGGCCGGCGGCGGTGGGAATCCCCGCGTCCATCGCGGCCTCGAGGCGGAACATCGGCACCGGCGCGCCCTGGCCCGCGCCGTCGATGATCGACAGGATTGGCCCCAGGCTGACCCCGGCGGCGCCGGCCAGGGTTTCGGCGCGCGCCATCGCATCGACCACGGCGCGCCGCCGCGCCTCGGCCAGGGCCGCCTGCGGGGCGGAGAGGCGAAACTCGATCCCGTTCAGCGTGTTGGCGCCGGCGCCGATCGCGGCGTCAAGAACCGGACCCAGGACGGCCAGATCGCGCACGGTGATGGTCAGGAGGTTCATCGCCGTGAAGCCGGTGATCCTGGGTGCGCCGGTCTCGTGGCCGGTCCAGTTCGGGTTCAGCGACAGGTTCGCAGTCTGGATATCGCCGGATTCGATCCCGGCGGCGGCGAGCCGGTCAAGCACGCCTTGCAGCGCGGCGGCATTGGCCGACATCGCCGCGCCGGCGCTGGCGCCCTCGCTGGTCACGCCCAGCGACAGCGCGGCGATGTCGGGGACGCTCTGCACGCTGCCCTCGCCCGAGACGGTCAGGGTGCCGGTTTCGGCCAGGGCCGGCGGGACGGGCGACATCAGGAGCGCGCAGAGCACACTCAGGCGCTGGACGAGGGCGGAAACGGACGGCATCGGGGGGCCTTTCAAGGGGGCAGGGTTCGACTGCGCCCAGTGTGGCGCATCTTGCCGCCCGATCCTTGCGGAAAATTTGCCTTTTTCTTCCCTTCGGCAGAAAACTGCTTTAGGAACGGCGCGGGCGCACCAGCAGACTGCCGCGCCCCCATGGCATATGTTAGACGGACGGTATGAAGCCTTCATTCGCCCTCGATTTCCGCGGTGACGCCATCGCCCTGCTGCACCGCACCTCGCGGGGCTGGACCGAGGTGGGCCGGACCGATTTCGCCCGCCCGGACATGGAAGAGGCGCTGTCCTTTCTGCGCGCGACGGCGCTGGAGCTGTCGCCGGGCGGGGTCAGCACCAAGCTGATCATTCCGAACGAGCAGATCCTGTACATCACCCTGCGGGCCCCCGGGCCGGATGCGGCGCGGCGGCGCAAGCAGATCGCCGCGGCGCTTGAGGGGCGCACGCCCTATGCGGTGGCCGATCTGGTGTTCGACTGGTCGGGCAAGGGAGACGAGGTACAGGTCGCGGTGATCGCCCGGCAGACCCTGGCCGAGGCCGAGGGCTTTGCCCATTCCCACCGGCTGCGGCCCTTGTCGTTCGTGGCGGTGCCGCTGAGCGGCGATTTCGAGGGCGAGCCGTTTTTCGGCGCGACCTCGGTGGCCGAAGAATTCCTCGCGCCGGGCGAAAAGGTCGAGCGTGACCAGGACCCGGTGCGCGTCATCGGCCGCGAGGCGGAGCCCGCCCCTCAGGCCGCCGTCGCGCCGCCGGCCCCGCCCGAACCCGAGCCCGAGCCCGAGGTGGTTCCGGCGCCCGAGCCCGCGCCCGAACCCGTGGCGGCGGCGAAGGATGAGCCGGCGCCAGTCCCCGAGCCCGTGCTGCCCCCGGCACCGGCCGAAAATGCGGTCCCCACCGCCGAGGTTCTGCCGGCGGCGGCGGCGCCAGAGCCTGCCCTAGCGCCTGAGGCCCTGCCCGACGCCCCGGATTTCGAGACGGTTCTGGACCAGACCCCGGAGCCCGAGGCCGCCGTTGCCGAAGCGCCCGTCACCGGGGCCGAGGCACCAGCCCTGCCCGATGACGCCCCGATCATGCTGGACGCCGCCGAAGAGGTGGCCGATCCGGCGGCAGCCGGCGGGTTTGCCAGCCGCTTTGCCTTTTTGAAGTCCTTCGCCGCGCGGCGCGACAGCCCGGCCCCGCGCGCCGAGGGGTCGGCCGATGCGCCGCCTCCGGCGCTGGCGGCCTCGCTGGCGCCAAGGGCATCGGCAGAGGCCCCGCGCGCGCTTTCCGTGACCTCGACCGAGATCGCCGCCGGCGGCTCGGCCCCGACGCGGTTTACCACATTCTCCAGCGGCGAAAGCCCGTCGGCGACCGCAGAGGACGCCGATTCCGGGGCAAAGGCGGCGGCGGGGCGGCCAAAGCTGGCAGCCGACCGGCCCGCGCCGGCCCGCCCCCTGGGCGCGAGCCCGGCCAAGGGCGCCGCCACGCGCGCGCCCAAGGCCAGGGGCTTTGGCTATTTCGTGACCGCCCCGACCATCATCGGGGCCAAGCCGTCGCGCCCGACCTCACCCGCCAGACCGGCGGGCAGTGCGGCACCCGCAGGGGCCAAGGCGGCCACGCCGGCCCGCCCTGCCGGGCGGCCGATCGGTCTGGGCGGCCGGCCGGTCGAGACGCGGGGCAAGACCAGGTACCTGGGGTTGATCCTGACCGGTATCCTGCTGGTTCTGCTGGCGCTGGTCGGCGCCTGGAGCACCATCCTCGCCTCGAACCGCGAGGACGCCGCGGCGACCGTCGCCGTGGCGCCGGCGGCCTCGGATCCGGCGGCCTCAGATCCGGGGGTCGCGGACGATATTCCCGCGCCCGAGGATGAGATGCTGGCCGATCTTCAGGACCCGGCCGACTATCCCGCCGAGGACCCCGGCGCCGAGCCAGAACCCGCCGCCGCCGCGCCAGAACCGGCCCCCGCCCAGGCGCCGGCCGCCACCGCCGGTCTGACCCGGACCACGCCGGTGGGCGATGCGCAGGACGAGATCTTCCTGGCCGCGCTGGACGCGCCGCCGCAGATGCCTGACCCTTCGGCGCTCGGCGCGCCATTGGGCACGCCCAGCGATGCCCTGCCCGCCCCCGCCATGCCGCCCCCGCCCTTTGGCACCGTCTACCAGTTTGATGCGGATGGCAGGATCATCCCGACGCCCGAAGGGATCGCCACTCCCGAGGGCGTTTTGCTTGTTGCGGGGCGGCCTGCGGTCGTTCCGGCAGCGCGGCCCGACGAGGTGGAGGCCATCGCGGCGGCGCTGGCGGCGGCGGCGGCGGCCACGGCGCAGCCCCCGGGCAGCGCCGGCGACCCCTCGACCACGGCGGCCGGTGCGCTGGACGCGCCACCCGAGAGCGCCGAGGCGGCGCCGGTCCCGGCAAATCCGGCGCTGGTCGGCAAGCGGCCGGCGCAGCGGCCGGCAGACCTGGTGCCGCCGGCCCAGAACGGCGCAGCCGAGGACCCGGCGCTGGCGCCGGCAGCCGGCAGCCGCTTTGCCAGCCTGCGGCCCGCGCCCCGCCCGGCGCTTGCCGCAGGGGCCGGTCTGGTCGACACGGCGGCGATCGACGCCGCCGTCGCCTCGGCCTCGCTTCTGACGGCCGCCGGTGTGCTTCCGGCGCCGGACGGCGCCCTCAGCTCCTCGCCAAAGCCGGCGACGCGCCCGGCCACGCTGGCCGCTGCCGCGCCCTCGGACGCGCCGGACGGTGACGCCGCCGCCGTTGCCGATGCCGAGCCCGAGCTTGACCAGCCGATGCCCGATCTGCCGACCAGCGCCTCGGTGGCCAAGCAGGCGACCGTGGTCGGGGCGGTGAACCTTTCCAAGCTGATGCTGATCGGCATCTACGGCACCGAGAGCGACCGCTACGCTCTGGTGCGCCAGACCAACGGCCGGCTGGTCAGGGTCAATGTCGGCGACAAGCTGGACGGGGGCACGGTCGTGGCCATCGCCGCATCGGAGCTGACCTATCAGAAGTCCGGCCGCAGCCTTGTCCTGACGATGCCGCGCACCTGATCCAGAGGCTCCTGTCCGGGCGGCCAGAGCTCAGCGGGGCAACCGGCGGCTCCGCCGGGCCCAAGGATCGGCCAACCGGACTGCTCGCGCAATCTTCACTGGAAAGCGGCCGAATCATGCGACAGCATTGCGCCAACAGCCCGATTCCCGAAAGCGAGCCGCAGGCCCGTCCCGGTGGATCGGCGCCCGGATTGAAAGCCAGACCGTCATGGACCAGATGAACTCCGCCTCCCCCTTGCCGGTCTGAAAGGGCCCGATGGAAAACCTTCTCTACGAGGCCCTGATCTACCTTGGCGCGGCGGTGCTGATCGTGCCGCTGTCGGTGCGCCTTGGGCTTGGCTCGGTGCTGGGCTACCTGGCGGCCGGGGTGGTGATGGGCCCCGTCCTGGGCCTGGTCGGCGCCAATACCGCCGATCTGCAGCATGTGGCCGAGTTTGGCGTGGTGATCATGCTGTTCCTGATCGGGCTGGAACTGGAGCCAAAGGCGCTGTGGGACATGCGCCACCGGCTGATCGGACTGGGCGGCCTTCAGGTGCTTGGCACCACGGCCGCGATCATGGCGGTGCTGATGGCACTTGGCACCAGTTTCGGCGTTGCGATGATCGCGGGCATGGTCGGCTCGCTGTCCTCCACCGCCATCGTGCTGCAAACGCTGACCGAAAAGAACCTGCTGCGCACCGGCGGCGGCAGGGCGACCTTTTCGGTGCTCCTGACCCAGGACATCGCGGTCATCCCGATGCTGGCCATCGTGCCGCTGCTCGCGCTGGGGACCATCGAGGGGCCGACGTCGGACACCTTCGGCATCTCCAACCCCGAGGTTGCCGAAGAGGCGACCGGCGCGGTCGAGCCGATCATCACCCTGATCCAGACCCTGCCGGCCTGGGCCGCGACCGGGCTGACGCTGCTGATCGTGGCCGCCATCGTGCTGGGCGGGCAATACCTCAGCCGGCCGGTGTTCCGCTTTGTCCATGCCACGCGCCTGCCCGAGATGTCGACTTTTGTCGCCCTGCTCCTGGTGCTCAGCGCCGCCTTTCTGATGATGATCGTCGGCCTGTCGCCCGCCCTCGGCACCTTTGTCGCCGGCGTCGTGCTGGCAGGGTCCGAGTTTCGTCACCAGCTTGAGGCCGAGCTGAAGCCGTTCAAGGGGCTGCTGCTAGGGCTTTTCTTCATCACGGTGGGCATCGGGGTCAACTTTGCCGTGCTGCTGCGCGAGCCGATGCTGATCGCCGCGCTGACGCTGGGGCTGATCGGGATCAAGCTGGTGGTCCTGCTGGTCCTCAGCCTGGCGTTCAGGATCCGGGGCCGCGACCGCTGGCTTTTTGCCCTCGCCCTGGCCCAGGGCGGCGAGTTCGGGTTTCTGCTGGTCTCCTTTGCCCGCTCGTCGGGGGCGCTGGCGGTCGGCGACGGACAGATCGCGCTTCTGGTGATCAGCCTGTCGATGCTGCTGGCGCCGATCCTGTTCATGGCCTACGAGCGTCTGGCCCGCCGCATCAGCGCGGCCCGCGCCGCCGACCAGCCCGACACCATCGACGAGCGCGGCGCGGTCATCATCGCGGGGGTCGGCCGCTTTGGGCAGGTGGTGAACCGGCTGGTGCGCTCGACCGGGCGCCGCACGGTCGTGCTGGACAACGATCTGGCCATCATCGAGCAGTTGCGCCGCTTTGGCGTCAAGGGCTTCTACGGCGATCCCTCGCGGCCCGAACTGCTGCACAGCGCCGGTCTAATGGAGGCCGAGGTGCTGGTGGTGGCCGTCAATGACCCGGTCGTCTCGACCCGGATCGTGCGCTATGCGCGCACCGTGCGCCCCGATCTGCACATCGTCGCCCGCGCCCGCGACCGGGTGCATGTTTACGAGCTGTTTCAGGCAGGCGCCAACGACACGGTGCGCGAGACCTTTGACTCGGCGGTGCGGGCTGGGCGGTATGTTCTGGAAAACATGGGATATTCAGAATACGAGGCGTCAAAGCTCTCGCAGACTTTCTGGCGGCTCGACCGCAAAGCGATGCGCGAATTGGCCGAGGTCTGGGTGCCGGGGCAGCCGGTCGACCAGAACCAGACCTACATCCGCCGCAGCCAGGAGCTGGAAAAGGAGATGGAGGCGGTGATCATGAACGAGATCTTCGAGGTCCGCCCGATGGAGCCGGACCCGCCCGCCGAGGCTCAGCCCGCCGGCGGCGCGTCCGAGACGCCCGCCTCGGCAAAGGTCGCCATGCCCGAGTGACAGGCCACGGCGGCCTTGACGACCGAGATCGCCAGCGCCGCGCCCGACCCCTCGCCCAGCCGCAGGCCCAGCGACAAGAGCGGCGCCTTGCCCAGCCGGTCCAGGAGCCGCGAATGGGCGCCCTCGGCCGACAGGTGCCCGGCCACCGCATGGTCCAGCGCGGCGCCGTTTCCGGCCTGCAACACCGCCGCCGCCGCACAGGCGATGAAACCGTCCAGAATCAGCGGGATGCCCAGCACCCGCGCCCGCGCCATCGCCCCGGCCATGGCGGCAATCTCGCGCCCGCCCAGCCGTTGCAGGATCTGCAAGGGATCGGCGGGCAGGTGCCGCGCCAGGCCTGCGGCAACCGCCGCCGCCTTGCGCGCCAGGCCCTGATCGTCAACCCCGGTGCCACGTCCGACCCAATCCCCGGCCGGCCCGCCAAAAAGCGCGGCGGCCAGGGCGGCGGCGACGGTGGTGTTGCCGATCCCCATCTCGCCCACGACCAAAAGGTCGGCGCCATCCTCGACCGCCGCCCAGCCGGTGGCAAAGGCCGCCGCCGTTTCGGCCTCGGTCATCGCCGGCGCTTCGGTAAAATCGGCGGTCGGCCGGTCCAGGTCCAGCGCGTGAACCTGCATCCGGGCGCCGGCGGCCCGCGCAAGCTGGTTGATCGCCGCGCCGCCGTGCCGGAAATTGGCCACCATCTGCACCGTCACCTCGGCCGGAAAGGCCGAAACCCCCTGCGCCGTGACCCCGTGGTTGCCGGCAAAGATCAGCACCAGCGGCGCCTTGATCTCTGGCCGATCGGTCCCCTGCCAGCCGGCCACCCAGATCGCCAGATCCTCCAGCCGCCCCAGCGCGCCCGGCGGCTTGGTCAACTGTCCATTGCGCGCCAGCGCCCCCGCAAGCGCGGCGTCATTGGCCGGGGGCAGATCGCAAAGGGCGGCGCGGATGTCTGCGAGCGTGGCAAAGGTCATGGTGGCTCCTGAGGCTGCGGGACCACGGTCTTATACCCTGTCCGGCACGGTCCACAAGGCACCTGCGACATCCGCGCCGGCGTGGGCGACCATTCGCCGGCCCCGAACGAAAAAGGGCGGCGCCGCGGCACCGCCCCCCCGTCCCGGACCGGCGCCCCTCAGGCGGCGCGGCTGACCAGAACGTCGTCAACCTTTTTCTGCGCGCCGGCCTCATCGACCCCCGACACCGCCGCCACCTCGCGCGTCAGCCGCTCCAGCGCGGCCTCGTAAAGCTGGCGCTCGGAATAGCTTTGCTCGCGCTGGTCATCGTTGCGGTGCAGATCGCGCACCACCTCGGCGATGGCCATCAGATCGCCCGAGTTGATCTTTTGCTCGTATTCCTGCGCCCGGCGCGACCACATCGCCCGCTTGACCCGCGCCTTGCCCTTGAGCGTGTCCAGCGCGCGGCTGACCACATCGGGGCTGGACAGGCTGCGCATGCCGATATCGGTGGCCTTGTGGGTCGGAACCCGCAGGGTCATCTTGTCCTTTTCAAATGAGATGACGAACAGCTCAAGATGGATGCCCGCGATTTCCTGTTCCTCGATCGACACGATCTTGCCCACGCCATGCGCGGGATAGACGACGAAATCGTTGGGGTGGAAATCGGGACGCTTCGTTTTGGTCATCAGGTCTTCCTCTGGTGGCTGGGGCCGGCATTCCGGACACAAAAACCCGCCCTCGGCCAAAGCCGGGAGGCAAGGTTGCGGGTGCGAAAAAACTCCTGACTCAAAGCTAAAGCTCTGAGGTTTGGGACGAGTGGCAAGCAGTTGTAACGATTCTATAACACAAATATGCCCCGAATCCAACAGGGCCGGGGCGCGGTGCGGCGCAAAGGCCGGCCGGCACGACGTTTTTCCGGCAACGCTGCGTTGCCGGCTGCGGGCCAATGGCGATCAGCCGCCCGGGCCGGCCATCTCGGAAAAGTACTTGTCGCGCTTTCCGGTCTCGCCGTCACGCTCGGCCGCTTCGGGCAGCGGGTCTTTCTTGGTCACGATCACCGGCCACATTTCCGAATACTTCCGGTTGAACTCCACCCATTCGGCCATGTTCGGCTCGGTATCCGGCCGGATGGCATCGGCCGGGCACTCCGGCTCGCAGACGCCGCAGTCGATGCATTCGTCCGGATGGATGACCAGCATGTTCTCGCCCTCGTAGAAGCAATCCACGGGGCAGACCTCGACGCAGTCGGTGTATTTGCAGGCGATGCAGTTGTCGATCACGACATAGGTCATGGGGTGGGCTCTTCGTTGGTCCGATGTCGCGGACTTAGCCGTTCGGGGCCGATCATTCAAGCGGCGCGGCGGGGCTTTGGCCGGCTTCGGCGCCGCGGGGCGCAAGATCGTCGTAAAGCGCGCGCGCCGCATCGGCCGGGCCGCGTCGCGGCGCCAGCGCGGTGACGCGGACGACGCGAATCTGCGCGCCCTGCGGAAAGGTCAGCACATCGCCAACCCCCACCCCATGGCCCGGCTTGGCGCAGGGGCGCGCGTTGATGCGCAGATGGCCGCTGCCCACCAATGCCGCCGCCGCCTCGCGCGAGCGGAAAAAGCGCGCAACGAACAGCCATTTGTCCAGCCGCAGACGAAGTGCGGCCGTGGGGGCCGATTTCCCCGCCGGCCCGGGCAATCAGATCTTGCCCTTCAGCGCCATCAGCACGGCAAAGGGGTTGTCCGGGTCGATCGGCTTTTCGGCGCGCGGCGGGCGGGCCTCGATCTGCTGGGGCCTCGGGGCGCGGTCGTGTTCGCGCGGCTTGCCATCATGCTTGCCGCCCTTGGGACCGTGATCGCGGCGCTTGGCGCCGTCCTGTGCCGCGCCGCGATCGGGCTTCGGGCCGTCCTTGCGGTCCGGGCGGCGGTCCTTGCCGCGCTCGCGCGCCTCGCCTTCGGGGCGGGGCGGGCGGGGGGCGCGTTCGACCGGGGCCGCGCCGGCCTCCGGCTTGCGGGGCGCGCGCTCGGGGCGCACGAAACGCGGCTTGGGCGCCCAGGTAAAGGTATAGAACGCCTCCATCTCGGGCGGGGCGGCCTCGGCGCCGGGCGCCTCCGGCTCCGGCGGCGGGGCCAGGACCGAGACCTCTTCGGGAATGGGCAGGATCGGCGCGTTCGGGTCAACCGGCGGCGGCACAAGGACCGGAGCAACCTTGACCTTGACGCGCTCGGCCTTGTCACCCTTGTAGCCAAGGCCGGCCATCAGGTCCGCGAACTGCTCCAGCGTCATGCCGGTGATCGACAGCATGTCCGGCGCCGCCTCGAACCCGGCGCGGCTGTCCTTTTGCCGCAGGATGTCGGCAAGGCGTTCAAGCATGTCGATGCGGATCGCGCGGGCGCCCGCCGGATGATAGCCGGCCAGCGTGTAGTGCATCTTGGGCACTTCGGCGATGTTGGGGATGGTCACCAGGCCCGGCGGCGGGCTTTCGGGAAATTCGGGCAGCCCGTTCCAGAGCGACCACAGCACCAGGCGCAGCCGCGTCGGCGCGGGTTTCAGCAGCGCGGGCAGGAACACCGTGTACTGGCCAAAGCGGATGCCATGCTTGCGCAGCGCGCCCCGCGCCTCCTGGTCAAGCTCCTTGACTTCGGCGGCGACGGCCTCGCGCGCGATGACGCCCATCGCCTCGGACATGCGGAAGGCAAAGCCGCGCGCCAGGCCGGTCAGCGCCTCGTCCCGGCCCATGGCCAAGAGCGGCTCGAACTGCGCGGCGATCTTGCGGTCGATGAAATGCTGGAGCCGCCTGCGGACCTTTTCGGCCACCTCTTCGCCCGCCTCTTCGTCGACAAAGGCCTGGACCACCGGGCGCGTCGGCTCGGCACCCTTGACCAGCTTGCCGACCGCATTGGTGCCCCACATCAGGCCCCCCTGCTCGGTCAGGTCCATCTCGGTGTCGGGCGCGTTGTAAAAACGGTCGGCGCGCAGGTGCAACTCTGGCCGCAGCGCCTGATACGCCGCCTGGGCCAGCGTGCGCGCGCCCTCGGCGCCGGCCGAGCCATCCTGCCGGAACCGGAACCCTTCGAGCCGGCCGGCGAATTCGCCCTCGACCGTCACTTCGCCCTTGTCATTCACCTCGGCCACGAGGGTCTCCTTTTCCTTCAACCGGCGCATCAGAACCGATGTGCGCCGGTCAACAAATCTTTGCGTCAACGCCATGTGCAAGGCGTCCGACAGGCGGTCTTCTACCGCGCGCGTCTCGTCTTTCCAATGGCTTTCATTCTCGACCCACCCCTTGCGCTGCGCCACATAGGTCCAGGTCCGGATATGGGCCAGCCGTTTCGAGATGGTGTCAATGTCGCCGCCCGGCTTGTCGATGCGTTCGACGGCCTTCCTGAGCCATTCCGACGGCACCTTTCCACCGCCAAGTCCCCGCCCGACCAGAAAGTCGAAGATCCGCGCCAGCAGCGTGAAATGGTCCGTCTCGGAGGCGCCGCGAAAGTCGGGGATGCGGCAGACGTCCCACAAAAGCTGCACCCGCTTTGGCCCGGTCAGCTTTTCGGCGATCTCGGGCATCTCCTTCAGCGCTTTCAGCGCCAGCACATCGTCGGCATCGCGCGCGCGGGTCAGCCAGTCGTTGTCGGTCTGCCGCTCCAGCGCGCCAAGCAGCCGCTCGACCGAGCCGAAGTCCAGATCGTGGTTACGCCATTGCAGCTTGCGGATCGGCTCGAAACGGTGGGTCTCGATCGCCTCGATCACCTCGGGGTCCAGCGGGCGCGCCTCGCCGGTGACGCCGAACGAGCCGTTTTCCAGATAGCGCCCGGCCCGGCCGGCGATCTGGCCCAGTTCCTGCGGATAAAGCCCGCGCATCCGGCGCCCGTCAAACTTGGCCGTGGCGGCAAAGGCAACATGGGCAATGTCCAGGTTCAGCCCCATGCCGATGGCATCGGTGGCCACCAGGTAATCGACCTCGCCGCTTTGGTACAGCGCCACCTGCGCATTGCGCGTGCGCGGGCTGAGCGCGCCCATCACCACCGCGCAGCCGCCCTTTTGCCGGCGGATCAGCTCTGCGATGGCATAGACATTTTCAACTGAAAACCCGACAATCGCGCTGCGCGGAGGCATGCGGCTTATCTTTTTCGAACCTGAGTACGTCAGCGCCGAAAACCGCTCGCGCCTGAGGAAACTCACCCCCGGTACCAGGTTCGCAATCGCCTGGCGCATGGTCTCGGCGCCCATGAACAGCGTCTCGTGCAGCCCGCGCGCGCGCAGGAGCCGGTCGGTAAAGACGTGCCCGCGCTCGGCGTCGGCGCAGAGCTGGATCTCGTCCACCGCCACAAAATCGGCGCCGATCTCCAGCGGCATCGCCTCGACCGTGCAGACCCAGTACTGCGTCCGCTCGGGCACGATCCGCTCTTCGCCCGTGACCAGCGCCACCACCGAGGGGCCGCGCTGCGCCACGATCCGGTCATAGACCTCGCGCGCCAAAAGCCGCAGCGGCAGGCCGATCACACCCGTCCGGTGCGCCAGCATCCGCTCGATGGCATAATGCGTCTTGCCGGTGTTCGTCGGCCCGAGGACCGCCGTGACCCGCGGGGTCGTCATCATGAGCCTGCCCTAAAGATCCTGCCCGGAAAGATCCGACCGCAGCCGGTCGATGGAGGCGTTTACCGCAGGCAGATGCGGATTGACAGACTGCGCCGCCTCAAAGGCCTGAAGCGCCCGCTCTGGCCGGCCGATGATCTCATAGATCATTCCCAGCCCCGACAGCGCCCCGAAATGCCGCGGGTTCAATTCCAGCGTGCGGGCGATGTCGGCCACCGAGGGGCCCAGATCGCCCGCCTGGAAATAGGCCGTCGCCCGCGCGTTGTAGCCTTCGGCAAAGTCCGGGGCATGGTCGATCAGCGCGGAAAGATGCTCCACCGCCGCGTCAAGCTGCCCCGCCTCCATCGCATCGCGGCCGCGTTGCAACAGCAGGTCCATCGCGGCAGAGCCGGACTTGGACCATTCGATCCAGATCGATTCGGTGATGCGCTCGGCCTCCTGCGGCCCGGCGGTGGCCAGGCGAGAAAACAGATCGTCCAGCCGCGTCCCATCGGCCAGCGCCTGCCCGGCGCCCATCCAGAGCGCCAGGATTGCCGCAACGAAACGGTTGAGAACTGGGCGCGACGCTTTCATAAGCGCAAGGTAAACCAGTTTGTGCCAAATTCCAGCGGCACGGGTTCAAACCCCGGTGATCGGAGAGACCATGAGCGACGTGATTTCAAAGGCGGTCGATGCCTTGTCGACAAAATTTTCGGGCGGGTTCGACGCGGTGGCCAAATTCGTCGTGACCGGCGAAGGCGCGATCATGGTCGATGCGACCGGCGTCCGCGCCGCCGACGAAGAGGCGGAGGTGACGCTGACCGCCGGCGCCGAGGATTTTCAGGCCATGTTCGAGGGCGATCTGTCCCCGACCTCGGCCTTCATGACCGGCCGCCTGCGGGTCGAGGGCAACATGGGCCTGGCTATGAAACTGGCCGCGATCCTGGCGTGACCGCTGCGGCGCCCTTTTTCGCCGACCTGGCCCAGGGTCCGCCGGGCGGCCATGCGGTCTGGGCGGATGCCGCCGACGGCCGTCGCCTGCGCCTGGGGCACTGGCCCGCGCCGGCACCGTCGCGGGGCACGGTGTTCCTGCTGCCCGGCCGCGCCGAATTCATCGAGAAATACGGCCGGACCGCCGCCGACCTTGCGGCGCGCGGCTTTGACACCGTCTCGCTCGACTGGCGCGGTCAGGGCCTGTCCGACCGCGCGCCCGCCAGTCCCCTGAACGGCCATGTCGGCGCCTTTGCCGAATACCGGCTTGACCTGGCCGCCCTGATGGACCTTGCCCATGCGCGGCACCTGCCCCGGCCCTGGTTCCTCTTGGCCCATTCCATGGGCGGCACCATCGGGCTGCGCAGCCTGATGGGCCCCCACCCCTTTGCCGCGGCGGTGTTTTCGGCGCCGATGTGGGGCGTCCTGATGTCGCCCTGGCTGCTGCCGCTGGCCGTCTCGGTGTCCGCCGCCGCGCGCTGGCTCAACCTCGACGCCGCCAGGACACCCGGAACCCGCCGCACCAGCTATGTGCTGAGCCAGGGCTTTGCCGGCAACCTGCTGACCAGCGACCCGGAAAGCTGGGACCACATGCGCCGCCAGACCCTCGCCCACCCCGAGCTTTCGCTGGCCGGCCCCTCGCTGGGCTGGCTCGGGGCGGCGCTGGACGAATGCCGGGCGCTGGCCGCACTGCCCTCGCCCGACCTGCCGACGCTCACCGTGCTGGGCACGGCCGAAAAAGTCGTCGCCGTCCGCCCGATCCATGACCGCATGGCGCGCTGGCCAAAGGGGCGCCTCAGCCTCTATCCCGGCGCCGAACACGAAATCCCGATGGAGCGCCCCGCAACCCGCGCCCGCTTTGCGGACGAGGTCGCGGCGCATTTCGCAGCGCAGCGCTGACCGGGCCTCATCCTCTGTGTAAAAAATATCCCGCGGGGGCAGCCGGTTTGGCACAAACCGGCGCGGGGGTGCGAAACCCCCGCCTTGCCGGCCGGGGCGGGGCGCTACAGCGCGATGCGCGCAAAGCCGTCGCGCAGCGCCTCGGACCAGGCCTCGGACATGGCGCGAAAGGCGGGGTCGCCGGCCTCGATCCGCCGCCGGCGGCTGACGCGAAGGGCATCCTTTTCGATCACGCACAGATCCAGCGGCATGCCCACCGACAGGTTCGACCGCAGGGTCGAATCCATCGACAAGAGCACCGCCTTTTCGGCATCGGCCAGCGAGGTGGTGGGCTTGACGACCCGGTCCAGGATCGGCTTGCCATATTTGTGCTCGCCGATCTGAAGAAACGGCGTGTCCTCGGTCGCCTCGATGAAATTGCCCTCGGGATAGACCAGAAACAGCCGCATCGCCCCGCCGCGCCGCTGCGCCGCCACGATCATGCTGGCCGAGGCGCCCTGGTTCATCGCCGACAGCTTTTCGTCGACCTCCGATCGCACCGCGGCAAGCGTCGCGCCGATGATCTGGGCCACCTTCAGCATCGTCGGCGCCAGCATGACAGAGGTTTCGGGCGTGGCCTCGGCATCTTCCACCGCCTCGCGCAGCCGCGCGATGGTGGTCTGCGTCACCGAAAGCGAGCCGGCGGTCATGATGGTGATCACCCGCTCGCCCGGCTCTTCGAAATGGAACATCTTGCGGTAGGTCGAGATGTTGTCGAGCCCGGCATTGGTGCGCGTGTCCGACAGGCAAACCATGCCGTCGTTCAAGAGCAGGCCCACGCAATAGGTCATTCCGTCCCTCCGGATGCGTCCGTTGCGGGCAAGCTATTGCTCCTGCGCCTGGACCGCAACCGTCACCGACATCTGCTCTTCGCCCGCGCCGCGCGCGATGCCGCGGATCGGGGCGGCGGCCTTGGCATCCAGCCCCGAGCCCAGGCGCAGATAGCGCCCGTCCGGGCAGCAGCGGTTGGCGGGGTCAAAGCCGATCCAGCCGAAACCGGGCACATGGATCTCGGCCCAGGCATGGGCGGCCTCTTCGGCGCTGCCGTCCCGGGTCGAGGACAGATAGCCCGAGACATAGCGCGCCGGCAGGCCGCGCAGCCGCGCCAGCGCCACCAGCACCTGCGCATGGTCCTGGCAGACGCCCTCGCCCTGAGCTAGCGCCTCGGTGGCGGTGGTGGCGGCATGGGTCACGCCGGGACGGTACAGGACCGCCGCGCCGACCGCGCTGGCCAGCCCATGGGCCAGCGCCAGCGGGTCCGCCTCCGCCACGCCGGCGGCCAGATCGCGCAGCGCGCCGTCCGGCGCGGTCGCCGGGGTCTGCCGCAGATAGGCCCCGGGCGCGACCGTCTCGCGGTGGCCCTTCAGAACGCCCGTCAGATCGGCCGTTTCCACCACGCCCTGCACCCTGACCTCGACCGCATCGACCGGGCCGGGAATGGTCCAGCCCGTCACCAGATCGCCCGCGCCATCGCGAAACTCGCCCCCCCGGCGCCCGCCGGTCACCTCGACCTGCCAGGACACCACCCTCTGCCCGTCGAACACCGAAGGCGTCAGCCGGTGGCTTTGCACCACCGACCGCGCCGGGGTGCCGTAATCGTAGCGCGTGCTGTGCAGGATGGTCAGGATCATGGCGCCAGGTCCCCGGCCAGATAGCACTCGTGGATGGTGGAGCCCAGGTCGGCCGACTGCCGGATGAACCGCGTCAGGAACTCGTGCAGGCCCTCGTCAAAGATCCCGTCGGTGGACTGCACCTTGAGCTCTGACATCAAGGCGCGCACCGCAAGCTGGGCGCGGGTCTCGGCCCCGTATTCCAGCGCCAGGCGCCCCAGATGGTTGTTCATCCCCGCCACGCAGGTGATCAGCGCGCGCGGGCATTGCGGGTTCAGGATCAGGAAATCGGCGATCTTGACCGCCGTCAGATCGCCGCCATAGGCCCAGTGAAAGGCCCGGTGCGCGCCCAGCGCCCTGAGCAGCATCTTCCATTGGTCATTGTCCAGACCCGAGCCGATGAAATCGGCGCGTGGCAGCAGGACGTAATATTTCACATCCATCAGCCGCGCCGTGCTGTCGCCGCGCTCCAGATAATAGCCGATGTTCAGAAAGTTGTAGCCGGGCCCGCGCAACAGGGTGGCATCGATCGCCCCGCGCACCATGGCGGTCTGCTTCATCACCCAGTCGGTCAGGCGCGACAGCTCGGCCCGCGCCCGCGCCGCCTCGATCCGGCGCAGTTCCTGAAAGGCAGTGTTCAGCGCGTCCCAGACCTGCGTCGTCAGCGCCGTGCGCACGATCCGGCCGTTCTCGCGCGCGGCGGTGATGCACGAGGCGACAGAATTGGGGTTGTCGCGGTCAAAGAACAGGTAGGATTCGATGTCCCGCTGATCCGGCGCGCCGTATTTGGCGGCATAGCCCACCGCGTTGCCCGAGGCGCGCAGCACCGAATCCCAGTCGCTGCGATACCCCATCGCCGAGGGCAGAAGCGAGATGCGCGCCCCCACCTCCAGAAGCCGCGCGGCGGTTTCGGCCCGCTCCATGTAGCGGGCGATCCAGTACAGGTTGTCGGCGGTCCGTGACAGCATCGCCCCTACTCCGCCAGAACCCAGGTGTCCTTGACCCCGCCGCCCTGCGACGAGTTCACCACCAGCGAGCCCTCCTTGAGCGCCACGCGCGTCATTCCGCCGGGCACAAGCTCGATCCGTTCGCCCACCAGGCAATAGGGGCGCAGGTCGACATGGCGCGGCGCCACGCCCTCGTCGACAAAGGTCGGCGTGGTCGACAGCGCCAGCGTCGGCTGGGCGATGTAGTTGGCCGGATCGGCCCGCAGCCTGGCGCGAAACTCCTCGACCTCGGCCCGGGTCGACTTGGGGCCCACCAGCATGCCGTAGCCGCCCGAGCCGTGCACCTCCTTGACCACCAGTTCGGCCAGATGGGCATCGACGTAGCGAAAATCCTCGGCCTCGGCGCATTTCCAGGTCGGCACATTGGCCAGGATCGGCTCTTCGCCCAGATAAAAGCGGATCATTTCGGGCACATAGGTATAGACCGCCTTGTCATCGGCCACCCCCGCCCCCGGCGCCGAGCAGATCGACACCCCGCCCGAGCGGTAGACATCCATCAGCCCCGGGATGCCCAGCATCGAATCGGGGCGAAAGCACAAGGGGTCGATAAAGGCATCGTCGATGCGCCGATAGATCACGTCGACCCGCTTGGGTCCCTCGGTTGTGCGCATGTAGACAAAGGCGCCGTCGACGAACAGGTCCTGCCCCTCGACCAGCTCCACGCCCATCAGGTCGGCCAGAAAGCTGTGCTCGTAATAGGCCGAATTGAAATGCCCCGGGGTCAGGATCACCACCGTCGGCTCGCGCTCGCACCGCGCCGGCGCGACCGAGGCGAAGGTGCGGCGCAAGAGGTCAGGATAGCGGTCCACCGGCTGGATGCGGTTCTCGCGGAACAGGTCGGGGAACATCCGCATCATCATCTCGCGGCTTTCCAGCATATAGCTTACACCCGAAGGCGTGCGGCAGTTGTCTTCAAGCACGAAAAAGTCGGTCGGTCCGGTGCGCACGATGTCGATGCCGACAATGTGGGAATAGACCCCCTTTGGCGGCACGAATCCCGCGACCGCGATCTCGTAGGCCTCGTTCTGATAGACCAGATGGGAGGGAATGCGCCCGGCGCGCACGATCTCGCCGCGCCCGTAGACATCGACCAGAAAGGCATTGAGCGCCCGCGCCCGCTGCTTGATGCCGCGTTCCAGCCGCGCCCATTCCATCGCGGTAAAGACGCGCGGGAACATGTCGAACGGGATCAGCCGATCCGGATCGCCGCCCTCGCCATAGACGGCAAAGGTGATGCCGATGCGCCGGAACAGCTCTTCGGCCTCGGCCTGCTTTTCGCGCCGCCGGTCCGCCGGCATCGACTGCATCCAGTCCTGCAACCGCGCATAGGGCGCGCGCACGTCGGCGCCTTCGAACATCTCGTTGAAACAGGTGGTCATTCCGGCCCCCAGCTTGGAGGCCAAGGTTAGGACGCGGCGGCCCCAAAGGTAAAGCCCCACCATGGCCACAAGGCCCGCTTCGCCGGGCGTTGCCCGAATATTGGGCGCAAAGCCACGCGCCCTGCCCTTGCGGCGGGGGCCCGGCATCCCCTAGATGGGCACAAGTGCCGCTAAGAGGAGCCGCCATGACACTTCCGCTTTCCCAGCCCGTCCTTGACGCAAGGCGGGGCTCAAACAGCTTTGGCGATCTGCCCGAATGGGACCTGTCAGACCTTTACACCGCGCCCGACGCGCCGGAGCTTGCCCGCGATCTGGCCTTTGTCGAGACCGAGGGCAAGGCCTTTGCCGCCGACTATCAGGGCAGGCTGGCCAGCCTTGACGCGCCGGCCCTGTTGCGCGCCGTGCAGCGCTATGAGGCGATCGACATCGCGGCGGGGCGGATCATGTCCTACGCCGGCCTGCGCTATTATCAGAACACGATGGACAGCGACCGGGCCAAGTTCATGGCCGACTGTCAGGACGCCATCACGAACAGCACCACGCCGCTGGTCTTCTACACGCTCGAATTCAACCGTCTGGACGAGCCGCATCTGAACGCGCTCCTGGCCGCCAATGCCGAGCTTGCGCGCTACAAGCCGGTCTTTGACCGCATCCGCGCCATGCGCCCGCACCAGTTGTCGGACGAGCTGGAAACCTTTCTGCACGATGCTTCGGTCGTCGGCGCCTCGGCCTGGAACAAGCTTTTCGACGAGACCATGGCCGGGCTGATGTTCAAGGTCGAGGGCGAGGAAGAAGAGCTGAACCTTGAGGCGACGCTGAACCTGTTGACCGACCCGATCCGCGCCCGGCGCGAGGCGGCGGCGCGGGCGCTGGCGGTGGTGTTTCGCGGGCAGACCAAGCTGTTCTCGCGCATCTCCAACACCCTGGCCAAGGAAAAGGAGATCGACGACCGCTGGCGCAAGATGCCGACGCCCCAGCACGCCCGCCATCTGGCCAACCATGTGGAGCCCGAAGTGGTCGAGGCGCTGCGCAACGCGGTGGTGGCGGCCTACCCCAAGCTGTCGCATCGCTATTACCGGCTGAAAGCGCGCTGGATGGGGCTGGAGCGGCTTCAGGTTTGGGACCGCAACGCTCCCCTGCCGACCGAGGCGCCCCGCCTGGTCGGCTGGGACGAGGCGCGCCAGACCGTGCTGGAGGCCTACAACGGCTTTGACCCGCGCATGGCCGAACTTGCCGCGCCCTTCTTTTCAAAGGGCTGGATCGACGCCGGCGTCAAGCCCGGCAAGGCCCCCGGCGCCTTTGCCCATCCGACGGTCACCACGGTGCACCCCTATGTGATGATGAACTATCTGGGCAAGCCGCGCGACGTGATGACCCTGGCGCATGAATTGGGCCATGGCGTGCATCAGGTGCTGGCGGCCGGACAGGGAGAGCTCTTGTCATCGACCCCGCTGACGCTGGCCGAGACCGCCTCGGTCTTTGGCGAGATGCTGACCTTTCGCGCGCTTCTGGACCGGGCAAAGACCCCGGCCGAGAAAAAGACCCTGCTGGCCGGCAAGGTCGAGGACATGATCAACACCGTGGTCCGCCAGATCGCGTTCTACGATTTCGAATGCAAGCTGCACGCCGCGCGGTCCAAGGGCGAGCTGACCCCCAACGACATCAACGCGCTGTGGATGTCGGTTCAGGCGCAGTCTTTGGGCGATGCCTTTGATTTCATGGACGGATACGAGACGTTCTGGGCCTATATCCCGCATTTCATCCACTCGCCGTTCTACGTCTATGCCTATGCCTTTGGCGACGGTCTGGTGAACGCGCTCTATGCCGTCTATGCGGGCGGGCTTGAGGGGTTCGAGGACAAGTACTTTGAAATGCTCAAGGCGGGCGGGTCCAGGCATCACAAGGACCTGCTGGCCCCCTTCGGGCTGGATGCGAGCGATCCGACGTTCTGGGACAAGGGCCTGTCGATGATCGCCGGCTTCATCGACGAGCTTGAGGCGCTGGAGGGCTGAGCTTAGCGGACCGAAACGCTGGCCGAGGCACGAGCCGAGGTCATGCGACGCCGCAAGCCGCTTTCCCGGCCAAGGGCCCCAAAGGCCCTCGGCCAGCGCCCGACCCCCCCAGGGAGGGCGCTCCACGCCCCCCGGGTCGGGCGTTGGCCTCTGTAACTGATGCGGAACCGGTCTACCGGATACGTTCCCACACGGGCGGGGAAACGCGGTGCGTTTCCTTCTCCGCCCGAACTGGCCGAGGCTATCGCCGAGGCCATACGGGACGGTTGCCGCACTCCGCCGAGGGCCCCAAAGGCCCGTCGCCAGCGCCCGACCCGCCCCTGGCGGGCGCTCCGCACCCGCCGGGTCGGGCGCAGGCCTCTGACAGCTATGCGGAACCGGTCACCCGGAAACGTTCCCACACGGGCGGGGAAAGGCAATGCCTTTCCTTTTCCGCCCGACCATAGGTGACCAAGGCACGCGCCGAGGTCGCCCATGCCCCTCAGGGCCGCACAGCCAGCGCCACCCGTGCCGCGATGGCGGGCAGGTCGGCGGCGTCCAGGGACGGGGCGGCGATCTCGACCAGGCCTCCCTGCGCCACCCGGTCGCGGTGCCTCAGATAGCGGGGATCGTAGTGATTCTCCATCAGCGCGGCGGCGAGCGCCTCGTGCTGGCCGGCGACGGCCATTGCCTGCCAGGCCGCGATCCGCTCGGCCGGGTGCGAGGGGCGAAGCTGCGCGATGATGCCTTGCAGGCGCTCAGGCTCGGCGATCAGATCGCCATAGGCGCGGGTCAGATAGCGGGCGCGGGCGCCGGGCGGGACGGCAATGGCGATGCGGGGGGCGGCCTGCATCGCTTTCCAAAGCTGCACCGGCAGGCGGATGTTGCCGACCTTGGAGCTTTCCGCCTCGACCACCACGGGGCGCGAGGGGTCAAGCCCCGCGATCTGCATGGCCAGGGCCGTGTCAAACCCCTTCTGATCGGGCTGGCCGCCCGGCATGGCGCCAAAGAGGCTGCCGCGATGCCGCGCCAGGCCTTCAAGGTCGATCACCTGAATCCCCAGGCCGGGCAGCAGGTTCAGCACCTCGGTCTTGGCCGAGCCGGTGTTGCCGTCCAGCACGGTCAACGGCGGCGTAAAGGGGGTGACGTTCAGCGCCTCGACCACCAGACTGCGCCAGGCCTTGTAGCCGCCCGCGATGGTGTCGGTCCGCCAGCCGATCTGACCAAGGATCGTGGCGACCGAGCCTGACCTTTGCCCGCCGCGCCAGCAGTAGACCAGCGGCCGCCAGCCGCCGGTCATGTCCTTCAGCGGGCCGGTCAGGTGATCGGCGACATTGCGCGCCACCAGCGCCGCGCCCAGCTTTTTCGCGTCAAAAGCCGAGACCTGCTTGTAGATCGTGCCGACCTCGGCCCTTTCCTGGTTCGACAGGGCCGGCAGGTTGATGGCGCCGGGCAGATGGTCTTCGGCAAATTCGGCGGGCGAGCGCACGTCGATGATCGCATCGAACGGCAGGCGGGCCAGGTCGGTCAGGCTGGTCAGGGTCACGGGCATGGCGCCGTCAGATCCCCTGTTCCAGCCGCGCGACCAGCGTGCCCAGCATGACGCGGCAGCGGTCGATCTGTTCGGCGCTGACATACTCGTCGGGCTTGTGCCCCTGCGCCATCGAGCCGGGCCCGCAGATCACGGTCGGAATGCCCAGGCGGGCGTCAAACAGGCCGCCCTCGGTGCCGAAGGCCACCTTGATCGTGCCGTTGGCCCCGGTCAGCGACTGGACAAAGCGCACCACCTCGGCCCCCGGCGGGGTGCCAAGGCCGGGGTAACTCCACAACTCCTCGACCGTGATGGCGGCTTCGGGAAAACGGGGGCGGTGCGGGGCGGCGATGGCGTCGGCCATGTCCCGGATGCGGGCGATCAGCGGGGCGGGGGCATCCTCGGCCAGCATGCGAATCTCGAAATCGACCGTGGCCTGGTTCGGGACGATGTTGACCTGCACACCGCCGCGCAGGATGCCGGCGTGGACCGTGGTATAGGGCACATCGTAATCGTCGTCCTGCGCACCCCTATCCGCGATCTCGGCCTGCATCGCGCGCAGGCCGGTGACGAAGTCCGCCGCCAGGTGCAGCGCGTTCAGCGCCATCGGCGCCAGGGCCGAATGCCCCTCGCGTCCGGTGCAGGTGGCGCGCAGGGCGGTCTTGCCCTTGTGGCCGGTCGCGACCTGCATCAGCGTCGGCTCGCCCACGATGCAGACCTGCGGACGGTGCGGCGCGCCGGCCAACAGGTTGATGAGCGAGCGCACACCAAGGCAGCCGACCTCTTCGTCATGCGACAGCGCCAGATGCAGGGGCGATTTCAGCGAGCGGTGGGCGGCATTCAGCGCCGCCTCGATCGCGCAGGCGACAAAACCCTTCATGTCGGCGGCGCCGCGCCCGTAATAGCGCCCTTCGGACAAGGTCAGGGCATGAGGAGGGAAGGTCCAGTCCTGGCCCTCGACCGGGACAACATCGGTATGGCCCGACAGCATCACCCCGCCGGGGCCATCGGGCCCGATGGTGGCGTAGAGGTTGGCCTTGTGGCCCGAGGCGTCGGGCACCAGCACCACCCGGGCGCCCGCCGCGACCAGAAGCGCGCGGACCTCTTCGATCAGCCCGATGTTGGGCCGGTGGGAAGTGGTGTCATGCGCCATCAACCTGGCAAAGATCTCGTCAAAGGTCATCGGTGATCCCGTTCGCGGCCCGCCGCGCGCAAGGCCCCTCATAGGGTGAAATCCCGCTTTGGGGAAGGGTCTGGCCGGTGCACGCAGGCCCACGCGGTCGTGAAAGGTGCAGACGCCGCCCCACCTGTAAAAGGGCGCATGCCAGCACTATGTTCGGGCAAGATCGACAAGGAGAATGCTGATGCCGTTCCATCCGACTCGCAGACAGATCTTGCAGGGCGCCGGGGCGCTCGGCAGCGCGCTTTTCGCCGGATCGGCGCGCGCGGCCAGCCCGCTGCTGCGGGTCCAGAGCCGTCAGATCGAGGTGCTGGGCCGCGCTGCGACCGTCTATGGCATCACCGGCCCGGGCGGAGGGCATGGTATCATCGGGCGCGAGGGCGAGCGTTTTGCGGGCGAAATCCTGAACGAGACGGACGAGGGGCTGACGCTGCATTTCCATGGCCAGATCCGCGCCCCGTTCGACGCCGATCGGGCGCGGCCGGGCGGGGGCGAGCTGGCGCCGGGGCTTGCCGACCGGGTCGACTTTCCGTTGACCCCCGGCACCCATTGGATGCACGCGCACAGCCTGTCCGAGCAGCTTCTGCTGGCCGCGCCGATGGTCGGGCGCGAGGCCGGGGCGCCGCAGTTGGCCGAGGCGGTGGTGATGCTGCACGATTTCAGCTTTACCCCGCCGGTCGAGCTGCTGGAGGCCCTGGGCGGCAGCGATGCGCATGGCGCGATGGCCATGGGCGGGGCAGGGACGGACCAGGCCGCGATGGGCCATGACATGGCCGCGATGGGCGCCGGCATGACCCATGCCAATGACATCGCCTATGATGCCTTTCTGGCCAATGGCCGCACCCTTGCCGACCCCGAGGTCATAGCGGTCGAGCCGGGCCGGGAAATCCGGCTGCGCATCATAAACGGCGCCACGGCGACCGGGTTCTGGATCAGGACCGGGCAGCTTGCGGCGCAGGTGGTGGCGGTCGACGGAAACCCCTGCCTGCCGGTCACCGGCACCGACTTTCCGCTGGCGCAGGGCCAGCGGATCGACCTGATCCTGTCGATCCCGCGTGATGGCGGCGCGTTTGCCGTCTTTGCCCAGGTCGAGGATTCGCTGCGCCGCACGGGGGTCATCCTGGCCAGCCCCGGCGCCCCCGTCGCCCGCCTGCCGGATGAGGCCGAGGCAAAGGCCGGTTTTCTGGACCTGACGCTGGACCAGACGATTGCCGCCGCCGCCCCGCTGGCCCCGGCACCCGCTGCGGTGCAGCACCACCTGATGCTGGGCCAGGGCGCGGGCTATGTCTGGACCATCAACGCCGAGCAGCACGGCGCACACACGCCGCTGACCGCCGCGCCGGGCCAGCGGGTGGAGCTGATGTTCATGAACCCCTCGATGATGATGCATCCCATGCACCTGCACGGCCATCATTTCCAGGTGGTCGAGATCAACGGCTGGCGCTTTCAGGGGCCGATGCGCGATACGGTGATCGTGCCGCCGATGGCCATGGTCACGGTTGCTTTCGATGCGGTGCCGGGCCAGTGGTTGCTGCACTGCCACCATCTCTATCACATGGCCACGGGCATGATGACAGAGCTGCACGTGGCCTGAATGCTGCGCCGGATTGCTGCGCAGAAACCGCGTAAATTGCTGCGCAGCGGGAACGAAAATGCTGCGCAGCAAACGCCTGGAATTAAAGGCTTGCCGAAGCGGTCAGCCCAGAATCTCGGCCAGCTTCACAACCCTGCCCTCGGCCACCGAGCGCACCGCCGCATCGGCCAGTGCGAGGGCGATCAGACCATCCTCGCCCGAAGGCTCGGCGCGGCCCTTGCCGGACAGGGCGGCGATGAACTGGGCGATTTCGGCCGCATAGGCCTCGGTGTAGCGGGTCATGAAGAAGTCGTGCAGCGGCGGGCGGGTGTAGCCGGCGGCGCTGGCCACCTCGATCGAGACCGGGCGCTGGTTCTCGGCCGAAACCGCGCCCTTGGCGCCGTGAACCTCGATCCGCTGGTCATAGCCATAGCTGGCGCGGCGCGAGTTGGAAATCATCGCCTGCTTGCCGGTAGCGGTGCGCAGCAGCACCTGTACCGAATCGAAGTCGCCGGCCTTGCCGATCTCGGGGTCCACCAGAACGGCGGCCGTGGCCACCACTTCGGTGATCTCTTCGCCCAGCAAAAAGCGGGCCATGTCGAAATCATGGATCGTCATGTCGCGGAAAATGCCGCCCGAACGCTTGATGTAATCGACCGGCGGCGCGCCCGGATCGCGAGAGGTGATGACCACCATCTCGACTTCGCCGATCGTGCCCTTGTCGATCTCGGCGCGGACCGCCTTGAAATGCGGGTCGAACCGGCGGTTGAAGCCGACCATCAGCGTGCCCTTGTGGGCGCGCACCACCTTGAGGCACTCCTTGACGCGGGCCAGCGACAGATCGATCGGCTTTTCGCAGAACACCGCCTTGCCGGCCTTGACGAAGGCCTCGATCAGGTCGGCGTGGGTGTCGGTCGGGGTGCAGATCACCACGGCGTCGATGTCCTTGGCGGACAGGATCGCCTCGATGGTGCGGATTTCGCAGCCGTACTGGTCCGCGATCGCCTGGGCGGCGGCCGGAACGGCGTCGGCCACGGCCACAAGCCTTGCCCCCGCATCGCCGGTCACCGCCTTGGCATGAACCTTGCCGATGCGCCCGGCGCCCAGAAGGCCGAATCTTACCGTCATGTCTGTCTCCTTATTCCGGGTAGGCCCCGGCGACGTTTTGATCGAAATCCACCAGCGCCCCGGTCATGACACCGGAGTCTGCGGACAAAAGGTAAGAGGCCAGCCCCGCCACATGGTCGGGCTTGACCAGCATTCCCATGGGCTGGCGGGCTTCGGCGGCGGCAAGCCAGCCGTCGCCCGCGCCATGGAACCGGCGCTGCACCACATCCTCGCCGGGCGTGTCCATCCAGCCGCAGTTGATGCCGTTAACCCTGATCCGGTGCTGCCGAAGCGCCTGAGCGGCGTTCTTTGTGATATTGGCCAGCGCCGCCTTCGAGGCGGAATAGGGCGCCAGATAGGATTGGCCGCAGTGGATGACCATCGACAGGATGTTCACCGCCTGCGCCGGATGGCCCGCCGCCACCGCGCGCTGGGCAAAGCGTTGCAGGGCAAAGAACGGGCCCCGGGCGTTAACGCCCATGTGGCGGTCGAAATCTTCGGGCCGGCAATCCAGGATCGAGCCGCGTTCGGTGGTCGCGGCGGCGTTCACAAGGGCGGTGATCGGGCCGAAATGGTCAGCCGCGCGGTCGATCAGGGACAGGGCATCCTCGACGCGGCCCATGTCGGCCTGAAGGAAGCGGGCGTCAACCCCCAGGTCCCTCAGCCCCTGCGCGGCGGCTTCCCCCTCGTCCGTGCGACGCCCGGCCAGGGCGATGCGGCGGCAGCCCTCTGCCGCCAGGCGGTGGGCGATGGCCAGGCCCAGGCCTTGCGTGCCGCCGGCGATCACGGCGGTCGTTTGCGCATGGTCAGGCATTGGCCCCCTCGGTATTGCCCTTGACCCCGGTGATGTAGCTTACGATGTCGTTGCCATCGGTTTCGTCCTTGCGCAAGGAGGCGACGATGCGCCCCCGGCGAAAGACGACGATGCGGTCGACCAGATCAAAGACCTGGCGCAGGTTGTGGCTGACCAGGATCATCGGAATGCCGCGCTCTTTCAGGCCGCGGATGATGTTTTCCACCTGCGCCGTTTCCTGCACGCCCAGCGCCGCCGTCGGCTCGTCCATGATCACCAGCTTGGAGGCAAAGGCCGCCGTCCGCGCGATGGCCACGCATTGCCGCTGGCCGCCCGACATGTTGCGGATCGGGTTGTCGACGTTGGGGATCTTGACCGCCGTGGTCTTGAGCGCCTCAAGCGTCCGCTCGCGCATGGTCTTGCGGTCAAGCCAGGAAAAGGGGCCGAGCCTGAAGCGCAGCAATTCGCGCCCCAGGTACAGGTTTGACGGCACATCCAGATCGTCGGCCAGGGCAAGGGTCTGAAACACGGTCTCGACCCCGGCCTCGCGCGCTTCGAGCGGGCCCGAGAAATGCACCGGCTGGCCGTCGAACACGATCTCGCCGGCAGTGCGCTGCTCGACCGCCGTGACCTGGCGCACAAAGGTCGACTTGCCGGCGCCGTTGTCCCCCACCACGGCCACATGTTCGCCGTCGTGGAGGGTAAAGTTGGCGTCCTCCAGCGCGTGAACGCCGCCATAGTGCTTGGTCAGACCCCGGGTTTGCAGGATGATCTTGGACATGACGCTACCCCCTGGCCCGCTGGCGCTGGCGCCACTGATCCAACACGACCGCACCGACGATGATCGCGCCCTTGACCATCTCCTGATAGTAGGCATCCAGCCGGATCGAGGTGAAGCCCGAGATGATCACCGAAAAGATCGCCGCCCCCAGCACGGTGCCGATGATCGACCCGCGCCCGCCGGCCAGCGACACCCCGCCGATCACCGCCATGGCGATGGCGTCAAGCTCGTACATCACGCCCATGCCAGCCTGGGCGGTCAGGTTCTTGGATGTCAGAAGGATCGACGCCACCGCCGCCAAGAGGCCCGCGATGGTGTAGACCAGGGCCTTGTGACGGTCCACGTTGATGCCCGACATCCGCGCGGCGGCCTCGTTCGACCCGATGGCGTAGCTGCGCTTGCCATAAAGCGTGTAGCTCATCACGATATGGAAAAGGACGGCGAGAAAGACAAAGACCACGGCGGGGTTCTGCCCCTCCCACGACAGCAGGCCAAAGGTGACCGAGCCGATGATATCGCCATTGGCCAGCGTGCCGTATTCGGCCGTCGGAAAGCTGACCGGCTGCCCGTTGGACCACCAGCGCGCCACCCCGCGGGCCGAGACCATGACGCCAAGCGTGGCGATGAAGGGCGGGATCCTGGTATAGGCCACCAGAAGCCCGTTGATCAGGCCGGCGGTCAGCCCGCAGGCCAGGCCGACGACGATCGGCACGATCACGGGCAGGTCCATGGCCCAGTCACCAAAGATCGCCTTGGGATTGGGATTGCCGTTGACCAGGGCGGTCTGGGCAAAGCTCATCACGATCATGGCCGTGGCGCCGACGACGGAGCCGGAGGACAGGTCGATCCCACCGATGATGATGACCTGCGTCACCCCCAGCGCGATGACGCCGATGATCGCGACCTGAAGGATCATGATGTCCAGGCGCTGCTCGTTGAAGAGCGCATCGACATTGTCGCGCATGTTGAACAGGAACGAGCCACCCTGCAGGCGGTTCAGCACCTCGAACACGATCACGATCAGCACCAGAGCGCCGAAGACGTTCCATTCCGGCGCGCGCGTGCGCTTGGTCGGATCGTATTTCAGACCGCCAAGACCATGTGCTTCTGCCATGGGTCCCCTCCTCAGGTTTGATCGGTGTGGACAGCTTAGCCCGCGATTTTCGCGTCGGCCAAGAAAAATGCGGGGCGGCGGTTGCCCGCCGCCCCCACCCCGAAGGGATCAGTTCTTGGACAGGTAGCCGTCGATGTTGGCCGGGGTCACCAGTTCGAAAGGGATATAGACCTTCTGGTCGACCGCTTCGCCCGCCGCCAGCTTGACGGCCGCATCCAGCGCGCCGCCGCCCTGGGCCGCCGCGTTCTGGAACACGGTGATGTCCAGCTCTCCCGCCTGCATCGAGGCCAGCGCGTCCTGCGTTGCGTCAACGCCCGAGACGATGACGGCATCCATGCCGATTCCGGCGGCCTTGATCGCCTGGATCGCGCCCAGCGCCATCTCGTCGTTGTTGGCCAGAACGCCGTCAAAGGCGGCGCCGGTCGACAGCCAGTTGGTCATCAGGCTTTGCGCCTGATCGCGCGACCAGTTGGCGGTCTGCTGGTCGATGATGTTGACCTTCACGGCGCAGCCGCCGGCATCCATCACGTCATAGTAGTTCTGGGTGCGCTGCACGGCGGCCTGGTTGCTGAGCTCGCCCTGCATGACATAGACGCTGACCTCGGCCTTGCCGGCGGCGGCCCACTGGTTGCACTGCTCGATGAAGCCCTGACGCGAGGAGTCGACCTCGTTCGAGGCGACGAAAGCCTGGTTGTCGGGCAGCGAATCGACGTTGATCGGCTGGCGGTTCACATAGACCAGCGGCACGCCGGCGGCGGCGGCGGCGTCGGACATCGCTTGCGTGGCCGAGGTGTCGACCGGGTTCACGATGATCGCCGAGACGCCCGAGGCGATGAAGTTGTTGATCTGGTCAAGCTGCTTGGCCACGTCGTTCTGCGCGTCCTCGATCTGGACGGACAGGCCGGCGGCATCTGCCTGGGCCTGGATGCCGTTGCGCAGAACGGTCAGGAAGTTGTCGTCGAACAGCGCCATCGACACGCCGATGCCGTCTGCCATTGCGCTGGTGCCCATCAGGGCCGCGAAACCAGCAACGATAAAGCTCTTCTTCATGGTCTTTCCTCCACTGATGGTGTCCGGCACACCTGTCTCTCCCTCCGGACCGCCCGTTCGGGCGGTATTCCCTCGCTCAGGCCGTCAGGCCCTTGCGGATGAATTCCATTGATGCGGCCAGGGCCGGCGCGTGGTCGGCCAGGTTGTGGACGCTCGGCGCAAAGGGCTCATAGCTGATCGGGCCGGCGTAGCCCCCGTCGCGCAGGGCGCGGATCTGCGCGACGTTGCCCAAAAGATCGTCGGCATCCACCAGAACCCGGTGCGGATCGCGCATGTCGTCAAGGGTGATCGCTGCCTTGACGCCGGAAACGTGAACGATTCCGGTAAGTTCCGGGTAGATCGGCCCAAAGCCGGCCAGGGCGTGGTGAAAGGTGTCATGGACCATGAAATAGGTCCCGCGTCCGCCGATGCGGTCGATCACCTCGGCCAGAACATCCTTGTAGCGCAGCGAGCAGACCGCGAAGCCCAGGGGTTCGACCATGGCTTTCAGCCCATGGGCCCGGAGCATGGGCAACAGTTCGCGCAGCGCGGTTTCCGTGACGCGGGCGCTTTCGGCGCGGTCGGTCGCCACCCCGTCATTGCGCGGGATCAGGCTGACCGCCTCTGCCCCGCAAGCCACCGCGGTCTGCATCAGCGCCTCGGCCTCGGCGCGCTTTGCCTCGGACCAGTCGTTGAACATCTTGACCTCGGCCAGCGCCAGGATGCGCAAGCCCCGCGCCCGCGCCGCCGACTTGACCTTGGCCGGATCGGCGCCCTGGAACAGTGCCCCGGGCAGGTCGTTGCGAAACTCGACGCCGATGCAGCCAAGCCCCTGGGCCAGGTCCAGGAACCTTTCCCAGCCCAGGCCGGGAGCCGTCATGTGGTTCAGCGCGAAAGGCGGCATTGAGGTCTCAATCCTTGGACGAGCGATCAGAGCAATGGAATTGGTATTCCAAATCCTGGAGATTTCAACTCAAAAATTCCAAAGCGCCAGAAAGTCGTCATTTCTCGTCATGGGCGGCCCGGGGCCTGCGCCCGCGCGCCGAGGTCAGAGAAGTTCCGGCAGGCTCAGTGCCGGCGCCAGAAAGGTGTCTTGCGTCCTGTCGGCCCAATCCGGCTGGCGGGCGCCGACCATGGCCGAGAGCAACGCGCGGCAGAGGTCCCGCAGCGGTGTGTCGATCACCAAGGTGACGATGCCCTCGGCGACCCCCCGCCGCGAATCGGGGGTCAGGGCCGAGACGATCAGCGCGACCCGTCCGGCGGCCTTGGCGTCGCGCAGGGCGGCGATGGCCCCCTCCATTCCGCCGCCGGCCACATAGATCCCCCGCAGGTCGGGATGCGTGCGCAAGAGGCCCAGGACCGCGTCATAGGTCAGGGCGCGGGTTTCCAGGTTGACCAGGGTCTCCAGCGGCACCAGATGCGGGGCATGGGCGCGCAATGCCGCGCGGCAGCCCTGGTCGCGCAGCGCGTGCCCGTCCCAGCGGTGGCCGCCGACAAAGATCGCGACGGGCCCGGCCTGCCGCGCCGCCTGGGCCAGCATCCAACCCGCGCCGCGCCCGACCTTTAGGTTGTCCAGGCCCAGATAGCCCCGGCGCAGCCCAGGGGCAAAGTCGGACAGAAGCGCAAAGACCGCCAGCCCCTGCGCCGACAGGTCCTGCACCGCCTGGGTCACCTCGGGGTGGTTGACCGCCGTGGCCGCCAGCACATCGCAGCGCCCCGCCATCGACCGCATGAGCCGGGCCATTTCGGACGGAGCCTGCGAGGTCGAGAATTCAAGGATCAGCCGCGCCTTGACGCGGGTCTCGGCCGCGACGGCCTGGTGCAGCGCCTCGGCAAAGGCCTTGTAGAAATCCTGCCCCTGCTTGTGCAGCGCCACCCCGATCCGCAGGACCGGAAGCTCGCCCTCGGGCCCGGGCGCCCCCGACAGGCGCCCCGCCGCCGGGTGGCCGATCGCCCGCGCCGCCGCAGCGATATGGGCCAGCGTGTCGGCCTGCACCCTCTGGCGCCCGTTCAGCGCCCGGTCGATGGTGGCAAGGGACAGGCCCGCCGCCGCTGCAAGCTCTTTCATCCCCGGTCGGCGCATGGCGTGGTCCCCCGAATGCTGGCGCCAATTCTGACGATTTTTGACGAAGTTGGTACCCCCCTTGATTGCCCTGTGCGGCGACTTGCCTCTACCTTTTTCCAATTCGGATCGTGGAGGACCTGATGTCTGGGCGTGACTACAGCCTGCTTGGCCCGGACGGGCAGCGCGCGGTTGAAACCGGGCTCGCGGCGGCCGAGTGGTATCATTCCGAGGTGCCGCGCAAGGTGATGAAGGATCTGATGGCCCGCAGCGACGGACCCGCCCTGCGGGATACGGCGCTGTATTACGGGCTGATCATCGTCTTTGCCGGCCTTGGCATCTGGCTGTGGCCAAGCTGGTGGGGCGCGCCGTTCTGGCTGGCTTACGGCGTACTCTACGGTTCGGGCTCTGATTCGCGGTGGCACGAGGGCGGGCACGGGACCGCCTTTCGGACGCCCTGGATGAACCGGGTCATCTACGAAGTGGCCAGCTTCATGATCATGCGCAACGCGGTGACCTGGCGTTGGAGCCACGCGCGCCACCACACCGACACCTACATCGTCGGCCGCGACCCCGAGATTGCCATCACCCGCCCGCCGCGCCTGCTGCGTCTGCTCACGGTCTTTGTCGGCCTGCCCGACGTGCGCGCCTTCTTTCCGCTGTTGGTCCGCAACGCGATCTGGGGCCCGACGGAGGCCGAAAAGACCTTTGTGCCGCAGAGCGAGTGGCACAAGGTCACCCGCACCGCGCGCCTTTATGCCGCGATCTACGCCGCGACGGGGCTTGCCGCGCTCTGGTCCTGGTCGATCCTGCCGCTGATGGTGATCGGTCTGCCACGCATGTACGGCGCCTGGCATCATGTGATGACGGGCCTGTTGCAGCACGGCGGGCTGGCCGACAACGTGATCGACCACCGGCTGAACTCGCGCACCGTCTATCTGAACCCGATCAGCCGGTTCATCTACATGAACATGAACTACCATGTCGAACACCACATGTTTCCCATGGTGCCCTTTCACGCCCTGCCGCGCCTGCATGAGGTGATCAAGGACGATCTGCCGCGCCCGAACACCGGCATCATCGAAGCGTTCGGCGAGATGTGGCCGGCGCTGCGTCGGCAGATCAGCGATCAGGACCATTACATCCGCCGCGATCTGCCCCCGACGGCAAAGCCCTACCGCGAAGACCTGCACACCGCCGCGCTGGGCGCGGCCTCACCTGGGTGAACCACATGCCGACTTGGATTGACGCCTGCGCCACCGACGACATCGACGCCGAAGACCTGATCAGCTTTGATCACGGCGGGGGCAAATACGCGATCTATCACGCGCCCGACGGCCAGTTCTACGCCACGGCCGGCCGCTGCACGCATGAGGATGTCGATCTTGGCAATGGTCTGGTGATGGGGCATCTGATCGAATGCCCCAAGCACAACGGCCAGTTCGACTATCGCACCGGCGAGGCCAAGCGCGCGCCGGTCTGCATCAATCTCCAGACCTTTCCGGTCCGCATTCAAGCGGGCCGCGTGTTGATCGAGGTGCCCTGATGACCGTCCGTCCGCCGACCGTTGCCGACCTGCTGGCCAATCGCGGCAAGCATCAATATGCCATGCTGCGGGTTGAGACGCTGGGCGAGGCCGCCGCCGCGCAGGCGGCGGGGGTCGAGCTGTTCTCGATCCCGCCCGCCATGATCCTTGATCCGCGCTTTCGCCAGGTCGCGCCGACCGCCTTTGCCTTTCCGGGCGAGAATTACTTCGAAATCGGCGACACTGCCGCCTTCATGCGCTGGGCGATGCCGCTGATCAAGGCGGGGGCGGACGGGGTCTATTGCTCGGGCTCGATTTCCACGGTGCGCGAGTTGGCCGAGCATGCTATCCCGGTCTGCGGCCATGTCGGTCTGATCCCGTCCAAGGCGACATGGACCGGCGGGTTCAAGGCGGTGGGCAAGACGCTCGATTCCGCAAAATGGGTCTGGGAGGCCTGCGCCGCATTGCAGGACGCCGGCGCCTTCGCCGCCGAGATCGAGGTGGTGCCCGCCTCGATCACCGCCGCGATTGCCGAGCGCACGAGCCTCTTTCTGATCTCGATGGGCGCGGGTCCGGCTGGCCACGCGCAGTATCTTTTCACCGACGATGTCCTTGGCCAGAACCGGGGGCACATTCCGCGCCACGCCAAGGTCTATGCCGACTTCCGCGCCGAAGAGGACCGCCTGCAAAAGCTGCGGATCGCGGCGATGTCGGCCTATGCCGCCGATGTCCACGAGGGGCGCTACCCTGCGCCGCAGCACCTTGTCGGCGCCGAGGCCGATGTCGTCGCCGCCTTTCGCGACTGGCTGGACGACAACGCCTGAGTCTATTCGGACGCCCGAAGCACCTGCGCCGGGCGCAGGCCGAGCGGGCGGATCATGAAGACAAGTCCGGCCAGCAGCGTCGACAGCACGCCGCCCAGGACGATCAGGACGGCCGAAGCGGGGTCAAAGGCAAACTCGGATTCCATCACAAAGGTCATCACCGCCCAGCCCGAAACGCCGCCGGTGACGATGGCCACCAGCCCCGCCGCCGCCCCGGTCAGCGCCGAGCGCAGGGCAAAGGACAAAAGGATGCGCGCGCGCGAGGCGCCAAGAACCTTGAGGATCGCCGCCTCTTGCCGGCGTTGCCGCTCGCCCGTGGCGGCGGCGCCGATCAGCACGACAAATCCGGTCGCAAGCGTGACCATCGCCGCGATGGTCACCGCCTGCGCGATGGCGGTCAGGGTCTCGACCACCTGGTCGATCACCGATTTGATCCCGATGGCGGTGGCATTGGGAAAGGCCTGGGCGCTCTCGCGCAGGATGGCCGCCTCGGCCGCCTCGTCGGCGTAGACGGTGGCGATGTGGCTGTGCGGCGCGCCTTGCAGGGCAGCCGCGTTCATCGACAGGACAAAGCCCATCCCGCCCGTCGAGAAATCGACCTCGCGGAACGAAGTGATCTCGCCCTCGATGTCGCGGCCAAGGATGTTCATCGTGATCCGGTCGCCCAGGCGGAGCCCCATCTCTTCGGCCTCTTCGGCGGCGAAAGAGATCTGCGGCGGCCCGTCGTAGCCTTCGGGCCACCAGGTTCCGGCGGTCAGCCGCGTGCCCTCTGGCATGGCGTCGGCATAGGTCAGGCCCCGGTCCTCGGACACCACCCAGTGGTTGCCGGCCACCTCGCGCGCGTCGCGGCCGTTGATCCGCGTGACAAGCCCGCGCAGCATCGGCGCCGTTTCAAGCCGCGAGACGGCGGGGTTTTCCTGGATCATCGCCCGGAAGGGCTCGATCTGGTCCGGCTGGATGTCGACGAAAAAGAAAGACGGCGCCCGCCCCGGCAGATCGCGCGCGCTGGCGGCGCGCAGGTTGGCGTCGATCTGGCCGACGGCCGCCAGCACCGACAGGCCCAGACCAAGGGCAAGGACGATCTGCATGGTCTCGGCCCGCGGCCCGCCGATCGACGCCAGCGCCAGCCGCAGGGCCGTGCGGCCATGGACCGCCCGCGCGCGCCCCAGCCGCCGGGCCAGCGCGGCCAGCCCCAGCGCCGCCAGCCCCAGCACCACCAGCGCCCCGACAACGCCGCCCGCCACCGACAGGGCCAGCCAGGTCTGCCCGGACAGCACCGTCGCCCCGCCGATCAGGATGACGCCCAGCGCCAGGATCGCGAACATCGCCCTGCCGCGCGGCCATCCCTGGCCCAGCCCGCCGCGATACAGGGCCGCCGCCCGCACCTCGGCCGCCTTGGCCAGCGGCCAGAGCGCAAAGAGAAAGGCCGAGGTGGTGCCGTAAAAGAGCGCCTCGATCACAGGGCCGGGCGTAAAGGCCAGCACGGCCGGAAACGGGAGCTGCCGCTCGATCCAGGGGCCGAACAGCACCGGCAGCGCCGCGCCCAGCCCCAGCCCCAGCGCCAGCGCGATCCCGGTCAGGACAGCGATCTGGAGCAGATAGACACGAAAGATCAGCCCGGCCTCTGCCCCCAGGGTGCGCAGAGTGGCGATGGTTGAAACCTTACCCTCCAGATAGGCCCGCACGGCCGAGGCAACGCCGACCCCGCCCACCGCCAGACCGGCCAGCCCCACAAGCACCAGAAAGGATGCGATGCGCTCGACAAACCGCTCTGCCCCAGGCGCGGCGCGGCGCTTGTCGGTCCAGCGCAGGCCCTGGTCCAGAAACAGCGCCTCGGCCTCGGCCTTGAGCGCGGAAAGATCGGCGCCGGGCGGCAGGCGCAGCCGGTCGGCGCTGTCAAAGAGCGTGCCCTCGACCAGCAGCCCCGATCCCGCCAGCCCCTCGCGCAGCACGATGATGCGCGGGGCCAGGGCAAAGCCGCCGCTGGTGCCGTCCGGCTCGCGCTCCAGGACGCCGTTCAGGCGAAAGTCTTGCAGCCCCAGCCGGAACCGCTCGCCCACGGCGATTCCAAGCTGGTCGGCCAGGATCCGCTCCATCACCGCGCCGGGAAGCTCGTTCGCCGCAAGCGCCTCGGCCAGGGTGATGCCGCTTTCGATCTCGACCGTACCATAGATCGGATGGGCGCTGCCCACCGCCTTGACCTGGGCCAGAACGCTTGCATCCGCGACCACGGCCATCGAGCGGAAATCGACGATTTCCGAGACGGTGATTGCCTTGGACGCCATCCAGGCCCGCTCCTCCTCGGTCGCGAAACGGTAGGTGAATTCGATCTGCGCATCCCCGCCCAGGATGACCGCGCCCTGGTCGGTCAGCCCGCGCTCGATCGCGGCGCGGACGGTGCCGATGGCGGCAATGGCGGCGACGCCCAGCGCGATGCAGGCCAGAAAGACGCCAAAACCCCTGAGCCCGCCGCGCATCTCGCGCCGGGCAAGCCGCCAGGCCAGGGGCAGGCTCAAGCCCGGCCCTCGCCGGCGATGCGCCCGTCGGCCAGCCGCACGATCCGGTCGCAGCGCGCGGCAAGCTCAGGCGCATGGGTGACCATGACCAAGGTGGCGCCGTGCCGGTCCCGCAGCGAAAACAAGAGGTCCATGATCGCATTGCCATTGGCCGAATCGAGATTGCCCGTCGGCTCGTCCGCCAGCATGAGCGCCGGACGCGGCGCGGCGGCGCGGGCCAGCGCCACGCGCTGCTGCTCGCCGCCCGAAAGCTGGGCCGGGGTGTGATCGGCCCGCGCCGCAAGGCCGACGGCGTGCAGCTCGTCCCGCGCGCGGTCAAAGGCGTCGGCCACCCCCTGCAATTCCAGCGGGACGGCGACATTTTCCAGCGCGGTCATGGTGGGAATCAGGTGAAAGCTCTGGAACACCACGCCCATGCGCCCGCGACGGAACCGGGCGAGCCCGTCTTCGTCCAGCGTGGTCATGTCGTGCCCCATGGCGGAAACCCGCCCACGGGTGGCCCGCTCCAGCCCGCCCATCAGCATCAAGAGCGAGGATTTGCCCGAACCCGAGGGACCCACCAGACCAAGCGTCTCGCCCTTGGCGACGGAAAGGGTTATGCCCCTCAGGATATCCAACGGTCCGGCATTGCCTTGCAGGGTCAGCCAGACGTCGTTCAGGTCCAATACGGTTTCCGACATGATCCATCCAAAACTTCAATCCCTCAGATATGCGGCGATCCGCGCCCTGCGCAATGGCGCGATGATCGGAATCTTCGCAATTTCCGCGCCCTTGGCGGCGAATGCCGAAGCCGTGATCATCGCGGCGCTGGGCGACAGCCTGACGGCGGGCTACGGGCTGCCCCCCGACGAGGGCCTTGTGCCGCAGCTTGAATCCTGGCTGGCGGCGGCGGGCGAAGAGGCGCGGGTGATCAATGCCGGCGTCTCGGGCGACACGACGGCAGGGGGGTTGTCGCGTCTGGACTGGACGCTGACGCCCGAGGTGCAGGCGCTGATCGTCACGCTCGGCGGCAATGACATGCTGCGCGGCGTGCCGCCGGCCACCGCGCGCGCCAACCTCGAGGCGATCCTGCAAGGCGCCGCGCAGCGCGACCTGCCGGTTCTCCTGGTGGCGATGTCGGCCCCCGGCAACTACGGCCCGGACTACAAGACCGCGTTTGACGCGATCTATCCCGACCTTGCGCAGACCTATGGCGCACTTCTGTACAGCGACTTCTTTGCATCGCTTCGGGCCGCCGGCGCCGACGATCCCGCCGCCGTCCAGCGCCTGATGCAACCCGATGGCATCCATCCGGGCGCCGAGGCGGTCCGCTTGATCGTGGCCGATCTTGGCCCGATGGTGCAGGCGCTGATCGCGCGGGCGCGCTGACGATCGGCCGGCGCCGCCCTTGCCGCATCCGCAAAGGGGGCGCTGCCCCCTCGCCGGAATTTGAGGAAATTCCGGCTCACCCCCGGGATGCTTGAACGAAAGAGAAGAAAGGACAGGCGTTGTCTTCTTCTCTGCACAAATATCCTCGGGGGTCTGGGGGTGGAAAACCCCCAGCTTGCGCCGGTCGGCGGGCAAGAACCCAGATTTGCAAGAATTTATATGCGACAGCGCTTGCGCCTCGGGGCGCGCGGCGCGATCAATGCGCCCATCGCCACCGAGAGGGTCCGCAATGTCGCTGATCGCCGAACTGACCGCCGCTCTGGGGTCAGCCCAAGTTCTGACGGGAGAGGATACGCGGCCCTACCGGGATGAGCCGACCACGCAGTACCCCTCCGATCCGGCGCTGGTGGTGCGGCCCGGATCGACGGCAGAGGTGGCGCAGGTCCTGCGCATCGCGGCGCGCCACGGGGTGGCGGTGATCCCTTGCGGCGGCCGCACCGGCATCACGGGCGCCCTCCAGAACGACGGCGGGCTGATGCTGTCGGTCGAACGGTTGAACCGGATCCGCGAGGTCAGGGCCGATGCCCGCGTCGCGGTGGTCGAGGCGGGCGTGATCCTGTCGCGCCTGCACGAGGCGGCCGAGGCGCAGGGGCTGTATTTTCCACTCTGGTTCGGCGCGCGCGGCTCGGCGATGATCGGCGGGGTGCTGTCGACCAACGCGGGTGGATCGAACGTGCTGCGCTATGGCTCGACACGCGGGCTTTGCCTGGGGCTCGAGGTGGTTCTGGCCGATGGCCGGGTGCTGGATCTGATGAGCGCGCTGCACAAGGACAATTCGGGCTATGACCTCAAGCAGCTTTTCATAGGGGCCGAGGGGACGCTGGGGGTGATCACCGCCGCGGTGATGAAGCTGGTGCCGCGCCCGCGCGCCCATGCCACCGCCATGTTGGCCGCCCGCTCGATCCCCGACGCGCTGGTGCTGTTGAACCGGCTGCAGGGCGCCACCGGCGGCATGGTCGAGGCGTTCGAGCTGATGCCGGCCTCCTACATGCACCGCCTGGCGGCGGTGCGGCCCGACGTCCGCCAGCCCTTTGACCCGATCCAGCCGGTCAACATCCTGGTCGAGCTGGGCGCGACGCGGCCGGACGATGTCGCGCCCGGCGCGGACGGCAGCCTGCCGGTCGTCGCGCTTCTGGAGGCGACGCTGGCGCGGATGCTGGAGGAGGGCATGGTGCTGGATGCCGAGATCGCCCAGTCCGAGGCGCAGCGCATGGCCCTGTGGCACCGGCGCGAGCTGGCGGCCGAGATCATGCAGGCGGTCCAGCCCTCGGTCGACACCGACATCTGCCTGCCGCTTGACGGAATCGAGGGGTTCCTGACGCGAATCCACGCGCGTCTGGCGCATCTGGCGCCGGGGGCAGAGACGGTCACGGTGGCGCATCTGGGCGATGGGAACCTGCACTTTTCCATCTATCCCGGCCCGCAGGGGCATGGGGCGCACGATGCCATCGTCGAGGCAGTCGAGGACGAGGTGCAGGCGCTGGGCGGCTCGTTCAGCGCCGAACATGGGGTGGGCCTGCTCAAGCTCAACTCGATGGCGCGGCGCAAGCCGGCCGTGGCGCTGGACGTGATGCGCGCGATCAAGGCGGCACTTGACCCCCAGGGTCTGATGAACCCCGGCAAGGTCATTCCAAGGGCGGGCGGGCTGTGAGCGCGCCGGCGATGGCCGCGACCGGCGGTGGGCTGGCGGGGATCCTGACGCTCATCTGGCGCGATCCGATCCTGCGGATGGCGACGGGTCTGATGATCCTCAACGGTACGCTCTGGGCCAGTTTCGGCCCCTTCGTGGCGCTGCTGGCGGTTCAGACCTTTGCCCTGGGCGATCAGGGCTATGCGGTGGTCACGGCGGTGGCGACGGTTGCCGGGGTCATCGCCTCGGTCTGGATCGGAATTCGGGCCGACCAGCGGGCCAGCCGGCGGCGCATGGCGATCGGCACCTGCACATTGGCGCTGGCGGGGCTTGCGCTGATGACGTTCGCCCCGGCGCCGTGGAGCTTTGTTTTGTTCCACGCGCTGCTCTTTCCGGTATCGACGACGATCTTTGGCCAGGTCTTTACGCTCATCCGCCTGGCGGCGGCCCGGTATGACGAGCGCGACCGGCAGGTCATCGTCGCCACGGTGCGGGCGGCCGTCTCGTTGCCCTTTCTGGTGATCCTGCCGCTCTGGTCGATGGCGCTGGCGCGCGGGGTGAGCCTGGTCGCGATCTATCCGGTGGCGATGATCTTTGCGGCGCTGATGCTGTTCATGGTCTACCGGCGCTGGCCAAGGGACGACGGGGCGCGCTGGGCCGATCGGCCCTCGGGCCTGTCGCTGCGGGCCGCGCTGCGCGAGCTGGCTGACACCGGGCTTGCGCTGCGCCTGGGCGCGCTGGGGGCCATCGCCGCGATGCCGGCGCTTTATGTCATGACCATGGCCCTGATCTTGACCCAGGTCGGCGGGCGGCCGGATTCGGACCCTGGCCTGTTCTTTGGGCTGGTGGCGGGGGCAGAGGTGCCCAGCATGGTGCTGGCCTCGCTCGTCGGGCGGCGGGTGGCGCGCCTGCCGCTGATCGTTGCCGCGACGGCGCTGAGCGCGGCGTTCCTGACCGGGCTGCCGCTTTTGGCCGGCAGCGCATGGGTCTGGGTGCTGATCCTGCCCCTGGCCCTGTCGCATGGCGTCCTGCTGACGGTTCCGATCACCTATCTGCAGGACCTGCTGGCCGAGCGGCCGGGCACGGGCACCTCGCTTTTGGCGCTGCAGGGGCTGATCGGCAACACGCTGGCCGCGACCGCCTTTGCGCTGGGCGCCTGGGCCTGGGGCTATGAGGCGGTCACCATGCTGGGGGCGGTGATGGGAATGGCCGGGGCGGGGGTGCTGTGGATGCTGGACCGCGCACCGGCGCGGCCCTGAGCGTCACACCGGCAACACCCAGACCGCCAGAAACGGCTGCTCCGCCGCGCGCATCGCGTGGCGGATGCCCGGAGAATTGTACACCGTGCCCCCCACGCCCGGCGCGGTCCAGGCGGCGTCGCCATGCCAGAACTCGCCGGGGGTCAGCACCAGATAGACCTCTTCGGGCGCGTGATCGTGGTCTGGATAGCGGGTTCCCGCCGCCATCAGGCTGAGACCGACCCAGACATCGCCCCGCGCCTCGATCCCGCCGGGGCCCAGCAGGTAGGCGTTGGCATGGGCCTCGGCAAAGCCCGGGCTGGCCGTCGGGCCGACGACCTTGCGCCTCGACCAGCGCAGGTGCGGGCCAAGGGCGATCAGCGCGCGGGCCAGCTCGCCCAGGGCATCCCGGCGGCCCAGCAGCGGGGTAAGCGCGCTGGGCAAGAGCGCTGTAATGGGCAGGTCCTCGGACGGGGGCTGGCCGGCGGGGGCGGGCTGTGCGGCGGCGGCAAAGACCCGGTCCACCGCCCGCCGCGCCTCTGGCGCCAGATCGGCGTGCAAGAACGCGGCCTGCAGCGCGTCGAGAAACCCTTGCAGGGCTTTCGGGCGCCGGTCCGGGGCGTGCCCCGAGGCGGCTGGGGTCTGGCCGGTCATCATCATCCCTCTTGCCAGAGGCCGCGCAGCATCTCGCGCAGCGCGCCCAGCGCCTCGTCGGCATCCTCGCAGCCGGCCAGCCCGACCTCGACCGCCAGGGCAAAGCCAAAGCGGGCCGCAAGGTCGGGGCGCAGCGCGATCTGCAAGGCGTCGCCTACAGGCCGCACCGACAGCAGCGCATCCTCGGCGCCAAAGTCTTCGCCGCCAAGCTCGAACCAGACCGGGCCGCCGGTCAGGGCCTGCCGAAACAGGACGTAATTTTCGGTCTCGTCCTCGCCCTCGGCAAAGCCGACAAAGACAAAGCCCTCTTCGGGGTCCTCGACCACCGAGGCATAGGCCGCCGCAAAGCTGATATCCGCCATGTCTTCTCCCTTATCCGCGCAGGAACAGCCAGACCGCGACGCCGACCAGCGCCAGCGCCATGACGCGCCGCGCGCGCGCAACACGCGCCGGATCGCCCAGCCAGCCGCTGGCCACGCCCGCCAGCAGCACGATGGAAGCGTGGACCGTGGTCGCCACAAGGACATAGATCGCCGAAAAGCCCAGCGAAAGCGTCCACCCGGCGGCGGGGGGCAGAAATTCCGGCAGGATGGTCAGGTAAAAGACGGCGGCCTTGGGGTTCAGCACATTGGTCAGGGTGCCCTGGCGAAAGTAGCGCCAGCCGGTCTGGCCAAGGTCCGCCCCGTCGCCCTTTTCTGCACCCGACCAGGCCTGCCAGGCCAGAAACAGCAGATAGAGGATGCCGGCCCAGCGCAGGGCCTGATAGACCGGCGGCTGGGCCGCGACCAACGCGGCGATGCCAAGCGCGGCCGCCGCGCCGACCAACGCCAGTCCCAGCGCCACCCCGGCCACCGCCGCCAGCCCGCGCCGGCGCCCCTCGGTCGCCGACAGGATGGCCAGCCAGGCCATGTTGGGCCCCGGGGTCAGTTCCACGATCAGCGAAGTGAAGGCCAGCGCCAGCGCGAGATCGGCAAGGGACATCGCCTAGAGCCCTGCCATCAGGCCGACGAGAAAGCCGATCTCGGAGGCGACCTGCACCGCGCCCAGGCAATCGCCGGTGTAGCCGCCCAGTCGCGGCTCATACAGGCGCCGGAGCGCAAGATGCGCCAGGGCAAGGCCGGCAAGGCCGAGGAGGCCGCCCGAAAACCCCAGAAACGGCCAGGCCGCCAGCGCCGCGACCGCGCCGGTGATCATCGCGCGTTGCAGCACCGCCTCCGGCATCTCGCCGGCGACGGCGCTGGCCGCGCCCTCGGCCCGCGCATAGGCCGCGCCGGCCAGCGCCCGGGTCATCGAAGCGCGGGACAGGACCGCGCCCGCGATCAGGGCCGGCGGAACCACCCACAGGGGCAAGAGCGCCAGCGCGGTGACGCGCAGCGCCAGCGCCATGACCAACCCAAGCGCGCCAAAGGCCCCGATCCGGCTGTCGCGCATGATCTCCAGCGCGCGGGCCCTGTCCCCGCGTCCGCCGCCAAGCCCGTCGCAAAGATCGGCAAGGCCGTCTTCGTGCAGCGCCCCGGTGACCAGCAGACCCGCCCCCACCGCCAAGAGCGCCGCCATCGCCTGCGGCAGCACCAGCGCCGAAAGGGCAAAGACCAGCGCCGACAGCCCGCCCACGACAATGCCGACCGCAGGATACCAGCCGGGGCTTTGGCGCATCGCGGCTTCGGAATACTCCGCCTCGGACGAGACCGGCAGCCGGGTCAGGAATTGCAGCGCCAGGACCAGGCCGGGCGGAGCAGGGCCAAGGTCCGGTCCTAGTGCCATTTGGCCACCGGCGGCAGGCTCATCAGGACCGCGTTCGCGTCATGGCCGGTTTCAAGCCCGAACTTGGTGCCGCGGTCGTAGACCAGGTTGTATTCGGCATAAAGACCACGGTGCAGGGCCTGCGTCTCGCGGTCCGCCTCGGAAAAGCTCTGGCCAAGCCGTTTGCGCGTCAGGGGCAGAAAGGCGGGCAGAAAGGCGCGTCCGACATCCTGGGTAAAGGCAAAGTCGGCCTCCCAGTCGCCGCTGTCCAGATCGTCAAAGAAGATGCCGCCCACCCCGCGCGCCCGACCCCGGTGCGGCACAAAGAAATACTCGTCTGCCCAGGCCTTGAAGCGGGGGTAATGGGCGGGGTCGTGCCGGTCGCAGGCGGCGCGCATCTCGGCGTGGAAATGCGCGGTGTCCTCGGGGTAGTCGATGCAGGGGTTCAGATCGGCGCCGCCGCCGAACCAGGCCGCGCCCGGGGTCCAGAACATGCGGGTGTTCATGTGAACGGCCGGACAATGAGGGTTGGCCATATGCGCGACCAGCGAGATGCCCGAGGCCCAGAAGCGTGGGTCCCGGTCCATCCCCGGCACGCCGCGCGCGGCCATGGCGGCCTGCGCCCTGGCGCCAAGGGTGCCGTGAACCTCGCTCCAGTTCACGCCGACCTTTTCAAACACCGCCCCGCCGCGCAGCACGCTCATCAGCCCGCCGCCGCCATCCTCGCGCCGTGTCGGCGTGACCTCGAACCGGCCGGGGCGGCCCGAGGGGGCATCGACTTCGAGCGCCTCGAAGGCGCCGACGATCTGGTCGCGCAGGGCCCTGAACCAGGCGGATGCGCGCGCCTTGCGCTGGCTGGTCTGATCGGTCATGCGCGTTCCGCCATTGGTTCGGTCCATCCATCCCTAACACCGCCGGCGCGGCGGCTCAACGCCTCCGGGCCCGCAAGGTCCGGATGGCGGCCGGGCCGTTGATATGGCATATCACCGCACCCTGGCCCAGAACCGCTTTCAGCCCCCAACCGCGCGAGTCACCTGATGAGACGACTTTCCCTGATCTCCCTTGGCCTTCTGGCTGCCTGCGCCAGCCCGCAGGAAAACTGCATCGCCGGCGCGACCCGCGATGCGCATGTCATCAATGGCCTGGTCGCCGAGACCGAGGCGAACCTGCTGCGCGGCTATGCCTTGCAGACCGTCGTGGTCCTGGAAAAGGACTGGGTCGACTGCACCCCGCCCCCCACCGAGGCCGAGCCTTTCCCTGCGCCCAAGATGTGCCTGGCCGATGTGCCGGTGGAAAAGACCCAGGCCGTCGCGATCGACCTCAGGGCAGAGGCGGCCAAGCTGGACAGCCTGCGCCAGCAGCAGGTGCGCCTGTCCGAACAGGCCCACGCCGAAATCGCCCAGTGCCAGACGCTCTACCCCGAATAGGGCCTCCGCGCCGGAGGGGCCAGGAAGCAGCGGCTTGCGAGGAATGGCGGTGCTCTTGCTGATCCGGTCGGCTCTGGCCGAGGCTGTTGCCGAGGACATGCGGGGCGGTTGCCGCAATCCGCCGAGGGCCCCAAAGGCCCTCGGCCAGCGCCCGCCCCGCCATCGGCGGGCGCTCCACGCCCGCCGGGTCGGGCGCTGGCCTCTGTGGTCTCATGCGGAACCGGTCTACCTTCGCCGTTCCCACACGGGCGGAAAAACGCGGTGCGTTTTCCTTTTCGCCCGACTTTGGCCGAGGCTATCGCCGAGGTCATGTGGGACCTGTGCCGCAATCCGGCCGAGGGCCCCAAAGGCCCTCGGCCAGCGCCTGCCCTTCCCCCGGCAGGCGCTTCGCGCCAGCCAGGTCAGGCGCTGGCCTCTGGTGTGAAGGCGGAACCGGTCTACCGGACATTTTCCCACACGGGCGGGGAAACGCGGTGCGTTTCCTGTTCCGCCCGACTTTGGCCGAGGCCATCGCCAAGGCCATGCGGCGCCTCTGTCCGCACACTACCGTCCCAGGATGCGGCTCAGCAGACGGGCGAGCCAGCCCTGACCAGGCGGAGCAATCCGGCTTGCGGCCGCAGGCGCGGATTTGGTCGACAGGACATCGGCTCGCAGGGCGGACAGAAGGGCAAACAGCGCGTTCGGCCCCTCGGCAACCTGCGCCTGGTCATAGGGCGGCTCGGCCGGCAGCAGCGCCGGGTCCAGCCCGGCCGGAACCACGACCAGGACCCCGCCCGCTGCCGCAGGGTCAGGCACGATCATGGCAAAGCGGCCGTTTCGGGCGATGGCGTAAAGCACATCCGCGCCGCGCCTGGTCAACCCCGAAAGCCGAACCTGACCGCTTCGCCCGCCCTGGGGCTGCGCATGCGTCGCGCCAAGGCCGCTGACCTCGGCCGCGGCGCCATCGCCAAGGTCGATCTGCCAGGCGCCAAGCTCGTCCAACTCGCCACCAAGGGCGATCAGCAGCGCACCGGTGTCCGCGCCTTCGGGGCCATGTGACCGCAGATAGACCTCAAGCGTCATACCGCCCCGTCCCCTGGTACGCGCCGCCAAGAGAACAGCGCGCGCCGGGCTCTGTCAATGGTCCGGCCCGGTCACCGCCGCGCCGCGCACCAACGCGCCCGCCAGCGCCCGGTCGATCAGCGCCACGGTCTCGGCCAGACCGTACAGCGCCACGAACCCGCCAAAGCGCGGGCCGTCAGAGGCGCCGAGCAGCACCTCGTAGAGCGCCTTGAACCAATCGCGCAGCGGCTCGAATCCGTGCTGCTTGCCGACGGCAAAGACCATGGATTGCAGCGCCTCGTCCTCGGTCGGGCCCTGCCAGCCGACCAGCCGAGCGCGCAGATCCGCGATCGCCGCGCGCTCTTGATCGGTGGGCAGGCGAAAGACGCGGGTCGGCGCGATGCGGTCGGCAAAGTAGCGCACGGCAAAGCCGGCGGCGGCGTCCAGATCGGGGTTCTTCTCGGGCGAGGCGCCGGGGGCATATTTCTGGATGAAGCCCCAAAGCCCCCTGGCGTCCGTGGCCCCCGCCACCGAGGCGAGGTTCAGGAGCATCCCGAAGCTGACGACCATATGGCTTTGCGGCACCTGGCCGCCATGGATGTGCCAGACCGGATTGTTGACCTGACCGGCGATGTCCTGATCCGGAAAGGCGCGCAACTGCTGGTGGTATTCGTCCACCGCGCGCGGGATCACATCGAAATGCATCCGCTTGGCGGTTTTCGGCTTTTGGTACATGAAATAGGACAGGCTTTCCGTCGCGGCATAGCTGAGCCATTCGTCGATGGTCAGCCCGTTGCCCTTGGACTTCGAGATCTTCTGGCCCTGATCGTCCAGGAAAAGCTCATAGAACATGTGGTTCGGGCGCCGGCCGCCCAGAACCTCGCAGATGCCGTCATAGATCGGGGTGTTGGTGGAATGGTCCTTGCCATACATCTCGAAGTCGACGCCAAGCGCGGCCCAACGGGCGCCGAAGTCGGGCTTCCATTGCAGTTTCACGTTGCCGCCGGTCACCGGCAGCGTCCATTCGCGCCCCGCCTCGTCGTCAAAGGTGATGGTGTGGTTCACCGCATCGACATGCTTCATCGGCACATAAAGCACGCGGCCGGTTTCGGGGTGGATCGGCAGAAAGCAGGAATAGGTCTGCTGGCGTTCTTCGCGCAAGCTGGCGAGCATGATGGCCATGATCGCATCATACCGCTCTGCCGCCAGGCGAAGCGTATCGTCGAACCGGCCCGAGCGGTAGAAATCGGTGGCCGAGATGAATTCGTATTGAAAGCCGAAAGTGTCCAGGAACCGGCGCAGCATGGCGTTGTTGTGGTGGCCAAAGCTTTCGTACTGCCCATAGGGGTCGGGGACCGAGGTCAGCGGTTTTTGCATGTGGCCGCGCAGCATGTCCTGGCCCGGCACGTTTTCCGGCACCTTGCGCATGCCGTCGACATCGTCCGAAAAGCAGATCAGCCGCGTCGGGATGTCCGAGATCACCTCGAACGCCCGGCGGATCATGGTGGTGCGGGCCACCTCGCCAAAGGTGCCGATATGGGGCAGTCCCGAGGGGCCGTAGCCGGTCTCGAACAGGACATGACCCTTGTCGGGGTCCTTTTTCTCATAGCGTTTCAGAAGCGCGCGCGCCTCTTCAAAGGGCCAGGCCTTGGACGTCATTGCCGCATCGCGCAGGGTGGTCATCGTCATTCCCTTTGCGGCCGCCCTGGCCGCTGGCGGCCCGTCTAGTGCGATCCGCGCCAAGGGTCAATATTTGCGCCATCCGGCGCGCCTGGGGGGCCAATGCGGGCTTGTCCGCCGGGGGCGGGCTCCGTAGTCTGCGGGCAAACCGCAAAGGAAGCTCGTGATGACCCGCTCTACCCCCGCCATGTCGCCGCAGGATGCGCTGGTCGCCGTCATGGTCGCGGCCTCGGCCTCGGACGAGAACATGCGCACGGCCGAGCTGGTGGCGATCCAGCGGATGGTCAACCACATGCCGGTGTTCGCCGGCTATGACGCCGACCGCACGCGGCGGGTCAGCCAGATCGTCTTTGACCTCTTTGAGGAAGAGGACGGGCTGGACGCGCTCTTTGGCCTGATCCGCGAGGCGCTGCCCGAGCGGCTGAACGAGACCGCCTATGCGCTGGCCTGCGACGTGGTGACGGCGGACGGCAAGCACAACGAGGTCGAGCTGCGCATGCTGGAGGAAATCCGCGAGGAGCTGTCGATCGACCGGCTGCATTCGGCCGCCATCGAATGGGGCGCGCGGGTGCGGCACATGACGCCCTGAGGGCCGGGAAACGCGGCGCGTTTCCTGATCCGCCCGACTTTGACCGAGGCTATCGCCGAGGTCATGCGGGACCGGTTACCGCAATCCCGCCGAGGGCCCCAAAGGCCCTCGGCCAGCGCCCGACCCCCGCAGGGAGGGCGCTCCTCGCCCTCCGGGTCGGGCGCCGGCCTCTGTCAGGGAGGCGGAACCGGTTTACCCGACAAGTTCCCACACGGGCGGGAAAACGCAGTGCGTTTTCCTTTTCGCCCGAATTGACCGAGGCACCAGGCGAGGTCATGCGATGCCGCTGGCCTCATCCCCGGCCGAGGGCCCCAAAGGCCCTCGGCCAGCGCCCGACCCCCCCAGGGAGGGCGCTTCACGCCCTCCGGGTCGGGCGCCGGCCTCTTTCAACTATGCGGAACCGGTTGTGCCGCGACGTTCCCACACGGGCGGAAAAACGCAGTGCGTTTTCCTTTTCGCCCGACTTGGCCGAGGCCATCGCCGAGGTCATGCGAGCCGCCCGCCCCATCCCCGGCCGAGGGCCCCAAGGGCCCTCGGCCAGCGCCCGACCCCCCCAGGGCGGGCGCTCCACGCCCTCCGGGTCGGGCGGTGGCCTCTGGTTCGAGGGCGGAACCGGTCTGCCGGATGCGCTCCCACACGGGCGGGGAAACGCGGTGCGTTTCCTGATCCGTCCGGACCACCGTGGCACCGGCAAACCTGCCGCGCTGCCCGCCCCGTCCCGGCCAAAGGCCGAGCTCAGCGCACCCGGACGGACAGGGGCCCCGGGGCAACGGTTCCGATCCTTGCGGCGATGACACCTGCCGCGCGCAGGCGGTCCAGCGTCGGCGCGGCCTGCTCTGCGGGCAGGGCGGCCAGAAGCCCGCCGCAGGTCTGCGGATCGACCATCAGCGCCTTGAGCGGCCCTTCGTCCATCTCAAGCCGCCCCTGCAACCCGGCCCGGTTCGCCTGTGCCAGCGAAGAGGCGGCGCCGGCCTGTGCCAGCGCCAGAGCGCCGGGCAAGAGCGGCAGCGCGGCGGCCTCAAGATCGGCCGACAGGCCGCCCGGCGCCAGCATCTCGGCCAGATGGCCGGCAAGGCCAAAGCCGGTCACGTCGGTCATCGCGCGGGCATGGGGCGCCAGAATTCGCGCCGCCGCGCCCTGCGGGCGGCCCATCTGGGCAAGGGCGGCCGCCACAGCCTCACCCAGGATCAGCCCGGGCGCGCCGAGCCCGGACATCTCGGCCGCAAGGATGGTGCCGGTGCCGATGGGCTTGGTCAGGATCAGCGCATCCCCCGCGCGCGCGCCCGTCTTGCCCAGTGCCCGCTCCGCCAGGCCGGTGATGGTAAAGCCGATCGTCAGCTCTGCCCCGGTCGAGGAATGGCCGCCGACCAGATCCGCCCCCTCGGCGCGCAGCACCTCGGCAGCGGCGGCGGTGATCTCGGCCAGCATTTCAGCCGCCTTCGCCTCTGACAGGCGGGGCAGGGTGACCTGCGACAAGGCCACCTGCGGCGCGGCGCCCATGGCCCAGATGTCGCCCAGCGCGTGGATCACGGTCAGCCGCGCCATCAGGCCGGCATCGGCGGTGAAGGCGCGCAAATGGTCGGTGGTGATGACTTGCAGCCCCGCGCCGTGGCGCAGCACCGCCGCGTCATCGCCCACGCCGCGCAGCACATCGGCGCGGGCGGCTTGCGGCAGCGCCGACAGCGCCCCTGTCAATGCCAGGGGTCCCAGCTTGGCGCCGCAGCCGCCGCACAGGGGCCGCGTGCCCAGCGCCTCGGCCAAACCCGGCACACGCGCCGCCGCGCCGCTCAGCGCCGGCGGCGGCATGGGCATCGGCGCGAACCGGTCCATGAAGGCGCGGTCTATGCGATCCTTCTGCCGCCACAGCGCCGCGCCCCGGGCCACCAGCCCCCATTTCTCGGCCAGCGCCGACTTGCCGCCCAGCGAGATTAGCTTGAGGTAATCCCCTTGCGGCGCATAGGGACGCAGCGCGCCGCCCGTCACGGCCGCCTTGAGGTTCGCCAGCAGAACCGGCGCCTGGCGCACGGCAAAGACCCCGGCCTTGGGACGCGGCGCGCCGGTCAGATGGGCGCAGTCGCCGGCGGCAAAGACCGCCGGGTCAGAGCTGCGCAGATGGCGGTCGACCGCGATGAACCCCTGGTGCAGGGCAAGCCCGGTTTCGGCCAGCCAGGGCTGGGGCCGGGCCCCGGCCACCGACAGCACCATGTCCGCCGGCAGGATGCGCCCGTCGCCAAGCACCAACTCGCCGGCGCGCAGCGATGAGGGTTCTGCCCCCAGGTGAACGGTGATGCCCGCGCCGCGCAGCGCCGTGTGCAGCACGCGCCGCGCGCCGGCGGGCAGAGCGGCCATCAGGGCATCGCCCCGCTCGACCAGACTGACCTGCGGGGCGGGGCCCGAGCCGGCCAGTCGGTGCTGCGCGGCCAGGGCCAGCTCGACCCCGCCGATGCCGCCGCCGATCACCACCACGCGGGCCGGATCGCGGCGCGGGGCGGTCGCGAAAGCCTCCCACCGCTCGGCAAAGGTGCTGAGCGGCTTGGCCGCCAACCCGTATTCGGCAAAACCCGCCAGGTCGGGCAGGTCCGAGGTGATGCCGATATCGACCGAGCACAGATCATAGCCCAGCCGGCCCCGCCGCTCCAGCAGGACCTGCCGCGCGGCCAGGTCCAGTCCGACGGCGCGGTCCAGGATGATCCGCGCCCCGGCCCGCCGCGCCAGGGCAATCAGGTCGATCATGATCTCATCGCGCTGGTAATGGCCGGCGACAAAGCCGGGCAGCATGCCGGTATAGGGCGCGACCGGGCCGGGGTTGATCAGCGTCAGGCGCACGCCCGGCAGCGGGTCCATCGCCCACATCAGCGCCACCAGCGCATGGGTATGCCCGCCCCCGACGAGCACGATGTCCTGAACGATGGGAAGGGCAGTCTGCATGGCGTCTGCCTAGCGCCAGAGCCCGCCGAAGGCGAGACCCCGGAGCCCGGGAAAGCAGGCTTTTGCCGCAAAATCCGGACGGGATGACGGATAGGGGGATGAAGTTTGCGCAAATTCCGCCTAAGAGCATCGGCGCGCAACAGGGCGGGACCCACATGGCCTATTTTCTCGGCGTCGACACCGGCGGCACCTATACCGACGCGGTGATCCTGGACGAGGCCGCCGACACGGTGATCGGCAAGGCCAAGTCGCTGACCACGCGCGGCGATCTGGCACTGGGCATCGGCCGGGCCGTGGACGCCGCGCTGGCGATTGCCGGCGTGCCGCCCTCGGCCATTGCGCTGGCCTCGCTGTCGACCACGCTGGCCACCAATGCGCTGGTCGAGGGGCAGGGCGGCCGGGTGGCGCTGGTTGCCATCGGCTTTGACGACGACGATCTGACCCGGGGCGGGCTGACCGAGGCGCTGAAAGGCGACCCGGTGGTGCGCCTGCGCGGCGGGCACAGCCACGCCGGCACCGAGGCGGCACCGCTGGACCTTGGCGCGCTCAGGGACGCGGTCGAGGCGCTGGGCCCCGAGGTGATGGGCTTTGCCGTGGCCTCCCGTTTCGCCACGCGCAACCCCGCGCACGAGATCGCCGCGCGCGATCTGATCCGGCAGGCAACCGCCCGCCCGGTCACCTGCAGCCACGAGCTTTCGGCCCGGCTGAACGGGCCAAAGCGCGCGTTGACGGCGGTCCTGAACGCGCGCCTGATCGGCATGATCGACGGGCTGGTGGCGGCCTGCGAGCGCCACCTTGCGGCGCGGGGCATCACGGCGCCGCTGATGGTGGTGCGCGGCGATGGCGCGCTGATCTCGGCCGCGATGGTGCGCGAGCGGCCGATCGAGACCATCCTGTCGGGCCCCGCCGCCTCGATCGTCGGGGCGCGCTGGCTGACGGGTGAAAAGGATGCGCTGGTCTCGGACATCGGCGGCACGACGACGGATGTCGCGATCCTGAAGGGCGGCCTTCCCGAGATCGACCCCGAGGGCGCCCGCGTCGGCGGCTTTCGCACCATGGTCGAGGCGGTGGCGATGCGAACGACCGGGCTGGGGGGCGACAGCGAGGTCAGCCTGGTCACCGCCGGGCTGAAGGGCGGGCTGCGGCTGGGGCCGCGCCGGCTGATCCCGGTCGCGCTTTTGGCCTCCGAGCATCCGCAGATGGTGCATGAGGCGCTGGACCGGCTTTTGTCCAGTGAGGTGGCCGGCGAGTTCGACGGGCGTTTCGTGGTGCCGATGGGCGGGCAGGAGGGCGGGCTTACGCCGCGCGAGCTGGCCGTGCTGCGGCGCGTGCAGCGCCCGATGCCGCTGGCGGCCGCCCTGACCTCCCGGCTGGAGGTGGCGGCGATGGAGCGTCTGGTGGCGCGCGGGCTGATGATGATCAGCGGCGTGACGCCCTCGGATGCGAGCCACGTTCTGGGCCGGCTGGACGCCTGGGATGCCGGCGCGGCGCGGAAGGCGGTGACGCTGCTGGCGCGGCGGCGCAACGGCGCGGGCGACCGCTTTGCGACGGGGCCGGAGGCGCTGGCCGGGCAGATCATCGACCAGTTGACGGCGCAGACCGTGGAATGCCTGCTGGAGGCGGCCTTTGCCGAGGACCGGATCGCCGAGGATCGGCCCGAAGGTCTGGCGCGCCACGCGCTGACCCGCGCCGGGCTGGACCAGCATCGCGGCATCCTGTCGATGTCGCTGCGGCTGGGCGTGCCGGTGATCGGTCTTGGCGCCTCGGCGCCAAGCTATTACGGCGCGGTGGGCGCGCGGCTGGGCTGCAGGATGATCCTGCCCGAACATGCCGGGGTGGCCAATGCCATCGGCGCCGTGGTCGGCCAGATCAGCCAGCGCGTCAGCGGCCAGATCACCAGCCCCTCGGAAGGGCGCTATACCTTGCACTTGCCCGAGGGCCTGCGCCACCTGTCCGACCGCGACGCGGCGCTGGCCGAAATGGAGGCGCATCTGACCCGGCAGGCCAGCGAGCGGGCCCGGCAAAGCGGCGCCGAGGATCTGCGCATTTCGGTGGTCCGCGACATCCGCTCGGCCGAGGTCGAGGGCCAGACGATGTTCATCGAGGCGGTGGTGACGGTGACGGCCTCGGGCCGGCCGCGCGTGGCGCATGAGCCCGCCAGCGTCGAAGAATCCGCTTGACGCTCTGCGGCGCCTCTCCTATCCGTGCCGCCAGTGTGGCTAGGTAGCTCAGTTGGTTAGAGCACGCGACTCATAATCGCGGGGTCGGGGGTTCAAATCCCCCCCTCGCCACCACTTTTCCCCCGCAGGTTTCCGCCCGCCCAATGGCCCCACAGGGCGGGGGTTTCACACCCCCGCGCCGGTTTGTGCCAAACCGGCTGCCCCCGTGGGATATTTTTTCACAGAGGATGGGGGCGATCAGGCGCGGGCGGCGGCGGCGCGCAGGGCGGCGATGTTGGCGCCGTAGGCCGCCGGGTTTTCAGCCGAGCCGCCGGAAAACACAGCCGAGCCGGCCACCAGCACATCGGCGCCGGCGGCGGCGACGAGGGGGGCGGTCTGTGTCGTCACGCCGCCGTCGATCTCGATCAGGATGGGGCGGTCCGCGATCATCGCGCGCAGGGCCTGCACCTTCGCGATCTGCGAGGGGATGAACTTTTGCCCGCCAAAGCCGGGGTTCACGGTCATGACGCAGACCAGATCGCAAAGGTCCAGCAGATGGCCGACGGCATCAAGCCCGGTGCCGGGATTGATCGCCAGGCCCGCCTTGCAGCCGAGGGCGCGGATGGCTTGCAGCGTGCGGTGGATATGGGGGCCGGCCTCCAGATGGGCGGTGATCACGTCGGCGCCGGCCTCGGCATAGGCCGCCAGCGAGGCGTCGACCGGCGAGATCATCAGATGCACGTCCATCACCGTCCTGATATGCGGGCGGATCGCGCGGCACAGGGCCGGGCCAAAGGTCAGGTTCGGCACGAAATGGTTGTCCATCACATCGACATGGACCCAGTCAGCGCCCTGCGCCTCGATCGCGCGGATCTCGGCGCCGAAATTGGCGAAGTCCGCCGAGAGGATGGACGGGGCGATCTTGATCGGGGGTCTTGCGGGCATGGCGGGCTCCTGTGACGCACCCGCTTTCGCGCGGAACCTGCCCCGGGGTCAAGCGGGATTGCGTGCGGATCAGGCGCCGATGGGGGTGCAGTCGATCTGGCGGGCGGCAAGCTTGCGGCAGGCAAGCAGGGCCTCTGCCTCGGTCAGGCCCAGAAAGTTCGCCTCCCAGCCGCCGTTTTGCAGCACCACCTTGCGCAGGCCCATGGCCAGTGTCGCGCTTTCGCGCAACTGGACCTTGAGCAGCACGCCCTCGGCCTCGTAAGAGGTCGTGTAGCGGCCGACGTTGATGCCGTACTGGCGCCCGCCCGAGGTTGAGACGCGGGTGATGACGGCCGTTTCGGGCGCGGGGATGTCTGCGGCAAGCTGGACCGTGTCCGCCGGCGCGGCCGGCGCGGGCGCGGCGCTGGCAGGTTCTGCCTTTGGCTCGGGCGCGGCGTAGATCGGCTTGTTGCGCTTTGGCGGGCGGGCCATGGCCACCAGCGCGACCGAGGCCGTGGTGACCGCGGCGGAAATGGTCAGCTCCCTGGGCGCAGCTTCGACCCCGGCCTCGCTCAGCGCGGCGGCGATGCCGTCAACGTCGACGGCGGGCAGGGTGGCGGCCGCATCGCCTGCGGTTGCCTCAAGCAGGGCGGCGTCGATGCCCGGATCGAGGCTGGCGACCAGTTCCGCCGCTGCGGCCGCCGCGACCGGGTCGGGCCGCGACAGCGGGCGGGGCGAGGAGGCGACGGTCATCGTCACGCGCAGGGTCTTGCCGGCGCCGCCCTCGACCTCGGGCAGGGCGCCGTCGACCTGGGCGAGCAGCAGATCGGCGTCCGCGCCATCCAGGTGCAGCGGGTCGGGCTTGATCGTCCTGGCGCTGCCGGGCGCCTTGGCAAAGCCGAGGTCCATCAGCTTGGAAATCTTGGCGTTGCGGTCGGCGGTGGTCTTGCCGCCAAAGACCGTGGCGATGATCCGCACGCCGCCCCGCTCGGCGCTGGCGGTCAGGTTGAAGCCGGCCGCGTCGGTATAACCGGTCTTGATCCCGTCCGCGCCCTTGTAGGCGTCAAGGAACCGGCGGTTGGTGTTGCTGACCGTGGCAATCCCCGCATCGGTCGAGCGGCGCGAGAAGATGTTGTAATATTGCGGAAAGTCGTAGAACAGGCGCCGCCCGAGGATCGACATGTCCTGCGCGGTCGACAGATGGCCCTTGGCGGTCAGCCCGTTGGCGTTCTTGAAGGTGGTGTTCTTCATGCCCAGCGCGTGGGCGGTCTTGGTCATGCGCGCGGCAAAGTTGGCCGTGCTGCCGCCGATCGCATCGCCGATCGCCGAGGCCGCGTCATTGGCCGATTTCACCGCCGCCGCCCGGATCAGGTGGCGCAGGGCGATCTTTTGCCCGGTCTTCAGCCCCAGCCGCGAGGGGGGCTGCGCCGCCGCATTGGCCGAGACGGTGATCATCGTTTCAAGCGAGAGACGGCCGCTCTCGATCTCCTGAAAGGCGATGTAGAGCGTCATCATCTTGGTCAGCGAGGCCGGGTGCAGCTTGGTGCTGGCGTTCTCGGCAAAGAGCGTCTCGCCGGTGCGGGCATCCATCACATATGCGGCATAGGGCGCAGCGCCGGCCGGCAGCGACAGGGCCACAAGCATGGCCAGACCGACAAAGGCCAGAAAATACCGGACGAGATGTCCAATACGAGTTGCCAAAACCACCTGCCTCGTCGATTGCGCCGCGATTTGTTGTTGTGCGGTCGCCTTGCTGCCCGGCAGAGGCTAGCACAGGTCCCCTTGTCAGAAAACCCCTTAGTTTCAATGGCTTTGCCGGGGTTCCCGACCTGCGGCGCTGTGTGAGAATTGTCCAGATATAGCGTGCGGTTCAATCGGCGCTACCAGCTATAGTAAATCCGAGAGCCTCTCGACCAGCGCGGGCAGTGCCGAAAGATCGGCGAGCGCGTGAAAGCGGGGATGGTCCAGCGGCGGGTCGGCGCGCTCCATCTCCCAGGTCAGCCGGTGCGGGACATGAACGGCAAAGGCGCCGGCGGACAGGGCTGGCAGGACATCGGACTTGATCGAATTGCCGACCATCATCGCGCGGTCGGGCGGATGGCCATAGCGGGAAAAGATCGCACCATAGCTCGCGGCGGTCTTTTCCGAGACGATCTCGACCCCGTGCAGCAGATCGCCAAGGCCCGACTGGGCGACCTTGCGTTCCTGGTCCAGCAAGTCGCCCTTGGTGATTACGATCACCTGATGGCGCCGGGACAGATCGCGCAAGGTGGCCTCGGCGTGGGGGCAAAGCTCCACCGGCTGGGTCAGCATCTCGCGGCCGGCGGAAAGAATCTCGGCGATGTCCCTGGCCCCGATGCGCCCCTCGGTCACCTCGATGGCGGTTTCGATCATCGACAGCATGAAGCCCTTGACGCCATAGCCATAGTGGCCAAGGTTGCGCCGCTCGGCCGCGAGCAGGCGTTCGTGCAGGTGCGCCGGTTCGGCATGGTCGCGCAAGAGCGCCTCGAACCGGGCCTGGGTCAGGCGGAAGTGGGTTTCGTTCTGCCACAGCGTGTCATCGGCGTCGAAAGCGATCAGGGTCAGGGGCGGCATGACGATCCTCGGTTTTGGCGGGAACCTTGAACGATCGCGGCACGGCAGGCAATCGCGCGCATTTGGCTTTTCCCCGCCTGCGGATAGGCTATATTCCCCACCATCAGGATCGGAGCGGCCCTTGGCGGGAAAAATGCCCATGAAGATGAGCGGAAAGCCCGGCGGGCCGGGGGACGAGTCCGGCGTGCTGACGAAAACCGTCACGCGCACGCAGCGCCCGCCGCTGTACAAGGTGCTGCTGCTGAATGACGACTACACACCGATGGAATTCGTCGTCCATGTGCTGGAGCGGTTCTTTGGCCTCAATCACGCGCAGTCCTTCGAGATCATGCTGACCGTCCACAAGAAGGGGCTGGCCGTGGTTGGGGTCTTTTCGGTCGAGATTGCCGAAACCAAGGTGGCGCAGGTGATGGATTTTGCGCGGCGGCATCAGCACCCGCTGCAATGCACGATGGAAAAGGAATAGGCCCCCTCGGGGCCGCACCCATGCGATCGGCACGACTGGAAATGGCGCTGGAAAGCGGCGCGTTGGCCCTGCCTGCGGCGGGGGGGATCGCGGTTTATCATCCGGCCGCGTCCGATGATCTGTCGATGCTGCCCAAGGACCGCTTGCGGCTGATCTGCCCCTTGAAGCCGGACGCGGCGGCGCTTGCGGCGCGGGGCTACGATCTGGGCGGCGCGGGGCCCGATGCGCTGGCCGTGGTCTGCCTGCCGCGCGCCCGGGCGCTGGCCCATGCGCTGATGCACCGGGCGATGGGCGATCTTGCGCCCGGCGGGCGGATGGTGCTGGACGGGCAAAAGCTGGACGGGATCGAGGCGGCGGTGAAAGAGCTCAAGGCGCTTGGCCTGCGCGTGGGCGAGGCGCTGTCAAAGGCGCATGGCAAGCTGGTGGTCGTGGACAAGGCCCCGCTGCCCGAGGGTTGGGCCGACCGTTTCAGCGACATCGGCGGCGGGTTCGTCACGCAGCCCGGGGTCTTTTCGGCGGATGGGGCGGATCGGGGTTCGGTCCTTCTGGCGCAGGCCCTGCCGGCCAAGCTGCCGTCGCATATGGTCGATCTGGGGGCCGGCTGGGGCTATCTGTCGCGCGCGGTGCTGGCGCGCGAGGGGGTCAAGAGCCTTGATCTGGTCGAGGCCGACGCCCGGGCGCTTGCGTGCGCGCGACGGAACATCACCGATCCGCGCGCGCGTTTCCTGTGGGAGGACGCGGTCACCTTCAAGCCGCCGAAAGCATGGGGCGGGGCGGTGATGAACCCGCCCTTTCACACCAGCCGCGAGTCCGAGCCGGCGCTTGGCCTGGCCTTTGTGCGCGCGGCGCACCGGGGGCTGACGCCGGACGGCCAACTCTGGATGGTGGCCAACCGGCACCTGCCCTATGCGCCGCTGGTGGCCGAGCTGTTCCACAGGGTCGAAGAGATCGGCGGCGACGGTGCCTTTCGCATCCTGCGCGCCGAGGGGCCGAAGCGCCCCGCGCGCACCGGCACGCGCGGCTGAACCCCCGGGTGTTGCCTGCCGCCAGAGGCATGCGCGCGCCGGCTTGAGCGGCGCTTAAATCCTGCCCGCATAAGGCTGATCGCGCATCCCCCGGGGTCTGCCGGCGCGGATGCGTTTCAATCAACGCGGGGCGTGGCGCATGAACAAGGCGATAACCGAAGGGCTGGCGTTGATGCCGCCGCAGTTTTCCGCAGGTCTGAACCTGTGGTCGCGCGAGGATGGCCTGACGGGGCAGGGGTCCTACCTGGCCCAGCCCAACGCGGCCTATGTGCCCAACGATCAGGATTTCGGCGGCTGCCTTGAGCTGCAAAAGATTGAGCCGACGCAAAGGCTGCGCTGCTTTCAGGACATCCCGTTCCAACCCGGCCTTTACCTTCAGGTCACGGTGCGGATCAAGGCGATGTCGGGCGCGCTGCCCTCGGTTCGCATCGCCGGCTGGGCCGAAAGCGCGGCGGGCGGCAACGTGACGGCGGCGGACCAGATCGGCCCCTCGGTGGCGCTGACCAGCTATGGCGAGATCGTCACGCTCAAGGCCATCGTCGGATCGGGGAACCGGACCGGGGTCGACATGATCTGGGGCACGGCGCCGGTTCTGGGGCATTTCGGGCTGGACCTGACCGGCTCGGACGGCGGCGTGGTGCGGATCGAGGACATCGTCATCGAGGATGTCTCGTCGATCTTTCACTCGGTGCAGTTCGACTGGGTCGACGTGCGCGACCACGGCGCGATCGGCGACGGCGTGACCGACGACAAGGCCGCCTTTGACGCCGCCGACGTGGCGGCCAGTGGCAAGCGGGTGATCGTGCCGCCGGGGAGCTATTTCATCGGCTCGAACCTGACGCTCGACAACCCGGTGCAGTTCGAGGGCACCCTGTCCATGGCCGCCGCGACGCGGCTGGCGCTGGTGCGCAACTACGATCTGGCCAATTATACCGCCGCGATGGGATCCGAGCTTGAAGGCTTCAAGAAGGCGCTTCAGGCGCTCTTTTACTTCACCGACCATGTGGAGTTGAGCCTGAATGGCCGCAAGGTGGAACTGGCCGAGCCGATCGACGTGGCCACGCTCGCGGGACTGACCGTCTTTGCCCAGCGCCGGCTGATCACCAACGGGCAGCTTTCGGTTCTGGCCGGTGCCGCGTGGGACAGCGCGGCGGTCACCTCGGTTGCCAATTACAATACCGCGACGCCGGCGGTCTTGACGGGCGTTGCCAATGTGAACGCCATCCAGATCGGCGCGCGCATCAGCGGCACCGGGGTCGGGCGCGAGGTCTATGTGCTGGCCAAGGATGTTCTGGCCGGCACGGTCACCCTGTCAAAGCCGCTCTATGGCGGCACTGTCGCCAACCGGACCTATACCTTTACCCGGCACCGCTACATGCTGGATTTCTCGGGCTTTGACGAGCTGTCCAAGTTCGAGATCAAGAATGTCGAGATGATCGGCAACGGCATCGCAAGCTGCATCATGCTTGCGCGGGACGGCACCCGCTTTGTGCTTCAGGATTGCGTGATCAACAAGCCAAAGGACAAGGGCATCACCTCGATCAACCTTGGCTGCCAGGACCTTCATGTTCAGGACTGCGAGTGCATCTCGAACGAGGTCGAGGTGGCGGCGCAGGACCGCGTCTCGATCCTGCTGAACGTCAATGCAAACGACACCAAGATTCGCGGCAACCGCGCCATGCGGTTCGCGACGACGGCGGTCATGGCCGGCACGGGCCACATGTTCAACGGCAACCACTTCTTTCAGGGGGACAACACCACCCTGGGGGTTCGCCGCGCCGGGATCGTGCTGACCGAAGCGAATTGCAAGACCTTTGTCACCGGCAACTACATCGACAACTGCACCGTCGAGTGGACCAACGAGCATGACAATATCCCCGACCTGGGGGCCGAATACCATTTCGGCGCCCTGACACTGACCGGAAACACCTTTACCGTTCAGGGCGTGGCGCCGGGGTTCCGCTGGTTCATCCTGAAACCCTTTGGCGCCGGGCATTCGATTCAGGGCCTCAGCGTGATCGGCAACGTGTTTCGCACGGTCAATGCCACCGTCGACCGGATCGAGGCGGTGGACACCACCTTTGCGCCGCTGGACTATGCCAGCTTCAAGAACGTGGTGTTTCAGGCCAACAGCTTTGCCGTCATCACCCAGCCCACGGCCAGCCCGATCCTGATCCAGCACGTGCAGGCGACGGCGGCGGATACCTGGACGGTGGATTCGGCGGGCTATCTGCCCTTTGGCGCCCGGGCGCGGAACGTCGAGGCGGTGACGTTCGAGGGCGCGGTCAAGAACACCTCGAACGTCACGCAATACGTGATGCCCTTTACGGTGAACGAACAAGGCGCCGGTGGGGCCTTTGCCCATCTGCGCTTTAGCCTGGCGGTCAGCGGCACCGCCTGGGTGACCCTGCGCTGCGATAACCCCGTCTGACGGGACGGGCCCTGCGCGCCGTCACGCGCGCAGGGTGCCGCCGGTGGCCTTGACCACCTTTTCGACGATCCGGGCCGAGACGGCCTCGATCTCGGCCTCGGTCAGGGTCTTGTCCCTGGGTTGCAGGCGAACGGTCAACGCAATGCTCTTGCGGCCCGCGCCCATCTGCGCCTCGGCCCTGTCGCCGGTGAACTGGTCGAAAACCCGAACCGACTCGATCAGCGCCTTGTCGGCGCCCATCGCGGCGTTGACGGCGCTCAGCGCCTCGACCTCGGCGGCCACCACAAAGGCAAAGTCGCGCTCGACCGCCTGAAGGTCGGACAGAGCCAGTGCCGGACGTGTCGGGGTCTTGACCTTGGGCGTCGGCACGGCGGCCACCTGGATGGCAAAGGCCACGGCCGGCCCCCTAACATCCATCGCGGCCAGAACGCGCGGATGCACCTCGCCGAAGGTCGCGATCACATTGGGGCCAAGCCCGATGGTGCCCGACCGGCCCGGGTGCCACCAGGACGCCACCTTGCGCCCGATCTGCACCTTGGCCGGCGCGCCGAGCGCGGCCAGCACCGCCTCGGCATCGGCCTTGGCGTCAAACACATCCACCGGCCGGCGCGAGCCGTGCGGGTCGCGCGCGGCGGAATGGCCGACCAGAAGCCCGGTCGCCTGCAAGGACTGCTCGCCCGGCTCTCCCCCGCTGAACACCGGGCCGATCTCGGCCAGGGCCAGATCGGCAAAGCCGCGCGCCTGGTTGCGGGCGGCGGCGCGCAGCAGGCCCGGTAGCAGGTCTGGCCGCAGATGCGACATCTCGGACGAGATCGGGTTTTCCAGCCGAACCGCGTCGGCGCCGCCGCCAAAGTGCCGGGCCGCCGCCTCGTCGATAAAGCTGTAGGTGACGCATTCGTTGTAGCCAAGCGCCGCGATCATGCGCCGGGCGGCGCGCTCGCGCTGCTGCATCGGGGTCAGGATCGGCCTTGGCACGCCCGGAACCGCGCGGGTCAGCGGCTTGCCTTGCAGTCGCGAGAGGCTGGCCACGCGCGCCACCTCTTCGACCAGATCGGCATCGCCCAGCACATCCGGCCGCCACGAGGGCGGGCTGGCAAGATCGCCGTCAAGCGCAAAGCCCAGCGCGGTCAGCGTCGCGCGCTGTTCAGCCTCGGGGATCTCCATGCCGACAAGCGAGACGACGCGCGCCGGGTCAAGCCGGTAGCTGCGCTGGGTGGCGATGGGCGCGCCGTCGCTGACGACATGGCTTGCCTCGCCGCCGCAGAGATCAAGGATCATCCGCGTCGCCATCTCAAGCCCCGGCAGGGTGAATTCAGGATCGACCCCGCGCTCGAACCGGTAGCGCGCATCGGTATTGATCCGCAGCGCCCGCCCGGTGGCGGCGATGGTGATCGGGTCCCAGTAGGCCGATTCCACAAAGACATTGACGGTCTCGTCCGAGCAGCCCGAGGCTGCCCCGCCCATGATGCCGGCCAGCGATTCCACCCCGGCGGCATCGCAGATCACCATCTGCCCCGCGTTCAGGGCATGGGTCTTGCCGTCAAGCCCCTCAAAGGCCTCACCGCCCTGCGCCATCTCGATCCGCAGCACCCCCCCCGACACCTTGTCGGCGTCAAAGACGTGCAGGGGGCGGTTCAGGGCAAAGGTGAAAAAGTTGGTGATGTCGACCAGCGCCGAGATCGGGCGCAGGCCGATGGCCTTGAGCCGGGCTTGCAGCCAGTCGGGCGAGGGGCCGTTGCGCACGCCCCGGATGGTGCGCCCGGCGAAATGCGGGCAGCCCCGTGCCCTGAGATCGGCCGAAATCGCGACCCCGACCGGGCTGTCAAAGCGGCCCGGCACCGGCGCGGTGTCAAGCGGCCGCAGCGTGCCCAGCCCCCGCGCGGCCAGATCGCGCGCCACGCCGCGCACGCCCAGCGCGTCGGGCCGGTTCGGCGTGATCTTGATGTGGATCATCGGATCGGCCAGCGCCGGGCGGTTCGCCTTCAGCCAGTCGGTGAACTTTTGCCCGACCTCGCCCGAAGGCAGCTCGATGATGCCGCTGTGCTCGTCCGACAGTTCCAGCTCGCGCTCGGACGCCATCATGCCGTGGCTCTCGACGCCCCGGATCTTGCCGATGCCAAGGGTCACGTCGATCCCCGGCACATAGTCGCCCGGCTTGCACAGGACCACGGTGATGCCGGCGCGGGCATTGGGCGCGCCGCAGACGATCTGCTTTTCGCCCTCGTCGGTCAGCACGCGGCAGACACGAAGCCGGTCGGCCTCGGGGTGCTGCTCGGCATGGAGCACGCGCGCCAGCGTAAAGGGCGCCAGGCGTGACAGCGGGTCAACCACCTCTTCGACCTCAAGGCCGAGGTCGGTCAGTGCATGCAGGATTTCCTCCAGCGTGGCCGAGGTTTGCAGGTGATCGTGCAGCCAGGAGAGCGTGAATTTCATCGGCCTGCCCAGGTTGGAAATGCGGCTTGGGGTTCGGCGCGGAGATAACGCAAGTCGCGCCAAAGGGAAAGCGGCTGCGTTGCGGTTTCCCGAACGGAAACCTTTTGTGCAAAATTACCGGCCATTTCGCCTTAATCCGGACAGGCTTTCTGTCCAGATTCCGGACATGGACCAGATGACATATATTCCCAAGGATCGCCAGCCGTTGAGAACAGGCAGGATTTGCCTGCTCATCGGGCTTACAGGATTGCTTTATGTCGTGCTTTCCGAACGGTTCGGCGGCGCGGCCAATGCCTTGTCGGCCTTCGTGCCCTAGCGCGACAGGCCGGCCGGCAGACTGGGCATGTCCAGGCTGGCAAAGCCGTAGTGGCGCAGCCAGCGCAGGTCGGATTCAAAGAACGCCCGCAGGTCGGGGATGCCGTATTTCAGCATCGCGATGCGGTCGATGCCCATGCCAAAGGCAAAGCCCTGCCACTGGGTCGGGTCGACCCCGGCGGCGGTCAGCACCTTTGGGTGCACCATGCCCGAGCCGAGGATCTCCATCCACTTGTCGCCCTGACCGATCTTGAGCTGACCGCCCTCCCAGGAACAGCGGATGTCGACCTCGGCCGAGGGTTCGGTAAAGGGGAAGTGGCTGGCGCGAAAGCGCAGCTCGACCGACGGCACCTCGAAGAAGGCGCGGCAGAATTCCTCCAGCGTCCACTTGAGGTTGGCCATGGAAATGTCGCGGCCGATCGCCAGGCCCTCGACCTGGTGGAACATCGGGGTGTGGGTCTGGTCCATGTCCATCCGGTAGACCCGGCCCGGCGCGATGACGCGGATCGGCGCGCCCTGTTCGGCCATGGCGCGGATCTGCACGGGCGAGGTGTGGGTGCGCAGCACATGCGGCGGGCGGTTGTCGCCCGGCGCGCGGTGCATGAAGAAGGTATCGTGTTCCTGCCGCGCGGGATGCTCGGGCGGGATGTTCAGCGCGTCAAAGTTGAACCAGTCGCTCTCGACCTGCGGCCCCTCGGCCACGGCAAAGCCCATGTCGGCGAAGATGGCGGTCAGCTCTTCCATCACCTGGCTGACAGGATGGATCGTGCCGCGCGGGCGCGGACGGCCGGGCAGGGTGACGTCCAGCCATTCGGTGCGCAGACGCTCGTCCAGCGCCGCGTCGGCCAGCGCGGCCTTTTTGGCGCGCAGGGCCGCGTCGATCTCGTCCTTGAGCGCGTTCAGCAGCGCCCCGGCGGCGCGGCGCTGGTCGGGCTCCATCTTGCCAAGGCTGGCCATCTGCGCCGAAATCTCGCCCTTCTTGCCAAGGGCGGCAAGGCGGACCTCTTCGAGGGCGGCCTCGTCACGGGCGGCGGCCACGGCGGCAAGATATTTGGCTTTCAGCGCGTCCATCGCGGCCTCCCTGGGATCGCGACGGTGCTAGCCGGATGGGGCCGCGGATGCAAGTGGGGCCAGGGCGCTTGCAGGACTGGGCGTCCGCTCGCTGCCCTTTTCGTCGCCTCGTTGGATGGGCGATGCAGGAGGTTTTTCGTGAAAAGGTCCGGCGACCGAGGAACGAGCCAATCGAGACGAATCGGGCAGTACCAGCGATCCGGCTTCGCTCTTCAGCAAACGGTGGTGAGAATTGAGCGTCTTGATCGACGATTGGCGTTGACGCGGCATTGGTGAGAGATGTGCGCAACTAAGTTGAGCAATCGTCTGCTGACCGGCGCATCTCTGCCCAGAAACAGCATGTTTGCTCAATTGGTACTGCCCAATACTGGTAGTTGCGATCATGAACGTGTTGCGCCAAAGGTCGCATATACAGTAACCCAAGGAGACCCCTATGCAGAAGAAGATCGAACATGTCATCGCTGACCTGATGAAGGAGCGCGGCGAGAACAAGATGACCCTTGCCCGGAAGGCTGGCGTCAGCAGGAACACCGTTACGGCAATCATGAAGGGGCGGTCCGCCCGCCCCAAGAATCTTGACAGGATCGCCAAGGCGCTGGGCCTCGCAGGTCGCGAAGAACTCGAGGCAAGGGCGGCGGGCCCGAACCCGCTCTCGGAAACCCAGGTTCGTGACCTCACTCGTGGTGCCGGCATGGTTCGCGTCACGGTGAACCTCCGCTCATCCGCCTGGCTGAATTCCCAGTTGGTTCTGCAGCGTTTCGGAATCACGCCGACCAAGCTTTTTGAAGCCGCCCCCGTATGCTTCGCCCTGCTTGCTGAACTTTCTCTCTCGCGGCGGCGGGCAAGGACCGCGACACTGCGTGACGAATTGGGAAAGGTCCGCGGCTTGGACCATATTGAAGACTTCATTCTTGGACTGAGTACCATTGAAGCCGCTTTCGATGCAGAGGATGCCTCGATTGCGCGCCGCGAGCTTGATGGCGTGACCAGCGACGAACGCGAGTTCGCAACCACCCCTCCGGCTTTCGGCAGCTTCCTTGAGCAGATCGCGGCCGAGGTGGGGCTTCCTGAACTCGAGTGCCTTGCCCTCCGCGCATCCGAGGCCTTCGACTTCATCCGGCTCTATGAGGACGACCTTGACCGTCTCACTGGTGGTGATCGTCGTGCAACCTTTGCCCTTGAGCGCAGGCACACGGACATTGAGCGTCTTCCGGTCAATTTGCGCTATCGTTCCGACGAAGGGCCCGAGACGGTGGCAGCCCGTCGCGAATGGCTTGCTGGTCATGTGCCCGACGCCGAATGGTTGGAGTATTCGCAGTTGTGGAACCTCCTCCCCGACCTCCCCCGTGACGCAGAATAGGTGCTCGCCATGAACAAGCATGAGCGTCTTTGTCGGTCGATTTGCATTCGTGAGGGTCTTACCGTCATCGGAATTGACAACTCGCGCCGTCACCTCCACGTGCAGTGCGCAGAAGGCAATGTCGTGTTTCCGAAGACCCCCAGTGACTACCGCTGGCAGCAGAACGCCCGCTCGGTCGCACGGCGTGTTGCAGCCTATGGCCCCAGGTAAAAGCAAAACCCCGCGCCGGGGCGCGGGGCTATGGAGAAGGAGCGGTGCGCCTAGCCTCAGGCCAGGGCGGCCTTGGCCTGCGCCGCGATGGCGTTGAAGGCTTCGGGCTCGTGCACGGCCAGATCGGCCAGCACCTTGCGGTCCACCTCGATGCCGGCCTTGTTCAGCCCGTCGATCAGGCGCGAATAGGTCATCTCGAGATCGAACAGCCGGACAGCGGCGTTGATGCGCTGGATCCACAGGGCGCGGAAGTTGCGCTTTTTCGCCTTGCGGTCGCGGGTGGCGTACTGGTTGGCCTTGTCGACGGCCTGGGTGGCGGTGCGGAAGTTGCGCGAGCGGGCGGAATAGTAGCCCGAAGCGGCCTTGATCACCTTGCGGTGGCGGGCGTGCGTGACGACACCGGATTTGACGCGGGACATGTGTGTTTCTCCTTACCGGTCGTAGGGCATGTATTTCTTGACGATCTTCTCATCCGAGGCGCACAGGATCATGGTCCCGGACGCATCGCGGACGAATTTCGTCGTGCGCTTGATCATGCCGTGGCGCTTGCCGGCCACACCGGCCTTCACATGGCCATTGGCCGTGAAGGAAAACCGCTTTTTCGCAGCGGACTTGGTCTTCATCTTGGGCATTTTCATCTCCGATGTTTCATCGCGCGACTCGGCATGCCACTTCGCCGGCCTCGCGGATAGTTCAGGCTGTGCGCTATAGGGGGCAATTCCCGGCAAGGCAAGCCCGTTGCGACGGATTCCTGCGCCGGGGACCGGCGCCGGCTTTATTCGGGTTCCACGCGCGAGATCAGACGCTCGTCACAAGGCGCCACGCGCAGGATGTTGGTGGTCCCCTTGACGTTGAAGGGCACGCCGGCGGTGACCACGACCATGTCCTCTTCGCCGGCAAAGCCGTCTGCGCGCGCGGCGCGGACGGCGGCGATCACCGCGCCCTTGAAACGGTCCTGCGGCTCTGTGATCACGCAATGCGCGCCCCAGGTCAGCGCCATGCGCCGCGCGGTCGACATCAGCGGGGTCAGCGCGATGATCGGCACATGCGGGCGCTCGCGCGCCACAAGGCTGGCGGTGGTGCCGGACTGGGTAAAGCAGCAGATCGCCTTGATGTTGGTGGCCTCGGCGATCTCGCGCGCGGCGGCGACGATGCCGTCGGAAATGGTCTCGCGCCGCACGACACGGCTGGCCTCGATCACCGAGCGATAGGTGGGGTCCTTTTCCACCGACAGGGCGACATTCGACATGGTCGTCACCGCCTCGACCGGATACTTGCCGGCGGCCGATTCGGCCGAGAGCATGATCGCATCGGCGCCCTCATAGATCGCGGTGGCCACGTCCGACACTTCGGCGCGGGTCGGCACGGGCGATTCGATCATCGATTCCAGCATCTGCGTCGCCACGATCACCGGCTTGGCCGCCGCCCGCGCCCCGCGCACCAGACGTTTCTGGATCGGCGGCACCGAGGTGACGGGCAGTTCCACCCCCAGATCGCCCCGCGCCACCATGATCCCGTCGCTGACCTGCAGGATCGCGTCATAGGCCTTGACCGCCGCCGGCTTTTCGATCTTGGACAGGATCGCCGCCCGCCCCTTGGCCAGTCCGCGCGCCTCGATCACATCCTCGGGGCGCTGGACAAAGGACAGGGCGAGCCAGTCAACGCCAAGCTCGCAGGCGAATTCCAGGTCCGAACGGTCCTTTTCCGACAATGCCGCCAGCGGCAGCACCACGTCCGGCACGTTCACGCCCTTGCGGTTCGAAATGGTGCCGCCGACCGTCACAGTGCAATTGGCAAAATCCTTGCCGCAGTCGTCGACCACCAGCCGGATCTTGCCGTCGTTGACCAAAAGCGCGGCGCCCGGTTCCAGCGCCGCAAAGATTTCCGGGTGCGGCAGTTGCACGCGGCTGGCATCGCCCGGGGCGGCCGACAGGTCCATCCGGAACTTGGCCCCTTCGGCCAGCTCTTCGGCGCCCTGTGCAAACACGCCGACCCGCAACTTGGGGCCCTGAAGATCCGCCAGGATCCCGATCGGACGGCCGATGTCGGCCTCGACCTTGCGGATGATGGCGTGGCGCTTGCCGATGTCGTCCTGCGAGCCATGGCTCATGTTCAGGCGAAACACGTCGGCCCCCGCCTCGAACAGGGCGCGGATCATCTCGTAATCGCTGGACGCCGGGCCGAGCGTGGCGACGATCTTGACATTGCGCAGGCGTCTCATGGCGGTGTCCTTCGGTGGTTCCGGTACGGGCCGCGCGACTTATGTGCGAATTTCGGGACCGGGGCAACCAGCCCATTCCCGTTAGCGCTACCTTTTTTCACTTTCGAGTGGAATCGCGGACGAATCCCTGCTTAGAAATGGCAAGGCCACCATAGCCGGACAAAAGCGATGCACCACCCCTTCAAGATCACCGGCAGGGACCGGCCCGGGCGCTGGCTGGTCACCTGCGATCACGCTTCGAACGCGGTGCCGGACTGGGTGGCGGGCGGGGCGCTGGGGATCGGTGCGGCCGACATGGCGCGCCACATCGCCTATGATGTCGGTGCCGCCGGACTGGCCCGCGCGCTGGGCGCGGCGCTGGACAGCCCGGTGATCGAGACCTGCTTTTCGCGTCTGGTGATCGACGTCAACCGGGGCGAGGATGACCCGACGCTGATGATGCGCCTTTATGACGGCACCATCATCCCCGCCAACCGCCATGCCGGCGAGGGAGAGCTGCAAGAGCGGCTGGACCGGCTCTATCGCCCCTACCACGCCGCCTATGCCGATCTGGCGGCCCGGCGCGCCGATACGGTCATATTGGCCGTGCATTCCTTTACGCCCTGCCTGCGCGGCCGCGCGCCGCGCCCCTGGCATGTGGGGGTGCTTTACTCGCACCTCGTTCCGCGCCTGTCCCTGCCGCTGATCGCGCGGCTGCGGCAGGAGCCGGACCTGTGCATCGGCGACAATGAACCCTACGCCGGCCATCTGCCGGGCGATGCCATCGACCGGCACGGCCTGCGCTGCGGGCGGCTGAACACGCTGATCGAGTTGCGCAACGATCTGATCGCCACCGAGGCCGCGCAGTCCGCCTGGGCGGCGCGGCTGGCGCCGATGCTGGCAGAGGTCTTGCCGCAGGTCTGATCCACGCCCATACCTGAACCCGAAACAAGAGGACCCATCATGGACGATGCCACCCGCGAGAGCCTTGAGGCCGCCGCCTTTCGCGCGCTGATGCACCACTTGCTGGTCAAGCGCCCCGAGGTGCAGAACATCGACCTGATGAACCTTGCCGGCTTTTGTCGCAACTGCCTTTCCCGCTGGTATCAAGAGGCGGCCGAGGCGCACGGTTTGATCCTGAACAAGGACGAGGCGCGCGAAATCGTCTATGGCATGCCCTATGCCGACTGGGTGGCGCGGCACCAGACCCCGTCCACCGAGACGCAGCGGCAGGAATTCGAGACGGCCTACCGGCAGAATGTCGGGGGCGAACCACCGCGCGGCCCGCGCGGCTGAAGGAGAGCGAACGATGCGTGCATCCGACCAACTGGCAGACTTCGTCGGCCAGGCCCTGGCGCAGGGCCGAAGCCGCGACGAGATCTCGGCCGCCCTGTCGCAGGCCGGCTGGAAACCCGAAGAGGTGGCCCGCGCACAGCGCGCCTGGGCGGCCCTGCCCTTTTCTCCGCCCGTGCCGCGCCCGCGACCGGCGCTCTCTGCCGCTGCGGGCATGTTCCTGTCGCTGGTGCTGACCGCCTGGCACGCCGTCTGGCTGGGGTTCCAACTGATCGAGCGCTGGCTGCCGGACCCGGCCGAGGCCGGGTATTTCGACCCCGATGGCCTGCGCTGGACGATCTCGGTTCTGATCGTGGCCGTGCCTGTGTTCCTCTTGACCAATGCCCGCACCGTGCGCGCCGAACGCGCCGACGCCGGGCGGCGGCGGTCGGCCGTGGGGCGGTGGTTTTCCTATACCACGCTGTTCCTGGCGCTGCTGGCCATGACCGGCGATCTGGTCGCCGCGATCTTTGCGGCCCTGAGCGGCGATCTGACCGCGCGCTTCCTGGCCAAGGTGGCGCTGGTGGCGCTGGTCTCGGGGCTCATCGCGCTCTACTTCCGCGCGCGGCTTGAGGAGGTGCGCGATGACGCCGCGACGTGACAGCCTGATTCTTTACGGCATCGGCCTTGTGGCCGCCGTGCTGGTCGGCTTGGGCATCGTGACCGTCGGCGGCCCGGACATTGCCCGCGCCGAGCGGCGCGATCAGGCGCGGCTTGAGGACCTTCAGCGACTGGTGCCGTACATCGGCTGCCTGACGGCCGAAGCTGGCCAGGGTCTGCCCCTTTCCCTGGGCGAGGCAAACACGTCCTGCGCCGAGGACCCGCCGCTTGCCGACCGCTTTGACGGCGCGCCCTATCGCTACGAGCGTCTGTCAGAGACAAGCTATCGGCTCTGCGCCCGTCTCGAACGCCCCGACCGCATGTCGCCCGATGCGCTCTGGACCCCTGACAGCAGCTTTAAGCCTTCGACGGGGTGCCTGACGGTCAGAGTTCAGGATTGACCCCCCCCCCCCGCGCCTGCCATCCCCCGTGCGAAATATCCCACGGGGGAAGCTCCATTGGCCCCAGGCCAAATGGAGCGCGGGGGTGTGAAACCCCTGCCAGCGCCGCCGCGGGGGCTGCGGTCAGATCGCCGTCCGGCGCATCTCTTGCAGATAGATTTCGCGCAGGCGGGCCGCGATCGGTCCTGGCCTGCCCCCGCCCAGCGGGGTGCCGTCGATCTCGACCACCGGCATCACGAATGCCGAGGCCGAGGTGACGAATGCCTCGTCCGCCGCCTGCGCCTCTGCGATGGTAAAGGCGCGCTCCTCGACCTCCATCTGCGCCTCGGCGGCCAGGCGAAGGATGGCGACGCGGGTGATGCCGTGCAGGATGTCGCTGGAAAGGGGCCGGGTGATGATGCGCCCGCCCTTGACCAGATAGGCGTTGTTCGAGGTGCCCTCGGTCACCAGCCCGTCCTGCACGAACCAGGCATCATCGACCCCGGCCTTGCGCGCCGCCATCTTGCCCATCGAGGGATAGAGAAGCTGCACGGTCTTGATGTCCCTCCGGTCCCAGCGCAGATCGGGGATCGAGATGACCCGCCAGCCCACCCTGGCCGCCGGGGTGTCGGCCAGGCCCGGCTTGGACTGGGTGAACAGAACCACCGTCGGCGGAACCTCGGGCCCCGGATAGACAAAGTCGCGATCCCCCGGATTGCCGCGCGTGACCTGAAGATAGATCATCCCATCCTCAAGCCCGTTCAGGGCGACCATCTGGCGATGGAGGTCCAGCCATTCGGCATCGCTGTGGGGATTGGTCATCTCAAGCTCGCCCAGCGAGCGGGCCAGGCGCCGGCAATGGCCGGCAAAGTCGATCAGCTTGCCGCCCAGGACCGAGGTCACCTCATAAACCCCGTCCGCCATCAGAAAGCCCCGGTCAAAGACCGAGACCCTGGCCTCGGCTTCGGGCAGGTTTTCGCCGTTGACATGGACGATGCGGCTCATTGCGGTCTCCTTTGGGCGTGGTGGTCAGGGCAGGGTCAGCATCGGCCAGAGCCCGGCCTCGCGGGTCCAGTCGATCAGCATGGCGGCGGGCAGAAAGCCCAGAAAGACCAGCGCGTCGCGATAGGTCATCCGCAGCGGCGCGATGGAGACCAGGATCTGCGGCGCGGTCCGGATCGCGGCCGCGCGTGGCAGGATGCGCGGGACCGCCTGCGCATAGGCCTCATATGCGGCGCCGAATTCGGTTCGCAGGAACCTTTCCTCGCGCGCGGCGGTGCGCGACAGGATGGTGTAGATCACCGCCGTCACGGCAGCGGCAAGCAGCCAGGAGCCCAGCAGCAGCCCGAAGCCCGCGACCCCGAGCGTCGAGAAAAGGTAAAGCGGATGGCGGCAGAGCGAATAGGGGCCGTCCTGCATCACCTCCTGGTTCTTGCGCGACCCGATGTAAAGGATGGCCCAGAACCGCCCCAGCACCGCCGCCACGATCAAGAGCGTGCCAAAAAGCCGCGTCAGATCGCGCGGCCAGCCGGCATCCCACAGCGGGCGGGTCAAGAGCACCAGCGGCAAGACCACCAGCGCCGTGACGATCCGCAGCGCCGCGATGCGCAGCCTTTGATTGAAGGGTCGGGCGGTGTGGTCGGTCATGCCTGGCTCTGCGCGTTTCCCGCTTCCTGACGCCGCGCGCGGGCGGGGTCAAGGGCCTTGCGCGAATGGGGGGCGGAGCGGGGCAAGCGCAAGGCCGAGACGGGAGGGAAAGGCAATGCCGTTCCTTTTCCGCCCGACTTTGGCCGAGGCATTCGCCGAGGTCATGCAATGCCGCCTACCCCATCCCCGGCCAAGGGCCCCAAAGGCCCTCGGCCAGCGCCCGCCCCGCCCCCGGCGGGCGCTCCGCACCCGCCGGGTCGGGCGCAGGCCTTTTTCATTTATGCGGAACAGGTCACCCGGGCACGTTCCCACACGGGCGGGGAAACGCGGTGCGTTTCCTTCTCCGCCCGACTTTGGCCGAGGCTATGGCCGAGGTCATGCGCGCCGCGCGTTCCATCCCCGGCCGAGGGCCCCCAACGCCCTCCGTCAACCCCCCCCCCCCCCAGGGGGGGCGCGCCCCACCCACCCGGGGGGGCGCAGGCC
>JBQTIT010000032.1:0-9488 GCA_052387855.1 Paracoccaceae bacterium
TTCCCTGCCCCGCCCCAAGGGGCCGCGCCCCGCGCGCTGGCAAGGCGCCGGCCCTACAACACCCCGGGCGGTGGCCCCCACCGCCCCCGGGCCAGCGCCCGCCCCGCCCCTGGCGGGCGCTGGCCTCTGGTGTGAGGGCGGAACCGGTCACCCGGACGCGTTCCCACGCGGGCGGGGGAATCGCAGTGCGTTTTCCTTTTCGCCCGACTTTGGCCGAGGCCATCGCCGAGGTCATGCGAAGGCCCGTCAACATCCCCGGCCGAGGGCCCCAAAGGCCCTCGGCCAGCGCCCGCACCGCCCCTGGCGGGCGCTCCGCACCCGCCGGGTCGGGCGCTGGCCTCTGGTGTGAGGGCGGAACCGGTCTACCGGAAGCGTTCCCACACGGTCGGGGGAACGCGGTGCGGTTCCTGTTCCGCCCGACTTTGACCGAGGCACCAGCCGAGGCCATGCGATGCCGCCCGCCCCATTCCCGGCCGAGGGCCCCAAAGGCCCTCGGCCAGCGCCTGCCCTTCCCCCGGCAGGCGCCGGCCTCTGTGGTCTATGCGGAACCGGTCACCCGGACACGTTCCCACACGGGCGGGGAAACGCGGTGCGTTTCCTGTTCCGCCCGACCAAACTTGGCCGAGGCCCCTGCTAGAGCCGTGCCGCCACGGCTTCCCAGTTGACCAGCTTCTCCACGAAGTTGGACAGGTAGGCCGGACGCTTGTTGCGGAAGTCGATGTAATAGGAATGCTCCCACACATCGCAGCCCAAAAGCGCGGTCTGGCCAAAGCACAGGGGGTTCACGCCGTTCTCGGTCTTGGTGACCTTCAGCGCGCCGCCCGCATCGCGCACCAGCCAGGCCCAGCCCGAGCCGAACTGCCCGGCGCCGGCGGCGGCGAAATCGTCCTTGAACTTCTGCACCGAGCCGAAGGATTCGGTCAGCGCCGCTTCCAGCGCGCCGGGAATCTTCTTGGCCTCGCCCGGGCCCATCACCTCCCAAAAGAGATTGTGGTTCCAGTGCTGGCTGGCGTTGTTGAAGATGCCGTTCTGCGCCACGGCGCCGGCCTGATAGGTGCCGCGCACGATGTCATCCAACGACCTGGCTTCCCACTCGGTGCCGGCGATCAGCTTGTTGCCGTTGTCGACATAGGCCTTGTGGTGCAGGTCGTGGTGATATTCCAGCGTCTCGCGCGACATGCCAAGGCCGGCCAGCGCGTCATGGGCATAGGGCAGATCGGGAAGGGTGAAGGGCATGGCGTCTCTCCTGAAGGGGCAAATCCAGACGGTATAAGGTGGGCTGGACGCGCCAAGGTCAAGGGCCGGCGCCCCCCCGCCGGCACCTTTGGCGCAGATTTGGCCCCTCGTCCCTCAGCCGAGTTCCGAGCCCGGCTTGGCCGAATGGGTCAAGAGCCCCATGACATAGCCCGCGACCGAGCGGAACGAGACCAGGCGGAACCCGCCCGGCACCGCCCAGAAGGCGGCCGCGACCTGCGCCGCGCGGGTGCGGCGGATCTCGCCGGCCGCCAGCGAATCGAAATCGACCGGCATCAGCTTGCGCAGCACCTGGTCGGCCCGCTCGCCCGTCACCTCGAACACAGCGCGCGCGTCCGAGACGACCGCCGCAAGATGGTGCTCGGCCCCCATCGCCCTGGCGATGGCCGCCATCGCGGCATCGGTTTCCCCGTAGGGCAGGATCAAGAGGTACTCGTCCGGGCTCATCCAGGCGGCGGCCTTGTCGCCGGCGATGAAGATGCGGCGCGGGGCCGGCACCTCGGTGCCCACCGCCGCCTTGATGGCCTTGGCAAGCGCCTTGACCTCAGGCTTCGCCCGCAGCGCGATCATGCCAAGCGGGCCGATATCCTGAACATGGACAAAGCCTTCGTACCGGGCCTGTCCCAGCGCGGATACCGGATCAGACATTCTGCCGCTCCCCTTCCTTGTCGTAGAACACCGGATCGACCACGCGCGCCCGAACCGTGCCGCCTGCGGTGGTGTTGAACGCCACCTCCTCGCCGATCCGGTCCAGACCGCCCCGGATCAGCCCCATCGCGATCCCGCGCCCCAGCGTGGGCGAGTGATAGGTCGAGGTGACGCGGCCCTGGGTGTTGCGCTGGCCGTTGGCATTGACGCCCTCGGCGATGATATAGGCACCATCGGGAATGACCGAGCCGTCGAGCGTTTCAAATCCGGCCAAGCGGAAGCGGTCCGCGCGGGCCAGATAGACCCGTTCCTGCCCGCGCTTGCCCAGGTAATCCGCCTTTTTCTTCGAGATCGCCCAGCCAAGGTTCAGGTCCTGCGGGATCACGGTGCCGTCCGTCTCGTCGCCCATCATGATGAACCCCTTTTCGGCCCGCATGACGTGCATGGCTTCGGTGCCATAGGGCATCACGCCCAGAGCCTCGCCGGCCGCGACCAGCTTTTCCCACAGCGCAAGGCCATGGCTGGCCGGCACCGCGATCTCATAGGAAAGCTCGCCCGAAAAGCTGATCCGGTAGACCCGGACCGGCAGGCCGGCCAGACTGCCCTCGGCAAAGGCCATGAAGGGCAGCGCCTCTTTGGAAACATCCATGCCGCCGAGCGCCTCCAGCAGCGCGCGGGCCTTGGGGCCGGCGACCGCGATCTGGGCATATTGCTCGGTCACGTTGGCGGTATAGACCTGCCAGTCCCACCATTCGCATTGCAGCCAATCCTCCATCCAGCCGTGGATGCGGTCAGCGCCGCCGGTGGTGGTGTGGCAGAGCCAGGCATCCTCGGACAGCCGGACAACCACGCCGTCGTCGGACAGGAACCCCTGCTCGTTGCACATCAGGCCATAGCGGCACTTGCCCACGGGCAGGGTCGACATGACGTTGGTGTAGAGCATGTCCAGAAAGCGCCCGGCGTCCGGCCCCTTGACCACGATCTTACCGAGCGTCGAGGCGTCGAGCAGGCCGACATTGGCACGGGTGTTCAGGATTTCGCGGTGAACCGCCTGCTCGTGGGTCTCTCCGGCGCGCGGGTAGCAATAGGCGCGGCGCCACAGGCCCACGGGCTCAAGGTAAGCGCCCCGGGCCTCGTGCCAGCCATGCATCGGCGTGCGGCGCAGGGGCTGAAAGATCTCGCCGCGCGATTCGCCGGCCAGCGCGCCCATCGGAACCGGCGTGTAGGGCGGGCGAAAGGTGGTGGTGCCCACCGCCTCGATCGGGGCGTTCACCGCCTGGGCCAGAACCGCCAGGCCATTGATGTTCGACAGCTTGCCCTGATCGGTCGCCATGCCCAGCGTGGTATAGCGCTTGGTGTGCTCGACCGAGACATAGCCCTCGCGCGCGGCAAGCTGCACGTCGGACACCTTGACGTCGTTCTGGTAGTCCAGCCACATCTTGGCCCGCAGCTTGGGCCCGGCGCCCTGCGGCATGACCCAGACCGGCTCCAGCGGCGCCTCGGGCAGGCTTGCGGCCTTGGACGGCTTGGCTGAGGATTTGCGGCCCATCGCCTTGACCACGGCCAAGGCCGTGGCGGCCGCGTCGGCCAGCGCCAGATCGCCCCGCAGCGCGCCGTTCGCGGCGCCGGCGGCATGGACCATGGCCGCGCCGTCATGGCTGGTCGGCGGGCGGGCGGCGTCGGGGCGGAAATGCGCCTGCGCCTCGTCCCAGATCAGCTTGCCGCCGCAATGGCTGAACAGATGCACGACCGGCGACCAGCCGCCCGACATGGCGACGGCATCGCAGGCGATCTCTTCCAGCACCGCGCCCTCGCCGGCCTGCAGGCCGATGGCGACCCCGGTCACCCGGCCGCTGCCCTTGACCTTGACGATGGCCCGGCCCGAGGAGATGCGAATGCCCATGGCCCGCGCCCGTGCCGGCAGATCGCCCCCCACCTCGGCCCGCGCATCGACGATCAACGGCACCTCAAGCCCCGCCTGACGCAGCGCGATGGCGGTGCGGTAGGCGTCATCGTTGTTGGTGACCAGAACCGTCCTGTCGCCCGGCGAGACGGCATGGTTGACCAGATGGTCGCGTATGGCCGAGGCCAGCATGACGCCGGGCACATCGTTGCCGGCAAAGGCCAGCGGGCGTTCAAGCGCGCCGGTGGCCGCGATGATCCGGGCCGCGCGGATGCGCCAGAGCCGGTGCCTTGGCCGCCCGTCGCCGGGGGTATGGTCGGCCACACGCTCATCGGCCAGCGCGTAACCGTGGTCATAGGACCCAGCCACCATGCAGCGCAGACGCAGGGTGACATTCTGCGCTTTCTCAAGGGTTTGAACGGCGGCCTTGATCCATTCTTCGGCCGGCTTGCCGTCGATCTCATCGCCATCGACCGGCGCGCGGCCGCCCCAGTGGGCGTCTTGCTCCAGCAGCATGACCCGCGCACCCGAGGCGGCCGCGATAAGCGCCGCCTGAAGCCCCGCCACCCCGCCGCCCGCGATCAGGATGTCGCAAAAGGCATAGGCATGCTCATAGCTGTCCGCGTCGCCCTCCTTTGGCGCCTTTCCCAGGCCGGCGGACTGGCGGATGAAGGGTTCGAACACATGTTTCCAGGCCGCGCGCGGATGGATGAAGGTCTTGTAGTAGAACCCCGCCGGCAGGAACCGCGAGAAGGCATCGTTGAGGGCGCCGATGTCGAATTCCAGGCTTGGCCAGTGGTTCTGGCTGGCAGCGGTCAGGCCGGCGAAAAGCTCGGTCGTGGTGGCGCGCTGGTTCGGCTCCAGCCGCGCGCCGAGCCCAAGGTTGACCAGCCCGTTCGGCTCTTCGGCGCCCGAGGCGATCAGACCGCGCGGACGGTGATACTTGAACGACCGCCCGACCAGCATCTGCCCCGAGGCCAGGAGCGCCGAGGCCAGCGTATCGCCCTTGTAGCCGCGCATCGGGCGGCCGTTGAAGGTGAAATCCAGAGCCTGACTGCGGTCGATCAGCCTGCCGCCCTTTTGCAAACGGGTGCTCATTTGAAGGCCTTCCTTCTGGTTTGGGCGGTACCCCCCCACCCCAGCCCTCCCCCACAAGGGGGGAGGGAGGTGCAGGTCCGGCGCGTGTTGGTTCGGGCGGCGCGGGCGGGCCGCTCCCCTCTGGTTGAGGATGGGAGGGGGGGAATGGCGAGAGGCGCGCTCATCTGAAGCCCTTCCAGTCCGGCCGTCTGGCCTTGATTTTGGCGATGATCTCGGCCGGCGGCTCGGAAACCTGCGCGGGATAGGTGCCGAACACCTCGAGCGTGGCGGTGCAGCGGGCGGCCAGGAACCACTTGCCGCAGCCATAGGCATGGCGCCAGCGTTCGAAATGCACGCCCTTGGGGTTCTTGCGGGCGAACATGTAGGCCTCGAACTCCTCGTCCGAGGAGCCGGGGCCGAAGCGCTTCAGGTGCGCCTCGTAGCCGGGGGCAAGTTCGGTCTCGTCGGCCTGGACGCCGCAGTAGGGGCAGGTGAGGGTTAGCATGGGTGTGCCCTTTTCTGGATCAAGGGACGGGGGCTCTGCCCCCGGACCCCCGGGATATTTGTGCACAGAGGATGGGGCCACGGCATCAATGCGCCACCCCCGCCGCGACGCTTTCGTCGATGAACTGGCCCTCCTTGAAGCGCCACATGTTGAAGGCTTCGGCCAGCGGCCCCGGCTCGCCCTTGGCCATCAGCTCGGCCATGGCCCAGCCCGAGCCCGGGATCGCCTTGAACCCGCCGGTGCCCCAGCCGCAGTTGATGAAGCAGCCGCCAAGCGGGGTCTTGGAAATCAGCGGCGAGCGGTCGCCCGTCATGTCGACGATGCCGCCCCACTGGCGCAGCATCTTGAGCCGGCTGATCATCGGAAAGGTCTCGATCAGGGCGCGTACGGTTTCCTCGACGTGGTGAAAGCTGCCGCGCTGGGTGTAGTTGTTGAACCCGTCGGTGCCGCCGCCGATCACCATCTCGCCCTTGTCGGACTGGCTCATGTAGCCGTGGACGGTGTTGGCCATCACCACGACGTCCATGCAGGGCTTGATCGGCTCGCTGACCAGGGCCTGCAGGGCCACCGCCTCGATCGGCAGGCGGAAGCCGGCCATCTCGGCCAGTTGGCCCGAATGGCCGGCGACCACCATTCCAAGCTTTCGGGTGCCGATAAAGCCCCTGGTGGTCTCGACCCCGGTCACGGCGCCGTTTTCCGAGCGCACGCCCTTGACCTCGCATTGCTGGAGGATGTCCATCCCCATGGCCGAGCAGGCCCGCGCATAGCCCCAGGCCACCGCATCGTGCCGCCCGGTGCCGCCGCGCGGCTGGTAGAGCGCGCCGAGGACCGGATAGCGCGGCCCGTCGATGTTGATGATCGGCACCAGTTCCCTGACCCGCTCGCGGCCGATGTATTCGGTCTGCACGCCCTGCAGCGCGTTGGCATGGGCGGTGCGCTGATAGCCGCGCACCTCGTGATGGGTCTGGGCCAGCATCAACAGCCCGCGCGGGCTGAACATGACATTGTAGTTCAGGTCCTGCGACAGGGTTTCATAAAGCTGCAGCGCCTTGTCATAGATTGCCGCCGAGGGGTCTTGCAGGTAGTTGGAGCGGATGATCGTGGTGTTGCGCCCGGTGTTGCCGCCGCCGAGCCAGCCCTTTTCCAGGATCGCGACGTTGCGAATGCCGTGGTTCTTGCCAAGGTAATAGGCCGTGGCCAGACCGTGCCCGCCGGCGCCCACGATGATGGCGTCGTATTCCTTTTTCGGCTCGGGCGAGCGCCAGGCCTTTTCCCAGCCCAGATGGTGGTTGATCGCCTCGCGCGCGATGGCAAAAACGGAATAGCGCTTCATTCGGGGCCTCCGGGAATTCCTGATCCCTACCTGCTCCGCCTTGGGGGATCAGGCCCTAAGGAATGCGCCGCAATCGGGAAATTTGCGACATCGGCGGGCAAAGCGTCGCAATCGGGCCGGGTTTCTGCCCCTTTTGCCGCTGCCCGGAACCAAGTACACCAGCCGGGCGGGGGCCGGCCGGGGCGGCTGGCGCCCCGATGGGAGACTGCGGATGGACCTTGTCTTCTGGAGCCTTGCGCTTGGACTGGCGGCGCTGGTCGCCACGGTGCTGCTGCGGGCGGTTCTGGCCGCTCCGGCTGGGACCGGGCCGGTGGGCCAGGAGGCCGATCTGCGCGTCTACCGCGACCAGTTGGCCGAGCTTGACCGCGACCTTGCGCGCGGGGCCGTGGAGCCGGAAGAGGGCGCCAGGCTGCGGGCCGAGATTGCGCGGCGCCTGCTGCTGGCCGACCGCACCGTCGCCGCGCAGCCCAACGCGGCTGCGCGAGGGGCATCCTGGCCGGCGGCGCTGCTGGTTCTTGGCCTGCTGGTTGCGGCGGGGGCCGGCTACGGGTTCTGGCTTGGCAGCCCGGGCCTGCCCGACCTGCCGCTGGCCGAACGTCTGGCGCTGGCGGACGAGGCCTATCGCGCGCGCCCCTCGCAGGCCGAGATGGAGGCGGCTGCCCCACCGCAGGGCGCCCTGCCCGCCGATCCGGCCGAGGCGAAGCTGCTTGAAGACCTGCGCGCGGCGGTCGCGGGGCGGCCGGACGATGCGCAGGGGCACGCGCTTTTGGCGCGCACCGAGGCGAGCGTGGGCAACATGGCCGGGGCCGCCGCCGCCTTTGCCCGCGTGATCACCCTGCGCGGCGCCGGGGCGAGCGCGGACGAGCATGCGCAACTGGCCGAACTGATGATCGTGGCCGCCGGCGGCGCGGTCAGCCCCGAGGCCGAGGCGCAACTGGTGCTGGCGCTGCAAAAGGATCCGGGCCACGGGCCGGCGCGCTATTACACCGGCCTGATGATGGCCCAGCTTGGCCGGCCGGACCGGGCCTTTGCGCTCTGGCGGCAGCTTGTGGACGAGGGCCCCGCCGACGCCCCCTGGATCGCGCCGGTTCGCGCCGGGATCGAGGCGCTCGCCGATGCGGCGGGGATAAGGTACAGCCTGCCGCAGGCCCAGGCCCCCGGGCCGGACGCCGAGGCATTGGGCGCGGCGGCCGAGATGACCGAAGAGGAACGCCAGGCGATGATCGCCGGCATGGTCGGCGGGCTGGAAGAGCGGCTGATGTCGGACGGCGGCAGCGCCGAGGAATGGGCCCGGCTGATTTCCGCGCTGCAGGTGTTGGGCGAGGAGAAGCGCGCCGGGGCGGCGGTTACGGCCGCGCGCGCGGCGCTGGCGCAGGACGCCGAGGCGCTGAAGCTGCTCGACGAGGCCGCAGCGGGGACCGCGCCGTGATCTGCGAGACCCTTGCCGGCTTTGTCGCCGCCCTGCCCCCGGCCGGCGGGATCGCCGGGCTTGACCTGGGCGACAAGACCATCGGGGTCGCCATCTCGGACCGGCGGCGGCTGATCGCGACGCCCGTCACCATCATCCGGCGCGTCAAGTTCACCGAGGATGCGGCGCAGCTTTTGACGCTCCTGGTGGCGCGCGAGGTTGTAGGGATCCTGCTTGGCCTGCCGCTGAACATGGACGGCACCGAAGGACCGCGCGTGCAGTCCACCCGCGCCTTTGCCCGCAACCTGGCCCGGCTGACCGACCTGCCGATCTTCTTCTGGGACGAGCGGCTGTCGACCGTCGCGGCCACAAGGGCGCTGCTTGAGGCGGATGCGTCGCGAAAACGTCGCAAAGAGGTCATTGATCAGGTCGCGGCGGGATATATCTTGCAAGGTGCGCTGGACAGGATGGCGCATCTTGGAGACAGCCCGTGACCGACGAGATCTGGAGCCGCGCCGAAATCGAGAGTCCCTGCGTCAAGATCTGCGTGATCCATCCGCAAAGCCGCACCTGCGTCGGCTGCCTGCGCACGATCGACGAGATCGGGTCCTGGTCGCGGCTCTCGCCCGAAGAGCGGCGCGACATCATGGCGGCCCTGCCGGGGCGCGCCGGCGATCTGACCCGGCGGCGCGGCGGTCGCATGGCACGGCTTCAGGGCGGCTGATCCCCCGGGGCCATCGCCGTCAGGGCAAGCGCGCCCAGTCCGCGACCGAAGGCAGAAGCGGCCGGAAATAGGCGATGATCCGCCCCTCGGGCGGGGCGACCGCGCCCTCGGCCCAGGGCGCGACCCCGTGCAGCGCCATCCGGTGCAGCAAGATCGCCTCGCCCGGCGCGGCGGCCACCACGACCCGCCGGCAGGTCGCGAACACGGCGCGCCGCGCCTCGGCATAGGGGCCGGTCAGGTCGACCTCGGCCCAGGTCGCGGGCGGATGGGGCAGCAGGGCGGCCCGCAGCGCCGCGCCCATCAGGTCCTGGCTGCCCTCCCAGACCACCAGCGGCGCGGCGCCGGGGCCGCAGGCCGTCAGCGGCAGGCCGAGAATCCAGCCGTGCGGCTCGCGCAGCATCCGGCGGCGCTGTGGGCCCATGGGCAAGAGCCCGTCCAGATGCGCGGCGTCCCGGTCGCGGCGAAAGGCATGGGCGGCGGGGGTCTCTTCGGCCGAGGGACGGGGATAGCCGTAAGCGGCGGCCACGCCCCATTGGATTGATGAGTTCCTGATGCGCGCCGCGCCTGCGAGAAGGTCTGCTTGAGCAGATGGAGGTTGCGCATGGCGGACGGTGGCGATGGTTTCATGGGGCGGTG
>JBQTIT010000033.1:0-5466 GCA_052387855.1 Paracoccaceae bacterium
GCATCTGACGGTCTCCTTCCCCGGGGCAGTCATGGCGGCAGGATGGCACAGGACGCCGCCCGGATCATCCCATTTGCGAGAGGAGCTGGACAGGCGGGGCGGGCGGCGCATTTCCCTTTCCGCCCGAATTGGCCGAGGCACCAGCCGAGGTCATGCGAAGGCCCGTCAACATCCCCGGCCGAGGGCCCCAAAGGCCCTCGGCCAGCGCCCGCCCCGCCCCCAGGCGGGCGCTCCGCACCCGCCGGGTCGGGCGCTGGCCTCTGTTGGTGTAGCGGAGCCGGTTTACCCGCCACCGTTCCCACACGGGCGGGAAAACGCGGTGCGTTTTCCTTTTCGCCCGAATTTGGCCGAGGCACTCGCCGAGGTCATGCGGGGACGCTTACCCCACCCCCGCCGAGCGCCCCCGGCTACAGCGCCAGATGGGCCGGCAGGTCGTGCAAGCCCAGTTTGACCAGCGTTTTGTGGATCTCTGCCGCCACATGCCCCTGCAACGCCTTGGGCAGCGCCTTGCGAAGGGCCCCCAGCAGCTTGGGCCCGGCCGCCACCACGATGCCGTCATAGGCGCCGCCGGCCCATTCCGCCTCCAGCGCCCTCGCGGCATGGGCGGCCAGACGCGGGCGCTCGATGTCGGCTTCGCTCTGGCCGCTGGACACGCCAAAGCTGATCCCGCCCGCCACGTTGCGGCCCCTCGGCGCGGAAAAGGCAAAGTCCCCGCCCGCGAGGTCCGACAGGCGCCGATGCAGGATCTCGGTCAGGTCCGCTCCCTGCCCCCGGATCAACCGAAACTCTTCGTCCGAGGCGATGAGATACAGGACAACGGGCCGCTTCATGGCATCCTCCGCAAGGGGTCGGCCTGCATCAGGCGCGCGAAACCCGCGCGCCGCCATGATTCAGATCAAGCCCCCGGGGCTCAGGACAGGGGCGCCCAGGGCCAGGGCTTTTCTTCGCTTTCCGCGGTCAGGTAGCGGGCGGACTTGCCCTGCCAGACGCCCAGGCCCTTGCCGAATTCGGCGATCTGGGCATTGGGCCGGCCCTTGCCGGTCAGCATCACGACGAACTGGATCAGCGCCATCAGGTTCAGCACGCTTTGCGCCAGCCCCATCAGGACCGCGACCACGATCATCGGAAAGAGGCGCGTCCAGGTGGCCTTGGCCTCGGGCGAGATTTGCGACTTGCCGGGCTCGGGTTGAACCGTCGGGCCCGGATCGTTGGTGGTGCTGTCAGACATTGGTCCCTCCATGCAGCCGGATTGGCGTTCACGGCATATGGGAAGCCGCCGGTCCCATGTAAAGACACCTCACATGAAAATCGGCAGCCCCGGACGCCGGGTCACAGCCGGACCTCGGACGCCACGCCATAGGCCCGGTCCATCATCGCCTGCGTGCCGCGCACGAATTCCAGCGGGCAGGGATAGGCCACGCCGTCGCGCAACGAGCGGCCAAAGGCCTCGACCTGAAGCACGTAATGGTTCGCCGTCGGAAACCGCTCGGTGCGCACGACCGTCGCGGGCTTGTGCAGCTCGATTTCGGCGATGTCGTGGACATTGGCGTTGAACGGCGCGCTGGCCACCCGGATCATGCCCTTTTCGCCCTGGAACGTCACCTCTTGCCGGTTGGGCAGGCGCATGCCGGTGATCGAGGAATAGGTAAAGCGGTTCTTGCCGCCCTTCGCCCCTGCAACCTCCATCACCCCGGTCACATGCGCCCAGGTGTCGATGCTGTTCTCGCGGATCATGCGCGCCTGCACGTCGACCGGCTCGGCGCCCGAAACGAAGCGGATCGAGCCAAAGGTATAGACCCCGATGTCGCGCAGCGACCCGCCGCCGGTTTCGGGGCGGTTGCGGATATTGTCCTTGGCCTCGGTGATGTCAAAGGAAAAGGCTGCATCGACATGGCGCAGCGCACCGATCTCGCCCGACTGCACCCATTCGCGGGCCCGCAGCCATTGCGGGTGGTGAACGATCATGTAGGCCTCGGCCACCAGCAGCTTGGCGGCGTCCCGCGCCAGGATGATCTGTTCGATCTCGCGGGCATGCAGCGCGATCGGCTTTTCGCACAGCACATGCTTGCCCGCCGCGATCGCCTTGAGCGTCCAGACGACATGCAGATGGTTCGGCAGCGGAATATAGACCGCCTCGATCTCTGGATCGGCCAGCAGCGCCTCGTAGCTGTCATGCACCTTCAGCCCGGGGCAAAAGGCGGCAAAGCCGGCCGCCTTGTCCGGGCTCGAGGTGGCAAGGGCGTAAAGCTCTGCCCCCCTGGCCACATGAATTGCCGGCCCCATCTGCTCAAGCGCAAAGTTCGCGGCGCCCAGAATACCCCACTTGATCGTTCGCATCGCACCCTCACCCTTGCTTGAAGCCTAGCTCTTACCCGTGTTCGGCGACAAATCAACCATTTGATGCAATTTCTTCAAAGCTTCGACGCGGCTCACTCGGCGGCGGCGGCGGCGGCGGCCCGTGCGCTTTGCGCGGCCACCGCGGCGCTGCGGACGGCAAAGGGGATCGAGCCGAGATAGAGCAGGTTGAAGACCAGGATCGTCGCCCAGGGCAGGAACACCAGCGCGGCAAATCCCCCGATCAGCATCAACAGCCCCGGCGATTTCCAGCTTCGCGGCACCCGCATCTTGAACGAAAAGGTGGGCAGGGTGCTGACCATCAGCGCCCCGCACCCGACCAGCCAGAACGCCGAGGCCAGCGCCGGCAGCGCGAGGGGCGCATAGGCGTTGGCCAGAAAGATCGGCGTCATCGCCAGAAGCGCTCCGGCGGGCGAGGGCACGCCGACAAAGAACCGCCCGTCGCGCGGCGCGTCAGACTTGATGCCCACATTGAACCGCGCCAGCCGCAGCGAGGCGCAGATCACATAGAACAGCGCCGCCCCCCAGCCAAGAACCGGCACCTCCAGAAGCGTCCAGACCCCAAGGATAAAGGCCGGCGCGACCCCGAAGTTGACCAGGTCCGCAAGCGAGTCAAGCTCGGCTCCGATCGGGCTTTCCCTGCCCAGCGCCCGGGCGATGCGCCCATCAAGGCCGTCCAGGACCGCCGCCAGAAGAATCAGCAGCATCGCCAGGTCCAGATTGTCCGCATAGGCCATGCGCAGCGCCGTCAGGCCGGCCGCGAGCGAGCCCAGCGTGATCGCATTGGGCAGGAACTGGATCAGGGCGATGTCGCGTCCGGGCCCGGTCATGGGCTATTCACGCCGGCAGCTTGCCGGGGCCAGGGCGCCCGACAGATCGGCGATCACCGTCTCGCCGGCAACCATGGTCTGGCCAAGACAGGCCAGCGGCGCCGTTCCCGCCGGCAGATAGACATCCAGCCGCGAGCCAAAGCGGATCAGGCCGAACCGCTCGCCGCCGCGCAGCACCGCGCCGGGGCGGACCCAGCAGACGATCCGCCGCGCCACCAGCCCCGCGATCTGCACCACGGCGATGCTCTGCCCGCCCGGCAGGTCGAACCTGATGGCATTGCGCTCGTTCTCCTCGCTGGCCTTGTCCAGGCTGGCCGACAGGAACGCCCCCGGATGGTACGCCACCGCGCCCACGGTGGCCCGCGTCACGGCGCGGTTCACATGGCAGTTGAACACCGACATGAAGACCGACACCCGCCAGACCGGCGCGGGGTCCATGCCCAGCCCCGGCGGCGGCGGGACCATCTCGACCAGCGAGACCACGCCATCGGCCGGCGACAGCACCAGCGCCTCGCCCTCGGGCACCGAGCGCACCGGATCGCGGAAGAAGTAATAGCACCAGACGGTCAGCCCGACCCCTACCCAGCCCAGAGGCTGCCAGATCAGACTGAGAACCAGCGCTGCCCCGGCAAAGATGGCCACGAACTTGCGGCCCTCGGGATGCATCGGGGGCAGAAAGCTGTCTTTCAGGTTCATCGCCACGTGCAGCCGCCCCCTCGATTGCCGTCCAGACATTCCTCTCTAGACAAGGGATGCCGGCAGGGCAAGGCCAAGCGGCCGGATCGGTCAGGCGGGCACGACCATGCCCTTGCCGCGAGCCAGCTCGCGCATCCGCTCTTGCAGCCGCTCAAAGGCGCGCACCTCGATCTGGCGGATCCGCTCGCGGCTGACGCCATAGCTTTCGGAAAGCTGCTCCAGCGTGACCGGATCGTCAGACAGGCGCCGCTTGGTCAGAACGTCGCGCTCGCGCTCGTTCAGCGCCGACATCGCTTGCGTCAGCAGCGCGATGCGGGCGTTGTATTCGTCCTTTTCGGCATAGTCCGATGCCTGGTCGCTGTCCTCGTCCTCAAGCCAGTCCTGCCACTGGGTCGTGCTTTCGCCATCGCTGCCGACCGTGACGTTCAGGCTGGCGTCGGCCCCGGCAAGCCGGCGGTTCATCGCCACGACCTCTTCCTCGCTGACCGAAAGGTCATGGGCGATGCGGGTCACGTTTTCGGGGCGCAGATCGCCCTCTTCCAGCGCGCCGACCTTGGCCTTGGCCTTGCGCAGGTTGAAGAACAGCTTTTTCTGCGCCGAAGTCGTGCCGAGCTTCACCAGGCTCCAGGACCGTAGGATGTATTCCTGGATCGAGGCGCGGATCCACCACATGGCATAGGTGGCCAGACGGAACCCCTTTTCGGGGTCAAACCGCTTGACCGCCTGCATCAGGCCGACATTCGCCTCGGAAATGACCTCGGCCTGAGGCAGGCCATAGCCGCGATACCCCATGGCGATCTTTGCGGCCAGGCGCAGGTGGCTGGTCACCAGACGGTGCGCGGCGGCCGGATCGGCGTGGTCGACCCAGGCCTTGGCCAGCATGTACTCCTCTTCGGGCTCCAGCATCGGGAACTTGCGGATGTCCTGCATGTACCGGTTCAGGCCCTGCTCAGGCGAGGGGGCAGGAAGATTTGCGTAGGTGCTCATGTCGACGCTCCCATGATGTCCGGGTCCGGCTTCGGCCCCCGGGGCGGCCCAGTCTAAGGCAGCAGGTCAAGGGCGGCAAGCGCCCGTTCGCTTGCAGATAGGCACTGCGGGGCCGATGTGAAGCTGGGTTACATTCCGATCACATTCTTGTCACCCGGCGGAGGGGCAGGCGGGGTCCGCGATAGCAGGTTGCCGTTAAGAAGGCGTTCGTTTCCGACTCATGGGCGGAGGCAGCGCCCGAGCGCACCCTCTGGCCAGGTTTGGCCGGGCGGACCCGGAACCGCACCGCGTTTCCCCGCCCGTGTAGAAGCGTTTCCAGGTGACCGGTTCCGCGTTGATGACAGAGGCCAGCGCCCGACCCGGAGGGTGCGGAGCGCCCTCCCTTGGGGGGTCGGGCGCTGGCCGAGGGCCTTTGGTGCCCTCGGCCGGGGATGGGGCTGGCTGTATCGCGTGGCCTCGTCACGTTCGTCTCCCAAAGTCGGGCGGAACAGGAAACGCACCGCGTTTTCCCGCCCGTGTGGGAACGTGTCCGGGTGACCGGTTCCGCCTTCACACCAGAGGCCAGCGCCCGGCCTTTGGGGCCCTCGGCCGATTGCGG
>JBQTIT010000034.1:0-18614 GCA_052387855.1 Paracoccaceae bacterium
ACGCACCGCGTTTTCCCGCCCGCCTGGGCCCCGCCTTCCCCCGTGTACACCCCCGCCCGCTGCCCCCACCCCCGCCCGCGGCCCCCAACCGCCCCCGCCCAGCGCCCGACCCCCGCAGGGAGGGCGCTCCTCGCCCTCCGGGTCGGGCGCTGGCCTCAGCGGTCTCATGCGGAACCGGTCACCCGGATGCGTTCCCACACGGGCGGGAAAACGCGGTGCGTTTTCCTTTTCCGCCCGAATTGGCCGAGGCCATCGCCGAGGCCATGCGGGACGGTTGCCGCAATCCGCCGAGGGCCCCAAAGGCCCTCGGCCAGCGCCTGCCCTTCCCCCGGCAGGCGCTTCGCGCCAGCCAGGTCAGGCGCTGGCCTCTGTCAGCTATGCGGAACCGGTTTACCGGACATGTTCCCACACGGGCGGGGAAACGCGGTGCGTTTCCTTTTCCGCCCGGCGCCCTCAGTCGGCGCCTGGGTCCTCTGGCGGAAGATCGCCTTTGGCCAGCTCGCGCGCCAGGAACCGCTCCAAGCCGTCCAGGTCGACCGGCTCGAACTGGCCAAAACCCTGCATCCAGACCGAAGCGGCGCGCAGCGCGTCGGGCTCCAGCTTGCACCAGATCACCCGGCCGCGCCGCTCGCGGCTGATCAGGCCCGCCTCGGCAAGGATGCCCAGATGCTTGGAAATCGCGGCAAGGCTCATCGCAAAGGGCTCGGCCACGTCGGTCACGGCCATGTCGTCTTCAAGCAGCATGGACAGGATGGACCGGCGCGTCGGGTCGGCAAGGGCGGAAAAGACCAGGTCAAGCGTGGCGTTCATGCCCCGACTATCGCGGCCGGCGAAAGGATCGTCAACCGATCGGTTGAATATGCGCGGCACAACCAAGAGGGGCCACCCGGTCGCCGATGCCTCGGAGAGGCCATGATAAATGCAAGGTTATCAACAAGTTGAGCAAAATCCCCCGGGCTTGACTCGGACGGCGGAGGCAAGTACCTGTCGGCCAATCCTTTCGGGGGCTTGCCGCCATGGTTTCTGACGCCGACCGCGCACGGCTTGAGGCGCTGGAACAGCGGCTGGCCACGGCGAAAGCGGCGGAGGCGCCGCGCCAGAGCCACCAGAAAAAGGACTATGCCCAGGCCAACCTGGCCTGGCGCATGGTGATCGAACTCGTGGCCGGTCTGGCGATCGGCTTCGGCATCGGATACGGGCTGGACCGGCTTTTCGGCACCCTGCCCGTCTTCCTGGTGATGTTCATCTTCGCGGGGCTGGCGGCGGGTGTCAAAACCATGATGCGCTCGGCGAAGGACGTGCAGGACAAGATGGCGGCGCAAGCGGCCAAGCAAGGGGACGACTGACGTGGCAGAGACGGCACAAAGCGAAGGCGGCCTGGTGTTCCATCCGCTGGACCAGTTCCAGATCCACCGCCTGTTCGGCGAGGGCCCGATCGAGTGGTACACGCCGACCAACGCCACGCTGTGGATGGCGCTTGCGCTGGCCGCGATCGTGGTGGTCTTTGTCTTTGGCTCGGCCGCCAAGGCGATCGTCCCCTCGCGCATGCAGTCGCTGGGCGAGATGGCCTATGACTTTGTCCACAACATGGTGGAGGATGTCGCCGGCCACGACGGCGCCAAGTACTTTCCGCTGATCATGACGCTGTTCCTGTTCATCCTGTTCGTGAACATGCTGGGCCTCTTGCCCGGGTCCTTCACGCCGACCTCGCATATCGCGGTCACGGCGGTGCTGGGCTTTGGCGTCTTCATCTTCGTCACGCTGCTGGGCCTGTTCAAGCATGGCCTGCACTTTCTGGGCCTGTTCTGGATGTCGGACGCGCCGCTGTTCCTGCGGCCCATCATCGCGGTGATCGAGGTGATTTCCTACTTCGTCCGCCCGGTCAGCCATTCGATCCGTCTTGCCGGCAACATCATGGCCGGTCACGCCGTGATCAAGGTGTTCGCGGCCTTTGCCCCGATGATCCTGATCTCGGCCATCGGTGTGGTCGTGACCCCGGTCTCGATCCTGGCCATCACGGCCATCTACGCGCTGGAGGTGCTGGTCGCCTTCATCCAGGCCTATGTTTTTACCATCCTGACCTGCGTTTACCTGAAAGACGCCCTGCATCCGGGCCACTGACGCCGGTTACCCCTCAACACTGATACCCCCAAAGGAGAAGACACATGGAACTCGCAGCAGCCGCCGCAATGGGCAAATTCATCGGTGCCGGTCTGGCCGCCATCGGTTCGGGCGCAGCCGCCATCGGCGTTGGCGCCGTGGCCGGCAACTTCCTGGCGGGCGCGCTGCGCAATCCGTCGGCCGCCGGCTCGCAGACCGCGACCCTGTTCATCGGCCTGGCCTTTGCCGAAGCCCTGGGCATCTTCGCGTTCCTCGTCGCCCTGCTCTTGATGTTCGCCGTCTGATCGCTCTTTCGGAACCCTTAACGTCAGGATGGCGGCGCCTGCCGCCGTCCTGAAGATCCCAAGGACCCCGGCGCGGCCCGCGTCGGGGAGTTTCGAGGAAACCATGGCGGAATCAACCACAGAACAGGCGGGCGAGGCCGCGTCGGCAGGGATGCCGCAGCTCGACTTCACCACCTTTCCGAACCAGATCTTCTGGCTTCTGGTCACGCTGGTCATTCTTTATGTCGTGCTCTCGCGCGTGGCCCTGCCGCGCATCGGCGAAGCGCTGGCCAGCCGAAAGGCCGCCATCGCGGCCGATCTGCGCGCCGCAGAGGATTTCAAGCAGAAGGCGGTGGACGCCGAGCGGGCCTACAACGACGCGCTGAACCGCGCCCGCTCCGACGCCGCCCGCATCGTGGCCGAGGCCAAGGCCGAAATCCAGAAGGACCTGGACCAGGCCATCGCCACGGCGGACGCCGAGATTGCCGCCAAGTCGGCAGAGGCGGCACGGGCGCTGGACGAGGTGCGCGCGGGGGCGGCGGATGCCGTTCTGGCCGTGGCCAAGGACACGGCCCGGGAACTGGTGGCGGCGCTTGGCGGCGCGGCCGATGCGCGCGCCGTGACCGCAGCCGTCACCGCCCGGATGAAAGGTTAAGCGATGAGAACCCTCGCAGCTCTTGGCATCCTCGCCCTCAGCGCCGCGCCGGCGCTGGCGGCGGGCGGGCCGTTCCTGTCGCTCCACAACACCAACTTCGTGGTGCTGCTGGCCTTTCTGGTCTTTGTCGGCATCATCCTGTGGGCCAAGGTCCCCGGCAGGCTGGGCGGCATGCTGGACGCCCGGGCCGATGGCATCAGGGCCAGTCTGGACGAGGCCCGCGCCCTGCGGGACGAGGCCAGGGAGGTGCTGGCCAGCTTTGAGGCCAAGCAGAAGGAAGTCGAAGTGCAGTCGGCCCGTATCGTGGCCGCTGCCAAGGCCGAGGCCGAAGAGGCCGCCAGGGCCGCGAAGGCGGATCTGAAGCAGTCGATCGCGCGCCGCATGGCCGCCGCCGAAGAGCAGATCGCCGCCGCCGAGACCGCCGCGATCCGTCAGGTGCGCGAGCAGGCGGTGAACGTCGCCGTCGCCGCCGCCGCCGACATCCTGGCCAAGCAGGCCACCGCCGAGGGTGTGGCCGCCTCGATCGACGAGGCGATCGCCCAGGTCGCGGCCAAGCTGCACTGAGCGGCGGGGCCTGCTACGGGTCATGTTTGTGCCCTTGATCCGGAAAGCCGGGTCAGGGGCACTTTCGTTTGCGGCGGGGGGCGTGGGGCCCTCGGCGGGTTGCGGCAACCGTCCCACATGACCTCGGCTCGTGCCTCGGCCAATTCGGGCGAAAAGGAAAACGCACTGCGTTTTCCCGCCCGTGTGGGAACGGCGAAGGCAGACCGGTTCCGCATAGATGACAGAGGCCAGCGCCTGACCTGGCGGGCGCGAAGCGCCTGCCGGGGGAAGGGCAGGCGCTGGCCGAGGGCCTTTGGGGCCCTCGACCGAGATGGGGCGGGCCTTCGCATGACCTCGGCGATGGCCTCGGTCAAAGTCGGGCGGAGAAGGAAAGGCATTGCCTTTCCCCGCCCGTTTGGGAACGCCTCGGCACGACCGGCAGGCGCTGGCCGAGGGCCTTTGGGGCCCTCGGCGGGGATTGCCGCAACCGTCCCGCATGACCTCGGCGCGTGCCTCGGCCAATCCGGGCGGACGGCGGTGCGCGCTGCCAGCGCTCAGCGGACCGCGGCGATGGGGCCCGTCGCGCGGCCGTGAATGAACTGTTGCAGGTAGGGGTCCTCGGCGCCGTCCATCTCGCCGACCGGGCCGCTCCAGCGGATCCGGCCGTCGTGCAGCATCGCCACCCGGTCGGCGATGGCGCGAACCGAGGTCATGTCGTGGGTGATGGTCATCGCGGTGGCGCCCATCTCGACCACGATCTCGCGGATCAGCGCGTTGATGACCCCGGCCATGATCGGATCAAGCCCGGTGGTCGGCTCGTCGAAAAAGATGATTTCGGGCTCGGCGGCGATGGCGCGGGCCAGGCCGACGCGCTTCTGCATGCCCCCCGACAGCTCGGCCGGAAAGAGATCGGCGGTCTGCGGCGTCAGGCCGACCCGGCGCAGCTTTTCGATGGCGATGGCGCGCGCCTCGTCCGGGCTGCGCCGCGCCGGGCCGCGCAAGAGCCGGAAGGCCACGTTCTCCCACACCCGCAGGCTGTCGAACAGCGCGCCGCCCTGAAACAGCATGCCGAACCGGGCCAGAAAGGCGTCGCGGTCGGCGCGGCTCACGTCCTGCCCGTCCAGGCTGATCGTGCCGCCATCGGGGCGCACCAGACCCAGGATGCACTTCAGCAGCACCGACTTGCCGGTGCCCGACCCGCCGATGATCACCAGGCTGCTCGCCCGCTCGACCGTCAGGTCGATCCCCGCCAGAACGCGGTTCTGCCCAAAGCTCTTGGTGACGCCGGAAAGGGTGATCATGAGGTGAAAAACGCCTCTGTCAGCAGATAGTTGGCGGCCAGGATCATGATCGACGCCGCCACGACCGCCGATTTGGTCGCCGCCCCCACCCCCTGCGCCCCGCGCCCCGAGGTCATGCCGAAATGGCAGCCCATCAACGCGACGATAAAGCCAAAGACCGCGCCCTTGGCCAGACCCGAACCGATGTCCCAGAACTCCAGAAAATCGACCGTGTTGGCGATATAGGCGGCCGAGTTGAACTCCAGCCGGGTGATGCCCACCAGCCAGCCGCCCATGATGCCGATGCTGTCGCCCACCGCCACCAGCACCGGCACGGCCAGCGTCGCGGCCAGAACGCGCGGCACGGCGAGGTATTTCAGCGGATGGGTCGACAGCGTGATCAGCGCGTCGATCTGCTCGGTCACCTTCATGGTGCCGATCTCGGCCGCGATCGAGGACGCCACCCTTGCCGCGACCATCAACCCGCCCAGCACCGGGCCAAGCTCGCGCGTCATGCCGATGGCGACGATCGAGGGCACCACGGATTCGGCGTTGAACCGCGCACCGCCGGAATAGATCTGCAAGGCCAGCGCCCCGCCGGTGAACAGCGCGGTCAGCCCGACCATGGGCAGCGAGAACCAGCCGATCTGCATCAGCGCGGCCAGAAACTCGCGCGGGTAGAACGGCGGGCGGACAAGGTGCGACAGCACGCTGAGCGCAAAGAGCGCGATGCGCCCGGTGGCGGCCAGCGCCGCCAGCACCGGCCGGCCAAGGGCGGCCAGCGCGCCTGCCGCCGCCCCGGTCATGCCGCGCCCCCCGAAAGCTGCCGATCAAGCCGGGCGGAGAGGCGGGTCAGGATCTCGTAGGCGATGGTTCCGGCGCCGGCCGCCAGATCGTCGATGCCCTGATGCGGGCCCAGCAGGTCAAGCCACGCGGGGACCGAGGCAAGGTGGCTGACATCCACCGTCACCGCGTCCATCGAGATGCGGCCGACCACGGGGCAGGGGACATCGCCGGCGAACAGCAGCGCCCGGTTCGACAGGCTGCGCAGGATGCCGTCGGCATAGCCGCCCAGCACGGTGGCGATCAGGGCCGGCGTCTCGGCCAGCCATGCCGCCGCATAGCCCACCGTCTCACCCGGCGCGACAGAGCGGACCTGCACGACGGGCAGGCTGAGCCCCACGACCGGCAGCGCCGCCGCGTAGGGCGCGCCGCCATACATGCCGATGCCCGGGCGGGTCAGGTCGAAATGATAGCGCGGACCCAGAAGGATGCCGGCGGTGGCCGACAGCGAGCGGGGCAGGCCGGTGCCGTCGGTCATGGCGTGAAAGCGGGCCAGTTGGACCTCGTTCATCGGATGGTCCGGCTCGTCGCCGCAGGCCAGATGCGAGATCAGCATTTCGGGGCCCGCCTCAAGCACATAGGGCGCGGCGGCCTCCCACTCGGTCTCGTCCATGCCGAGCCGGTTCATGCCGGTGTCAAGCTGCACGCCAAAGGGATGGCCGGGCAGGGATTCAAGGTGCCGCGTCACCTGATCGACCGAGTTCAGCATCGGCGTCAGGTCTGCCTGCGCGATCGCCTCGGCGTCGGCGTCCATATGCCCGCTGAGCAGGCAGATCTGCGGGCCCGGTCCAAGGGCGGCGCGCAGCATCGCCCCCTCGCCGGCATAGGCGACAAAGAACCGCCGCGCCCCGACGGCGGCGAGAGCCCGCGCCACCGGCGCCGCGCCAAGGCCATAGGCGTCGGCCTTGACCACGGCCGCCGTCTGCACGCCCGATGCGCTGGCACGGTCCAGCGCCCGCCAGTTGGTGGCGATGGCCTCAAGATCGATGGTCAGACGCGGTGCGGGCATGAGGGGCTTTTTGACAGGCGCTTGGGTGGGGTCAAGCGGAAACTCGCGCCGGGCGCCGCCGCGGCCGGTCAGAGCGCGCGGTCAAGATGGGTATAGCCGCCGTCGACAAACAGCCACTGGCCCGTTGTATGGGCCGCGCGGGGCGACAGCGCCATCACCGCCGCCGCCGCGATCTCGGCCGGCGTGGTCATCCGGCGGCCCAGCGGGATGCGGGCGCTGATGGCGGTTTCTTGCGCGGCGGGGTCGGCAAAGCTCCGCAGCCAGTCCGCGTACATCGGCGTCATCACCTCGGCCGGGATCACGGCGTTGACCCTGACGCCGTGCGGTGCCAGCGCCGCCGCCCATTCGCGCGTCAGCCCAAGCTGCGCCGCCTTGGCCGCGACATAGGCCGAGGTCTGGCCCTGCCCGGTGACGGCCGTCTTGGACGAGATGTTGACGATGGCCCCGCGCGCGGCCTTGAGGTCGTCCTGTAGCAGGTGAACGAGCGTGTAGTAATGCACCAGATTGGCCTGAAGCGAGGCGCGAAACGCCTCGGGCCCCGCGTCAAGGCCCACGCCGTCGTTGCGCCCGGCGTTGTTCACAAGGCCGTAGACCCCGCCCCAGCGGGCGCGCACCTCGGCCACGGCGGCGCGGCAATCGTCGTCCTGCGACAGGTCGGCCTTGACCCAGCCGGCCTTTGGCTGGCGGGCTTGCAGGGCAGCCAGAAAGGCCGCGTCCGGCGCGCGCCGGGCCAGGATGACCGGCACCGCGCCCTCTTCGGCAAGGGACTGGCTGATCGCCGCGCCGATGCCCGCGCCGCCGCCGGTGACGATCACCACCCTGCCGCCCAGCCCCAGATCCATCTATCTGCCCTTCCAGATCCAGCCGCCGCCCAGCACGCGGCTGCCGCCGGCGTCGTAAAAGACGCAGGCCTGCCCGGGCGAGATGCCGTCCTCTGCCTCGATCAACTCGACCTCGGCCTCGGTCGCGGAGAGGGGACGCAGCAGCGCCGCGCGGGGCGGGCGGGTCGAGCGGACCTTGACCTCGACCAGCCATTCGGCGCGCGACATCAGCGGCGCATCGCCCAGCCAGTTGATCTCGCGCAGCGGCACGCGGCGGGTCGACAGCGCCTCTTTCGGGCCGACGATCACGCGCCGCGCCGCCGGGTCCAGACGGACGACATAGATCGGCTCGCCCAGGCCCCCGACCCCAAGGCCCCGGCGCTGCCCGATGGTGTAATGGATCACCCCGTTGTGCCGGCCGATGACATTGCCCGCCAGATCGACGATCTCGCCGGGATCGGCCGCGCCGGGGCGCAGCTTTTCGATGACCTCGGCATAATTGCCGTTCGGGACAAAGCAGATGTCCTGACTGTCGGGCTTGTCGGCCACCGGCAGCCCGTATTTCGCCGCCAGCGCCCGCGTTTCGGCCTTTGATTGCAGATGCCCCAGCGGAAAGCGCAGGAAATCAAGCTGCTCTTGCGTGGTCGAGAACAGGAAATAGCTCTGGTCGCGCCGCGCATCGGCCGCGCAGTGCAACTCGGCCCGCGCCGGGCCGGGCCTGCGCTGGATGTAATGCCCCGTGGCCATGCAATCGGCCCCCAGATCGCGCGCCGTGGCCATCAGATCCTTGAACTTCACCCGCTCGTTGCAGCGGATGCAGGGCACCGGCGTGGCCCCCGCAAGGTAGGCATCGGCGAAGTCCTCGATCACCGCCTCGCGAAAGGTGTTCTCGTAATCCAGCACATAATGCGCAAAGCCCATGGTCTCGGCCACGCGGGCGGCGTCGTGGATGTCGCGCCCGGCGCAGCAGGCGCCCTTTTTCGCCAGCGCCGCGCCGTGATCGTAAAGCTGCAAGGTCACGCCGACGACGTCATAGCCCTCATCCGCCAGCATCGCGGTCACGACCGAGCTGTCGACGCCGCCCGACATGGCGACGACGACGCGCGTCTGGGCCGGCGGCTTGGCAAAGCCAAGCGAATTGAGCCTCTGGTCGAGCATGTCGGCTTTCAACGGGCCCCGGCTTGCGCCGGGGGCGGGGGCGGATGCGCTGCAATATAGGAAAATGCCCGATACTCTCAAGAGCGGCTTTCATCCTTGATTAAGCAGGACCCGCCACTCTGGCGTCTGGCTGAGGAAAGGGCAGGGGATGTACTTGAAGAAGGTCGATGGCCCGCGGCAGGTGACGCTGCCTGACGGCACGGTGCTGAGCCGGGCCGACCTGCCGCCCGATGGCACGCGCCGCTGGGTGGCCAGCCGCAAGGCGGTGGTGGTCAAGGCCGTGCTTTACGGGCTGATTTCCGAGGCAGAGGCGATGGAGCGCTACGAGATCTCCGAAGAGGAATTCCGCAACTGGTCCACCGCGGTGCGCCTGCACGGCGAAAAGGCGCTTCGCATCACCACGCTTCAGAAGTATAGACAACTTTAGATTGTTTTCCGTATTTGTTCCCTTGAGGTAACGGTCGGTTAACCAATTGACCTTCATTGTCGTTAACAGGACCGCGCAAGTACGGAGTGACCCCAAATGCGTCTTTTGCTGGTTGAGGACGACCCGACCACCTCGCGCAGCATCGAACTGATGCTGACGCATGCCGATTTGAACGTCTATTGCACTGATCTGGGTGAGGATGGGATCGATCTGGCCAAGCTTTACGATTATGACCTGATTCTGCTGGACCTGAACCTTCCGGACATGAGCGGGCATGAGGTGCTGCGCCAGCTTCGCCTGTCCAAGGTGGAAACGCCGATCCTGATCCTGTCGGGATCGGACGATACCGAGAACAAGATCAAGGGCTTCGGCTTTGGCGCCGATGACTATCTGACCAAGCCATTCCACCGCGAGGAGCTGGTGGCGCGCATCCATGCGATCATCCGCCGGTCCAAGGGCCATTCGCATTCGGTGATCCGCACCGGCGAGATCACGGTCAATCTTGACGCCAAGACCGTCGATGTGGGCGGCGCCTCGGTGCATCTGACGGGCAAGGAATACCAGATGCTGGAACTGCTTTCGCTGCGCAAGGGCACGACGCTGACCAAGGAGATGTTCCTCAACCATCTTTACGGCGGCATGGACGAGCCCGAGCTCAAGATCATCGATGTCTTCATCTGCAAGTTGCGCAAGAAGCTGGCAGAGGCGACCGGCGGGCAGAACTACATCGAGACGATATGGGGCCGCGGCTATGTGCTGCGCGAGCCCAGCCCGGCGGCGGTGTCGCGCCTTGCGGCCAGCGCCTGATCTTTACCTTGCCCCGCCCCGGGCGTAGCCTTTGCGCAGCGCGGGGCGGGCAGGGGGATCGGGATGGCCAAGGCGGTGCAGGATCTGACCCTGGCAGAGGCCAGGGCCGAGCTTGAAGACCTCGCCAGGGCCATCGCGCGGGCCAACGAGGCCTATCACACCCGCGATGAACCTGAGATCCCGGATGCCGAATACGACCGGCTGCGCCAGCGCAATCTGGCCATCGAGCAGCGCTTTCCGCAGGCCAAGCGGGCGGACAGCCCCTCGGAGCGGGTGGGTGGCGCGGTTGCGGGCGGCTTTGGCAAGATCGCCCATGCCGTGCGCATGCTGTCGCTGGAAAATGCCTTTGCCGATCAGGACATCCTGGACTTTGACGAGCGTGTGCGCGGCTTTCTGGGCCACAGCGCGCCCCTGTCCTTTACCGCCGAGCCCAAGATCGACGGGCTGTCGCTTTCGGTCCTCTACCGCGGCGGAAGGCTGGTCCATGCCGCCACCCGCGGCGACGGCGAAGTGGGCGAGGATGTCACCGCCAATGCCCGCACGATCCCCGACATTCCCCAGGTCCTGACCGGCGCGCCCGAGGTGATCGAGGTGCGCGGCGAGGTCTATATCGCCCAGGACGACTTCGCGCGCCTGAACGCGCGGCTGGCCGAGCGGGGGGAAAAGACGCTGGCCAACCCGCGCAACGCCGCCGCCGGCTCCTTGCGGCAGCTTGACCCTGCCATCACCGCCGCCCGGCCGCTGCGGTTCTTTGCCTATGCCTGGGGGACCCTGTCCGAGCCTCTGGCGGACACGCAGGCCGGCGCGCTGGACCGGCTGGCCGCGCTTGGCTTTCGCACCAACCCGCTGACCACGCTGTGCCAGACCCCGGCCGAGCTTTTGGCCGTCTATGCCCGCATCGAGGCCGGCCGGGCCAATCTTGGTTATGACATCGACGGGGTGGTCTACAAGGTCAACGATCTGGCGCTGCAAGAGCGTCTTGGCTTTCGCTCCACCACGCCGCGCTGGGCCATCGCGCACAAGTTTCCGGCCGAACTGGCCTGGACGCGGATCGAGGCGATCGACATCCAGGTCGGCCGGACTGGCGCGCTCAGCCCGGTGGCGCGGCTGGCGCCTGTCACGGTGGGCGGGGTCGTGGTCTCGAATGCCACGCTGCACAACGAGGATTACATCGCCGGCCGCGACAGCAAGGGCGCCGCGATCCGCGAGGGCCGGGACATCCGCGTCGGCGACTGGGTGCAGGTCTACCGGGCGGGCGACGTGATTCCCAAGGTGGCCGACATCGACCTTTCGCGCCGCCCACCCGGCGCGCAACCCTTTGTCTTTCCAACAGTTTGCCCCGACTGCGGCAGCGCGGCACACCGGGCGGCGGGCGATTCGGTGCGCCGCTGCACCGGCGGGCTGATCTGCCCCGCGCAGGGGGTCGAGCGGCTGAAACATGTGGTCAGCCGCGGTGCCTTTGACATCGAGGGGTTGGGCGCGCGGCAGATCGAAGCCTTCTATTCTGACCCCGTCCTGCCGATCCGCACCCCGGCCGACATCTTTACCCTGGCCGCGCGCGATGCCGCCAACCCCTTGCAAAAGCTGCGAAACCGCGAAGGTTATGGCGAGGCTTCGGTGCAAAAGCTGTTCGCCGCGATCGAGGCGCGTCGGCGGATCGCGCTGGACCGGATGATCTTTGCGCTCGGCATCCGCCATGTGGGCGAGGCGGCCGCCGCGGTTCTGGCGCGCCACTACGCCGACTGGCCGGCCTTCGAGGCCGCCGTTCTTGCCGCCGAGCCCGAAAACGAGGCCTGGGCAGAGCTGACCGCGATCGACGGCTTTGGCGCGGTGATGGCGCAAAGCCTGGTGGACGCCTTTCGCAACCCCGCCGAGCGCGCGGCGATCGAGGCGCTGGCGGCGCAGGTCGTGGTCCTGCCGGTCCAGCCCCGCGCAGCCGCCGCCTCGGCGGTCTCGGGCCTGACCGTGGTCTTTACCGGCACGCTGGAACGGATGAGCCGGGCCGAGGCCAAGGCCCGGGCCGAGGCGCTGGGGGCCAAGGTCGCCGGGTCCGTTTCGGCCCGCACCGATCTGGTGGTGGCCGGCCCCGGCGCGGGGTCAAAGGCGAAAGAGGCCGAGCGGCTGGGCATCCGGATCATCGACGAAGAGGCCTGGCTTGCCCTGGCGGCCGGCGGATGAGCCGGCCCGAGGCGCTTTTCCCGCTGTTCGCCGGGCTGGAAACCCTGCCCGGCATCGGCCCGCGCACCGCCCATGCGCTGGCCGATCTGGGCATCGCGCGGCCCAAGGACCTGCTGTTTCACCTCCCCTCGGCGCTGATCGACCGCGGGCGCATCGGCTCGATCCGGCAGGGCACCGCGCCGGGGGTGATGACGGTCGAGGTCGAGGTGCTGGCGCATCTGGCGCCGCGCGCCAAGGGCAAGCCCAGCCGCGTGCTGGTGCGCGACGCCGAGACCGAGTTCTTTGTGGTCTATTTCCACGCCCGCACCGAACATCTGCAGCGCCTCTGGCCCATCGGCGCGCGGCGTCTGGTCTCTGGCCGGGTAGAGATCTTTGACGGCGTGGCGCAGATGACCCATCCGGACCATGTGCTCTTGCCGCAGGAGGCCGCCAGCCTGCCGCGGATCGAGCCGGTCTATCCCCTTGGCGCCGGCGTGACCCAGCGTCAGATCGCGCGCGGGGTCGAGGCGGCGCTGGGGCGCCTGCCGGCGCTGGAGGAGTGGATCGACCCGCATCTGCTGTCGCGTGAGGGCTGGCCGGGCCTGGCCGAGGCGCTGGACCGCGCGCATCACCCGATCGGTCCGGCCGACCTGGCCCCCACCGCCCCGGCGCGGCGGCGCCTGGCCTATGATGAATTCCTGGCCTATCAGATCACGCTTGCGCTGGCCCGGGCGCGGCTGCGCGCGGGCAAGGGAATCTCTTCATCCGAAACCGGAGCTTTGCAGCGCAAAGTATTGCAGTCGTTGGATTTCACGCCAACGGCCGCCCAGACCCGCGCCCTGGCCGAGATCGCGCAGGATATGGAAAGCCCGGCGCGGATGAACCGGCTCTTGCAGGGCGATGTCGGCGCGGGCAAGACGCTGGTGGCCTTTCTGGCGCTGCTGGTCGCGGTCGAGGCCGGCGGGCAGGGCGTGATGATGGCCCCGACCGAGATTCTGGCCCGCCAGCACCTGGACAGCATCGCGGGCCTTGCCGGCGCCGCCGGGGTGCGGGTCGCGATCCTGACCGGGCGCGACAAGGGCCGCGAGCGGGCCGAAAAGCTGCGCGATCTGGCCGAGGGGCGGATCGACATCCTGCTGGGCACCCATGCGGTGTTTCAGAAAGGCGTGGAATTTCGGGACCTTAGGCTTTGCGTCATCGACGAGCAGCACCGCTTTGGCGTCGCGCAGCGGATGGAGCTTGCCGCCAAGGGTCTGGCGGTTGACGTGCTGGTCATGACGGCAACGCCCATTCCGCGCTCGCTGGCGCTGGCGTCCTATGGCGACATGGACATCTCGGTGCTGGATGAAAAGCCGCCGGGCCGCAGGCCGATCAAGACGGTGATGATCCAGGATTCGCGGATCGAGGAGGTGCTGGCGCATCTGTCCCGCGCCGTGGCGCAGGGCCGCCGCGCTTATTGGGTCTGCCCGCTGGTCGAGGATTCCGAGGTGGTCGACCTGACCAGCGCCGAGGCCCGCTTTGCCGCCCTGCGCGCCCGGCTGGGCGAGGCGGTGGGGCTGGTCCATGGCCAGATGCCACCGGCCGAGAAGGACGCGGTCATGGGCCGATTCCAGCGCGGCGAGATTCGCGTCCTGGTCGCCACGACGGTGATCGAGGTGGGGGTCAACGTGCCCGAGGCCTCCATCATGGTGATCGAGCGGGCCGAGATCTTTGGCCTGTCGCAACTGCACCAGTTGCGCGGCCGGGTGGGGCGCGGCACGGCGGAATCGACCTGCCTGCTGCTCTATCAGGCCCCGCTGGGCGAGACCGCGCGGCGCCGGCTGACCGTGATCCGCGACACCGAGGACGGCTTTGCCATCGCCGAAGAGGATCTGGCGCTGCGCGGCGCGGGCGATCTGATCGGCACGGCGCAGTCGGGCCTGCCGCGGTTCCGCGTGGCGGATCTGGAACGTCAGGCGGGCCTGATGGCGGTGGCCCAGACCGATGCGCGGCGGCTTCTGGGGGATGATCCGGCGCTGACCTCGGCGCGCGGGCGGGCGGTCCGGCATCTGATGTGGCTGCTCGACCAGGATCGCGCGATCCAGTTGATTCGCGTGGGTTGATGGTTTGTTCGCGAATGTTCCTTAAAAGTTCTTTACAGGTGTTGAATTGTATGAGAACAAGAGGCGAACAAAGCAATGAGGCCTCAGATGATGTCCCGCGTCGCAAAAGCCCTGTCCCGGACTGAAAGCTATGTCATCGAGGATACGCTTGGCGTGATCGCGCTTTTTGCGCTGCTCTACGCGGGTCTTGTGCTGTCCGGCGCCTTTTAGCCCCCCGATTCTGCCCGCGGTCGTGACCCCTTGCCCCAGCGCCCTTTGGTGCGGGCGCGCAGCCCGTCCTGCTGCCACGAAGGGGGCGCCGACACGCCACTTCCGCCGCCATCCATCGGATGCGCGGCGGTTTTTTATGGCGCCGGGGGCACGTCAGGGGCCGCAGCCGCGTCGATCGCTGCCAGCGCCGTGTCAAGCGCCAGCAGGATCGAGCCATGGCGGTTGCGATAGTCGCGCGCGGCGCGCAGCACCTCGTAGCCGGCAAAGGGCGCGGCCGGGGCGGCGCCATCCTGCGCCAGCATGGCGGCCAGCGCCTCACGCGCCCGGACAAGGTCCTGCCGGCTGCGCCCCAGCACCGCCTGCCCCAGGATCGCGGCCGAGGCCTGGCCCAGCGCACAGGCCCGCACCTCTTGGGCAAAGGCGCTGATCCGGCCGCCGTCCAGCACGACATCGGCCGAAATCGTCGAGCCGCACAGCGGCGCGCGCAGCTTTGCGCTGCCTTGCGGCTCTGCCAGCCGGCCCAGATGCGGGATCGAGCCCGCAAGTTGCAGGATCTGGCCCGAATAGAGCTTGACGAGATCGCTGTCGCTCATGTTCACCCCTTGTGCCAGGATAGGCGCAGGCGCGCGCCAAGCCAAGGAGGGAACATGACCTTTGATCCATCGAGCCTGCGCTTTGATGCGGCCGGCCTGATCCCCTGCATCGCGCAGGACCATGCCAGCGGCGAGGTGCTGATGCTGGCCTGGATGAACGCCGAAGCGCTGGCGCGCACCGTCGCGACGGGGCGGGTGACCTATTGGTCGCGCTCGCGCCAGGCGTTCTGGGTCAAGGGCGAAACCTCGGGCCATGTGCAAAAGCTGGTCGAGCTGCGGCTGGACTGCGACGGCGACAGCCTGCTGGCGCTGGTCGACCAGACCGGGCCAGCCTGCCACACCGGCGCCAGAAGCTGCTTTTTCACCGCCATCCCCGCCGCCGCCGCGCCGCGATCCTAAGCCGGGCAGTCGGCGCCCTGCCGGTGCGTCAGGCGGCGCAGCGGCCAGCCGGGGCGCGGGGCCTGCCCGGCCGTGGCGCCGCCCGGGCCGTCCTGGGCCAGCAGGGCGAGCAGCTCGGCCTCACGCGCCTGCAACAGCCGCATCTGGGCGCGAAGGCGGGCAAGTTCGACATGGGCAGAGCGGGGGGGCGCGCTTGGGGGCATGGTGGCTTTCTTTCCGGGGCCTCTGGGCTGTCGCCGTCACGCTGGCAGCAAAGGATTAAGACTTTCTCAGCCCCCGGTCCCTGGCGGCGCGCACACGGCGGAATGGCGCCAGCGCCGTTGCCCCGGCCGCAGGATTGTGGCAAGACGGGTCAGGATGAAACTGGACCAAAGAGTTTGGCATGACTGATTTTTCCGCCCGGCGCGAAATGATGGTGGACACGCAGGTGCGCCCGTCGGACGTGACCAAGTTTCCGATCATCGCGGCGATGCTGAGGGTCCCGCGCGAGGTCTATGTGCCCCCCGCGCTGCGCGAGGCCGCCTATCTGGGCGGAAACCTGCGGATCGCGGCCGAGCGCGAGCTGATCGAGGCGCGGACGCTGGCCAAGATGCTTGAGGCGCTCGATCTTCAGCCGGGCGCGCGGGTGCTGCATCTGGCCTGCGGTCTGGGTTATGGCACGGCCGTGATGGCCCAGCTTTGCCACCAGGTCACCGGGATCGAGGACAGCGCCGAGCTGGCCGGCGCGGCCGGCGAGCGGCTGGCGGGGCAGGGCGTAAGCAATGCGCGCGTGCTGCGCGGGCCGCTCGATGCGCCGACCGGCGGGCCCTATGACGCGATCGTGATCGAGGGCGGCGTCGAAGAGGTGGGCGAGGCGGTGCTGTCGCAGCTTGCCGAAGGCGGGCGCATCGCGGCGATCTTCATGCAGGGAGCGCTTGGCGTGGTGCGGATCGGCACCAGGGCCGGCGGGGTCACCGGCTGGCGCGATGTTTTCAACGCCTCCGCCTCGGTTCTGGGGGCTTTCGAGCGGACGCGGGCCTTTACTCTTTGAGGTGAAGTCCTAACTCTTGGTTTTGTGTCATGAAGCGGGGATGGGGTTGATGCAGCGATTGTTCGGAGCGGTACTGGCCGGGGCGCTGGCCCTTGGCAGCGGCGCTGGGGCCCGGGCCGAAACCCTGGCGGATGCGCTGATCTCGGCCTATCGGCATTCCAACCTGCTGGAGCAGAATCAGGCCCTGCTGCGCGCCGCCGACGAGGGGGTCGCCCAGGCGCTCGCCGCGCTGCGTCCGGTGATCGCCTACAGCCTGTCGATGAACATGTCCAAGACCGCGGTCACCGGATCGCCGGCTCTTTCGCCAACGCTGAGCCAGACGCTTGCGGTGACCGGCTCGTTGACGGTTTACGATTTCGGGCGGGGCGAGATCGGTCAGCGCATGGCCGAAGAGAACGTGCTGGCAACCCGGCAGGCGCTGGTCAGCGTCGAGCAGGACGTGCTGCTTTCGGCGGTCTCGGCCTATGTCAATCTGGGGCTTCAGACCCAGACGCTGGCCCTGCGCCAGTCCAACACGCGGCTGATCGAGCAGGAACTTGCTGCGGTCAAGGACCGGTTCGACGTGGGCGAGACCACCCGGACCGAGGTGGCGCAGGCCGAATCCCTGCTGGCCTCGGCCCAGGCATCCGAGCAGGCCGCGCTTGGGGCCGTGTCGCTGGCGCAAGAGGACTATCGCTCGCGCGTTGGCCACGCCCCGGGGGACCTGCCGCCGCTGCCGGCCGCGCCCAAGTTGCCGGCCTCCGAGGATGAGGCCAAGGCCATCGCCCAGCGCCGCCATCCGCTGATCCTGCAAAGCCAGAGCCAGCTCAAGCTGGCCGACATGCAGGTCGAAATGTCCAAGGCCAATTTCTCGCCGGTCATCGGCGCCTCGGGCTCTTTGTCGAACACGCTGAGCGGTTCGACGGGGGGGCGGCAGGCGGCCAGTCTGGGCCTGGCGATGAGCCAGACGATCTATTCCGGCGGCCTGAAGGCCAGCCAGTTGCGCGAGGCCATCGCCAACGCCGACCGCATGCGCGCGGCGGCGCGAGAGACCGGCGTGATCCTGTCGGAAAGCGTCGGGCGGGCCTGGTCCAACATCTCGGTCGCGACGGCGAACATCGAGTCGACCGACAAGCAGGTCAAGGCGGCGCAGGCGGTGTTCGAAGGCGTCAGCGAAGAGGCTTCGCTGGGGGCCAAGACCTCGCTTGACGTGCTGGACGCCGAGCAGGACGTGCTGAACGCCCGCTTTGCCAAGCTTCAGGCCGAGGCGCAGCTTTACCAGGGCGTCTATGAGCTGTTGTCGGCCATGGGCCTGCTGACGGTCGATCATCTGGGCCTGGGCATTCCGACCTATGACGTCGAGGCCTATTACAACCTGGTCAAGCGGGCCCCGGCCCATTCGGCGCAGGGCGCGGCGCTGGACAGGATCCTGGATTCGATCGGCAAATAGGGCGCGGGCGGCGGGCTTTGGCGGCGGCGGCCCTGACATATTCTTGTCTGGCCGGCGCCTTCGCATTAGACTGCGGCACGAGGACCCCAACGATCCGCGCGACCAAGCAGCCGGACAGCCCGCAGGACAGAAATGCCAGACCCGATGAGCGCCGTTGAGATCGAGGATGTGCTGTCCTCCATCCGCAGGCTTGTCTCGGAAGAGTTGCGCCCGCTGAACCGCTCCACGCCGCGCGAGCGGCCGGGCAGCCGTCTGGTGCTGACGCCCGCCCTTCGGGTGCCCAGCCGGGTGCCGGAGATGGACGCCCCGCCGGCGCCGCAGGTCGATCCCGCCATGCAGGGGGATGATGCGGCCGAGGGACCACCGGCGCAAGAGGCGGCGCTGCGCGATCTGGTGCGCGATCTGATCCGCGAAGAGCTGCAAGGCACGCTGGGCGAGCGGATCACCCGCAACGTGCGCAAGCTGGTCCGGGCCGAGATCGCGCGCGCCATGTCGATGCGCGATCTGGACTGACCCAGCCCCGTTGGGGGGCATGGATTCACGGAAACCGCAGGGCCGGTATGAGGTTTCAGCGGCGGCGGCCGATGACTTGGGCGCTCTCAAACATCCCCGCCCCGGACCCGATCCGGGGCCCCGGGTCAAGCCCGGGGCGGGGGTTGGGAATTAGGTCGGGACCGGTTCGGGGCGGTGCCGGCGAAGGGGCCGCAACCGGCGCGGCGGTGGCCGAAGCCTTGGGCACTCACAAACATCCCCGCCCCGGACCCGAT
>JBQTIT010000035.1:0-27104 GCA_052387855.1 Paracoccaceae bacterium
TGAGCTACCCCCCGAAAATCGGACAGTGACGGAAGCTACGATCTGAGGTCTGCTGATCCCAAGACGAGGAGATCAGAATATGTCGAAACGCAGGAACCATGACGCGGCGTTCAAGGCGCGTGTTGCATTGGAGGCGCTGAAGGGTGAGCGCACGGTTTCGGAACTTGCGACCGCTTACGAGGTCCATCCGACGATGATCCATCAGTGGAAGAAGGCGCTGCTGGAAGGGGCCGCAGGCATCTTCGAGCGTGGCGGTCAGGCGGCGGCCACCGCCGAGATTGCTGAGGAAACTGTCCGTGATCTGCATGCCAAGATCGGAGAGCTGGCGGTCGCCAACGATTTTTTGTCACGAAAGCTCAAGCCCTGGACCGGGAAGTGAGGCGTGGCATGATTGAACGAAACCATCCCAAGCTGTCGGTCGGAGCGCAGTGCCGCTTGCTGTCGATCTCGCGGTCGTCGTTTTACTACGCTCCGCAAGGCGAAACGGCGATGAACCTCGACCTGATGTTGAAGGTCGACAAACAATTCCTGGACACGCCGTTCTATGGCGTCCGGCAGATGACGTGGCACCTGCAGAATGAGGGGCATGCCGTGAACGAAAAGCGCATCCGGCGACTGATGCGCCTTATGCGGTTGATGCCGATCTACCAGAAGCCGAACACCAGCAAGCCCGCCAAGGGCCACAAGACCTACCCCTACCTGCTGGGCGGCCTGCGGATCGACAGGCCCAACCAAGTCTGGTGTGCCGACATCACTTACCTGCCCATGCGCAAGGGCTTTCTCTATCTGGTGGCCATCATGGACTGGTTCACCCGCAAGGTGCTGGCCTGGCGGATATCCAACACGCTGGAAGCCGAGTTCTGCATCGAAGCGCTCAACGAGGCAATCCACAAGTTCGGCCCGCCCGAGATCATGAATACCGACCAAGGCAGCCAGTTCACGTCCTTCGACTGGACCGACCGGCTGAAGCGGGCCAAGAGCAAGATCTCGATGGACGGCAAAGCCCGATATCTGGACAACATCTTCATCGAGCGGCTCTGGCGGTCCCTGAAATACGAATGCGTCTACCTGCACGCCTGGGAAACCGGCTCGCAGGCCAAGGCTGGCGTCGGGCGCTGGATCACCTTCTACAACCACCAGCGGCCCCATGCCGCCCATGGCGGACAACCACCCGCTGTGGTCTACTTCAACGCAACCCAAATCCATCAGCAGGTGCAGGCAGTAGCTTAAATCAACCGGAAATCTGTCCAAGAGTTGGGGAGTAGCTCAATCGCCAAGTGCTCGCAGGACACCGCGAACCGCGACATCGCAGCGTTGCTGGACCTCGGGCTGCTGCGGAAGGGCGAAGGCGGCGGCCGCAGCACACACTATGAGTTGGTGCTGTGAGTGTACTGACAACCATTATTCGCACCGTCGATGGGGGGCTCGGTAAACGTTGACCAGGTGTTGACAAGAATTCCAAAAGCAAAAACCCGACGGTTTACGTCAGGATCTAAGCATCTGATATCTTTAAGAGATTTGGTTGCGGGGGCTGGATCTAATCTTCACTTGTTGCCCGAGCAAGTAAAGATGGTTGCGGGGACCTGCATCGATCACAACTTGCAATCGACGCCGGTAAAGATGGTTGCGGGAGGCTGCAACCACCATTACTTGCGACCTACTAACAGCCATTTTCCTATCAACGCCAAATCCAACGCGGGGAGAATGGTTGCTAAAAATAGCAGCTTTCATTCCGTCCTATTCCGAACAGCAGCGTGAGTATCGGTTATTCTTATCAGACGGATGCTTTCAAATCGAAGAACTAACCATCCACGTCGATCCGGTGGCGCTCTTGCAGCTCTCGACACGCACACCTTCATGGACGTTCTGAGGGCACTGGGGCAGCCGGACACCGGCCTGATTGAGCAGAGCGACGATGGCTTGCTGCTGCTGGGTCGAGTGGGCGAGAAGCTTGTGGAGCACTACAGTTTTTATGCTGTTTTCCAGACACCCGAAGAGTACCGACTGATTTCCGGCGGGAAGGAACTTGGTACCCTGCCGATCGTCAATGTGATGGCCCCCGGCATGATGCTGATCTTTTCGGGGAAGCGGTGGGTCATTCAGGAGATCGATGATCAAGACAAGGTCATCATGGTCGCTCCCTCCAAAGGTGGCACACCCCCGATTTTCGGGGGCGATCCTGGCGACATTCATGACCGTGTGATTGAGCGGATGTTCACGGTACTGGAGAGCGAAGACAAGCATCTCTATGCTGACAAGGCCGCTCGCGATCTTCTGGAGGAAGCTAGGAGGGAGTACGCCCTACTCGGCCTCGCAACCGCGTCGATCATACCCTTGGGCGAAACAAGCTTCTGCGTTGCAACGCGGGTCGGAACTGTGAAGACGACGACGCTTGCCCTTGCTCTGCGCGCCAAGGGCTTTGAGGTCGACGTCTATGACGGCTTTCTGACCGTATCCTCGAAAGACGGGGCGGTTGACGTAAGGGCCACGTTGCATGGCATTGCCGCTGGGGAACCTGCAAACATCTTCGGTGATCAGACCAACCTGATCTTCGAGAAATTCCATACCTATCTTTCACGCGATCTTCTGGAAAGGGACGCATTGGCTTGCAAGGTAGATGCAAGTTGCTTGCCGACGCTCTGTCAGAAGATCATCGCGTACTAAGTTCAGAGTGAACAAAGGTGCTTCAGCGCCCAAAACGCAAAAAGCCCCCTGGGTTACAGGGGGACTCGCAAAACGTTGAGGTGGCGTTGAGGTAAAACGCGCTTGCTTATACACAAGCGAAACGCTCAACATTTAAGTCTTTGGTTCTATTAGCAATTTTGGTTGCGGGGGCAGGATTTGAACCTGCGGCCTTCAGGTTATGAGGGCTATTCCTGTGTCCGGAATAACCCCGTGATTTCCGCTTGTTAGTCGATTTTCTGGCTCTCAACGTCGGCGTCGTGTCGCACGGAACAGCCGCAAACCGTTGGGAGGAAACGGGAATCCGTATCCGTGATCATTCCCGTTGGCTCTTGAAGCCTTCATATCGTGGCCGGAGGCGGCATTGCAGGAAGCTCTCCAGCAGCGACAAGACCGGAACGCCAAGGCGGGCCGGGAGCAGGATGTTGACCCGATCCACGTTCATCCGGATCCAGCTTCCGACCTCGACCACGTCATCTTCGCCAAGGCCCAAGCGTTCCGCGTCGGCAACCATGGATGCCGCGAGCGTGCTCTGTGCGCTGCCGGGATTGTAATGCTGGCTTGTGTACCGCGCCTGGCTCTTGGGTCCGACCTTCCCCACCTTCAGCACGTCGGTCCCGTGGATGAAAACGTACACGGCCATCTGGCCCGCTGGCAGCCTCACGGGCGGAGCGTGGGGCGCGGGCAGCGCCTCAATGCGGATGTCGTCCGTCGCTAGCGTAACGCCCGCCAGCCGCGCAACGGTGACGAAATCTGCGAGGGTCTGTTCTGGAAACCATGTCATGGCAGCAGCTTATCCCAGCAGTTTCGCCTCGACCATGGCCATCGCCTTCTGGTGATCGGGTGAGGGGAACAGATGGCCATAGCGTTCCATGGTCATCTGGATCGAAGAATGGCCCGCGAAGGTCATGATCTCCTTGATCGAGAAGCCCTGCTCGATCCACAGCGACACGGCGAAATGGCGCAGGTCGTGCCAGCGCATCGTCACCTCGACCTTTTCCTGCAGCTTGCGGAACCGATCCTGCGTGCGGGTGTGCTGCAGAATCCCGCCCTGCGGCGCGGGGAACACCAGACCCAGCTCGCTTTTCGGGCAGCGCAGTTTCCAGCGGCGCAGGGCATTCAGCACCATCGGCCCAGCAGGAATGTCGCGGAACCCTGCCCGCGATTTTGGCTCGCCCATCTGGTTGTAAGCGTCGGCGCGCTGGCGAATATGCAGGAAGCCCTTGTCGAAATCGACGTCCTGCCAGCGCAGGCCCCGCAGTTCGGAGGCGCGCAGGCCGCCCAGCGCCGACACGATCAGGTGCGGTTTGAAATCCTCATCGGCGGCTTCGATCAGGGCGCGGATCGCCTCCTTGGACGGCACCGGCGCCTTGTGTTCGATCCTGCTGGACTTGATCACCCGCACGCCCTGCGCGGCATTGGTGAACAACTGGCCGTTGTCGATGGCGTGGTCCAGCGCCAGCTTCAGCACCGACAATGCGCGGCGGGTCAGGTGTTCGGACCGGCCATTCAGCAGCATCCGGTCGCGGAATTCATTGACATGGCGGCGGGTCAGTTGCGCGATCAGCTTGTCCCCGATGCCGATGTCGGGCGCGGTGATGTGCAGGCGCACATAATCGCTGTAGCCGCGCAGCGTGGAGCGTTCCATCCGCCGCCCCGTCTTGCAGCGCACCTCGCAATGGTCGAGCCAAGCCTTCGCTGCCTCGGCCACGGTCGTGCTGTCGCTGTCGGCCAGATAGGTGTGGTTGGCGACCAGCGAGCGGACCTTGACCAGATAGACGTCCGCATCCTTGCGGCGCGGGAAAAGCTTTGACCGGCGCTTGCCGGCCTGGTCGGTGAAATCCACCTGCCAGCGAACCAGTCCCGAGGGCAGCGTGCGTTTGCGGATCGTGGCCATGATTTCCCTCCGTGATCGTAAGAAACGGGACCAGTTGTCAAAGCCCGTTAATTGGTGATATGAACCATCGCTAGTGCACTTGCAATGGATTGTTGCGCGTGTAAAGCCCTTGTTCATGAACGGAGCCCTCATCAATGACAGCCAGCGAACGGAACGGTGCGGAAGCACCCGAACCGCTCTTCCATGGCGATGCGGACGCGGTGGCGGCATCGGGGATGCCCCTGCCCAGCCTGCGTGTCCTGCAAGCTGCCGGAGCCATTCAGGCGCAGAAAACACCCAAGGAACACGGCGGCTTCAGGCGGTTGTGGCGCGAGGAGGACGTGCTGATTGCATCAATCGCCGCCGCGATCAGCGAGCACTTCGCCTGGAACATCCGGATCGTGGCCGAGGCGATGGCCAAGACACGCCCCGGCACATGGGCTGCGCTGGTGGCCTCGATTGCGGGGACGATCTCGCCAGAATCGGGCGCGCTGATCCGATCATCGCCAGACGACTGGTATCTCGACCTGATCGACCGGAAGTTCCTGTTCCTGCGGGTGCCACCCGTTGTCGCCGCGCTTTTCCCCGATGCACCGCCTCGAGAGACCAACCTGATCCTCGGCTACGCAGCATCAAAGGACACATTCAAGATGGTGCCGTGGCTGCTTGGCAGTCCGGAGGGTCGCGCCAAGCTGGCGGCCATCACGTCCCCGGCTCAGACCACGACCGCCGAACGAGCCTACAAGCTGGCCATGGCCACTCGCGCCAACGCGCTGAGCACTGCCGGCATCAACATCAGCATGCAGGTTCGCGCCTGCTGGCGCCGCCTCCACGGACTTGACGCCCACTTCCTCCAGCAAGCCATGCCCTAGAAAGGAACCTCCCCCGTGACCCACCACCCCCGATCCATCGACACCATGAAACAGACAGCAACCGAGGCGACGCTGGGCGATGATCTGCTGCGCGGCGCAGACGAAATCGCCAGGTTCATGTTCGGCGACGTGAAGCACCGCCGCAAGGTCTACTATCTGACCGGCGAGGCCCCGAGGGGCATGCCGCACTTCAAGATGGGTTCGGTCATCTGCGCCCGCAAAAGCACGCTGCTGAACTGGATCGCGCAGCAAGAGCGTTTCACCCCGGGCGAGTGACGGCAGCCGCAAATGTCCTGAGGTCCGCGATCCACTCGCGGGCTCCACTTCCATCAGTTGCATAGCGAACCCCCGCCCCATGACCCTTCAGGACAATCCGCTCGACTTCAACGACGTGCCGCCCACGCGCAAAGGTCGTACGTCCCGGCGCATGTCCGTGACCCGGGTTGCGGAACTGCTGAACGACCGGATCGCCGATCTTGCGGTGGAACTGCTCGGCACCCCGAACCGCGCCTTGTCCAGCGCGCAGCAGTTGCGCTTCGGGACCAAGGGCAGCATCGCGGTGGAAATCGCAGGCAAGGACGCCGGGCGCTGGTATGACCACGAGGCCGGAACGGGCGGCGCTGGGCCGGAACTGATCCGTCATCACTTCGGGATGGACGAAAAGGCTGAATGGGACTGGGCGCGCAACTGGCTGGGCGATGCGGAAATGCCTGCCTCCTGGACCGCCGCCAAACCGGCCACCACCAAACCCGCCAAGGCCCCGGCATCTGGCCCGGCCCGCACCGTGGAATTGTCGGAAGCCGAACTCGCAGCCAAGGTCGCAGAAATCGTTCGCCAGACCGAGGTTCCGAATGGCACACCGGCCCATGCCTATCTGGTGGGGCGCGGGATCGCCATTCAGCCCCCCGACTGCATCCGCTTTCGCCGGAACGCCAATGGCAGCTATGGCGCGATGGTCGCATTGGCGACCGATGTGGCGGGCGAGGTGCTGGCGATCCAGCAGGTCTATCTGACGGCCGAGGGGAAGAAGGCCCCGGTCAATCCCGTCAAGCGCACCAACAAGGCGGTCGAGGGCTGGGGCGAACGTTCCGCCGTGCGCCTGCCCGGCCGCGAACCGCTGGTGCTTTGCGAAGGTGTCGAAACCGCGCTGTCGGTCTGGCAGGCCACCGGTCAGGAAGTCTGGGCCTGTCTCGGCGTCTCGAACATCGGCCGCGCGCCCGTTCCCGAAAAGGCCACGGTCATCATCACCCGCGATGGCGACGCGCCCGGAAGCAAGGCCGAGGGAATGATCACCCGCGCCGCCACCGCCCTCGCCCTGCGCGGGCTGACGGTCAGGATCGCCACGCCACCCGAGGATCAGGACTTCAACGACGTGCTGCTGCGCGAGGGCGAGGAGGCCATTCGCAACCGGATCGCCGGTGCCGAGCCCTTTCGCCCGGACCAGGCCGAGCAGGGGCGCAAACGCCTCAACATCGGGTCGGACGTGGAAATGGCGAAACGTGTGCGCGAGGATCTGACCGAACGCCATGGCCGCATCGTCCACGCCGAAGGCGAGTTCTGGCGTTATATCGGCACCCATTGGGAGGCGATCCCGGCCCACGAATTGCGCCTGCCGGTCCATGCTTATGACGGAGCGAGCTTCGAGACGCCCGCGGGCGAGCCCTCGAACGTCAAGCTGACCCAGACCCGCGTGAACTCCGTCTTGCACGAATGTGCCGCCCTGTGCGCCGAGCCCGGCTTCTTCGACACACCGCCCGCTGGCATCAACTGCGCCTCGGGCTTCCTGCGCTTCGATGCGACCGGCACGCCGCATCTGGAACCGCATCACCGCAATCACCGCTGCCGCCACACCCTGCCCGGCAGCTGGCTTCCCGGCACCTCCGGCATCCCGCCCGAAGGCTCGATGCTGCGCCGCCTGCTGACCGGCAGCTTCAAGGGCGACCCGGACGCGCAGACCAAATGCGACCTCTTGGGCGAGGTCTGTGGTTCGGCCGCGCTGGGCTATGCCACGCGCCTGGTGCAACCCCGCGCCGTCGTGCTGCACGGCAAGACCGCCGAAAACGGCAAGAGCCAGATCCTCGATCTCGCACGCGGCCTTCTGCCTGCCAGCGCCATCTGCTGCGTCCCTGCCGCCAAGATGGGCGACGAGCGGCACGTCACCGGGCTGGTCGGCAAACTCCTGAACGCCTCCGACGAATTGTCGCCCGAGGCCATCGCCTCCAACATCTTCAAATCCGTCGTCACCGGCGAGCCGATCGAGGGGCGCGATGTCTACAAGAGCCGGGTCGAGTTCCGCTCGGTGGCGCAGAACCTGTTCGCCGCGAACCAGTTGCCGAGCTTCAAGGGTGGCGTTGACCGGGGCGTGCAGCGCCGACTGCTGCTGATCCCCTTCACCCGCACCATCCCCCTCGAGGAGCGGATCGAGGAAATCGGCAAGCGAATCGCCTCCGAAGAAGCCGACCTGCTGCTGGCATGGGCGGTCGAAGGTGCGTCGCGTCTGATCCGGCAGCGCAATTTCGCCATCCCGGAAAGCTGCCATCAGGCCCTTCTCGACTGGGTACTGGGCGAAGACCCGGTGCTGGCCTGGATCGACGCCTGCGTGCGGGTGCAGCCCATCGTGAACGGCGGCCCGATGCTGGCCACCCGCGATGCGCACCTGCGGTTTCAGAACTGGGCGCTGGCCGAAGGCTTCAAGCCCGAGAAGATCCCCGCGATCAACGGCTTCGTGCAGCGCGTCCAGGCGCAGGTGGGGGGGATCCAGCACAAACGGACCAGCACGGGGCGGTTCTTCCTCGGCATCACAGTGACGCAAGGGTGACGCAAGAATGACGGGTCTTTCGCGCCAACCCATTGAAAGTGTTGAGATGACGCACTTGGCTCATGCCTTTTCATATAAGGGGGAAAACCACACAACCCTGAATACACACAATCCCCCATATATAGAATGTTTCCCGGGCAGGTGCGTCATCTCAACACTATCAAACACTTACGCCACGAAGCCCGTCATTCTTGCGTCATTCTTGCGTCATGCACCGGGCCGCTGGGGTCGGTCTGAGGGGCATCAATCGGCAAGGATCGTGAAAGCGGCGGTTCCTCCCGGGCCAATCTGTATGCGGGGGAGCGCAGCGCATTGGGCCGCCAGCGTCAGGGGGCGGAAATGACTAAACTCGACAGCCATGAGACCAAGACCGCCTTCGCCGCCCGCGTCGGCCTGACAAAGGGGCGCATCTCGCAACTGGTGGCCGAGGGGCTGCCGGTGCGCGCGGACGGGCAGATCGACGTGGCGGTGGGGCTGGCCTGGATCGAGGACAACCTCGACCCCGCCCGTCGCAACAAGGGTGGTGCCAGCCCTGCCCCCGCCCGCGTCTCGACCACGCTGGCCGAGGCCAAGCGGCTGCATGAAATCGTCAAGGTGCAGCGCGCCAAGCTGGCCTTCGAGAAGGAACAGGGCCTGCTGGTCGAAACCGCCGCCGCCACCCGCACCGTGTTCGCCCGCGCCCGCGCCGAACGCGATGCGCACATGGCCTGGGCCCAGCGCACCGCGCCCCTGCTGGCAGCTGAGGTAGGAGCTGATCCCCGCACCACCTTCGCCGCCCTCGACCGGATGATGCGCGAGCATCTGGAGTACCTGGCCGACATGCCCTTGGGGAGTTTCGGTGATGGTGCCTGACATCGATCTCGCCTGGCGGCGCGGCATCCGTCCGGAACCGCCGATCCCGGTGTCGGACTGGGCCGACCGGCATCGCATCCTGCCGCCTACCTCGGCGGAACCGGGCCGCTGGCGAACCGACCGGACGCCCTACCTGCGCGCGGTGATGGACGCGCTGTCCACCTCCAGCCCCTATGAACGGGTGGTGCTGATGAAGGGCGCGCAGACGGGCGGCTCCGAGGCCGGGCTGAACTGGCTGGGCTACATCATCCAGAACGCGCCCGGAATCGCCATGCTGGTCATGCCGTCGCTCGACATGGTGCGGCGCAACACCACCGTGCGGATCGACCCGCTGATCGAGGCCACCCCTGCCCTGCGTGACCTGGTCTCCGCGCCCCGTTCCCGTGACGCAGGGAACAGCCTGTTCCGCAAATCCTTCCCCGGCGGCCAGCTCGTGATGACCGGGGCGAACAGCGCGGTAGGGCTGCGGTCCACGCCCGTGCGGTATCTGTTCCTGGACGAGGTGGACGGCTATCCCGGCGATGCGGATGGCGAGGGCGATCCCGTCGATCTGGCCATCCAGCGCACCACCACCTTCCGGGGGCGGCGCAAGATCTACATGGTATCCACGCCCACGCTGAAGGGCCATTCCCGCATCGAGGCGGCCTTCATCGACAGCGACCAGCGGTATTTCCACGTCCCCTGCCAGCATTGCGGCGATATGGCCCTGATCACATGGGCACGCATCCGCTGGCCGGAAGGGCAGCGCGCCGCTGCCTATCTGATCTGCGATGCCTGCGGCGGCGTGCATCATGAATACGACAAGCCCCGCCTGCTAGCCGCTGGTGAATGGCGACCGACCGCGCCGGGCGATGGCCGCACCGCGGGGTTCCACCTGTCATCGCTCTATTCGCCATGGGAAACTTGGGCCGAGATCGCGCAGGTGCATGCGCGCGTCGCCAAGGATCCTGCCCGGCTACAGGTCTGGGTCAACACCAAGCTGGGCGAGTCCTGGGAGGACCAGGCGGGCGACACCGTCCCTGCCGATCCCCTCATGGCCCGGCGCGAGGATTGGGGTACCGACCTCGCCCCCGGCGTCGCCGTGCTGACGGCGGGCGTCGATGTGCAAGGCGACCGGATAGAGGTGCAGATCGTCGGCTGGGGCCGCGACGAGGAAGCGTGGGTAATCGACTACCGTGTGCTCTGGGGCGACCCGTCCGGGCCGCGCCTCTGGTCCGACCTAGACGGTGTACTGAACGGCTCATATGGCGACCTGCCGGTGCGCGCGGTCGCCGTGGACACCGGCGGCCACCACACCAAGATGGCCTACGAGTTCTGCCGCACCCGCCTCGCGCGTCGCATCTGGGCGATCAAAGGCCGTGGCGGCCCCGGCATCCCCGTCTGGCCCCGCCGTCCCACTCGCAGCAACAAGGCAAAGATCCCGCTCTTCATCGTCGGCGTCGATGCCGTGAAGGACGCCGTCTACGCCCGCCTGAAACTGACCGAACCCGGCCCCGGCGCCATCCACTTCCCCCGGCGTCTCGACGCTGACTACTTCCGCCAGCTGACCGCAGAACGCGTCGTCACCCGCTTCGAGAAGGGCCGCCCCATCCGCTCTTGGCAACCCAAGCGCGACGGCGAACGCAACGAGGCCCTCGACACCTTCGTCTACGCGCACGCCGCCCTGCACGGACTGATCAGCATGGGGATGCGGTTGAACGAGGAGGCGGAGGGGATGAGAGAAAGGGTGGCGCGGCCCACTGCCAGACCGATCCGGTCGTCGTGGATGGGGTGATCGCGGATTGACCGGGTCGCCGCATTGTGGTCATTCTGACCACAAATCAGGGAGGGGCCGATGAAGGCCATGTCTGCCCGCGAGGCCAAGCACCACTTTGGCCAGCTGATCGACGATGCGCGCGCCGATGCGGTCGTGGTGGAAAAACACGGTCGCCCAGTGGTCGTGGTGCTGGCGGTCGAGGAATATGAACGGCTGACGGGACGGACGGTTTCGCCCTCCAACAAGACCAACAAGGACGAACAGTAACCGATGCCCATTCTGAACTGGCTGACCCGCGACGACGACATCCGCACGGCGGCCCGCGTTCCCTATCGCCTGCTGGAGGAGGACCCGAGCCTGTCGGCGGGCGACGGTGGCGCAGGGAACATGCTGATCCAGGGCGACAATCTGGAGGCGCTGAAGGCGCTGCTGCCCTTCTATGCTGGCCGGGTGAAATGCATCTACATCGACCCGCCCTACAACACGCGGTCAGCTTTCGAGCACTATGACGACAATCTGGAACATACGCAGTGGCTGGCCCTGATGTGGCCCCGGCTGGAATTGCTGCGCGACCTGCTGGCCGAGGATGGCTCGATCTGGGTGTCGATCGACGACAACGAGGGGCACTACCTCAAGGTCATCATGGATGAGGTGTTCGGGCGCTCAAAGTTCGTCGCAAACAATGTCTGGCAGAAGCGATACTCGCGGGAGAACCGCGGGTCCATCGGTGATGCGCATGAATACGTGACGGTCTATGCCCAAGATCCTGAGGTCTTCAAGAAGGTCAGAAATCGCGTTCCTTTGAGCGAAGAACAGGCGAAGATCTACAAGAACCCTGAGAACCGCAACGAAACCGATCCAACAAAGCGTTGGCGCGGATTGCCGATGACGGCGCAGGGATACAGACCAAATCAGATGTATGAGATCGTCAGTCCTTCAGGCCGCGTCCATCGGCCGCCTGAAGGACGTTGCTGGTCGATGATCGAACCCGAGTTCTTGAAGTTGAAAGCTGCGGATCGAATTTACTGGGGTCAGAACGGCGACTCTCAACCCAGTGTCATTCGATTTCTATCAGAGGTGGAAGGGTAAGTGCCTTGGACTTGGTGGCCGCACTCTGATGCCGGCCACACCGACGAGTCCAAGAAAGAGGCCAACGGGCTTTTCGGGTCAGATGTTAGCTTTGGAACCCCAAAACCCGAGCGTCTGTTGGAACGCATCCTCCAAATCGCCACCAACCCCGGCGACCTCGTTCTCGACTCCTTCCTCGGCTCTGGCACCACCGCCGCCGTCGCGCACAAGATGGGCCGTCGTTACATCGGCATCGAGATGGGGGATCATGCCCGCACCCATTGCGCGCCGCGCCTGCAAAAGGTGATCGACGGCGAACAGGGCGGGATTTCCGAAAGCGCGGGCTGGAAAGGCGGCGGTGGTTTCCGCTTCTATCGGCTCGGCCCACCCGTGTTCGATGAGGGCGGCCATATCCGGCAGGACATCCGCTTTCCAGTGCTCGCCGCGCATGTCTGGTTCAGTGAAACCGACCGGCCATGGGACGGCAAGAGTGATAGCCCGCTGCTCGGCATCCACGACGGCCGCGCCCATGCCCTGCTGTACAACGGCATCCTTGGCGACAAGCGGCCCGCAGGCGGCAATGTGCTGACCCGCGCCACGCTCGCCCTGATCCGCGACGATATCGCCAAGCTGGTGCCCGACTTTGATGGCCCGCTGACCGTCTACGGCGAGCAGTCCCGTCTGACCGCCGCCACGCTCGACCGCGAGCGGATCACCTTCAAACAGACGCCCTACGACGTCAAAGCACGCAAGTAAGGGGCATCTGATGAAACTGAAGCAATATCAGATCGATACTCTGTCCACCCTTCGCCGGTTCCTGGAAGAGGCACGCGTTGCAGGGCCGAAGGGCGCCTATGAGGCGATCACCAAGGAAGCAGAGCAGGCCAAGCGGCTGGGTCGCTTTGGCGGCACCTACACACCGCTGGTGGAACTACCGAACGTGCCCTATGTGTGTCTGCGCCTGCCCACCGGGGGCGGCAAGACGATCCTTGGCGCGCATTCCATCGGCATCGCGCGGGATGCTTGGGTGGAAAAGGACTATCCGATGGTCCTGTGGCTGGTGCCGTCGAACACGATCCGGCTGCAAACAGCCGAGGCGCTGAAGAACGCCCGCCATCCCTATCGACAGGCGCTGGACGAGGCCTTCGACGGCCGGGTGCGCGTGTTCGACATTGCCGACTTCACGCAAATCCGCCCGCACGACATCCGCGACCATTGCTGCATCGTCGTCGGCACAATCCAGACGCTGCGGGTGTCGAACACCGAAGGGCGCAAGGTCTATTCCCACAACGAGAACATGGAGCCACATTTCACGGCGCTGCCCAAGACCCTGCCCGGGCTGGAAACGCTGGAAGGCGGCGGCGTCAAGTTCTCGTTCGCCAATCTGATGCACATCCACCGACCGCTGATGATCGTGGACGAAGCGCATAACGCCGTGACCGGGCTTACGCGTGAGATGCAGGGCCGGGTCAACCCGTCCGCGATCATCGAGTTCACCGCGACGCCGCGGCTGAATTCCAACATCCTGCACAGCGTGTCGGCGCAGGAATTGAAGCTGGCAGAGATGATCAAGCTGCCGATCATGTTGTCTGAACATGACACCTGGCAGAACGCCGTGAACGGGGCCATCGCATCTCGGGCGTCGCTGGCCGAGGAAGCCGAGAAGGACACCGACTACATTCGGCCCATCGTTCTGTTCCAGGCCCAGCCGAAGAACCAGGAGGTGACGGTCGAGGTTTTGAAGAAGCACCTGATGGAGGTGGAAAACGTCGAGGAGCACAAGATCGCCGTTGCCACCGGCGATCAGCGCGAACTGGACGGGATCAACTTGTTCGATCCGAAATGCCCCATCGAATTCGTTATCACGGTTGAGGCGCTGAAGGAGGGCTGGGACTGCTCCTTCGCCTATGCGTTCTGCTCGGTCTCGCGGATCCAGAGTGCGGTTGACGTGGAGCAGTTGCTCGGCCGCGTCCTGCGGATGCCATATGCCAAGCGCCGCAAGGCCGAGGATCTGAACCGCGCCTATGCCTTCCTGTCAGAACCATCCTTTGGCGTGGCAGCGCGGTCATTGGCCGACAAGCTAGTGGCGATGGGTTTTGAAGAGGAAGAGGCTGTCGCGAACATTGAGCCAGTGCAGACCTCGCTCGATGTGGACACGGGTCTGTTCGGCCCGCGTGACAAACCTAAGCCAACCTTCACGCATACGGTGACGGCCACGCCCGAAGTGGTTGCCGAACTGAAGAAGCGGGAGGGGGTGACCGTCCGCGAGCGAGAGAATGGCAAGGTCGAAATCGCCGTGACGGGCCGCGTCGATGGCGGCCTTGAACAGGCGATCATCCAGGCGCTGCCCGAAACCGAACGAACCGGATTTTCGGCGGCCGTCACCAAATATCGCGTCGAGGTGAAGGACCAGCTATCGCCCGCAGAACAGGGTGAGACGTTCCAGGTTCCTCGCCTGGTGTCAGAGATTCAAGGCGCATTCGAGTTCGCCGACACTGACATCTTCATGGAATTCCACGACTGGTCGCTGTTGAACCATTCGTTCAAGCTGGGCGAGGTCGAGTTTGCAATCCGCGAGACGGCGCGCAGCTTCGAGATCGACCTCGACGGTAACCGCATCACCTATCAATTCGCCGATGAGGCCGAGCAACTGGCGCTGGATGTCGATGTCGATGGCTGGACACCGGAGGCATTGGTGCTGTGGCTCGACCGGCAGGGTCGCCAGCAGGATATTCATCAAAGCGAACTGCTGCGGTGGCTGCGCGACCTCGTTGGCCACCTGATCACCGCTCGGGGCATGCATATCGCAGCGTTGATGCGATGCAAATTCATTCTCGCCCGCAAGGTCCGTGAAAAGCTGGCGGCAATTCGCCAGCAGGAACGCAACGGCGTCTACCAGCGGTATCTGTTCGCGCCAGAGGCCAAGGTCGATGTTTCGTTCGATCAGGCCTTCATTTTCAAGGATGGGATGTACTGGGATCAACGCCGATATCGCGGGCGCTGGAAACCCCGCAGACATTTCCTTGGCCCTGAGAATGTTCCCGCCTTCGACGGCGCAGAGAATGGTGAGGAATTCCAGTGTGCGCAGGCTATCGACAGCTTGCCCGGCCTGAAGTTCTGGATCCGAAACGTTGCACGCCACCCCAACTCGTTCTGGTTGCCGACTGCGACCGACAAGTTCTATCCAGACTTCGTGGCTCGGATGGAGGACGGAAAACTGCTCGTTGTCGAATACAAGGGCGCGCATATCGCTGACGGCGCAGACACCGCTGAAAAGCGGACCATTGGCCAATTGTGGGAAAGAAATAGCGGTGGCAAGGGCTTGTTCGTCGTGGTTGAGAAGACCTTGGATGGCAAGGATATGCGGACACAGATCATCGAGAAAATCGGCACCTGATAGCGCGCAGGTCGTGTTGTCTCCGAACATTCCCGGCCCTTCCCAACCGCTCTGATACCCCGACGATGCCGTGCATGAGACACTGCGCGCCATGCGGACGCTCCTTCATCGCCTTCTCGACTTCACGCGCACGCGCGGCTTTGACGCTGCGGGGCGCGGTCGGCGTTGGGAGGGGGCGCGGACGGTTGACGGGCTGAACACGGCGATCCTGGCGGGCGCAAGCACGGCGGCGCGGCGGGCCGGGTGGTATGCGAGGAACAACCCGTGGGTTGCAGCGGCGGTAGATAGCCTGGTCGGCAATGTCGTCGGCGCGGGGATCAAGCCGCAATCCACCCATCCCGACCGCGCTGTGCGCGAACGGCTTCAGGTGCTGTGGCTGCGCTGGACAGATCATGCCGATCCGGGTGGGCTGGCCGATTTTTATGGGCTTCAAGCGATGGCAGTGCGGGCGATGGTCGAGGGCGGCGAGAGTTTCGCCCGGCTGCGAGTGGTGCGCGATGCCGCCACCGTTCCATTGCACATCGACCTCTTGGACCGGGACCAGGTGCCGCTGGACCTGCACCGCGACATCGGCGGCGGCGCGCGCATCCGAGCCGGGATCGAGTTCAACGGCGCTGGGCAGCGCACCGCCTATTGGGTCATGCGCGACCGGCCCGGCGATCCGCTGACCTCGCTGCGGCTGGAACCGCTGCGGCTGCCCGCCGCCGATTGCCTGCATTTGTTCAAGCCGCTGGCGGCTGGCCAATTGCGCGGGATCACCTGGCTGGCCCCGGTGCTGTTGCGGCTGCACGAGTTGGACCAGTTCGAGGATGCGGCGCTGGTGAAGGCCAAGGTCGCGGCGCTGTTCACCGGCTTCATCACCGACCCCGACGGGACGGCAGGAGGGCTTTCCGGCACGAACACCGATGGCGCGCTGACCGTGGGCATGGAACCCGGCAGCCTGATCCCCCTGCCACCCGGCACCGACATCCGCTTTTCCAACCCTACCGAGCACGACGCCTATGCGCCCTTCGTGAAGAACCACCTGCGCGCCGTCGCAGCCGGGATGGGCCTGCCCTATGAACTGGTCTCGGGCGATCTGGAGGGCGTCACCTATTCCTCGATCCGTGCCGGGCTGATCGAGTTCCGCCGCCGTGTCGAGCAGTTACAGCACAACGTGGTCGTGCATCTGTTCTGCCGCCCGGTCTGGGAACGCTTCGTGCGACTGGCAGTGCTGTCGGGCGATCTGCCCGCGCGGGACTTTGACCGCGACCCGGCCGACTATCTGGCCTGCGAGTGGCTCCCACCAAAGTTCGACTACGTCGACCCGAAGAAGGACGTCGAGGCCGAGATCCTTGCGATCAACGCCGGGCTCAAGAGCAGGACGCAGGCGATTTCCGAACGGGGCTACGACGCCGAACAGGTCGATGCCGAGATTGCCGCCGACAAGGCGCGGTCGGATGCGCTGGGCCTGAGCTTCGGCGCGCCGCCTGTCCAGAAGGAGGACATCCCCGATGACTGACACCGTCACCCTGCTGACCCGCCGCGCCGACCTGGCCCCGGCCAGCGCCAACCGCGATGACCGCACCGTCGAGGTGATTTGGTCCACCGGTGCGCCCGTGCGCCGCCGCGACATGGCTGGCCCCTATGTCGAACGCCTCAGCCTTGCGCCCGAGGCGGTGGACCTGTCGCGCCTGCAAGGGGCCAGCGTGCTGGATGCCCACCGGCAATCCGCCGTCCGCGACGTGCTGGGCAGCGTGCAGTCCGCCGCCGTCGATGGACAGCGCGGCACGGCGCTGATCCGGTTCTCGACCCGCCCCGAGGTGGAACCGCTTTGGCAGGACGTCCTGTCGGGCATCCTGCGCCATGTCTCGGTCGGCTATTCGGTCGAGGAATGGTCCGAGACCACTGACAACGGCGCGCGCGTGCTGACCGCCGTGCGCTGGACACCCCACGAGATTTCCCTGGTGCCGACGCCCGCCGACCCCGGCGCCCACATCCGCATGGAGACCCACATGACCGACACCACCACCCCTTCTCCGCCCGAGGCGCAGACCCGCGCCGCGATCAACACCGAGATCCGCTCAATCGCCCGCATCGCCGGGCTGGACCAGGCGTGGATCGACGGCCAGATCGATGCCGCCGCCGATGCCGACAGCGCGCGTCGTGCGGCCTTCGAGGCGCTGGCGACCCGCAGCGCGCCGACGATCCGCACTGAACAGGTCCGCGTCGAAATTGGCGACAGCCAGGACGACCCGGCCCTTCGGGCCCGTCAGATGGGCGAGGCACTCTACGCCCGGATCAACCCGCGCCATGACCTCAGCGAACCGGCCCGCCGCTATGCCTATGCCACGCCAGTCGATATGGCCAAGGAACTGCTGACCCTGCGCGGCGAGTCCACCATGGCGCTGTCGCCAGCCAGCCTCGTCACCCGTGCCCTGCACACCACGTCAGACTTTCCGATCATCCTCGGCAACACTGTGGGCCGCGTGCTGCGCGATGCCTACCAGGCCGCGCCTTCCGGCATCCGCCGTCTTGGCCGCCAGACTTCGGCACGGGATTTCCGCTCGGTGAACAAGATCATGCTGGGCGAGGCCCCGTTGCTGGAAAAGCTGAACGAGCATGGCGAGATCAAGGCCGGGACCATGGCCGAGGCGCGCGAGGCCTACAAGATCGAGACTTGGGCAAAGAAGATCGGCATCACCCGGCAGGTTCTGGTGAACGACGACCTTGGTGCCTTCTCGGACCTCGCCCGCCGCATGGGCCAGGGGGCGGCAGAAACGGAGGCGCGGATCCTCGTTACCCTGCTGGAGGCCAATAGCGGCAACGGCCCGACCCTGTCGGACACCAAGGCCCTGTTCCATGCCGATCACGGCAACAAGGCAGGCACCGGCGCGGTGATCTCCGATGCAACCCTGTCCGCAGCCCGGCTGGCGCTGCGCACCCAGAAGGGGATCGACGGTCGCATCATCCGCGTGACACCGAAGAACCTGCTGGTGCCGCCCGCGCTGGAAACCGTGGCCGAGAAGTGGCTCGCCACCATCGCGCCCGCCACCGCCGCCGATGTGAACCCGTTTTCGGGTGCCATGTCGCTGGTGGTCGAACCGCGCCTGTCCAGCGCAACCCGTTGGTATGTGACCGCCGACCCCGGCGAGATCGACGGCCTCGAGTTCGCCTACCTCTCAGGCAACGAGGGGCCCCAGGTGGAAAGCCGGTCGGGCTGGGACGTGGACGGCGTGGAAATCCGGGTGATCCTGGACTTCGGCGCAGGCTTTATCGACCACCGCGGCTGGTTCCAGAACCCTGGGGCGTGATGTGGCCGACCTCGCCCAGCTCACCGCCTGGCGCAATGCCCTGATGGCCGCCCGCTATCAGGGCGTCCGCACAGTCGAATACGACGGTAAGCGGGTGACCTATGCCAGCGACGCGGAAATGGCCGCCGCGCTGGGCGACCTCAACCGCCAGATCACCGGCACCACGGCGCGCATCGCCGTGGTCCGTATCCAATCCTCGAAAGGGCTCTGACGATGAAGAACCATATTCAGAAAGGCGACGTCATCACGGTGGCTGCTCCCGCAGGCGGCATAGGCGCTGGCGAGGGGGCGATCATCGGCAACATCTTCGGCGTCGCCGCCTTTGCGGCCGCAGTGGGCGAACCGGTCGAACTTGCAACCACCGGCGTCTATCAGCTGCCGAAAGCGACCACTGCCGTGCTGACGCTCGGCGCGCGGGTCGCGTGGGACAACACCGCGAAGAACATCAACGTGCCGGGCACCGGGCGTTTCCCGGCGGGCATCGCGACCGAGGCAGCCGGGAACGGCATCACCAGCGTCGCCGTCCGGCTGGATGGCGTGGGGACCGTTGCAGCATGATGGAGCGAGATACTCGCGCCGTCCTGGATGGACTCACCCTGTTGGTCGCGGACAGGAAAGGGGCGAGCCAGCTTGACGCGATGCGCAACTACGCGGCCATCATGGCCCTGTGCGCCGATCTTCGGAGAGCAGCCGACGAGTATAACGGCACGCGCAACATCACCATGGTCATCAGCGAGTTGGAGAACCATATGGCGGCGGCTGCCGGGCTGTTCCCGACTTGGGACTTGCCGAAGGATCAACACCTCGTAGGCGCCCATGCCGCCATCAGCAAGCTGACCATGGGAACGTGCTTTGGCCAACCAACCTAGCGGGAAGGGATGTTCAGGCGGCGTGCTCGCCCTCGTGGAAGGCCATGTCGGTGATTTCGCGGAGGCGTGCGCGGTAGTGGTCCAGCGTGCCGAAATGGCCCCATTTCACCTCCTCCGGGCTGTAGCCGAAGTGGTCGGCGCTGTGTGCCACCAGCCGCGCCAGCATGGCGTCGATCTCGGTCTTGGCGGCAATGAACGCGTCCAGCGCGGCGTCGTTGGTCTTGGGCATGATGGTCCCCGAGTTGGTTGCGAGGACATGACGGCTCTGGTTTGCCCGGAGGTCAAGTTCAATCGGACATGGAACGTCCCGCGAACATCCGACCATTTCCGTGTCGCATGGGTGTTGCACGGAGGAATTGGGACTCGACGTAAGGGTTTGGAATCTTTGGGGAATGTGTTGTGCGGTGTTGCAACGCAAAAAGCGCGCCGCGGGGCGCCTTGCATCGGCCTAAGCCTTTGATATCTTGTTAGATTTTTTGGTTGCGGGGGCAGGATTTGAACCTGCGGCCTTCAGGTTATGAGCCTGACGAGCTACCGGGCTGCTCCACCCCGCGACACTTGGGGGCGGTTTAGCGAAGGCTGGTGGGGAACACAAGGGCTGGATTGCGAAAAAATCGGGGGGGGTCGGTAAGGGAAACGGGGGCAGAGGTTCCGATGGGGCCGGGGGCGGTTTCGGGGCCCGGGTTTGGTTATTGGGGGGTGAGGCCGCGATGCCCGGGGCGTGGGCTGGGAGTCAAGGTCTTGTCGGTACAAGAGGAGTGGGTAGAGGTCGGAACGGCCGCGCGGCAGGGGGCCCTGGCCATTGCGGGGACGAGGCGCGACGCGCCGGCAAGGGTGGCGCTGGCTGCTCGGCCCCGATCCCTGGCCGGCCACTGACCGATTGCACACGGCCGGGCTTGGCCTTATACGCCGGGGGCAATCGCGCCAGGAGCCCGCCATGTCCCACGCCGCTTTGGAAGCCGCCGTCGAAGCCGCCTGGGAGGCGCGCGAGAGCCTGTCCCCCGCAAGCCGGGGCGAAGCGCGGGACGCGATCGAGGCGACGTTGACGGCGCTGGACAGCGGCACGCTCAGGGTGGCGGAAAAGCGCGGTGCGGACTGGCATGTGAACCAGTGGGCCAAGAAGGCGGTACTGCTGTCGTTCCGGCTCACCGACATGCATGAGATTTCGGGCAGCAATGGCGGGTCGACCTGGTGGGACAAGGTGCCCTCGAAATGGCAGGGCTGGGGCGAGAACCAGTGGCGGGCGGCTGGTTTCCGGGCGGTTCCGGGCAGCATCGTGCGGCGCAGCGCGTTCATCGGGAAGAACGTGGTCCTGATGCCAAGCTTCGTGAACATCGGGGCCTATGTCGATGAGGGCTCGATGGTGGACGGCTGGGCCACGGTCGGCTCTTGCGCGCAGATCGGCAAGAACGTGCATCTGTCGGGCGGCGTCGGCATCGGCGGCGTGCTGGAGCCGATGCAGGCGGGCCCCACGATCATCGAGGACAACTGCTTTGTCGGCGCAAGGTCCGAGGTGGTCGAGGGCTGCATCGTCCGCGAAGGCTCGGTGCTGGGCATGGGCGTCTTCATCGGCAAGTCCACCAAGATCGTCGACCGCGAAACCGGCGCGGTAATGTATGGCGAGGTGCCGGCGGGGTCGGTCGTGGTTGCGGGATCCATGCCGTCAAAGGGCGGGATCCACCTGTATTGCGCGGTGATCGTCAAGAAGGTCGATGCGCAGACCCGCGCGAAAACCTCGATCAACGAGCTTTTGCGCGACTGATCGGGTCAGGGGGCGCTGCCCCCTGGCGGAATTTCCGGGAAATTCCGCCCTCCCCCGGGATATTTGGCCAAAGTGAAAGCAAGGCCTGTCGCGGGCGGCGGGGATTGGGGCTGTACAGGGCCCGGCATTGTCTGTAAGGCCGCCTGATCGGCCCGAACATCCGGGTTGCGCCGTGACAGGGAGGTCAGGCGCAGACAAAGGGTGATGGTGCCGTCTGGCATGACCGGGCGCCAAGGCGCCCCCCCTTTGGGATAGACATGATGATGGACTTGGCAATCGCCACGCCTTTGGCGTCGGCATTGGCGGAAAAGGGCTATGAGACCCTGACGGCCGTACAGCAGGCCGTGCTGGCCGAGGGGCTGGCGGGGCGCGACCTGCTCGTTTCGGCGCAGACCGGATCGGGCAAGACCGTGGCCTTTGGCCTGGCGATCGCCCCCGAGATCCTGAACGGGGCCGAGCGGCTCTTGTTCGCGGACCGGCCCATCGCGCTGGTCGTGGCGCCGACCCGCGAGCTTGCCTTGCAGGTCAAGCGCGAGCTTGACTGGCTGTACGGCACGGCCGGAGCGCAGATCGCATCCTGCGTCGGCGGCATGGACTATCGCAGCGAGCGGCGTGCGCTGGAGCGGGGCGCGCATATCGTGGTCGGCACACCCGGCCGCCTGCGCGACCATATCGAGCGCGGCTCGCTGGACCTGACGGGCATCAAGGCCACCATCCTGGACGAGGCCGACGAGATGCTGGACCTCGGCTTTGCCGAGGATCTGGAATTCATCCTGGGTGCCGCCCCGCACGAGCGGCGCACGCTGATGTTCTCGGCCACGGTGCCGAAAGAGATCGAGACGCTGGCCGCCACCTTTCAGCGCGACGCGCTGCGCATCATCGCCCAGGGCGAGGCGCGCCAGCATGTGGATATCGAATACCGGGCGCTGTCGGTTGCTTCGCGCGACAAGGAACATGCGATCTTCAACCTCTTGCGCTTCTACGAGGCGCGGGCGGCCATCGTCTTTTGCAAGACGCGGGCCAATGTCAGCCATCTTTATGCACGCATGGCGAACCGGGGTTTTCAGGTCGTCGCCTTGTCGGGGGAACTGAGCCAGGCCGAGCGGACCCATGCCTTGCAGGCGCTGCGCGACGGGCGGGCGCGGGTCTGCATCGCGACCGACGTGGCCGCGCGCGGTATCGATTTGCCGGGGCTGGAGCTGGTCGTGCATTTCGACCTGCCGTCAAACTCGGAGACCTTGCTGCACCGGTCGGGCCGCACGGGGCGGGCCGGGCGCAAGGGCGTCTCGGCGCTGATCGTGCCGCCGGCCGAGGCGCGCAAGGCGCAGCGGATCCTGGCCGGGGCCAAGGTGACCGCCGAATGGGGCAAGGCCCCCGGTGCGGACGAGGTTCAGGCGCGCGAGGATGCGCGGGTGCTGGAGCATGCGTTTCTGGCCGAGGCGCCGGGGGACGAGGCCGAGATGGCCGGCGCCCTCTTGCACCGCTACGGCCCCGAGCAGGTGGCCGCCGCCTTTGTCCGGCTCTGGCGCGAGGGCCGCTCGGCCCCCGAGGTGCTGTCGGACGCGCTGCCGCCGCCCTCCGCCGCCAGCGCCACCCCGCGCGAGAGGGGCGAGTTCGGCCCTTCGGTCTGGTTCCGGCTCAACGTCGGCCATACGGGCCGGGCCGAGGCGCGCTGGCTTTTGCCCAAGATCTGCGAGGCAGGCGGCATCACCAAGGCCGCGATCGGCGCGATCCGGGTGAAGCAGGACGAGACCTTCGTGCAAATCCTGGCGCAGGAGGCCGCGCGCTTTGGCCAGGCCGCGGCGCTGGACACCGATCTGCACATGGAGCGGCTGGCCGAGGCGCCCGACACCGAGCGCCCCGACGCCCGAAGCGACGCCCGCCCCGCCCCGCGCAGGGCTGCCCCCCGCGAGGAGCGGGCCGAGCGCCCGGTGCGGGCCGACAAGCCGGCCTATGTCGCCAAGCCCGCCCGCGTGGTCGAGGACGACGACGCCCAGCCCGCCCGCACCGCGGCCCGGGTCGAAGAGCCGGCAAGGTCCTTTGCCCCGCGCGAGCCTTCGGCGCCCAAGCCCTATGCCCCGCGCGAGGATGCCCCGCGCAAACCCTACACCAAGCGGGAGGATGCCGAACGCAAACCCTATGCCCCGCGCGAAGATGCCCCGCGCAAACCCTACGCCAAGCGTGAGGATGCTGAACGCAAACCCTATGCCCCGCGCGAGGATGCCCCGCGCAAACCCTACGCCAAGCGGGAGGATGCCGAACGCAAGCCCTATGCCCCGCGCGCGGCTGGTGACAGCCCCACTGCCAAGCGCGAGGACGCTCCGCGCAAGCCCTATGCCCCGCGTGCCGAAAACGTCGAGGCCAGAAAGCCGCGCTGGAGCCCGGAATCAAAGTCCGCGCCCCGCTCGGCCGGGTTCAAGTCGCACGGCGGGTCGCCCGACAAGCCGGCGCGCGCCACCGGCTTCAAGAGCCATGCCGCCGAGGGAACCGGCTTCAAGCCGCGCGCCGAGGGCGAGCGGGAGGCCAAGCGCACCTATGCGCCCAAGGGCGATGACGCGCGGCCCTATGCCAAGCGCGAGGCGCCGGTGGGCAAGGCCGGCGGTTTCAAGAGCCACGGCGCCGAGGGCAAGAAGCCCTATGGCGCCAAGCCAACCCGGCCGGCCGCGCCCAAGGCAAATGCGGCCGACACCTCCAAGCGCTTTGTGCCGCCGAAGCGGCCCAAATCCTGAGGCGGGGCGGGGGCGCGCCTGCCCTCAGGCCATGAGCCTGCGCAGGGCCAGGTGCAACCCGGCCGGCGCCGCCCACAGACCGGGGCCCAGAGGATCGGCGCGGGTGTTGAACCGCAGCGGCGCGCCGTTTGGCGCGGTCGCCAGCGCCCCGGCCTGCCGGGCAATCAGGCTGCCGGCGGCGATGTCCCATTCCCAGCAGGGGCGAAAGCTGAGCACGCCGTCAAAGCTGCCATCCGCGACCAGGCAAAGCCGATAGGCCAGCGAGGGGCGAAAGTGCCGATCCAGCGCCGGCGGGGGCCCAAGCCAATGCTCGGGCGCCAGGCTGGGCCGGCCGGTCAGAATGCGGGCCTGCTCGATGCCTGTCGTGGTGCTGGGGCGGATCGCCGCGCCGTTCAGCGTGGCGGGCAGGCCCGCAACCGCCGCATAAAGCTTGTCCAGCACGGGCAGATACACCACCGCAGCCGCCACTTCGCCGGCGCGGACCACGGCCAGCGCATGGGCAAAGGGCCGCTCTCCGGCGCTGAAGGCGCGGGTGCCGTCGATCGGATCGACGACAAAGGTCGCCTCGCAGTCCAGCCGTGCCGGATGGTCGGGGCTCTCTTCGGACAGCCAGCCATAGCCCGGCCGGGCCGCGCGCAAGGTCTTTTCAAGGTGGCTGTTCACCGCCAGGTCAGCCTCGGTCACCAGGCCGGTGCCGTCGTCCTTTTCCCAGGACTTGGGCGATTGCCGCCAGTATCCAAGCGCGATCTTGCCGGCGTCCCTGGCCGCGCGGGACAGAAGCTGCAGATCGCTCTCACTTGCCGGCAAGCGTCATTCCTTCGATCAGGATCGAGGGCACGCGGGTCGACAGATGCGCGCGGGCATCATTCGCCGGAACGATCCGCAGCAGCATGTCGCGCAGGTTTCCCGCGATGGTGCATTCGTGGACCGGATGCCGTATCTCGCCATTTTCCACCCAGAATCCGCTGGCGCCGCGCGAATAATCGCCCGTGGTCGGGTTGATGGTCGATCCGATCATCGAGGTCACCAAAAGCCCGGTGCCCATGCCCGAAATCAGCGCCTCGCGCGTGTCGCCGCCCGGGGTCAGGTCGATGTTGGTCGTCGCAGGGCTGGGCGGCGCGCCGGTGCCGCGCACGGCGCTGGCGGTTGACTCCATCCCCAGCCGGCGCCCGGTGGCCAAGTCCAGCGTCCAACCGGTCAGGATGCCGTCATCGACGATCCGCCGCCGCCGTGTCGCCAGCCCCTCGGCGTCAAAGGGGCGCGACAGGGCGGTCCGGGGGCGCAGCGGGTCCTCGATCACGCTCAGACCCCGTGGCAAGACCTGCATCCCCAAAAGATCACGCGCCCAGCTTGCCCCGCGTGCGATGGCATCGCCGTTGACGGCCTGCAAGAGATGGCCGATCAGGCTGGCCGCGATGCGCTCGTCAAAGAGCACCGGAAAGATTCCGGTCGGCGGCTTGACCGCACCGGCCCGCGCCAGGGTCCGGCTGGCCGCAAGGGTGCCCAGCTCTTCGGGGGCGGGCATGTCGGCGGAATGGATCCGCGATTCGCCGGCCCAATCCCGCTCCATCCCGGTGCCCGAGCCGGTAAAGGCGATGATCTGGGATGAGCGTGACGTGCGCGCATAGCCGCCGGCAAAGCCGTTCGAGGCGGCAAGAAAGATGTCATTGCGGGCCCAGCCTGCGCCGCTTTCGCATTGCACGATGCCGTGATGGGCCAATGCGGCCGCCTCGGCCCGCTCGGCGTCGCGCTGCAACGCGCCGGCCTGCGGCTCTGGCTCGGTGTCGGCCAGGTCCAGCGCACCGGCATCGCGCAGACCGCTCAACTGGCCCGGCTCGGCCAGGCCGGCAAAGCGGTCGTCGGGCGCCTCGCGCGCCATGGCGACCGCGCGCTCGGCCAGCTCCTGCCGGGTACGCGCGGAAATGTCAGAGGCCGAAACGCAGGCCTGCCGCCCCCCGATCAGCACGCGCAGGCCGATCTCGGTCTGCTCCGACCTGTCGGCCTGTTCAAGCTGCCCCGCCCGGGTCGAAATCGACAGGGAACTGGACCGAACAGCCAGCGCGTCCGCCGCATTGGCCCCGGCCTTTCGTGCCTCGTCCAAAAGCGCCTGGGTCAGATCCGAAAGTGCAAGGGGCATGGCATGTCCTGTCTGCGGCTCAGCCGGATATGGCGCGGGACGGGCCCGCTTGCAAGCCTGAAGGCGGCAGCGGCGGTTCCACCTTGCACTCCGCCGCGCGGGGGCGCAGCATCGCCAGAACGGCAACGGGGGCCAGGCGGCGATGAAGGACAAGGTCGTGGTAATCACCGGGGCGAGCCGCGGCATCGGCGCTGCGGCGGCCGAGGTCTTTGCAGCGGCGGGCGCGCGGGTTGCGCTGCTGGCCCGGGGCGACTGCGCGGCCCTGGTCCGGCGTATCGGGGCGGACCGCGCGCTGGCGCTGTCCTGCGATGTCGCGAGCTGGGACCAGGTTTCAGCGGCGCATGCGGCGGTCTGCCGGCACTGGGGCCGTGTAGATGTCTGGATCGGCAATGCCGGCGTGATCGAGCCGATGGCCCGCCTGCAAGACGCCGACCCCGCCCAATGGGGCGCCGCGATCGACGTCAACCTCAAGGGGGTGTTTCACGGCATCCGGGCCTGTCTGCCGGGCATGAAGGCGCAGGGCGGCGGCACCGTGATCACCGTCTCGTCCGGCGCGGCCACCGCCCCCTATCTGGGCTGGAGCGCCTATTGCTCCGGCAAGGCCGGCGCCCTGATGCTGACCCGCGCGCTGCACCTCGAAGAGGCCTCCAGCGGCATCCGCGCCCTTGGCCTGTCACCCGGCACCGTGGCCACCGAAATGCAGCGCGCCATTCGGGCCAGCGGCATCGGCCCGGTCGCGGCGCTTGACCCCGGCGTGCACATCCCCGCCGAATGGCCCGCCCGCGCGCTTTTGTGGATGTGCGGGCCTGAGGCCGACGCCTGGCGCGGCGGCGATGTCAGCCTGCGCGAACCCGCAGTGCGCCAGGCCATCGTAAGCGGCGGCCATGCCCCATTGATTTCGCGCCTGCGCGTTGCCGTGATGGTTCGGAGCGGAGGGCGGCTGGTAGCTCGTCAGGGACTACGAGACGAGGTCCTTATGCATCATTGTCCTGC
>JBQTIT010000036.1:0-5244 GCA_052387855.1 Paracoccaceae bacterium
GACCTGGCTGGCGCGAAGCGCCTGCCGGGGGAAGGGCAGGCGCTGGCCGAGGGCCTTTGGGGCCCTCGGCCGGGATGGGGCGGGCGTTTCGCATGACCTCGGCGAGTGCCTCGGCCAAAGTCGGGCGAAAAGGAAAACGCACTGCGTTTCCCCGCCCGTGTGGGAACGTGTCCGGTAGGCCGGTTCCGCATGGAAAGCAGAGGCCAGCGCCCGACCCGGAGGGCGTGGAGCGCCCTCCCTGCGGGGGTCGGGCGCTGGCCGAGGGCCGTTGGGGCCCGCGGCCGGGGATGTTGACAAGTTCCTACATGACCTCGGCTGGTGCCTCGGCCAGTTCGGCCGGATATGGAAACGCACCACGTTTCCCCGCCCGTGTGGAAACGTGTCCGACAGACCCCTACCGCTTAAAGACAGAGGCTGGTGCCCGACCCCGGCGGGCGATGTGCGACCTCCCTGGCGGGGCGGGAACCTCGCCCACGCGCCCCGCACGCGGACCGCCCTTTCCTCCGCGTTCCGGGCCGCGCTCTGCCGCCCTGTCGGCGCGGCGCCCGTTGACCCCGGCGAGCGGCTCTGAAACAGAGGGTGCGGGCGTCACGGGGCAGGGGGCAGGGCAGATGCGGCAAGGGGCTGGCCGGATGGGCAGGGCGCGCATCGTCGCGCTTGACGGCCATCTGGGCGAGCTGGTGCAGGGCCGGCTTGGGGCCGAAGGCCCGGTCGCGCTCTTGACGTTGCCCTGTCCGGGACTGCGCATGCACGGCCTCTGGCGCCCCGGTCCGTTCGATCTGTTCCAGCCCGGCCGGCCGGTCCTGTCACGCCGGCAGGTCGCGGATCTTCTGGCGGCGCTGGGCCTGCCGGTGACCGGGCGCTTCACCCTGCGGGCCGAGATGCCGCTGGGCGGCGGGGCGGGGTCCTCGACCGCCGCGCTGGTCGCCGTGGCGCGCCTGGCCGGGCATCCGCCGGACGCGGTCGCGGCGCTGGCCCGCGCCACAATCGCGGTCGAGGGCGCCTCGGATCCGCTGATGTTTCCCGCCCCCGGGCGGATCCTGTGGGCCTCGCGCCTTGGCCGGGTCCTGGCCCCGCTGCCGCCCCTGCCGCCCCTTGACGTGCTGGGCGGATTTCTTGGCCCGGCCGAGCGCACCGACCCCGCCGACACCGGATTTGCCGACATCAGCGATCTGGCCGCCGCGCTGCCGGGCGCGATGGCGAGCGCGTCCGCCCTGGCCGCGCTGGCCAGCGAAAGCGCCCGCCGTGCGCTGGCGCGGCGCGGCGCAGCGGCCGGCACCGACCCCACCCCGGCCCTGTCGGCCCGGCTTGGGGCGCTCGGCTTTGCCATCGGGCACACCGGCCCGGCTCGCGCGCTGCTCTTTGCCCCGGGCACGATCCCGCCGCAGGCCCGCGCCGCCCTGCGTGGTGCGGGGTTTCGGCAGATCCTGTCCTTTCGCCCCGGGTCGTAAACGGGTCCCGGCCCGCCGCGGGCGGAATTGATCCGGGCGGCGAATTCGGCCAGAAGGGGCCGGTCGGGGGATTTGGTGATGCTCGAAGCGGGGGCGATGGCGCTGGCCATGGCGATTGACGGGGTGCTGGGCTGGCCCGGGCGGCTTTATGCCCGCATCGGCCATCCGGTCACATGGCTTGGCCGTGCGATTGCCCTGGCCGACCGGCGGCTGAACCGCGAGGGTCACAGCGCCGCCCTGCGCCGCCTTGCCGGCTGCGCGACGCTGCTGGCCATCGTCGCGCTGGCCGCCCTGCCGGCCTGGGCCGTCGCCCGCGTCCTGCCCGGCGGCCCCCTTGGCCTGCTGCTGACTGCCGCGCTGGCCTGGCCGCTGATCGCCGCCCGCGCGATGCACGACCATGTGCTGGCCGTCGCCGCGCCCCTGTCGCGGGGCGATCTGCCGGCGGCGCGGCAGGCGGTGTCGATGATCGTCGGGCGCGACCCCGCCGCGCTGGACGAGGCCGGCGTGGCCCGGGCCGCGCTGGAGAGCCTGGCCGAGAACACCTCGGACGGCATCGTCGCGCCGCTGTTCTGGGGCGTTCTGCTGGGCCTTCCGGGCATCGCGGCCTACAAGGCAGTCAACACGCTGGACAGCATGATCGGCCACCGCAGCCCGCGGCACGAGGCCTTTGGCTGGGCCTCGGCCCGGTTCGACGATCTGGTCAATCTTGCCCCCGCGCGCCTGACCGGGCTCATCTTTGCCCTGGTCTCGGGCGCACCCGGCCGCGCGCTGGCCTGCATGCGCGCCGACGCCGCCCGCCACCGCTCACCCAACGCCGGCTGGCCCGAGGCGGCGATGGCCGGGGCGCTTGGCATCCGCCTGTCCGGCCCGCGCGTCTATGCGGACCGGACCGCCGAGGAGCCCTGGGTCAACGGCGCCGCGCCCGACCCGCGGCCGGGCGATCTGCAACGCGGCCTGTCGCTCTATCGCCGCGCGATGGTTGCCTTGGGCGCGGCGCTAGCGCTTCTGGCCTGGGTGCTGGCATGAGCCGCGACCACGGCGGCGACATGGGCCGCGCCATGGCCCGCTTTGGCGGCGCGGCAGAGGACTGGATCGATCTGTCCACCGGCATCAACCGCCAGCCCTATCCGCTGCCCTCCCTGCCGCCGCGCCTCTGGGCCGATCTGCCGCGCGCCGAGGATCAGGCGCGGCTGACCGCCGCCGCCTCCCGTGCCTATGGGCTGGACCCCGGGCGTATCCTGCCGCTCGCCGGGGCGCAGGCCGCGATCCAGCTTTATCCCGCGCTGGACCGCCCCGGCCGTGCCCGCGTTCTTGGTCCGACCTACAACGAACATGCCGCCGCGCTGTCGGCGCGTGGCTGGCAGGTTCAGACCGTGACCGCGCCCGAGGGTCTGGCCGGCGCCGATCTGGCCGTCGTGGTCAACCCCAACAACCCCGACGGGCGCATCTGGACCCCGCCCGCCTTGCGCGCGCTCGCCGCCACGGTCGGGCGGCTGGTGGTCGATGAAAGCTTTGCCGATCCGGTGCCCGAGGTGTCGGTGGCAGCCGAGGCCGGGCAGGGCGGGCTGATCGTGCTGCGGTCCTTCGGCAAGTTCTGGGGTCTGGCCGGCCTGCGGCTTGGCTTTCTGCTGGGCGGGGCTGCCGAGATTTCGCGCCTGTCCGAGCTTTGCGGGCCCTGGCCGGTTTCCGGCCCCGCCTGCGCCATCGGCGCGGCGGCGCTGGACGATCGCGCCTGGCACCGCGCCACGACCGACCGGCTTGCCTCCGAGGCTGCCAGGCTGGATGCCCTCGCCGCCACCGCCGGCTGGTCCCTGGTCGGCGGCGCGCATCTTTTCCGCACCTATCGGACGCCGGAGGCCGCCACCGCGCAGGACCGTCTGGCCCGCGCCCGCATCTGGTCGCGCATCTTTCCCTATTCGCCGGACTGGCTCCGCCTTGGCCTGCCGGGGACCGGGGCCGAGTGGCAGCGCCTGGCCGCCGCCCTGCGCGGATAGCCCCTACCGCGCCAGCGCCAAGAGCCCGCCGACGTCAAGATGCCGCTCAAGATGCGCCGCCAGCGCGTCCAGCGCCTCATCGACCCCGGCCTCATATTGCGTGCCGGATGGAGCCACGCCCAGACCGGCCAGAAAGGCGGCGCGAAAGCCGTCGGCGCTGAACAGCCCGTGCAGATAGCTTCCCTCGACCCGCCCGTCGGCGGAAACCGCGCCCTCGCCGGCGCCCGCCACCTCGGCAAAAGGCCGGGCCCGGTCCGGCCCCTCGGTCACGCCGATGTGGATTTCGTAGCCGTTCACCTGCTGGCCGCTGGCCCGGTGCGTGGCGCTGGTCCGCGTCAACCGCTTGGCCGGACGCATCACCGTGACCAGATCCAAAAGGCCAAGGCCCGGCGTGCTGCCCGCCGGCCCCTCGATGCCCTCGGGGTCGGCGATCTCGCGCCCCAGCATCTGATAGCCGCCGCAGAGCCCCAGAATCCGCCCGCCGCGCCGGTGATGGGCGCGCAGGTCGATGTCCCAGCCCTGCGCGCGCAGAAAGGCCAGATCCCCCCGTGTCGATTTCGACCCCGGCAGGATGACCAGCGCGGCATCGCCCGGAATCGCCTGCCCCGGGCGCACCATCACCACCTGCACCCCCGGCTCGGCCGCCAGCGGGTCAAGATCGTCGAAATTGGCGATCCGCGCGAATTGCAGGCAGGCGATCTTGACCGCCCCCTCGCGCCGGGGGGGGCCGCCGATGTCCAGCGCATCCTCGGCCGGAAGCCGGTGCGCCAGATCGAACCAGGGCAAAACGCCAAAGCCGCGCCAGCCGGAACGCGCCACGATCTCGGCATAGCCCTCGTCGAAAAGGCGCGGATCGCCGCGGAACTTGTTGATGACAAAGCCCACGACCTGCGCGGCGTCCTCGGCCGCCAGCACCGCCCTGGTGCCCACGATCTGCGCGATCACCCCGCCCCGGTCGATGTCGCCGGCCAGCACCACCGGCACCTCCGCCGCCAGGGCAAAGCCCATGTTCGCGATGTCGCCGGCGCGCAGGTTGATCTCGGCCGGGCTGCCGGCGCCCTCGACGATCACCAGCTCATGCGCGCCCCTGAGCCGGCCGAAGCTTTCCAGGACCCTTGGCATGAGACCCGGCTTCAGCGCCGCATAGTCGCGCGCCCTCACCGTCGCTAGGCGCTGACCCTGCACGATGACCTGCGCGCCCCTCTCGCTTTCAGGCTTCAGCAGCACCGGGTTCATGTCGACCAGCGGCGCCAGCCCGCAGGCCCGCGCCTGCAAGGCCTGCGCGCGGCCGATCTCGCCGCCGTCGGCGGTCACGGCGGCATTGTTCGACATGTTCTGCGGCTTGAACGGCGCGACCGACAGCCCCCGCGCCCGCGCCGCCCGGCAGAGCCCGGCCACCAGCATCGACTTGCCGACGTTCGACCCGCAGCCCTGGATCATCAGCGCCTTGCCCATCATCCCTCCCGATCCCGCACCCGCGCCCCTGGCCCGACAAAGAGCCTCCGGCGGGGATATTTTTGCCAAAATGAAATATACCTTTTCTTAACTCTTATCGATCACCCTGATCCTTGCGGTACAGGGGGGGACCCCGATGACCGCCCGAAGTGAAAGCGCCGCGTCTTCCCCGTCTCATCGGCCCAAGGCGCGGCGCCGCTTTTCATTCACTTTGGGCAAAATATCCCGGGGGGAGGCGGAGCCGTGGGGGGCCGCGCCCCCCGCCGCGCCCTCAGAAATCCACCCCCGCCTGGGCCTTGTTGCCCGACCGGAAGGGATGCGTGACCAGCGGCATCTCGGGCACC
>JBQTIT010000037.1:0-24307 GCA_052387855.1 Paracoccaceae bacterium
GGGAGGTTCCGGCGCTGGCCGTGGGCCTGTGGGGCACTCGGCGGGGTTTGTTGAGGGCCCTTCGCATGACCGCGGCGATGGCCTCGGCCAACGTCGGGCGTAACAGGAAACGCACCGCGTTTCCCCGACCGCGCGGGCCAAAGCCCCGGGCCGCCCCTAAACCTCCAGATCGAAGGTCACGGGGAAATGGTCCGAGGCCTGCAACAGCGCCTCACGCAGTTCGGGAACCTTCGTCACGCCCGGATCGTTCATCGGGTGCCAGATCCGCCAGGCCCCGCCCCGCAGGCGCGGCGAGACCATGATGTAGTCCAGCAGCGCCTCGAAATAGTGCTGGCGCGGCTCCAGCCAGAAACGGGCGGTCGAGGGGTGCAGCCCCAGCCGCTGGCTCAGCGCCAGATCGGCATGCGGGTCATAAAGCTGCAACTCGGGCGGCGCTTCGGGGCCAAGGACGACCTCGACCCCCGACTGCCCGAACAGCTTTTCGTAGTCGTCCAGCCCCGGCCCGTCGTTGAAATCGCCCATCACGATCAGGTCATCCCCTGCTGCCAGATGCGACTCGATCCGCAGGCGCAGCCAGCGGCACTCGGCAAGCTGCTTGCGCCGGTTCTCGATCGCCAGGCGGCGCTCGGCGGATTTCGACCGTGCGCCGCGCGGGGACTTCGACTTGTTGTGCACCCCGATCAGACGCAGGCTGCGGCCATTGGCCCTGACCTCCAGCTCCAGCGGCGGTTTGGAAAAGCGCAGCATCTCGGCGATCCCGTCGCCATCCAGGTCCATCCGGTGCGGGTGATCGAAGCGGGGGGCAAAGGGGGTGTCCCTTGGGTCGTGCCGCGCCTCAAGCACGTCCGGATCGTAGAGAAAGGCGATCTCCTGTTCGGTCTCGGACGAATAGCCGATCACCGCCCTGCGCTGGCGCAGCCCGAAAAAGCGCGCGAAGTTTTCCAGCGCGCGCTGGGTCGAGCGGTGCTGCGACCGGCTGTTGTCCGGCGCCTCGATGATCATTATTCCGTCCGCCTCCAGCGCCAGCAGAACGATGCCCAGCGCGCCAAGTTGCGTGGCGCGGCTGGTGCGGTAGCGGGCCGAGGGGCCCTGATCGTTCAGCAGATTGTCGTCGCCGTCAAAGAGCGCGTTGAACCATTCGGTGTTGTAGCTCGCCAGTCTGAGCCGGGCCATCACGCGGCCTTGCGGGTGCGGATCTCTTCCCAGGCCCGGTTGACCGCGATCAGCCGCCGCTCGGCCAGCTTGACCGCCTCGGGCGGCACCCCGCGCGAGATCATCACGTCGGGGTGGCAATCCTTGACGCCCTGCCGCCAGGCCGCCCGGGCCTGCTGTACCGTGGCGCCGGGCGCAATCCCGAGCACGTCATAGGGATCGCGCGGCGCGCCCTCGACAAAGCGGGCGCGCATGACGCGAAAGCAGCGGTCCTCCAGCCCGAAGATGCGGGCGACCTCGGCCAGATAGGCCTCTTCGCGCGGGTGATACCTGCCGTCCGACATCGCGATCTGAAACAGCCCCTCCAGAAGGTCGATCAGCACGTTGCGGTCGTCGGCGCAGAGCGCGGCGCCGGTCGAGTTGAAAAGCTGCGCCACCTTCTGCGCGTAGTATTCGAACCCGGCGACATCCTGCCGCGCCAGGTCAAAGACGCGGGCGGCATGGGCCTCGTCCTCGGGCGCGATTTCAAAGATCTGGCGAAAGATGCGCACCTCGTCGCGGGTCACCTCGCCGTCGGCCTTGGCCATCTTGGCGCCCAGCGCGATGACCGCGATGGTAAAGGCGACCGAACGCTCGGGCGGTGGGGCGACACGCAAGCGGTCCAGCACAGCGCCCAGCCCCTCGCCATTGGCAAGGGCCGCGATGGCGTCGTAAAGGCGGCTCCAGATCGACATGGGCCAAGCTTACCCCGCCCAGCCGCCGCTGTCAGGCCCTGAAAACATCCGCCCGCCGGTCACAGGCTGACGCGGCCGCCCGGGCCGTCCAGCGCGGCCGCCAGACGCGGCTCCGTGCCGGCATGAATGCTGATGCGGTCATCGCAGAGCAGGGGCGCGAGCGCGCGGGCCAGATCGGTCTGGCGCGGATGTTCCAGCCGCAGGGCGGACAGCCGCAGGCCGCTGTCGGGCAGTGCCTGCACCGGATGGGCCGCGCCCTGCCATTCGATCAGCCCGGGAAAGCAGCCGTCAAAGGGCAGGCGGCCATCGTCCGGAACCGCCATGCGCCAGCGGTAGGGCCCGCGCGCGAAATCCGTCGGCCGTCCGGTTCCCGCCGGCGCAAGCGCCAGCGCGGCGTCAAGATCATCGCAGGCCAGCACCCAGTTGGTCAGCCGGACCGGGCCGGAAAAACGGTCAAGATCGAACCAGCGCGGCCGGCTCGGCGGCGGGGCCTGCGGGTTGATGGCGATCAGTTCCAGATAACTTGCCCCAAGCCCGGCCAGCCGGTTGTGCGTGCCCATCGCCGCGTGCAGCCCGACGCCCGACAGCGCCGCCCCCAGCCGTGCCTCGACACCCGGCGCCGCCTGACCCAGATCGGCGCAGGACAGCACCAGATGGTCAAGCGCGGTCTTCACGCCCGCGCCTCGGCCCGCTGGCGGATATCGGTGGTCGCCTTCATCGCCACGGCCAGGGCGTGAAAGCGCGCCTGCGCCACCTCGCCGAACAGCCCCTTGCCGGTGTCGTTCAACTCCAGCGTCAGCACCTGCTTGCGGGCCGACCATTGCAGCGTCGCGGCCAGCGCCGGATCGCCCACCGCGAACATCGCGCCAAAGCGCATCGCCTTGCCCAGCACCTCGGCGTCCTGCAACTCGGCCTCGCTCAGCAGGCGAAACAGCGGCTCCAGACGCGAGCCGCTGCGGCTGTTCTTGTAGCGGTGCAGCAGCGCCAGCCCCAGAAAGACCCGTCCCGGATGGTCAAGCCCGCCCAGGTTGGCGCGGGTGGCGTTGTCGAAACAGGCCTCGGCCCGGTAGTCCGGATGCGCGCGCCAGGTGGTGTCGTGCAACAGGCACGCCGCCTTGATCAGCCGTAGCCGCTCTGGCGGCGCGCCGCGAAAGATCGGCAGCAGAAAGTCGAAAAGCTTCCTGCCAAAGCCGGGGATGCGCGACGAGGTCTGCTCGGCCATGCGCGCCGCCTCGATCAGCGGATCGCGGGCGCGCAGGCGTTCGGGCATCTGCTCGTAGAGCAGCCCCTCGCGGATGCCATAGGCCGAAACGTCGATCTCGGCCGGCTTCAGCACCCTGATCATCTGGCGCAGCACCTCGCAGGCCAGCGGAACCAGTTCCATCCGCTCGGGGCTGGTGCCGGTGCGCCCGCGCAGGACGGCCAGGTCGGAATTGGCCAGCCAGTCCAGCGTGTCGAGCAGCGAGTTCGGCTGCATGCGGTATTCGTGCAGCACGGTCAGCGGATAGGCGCGACGCTCCATGTCAAGCCGCGCGATCACCCGCCATGAGCCCCCGACCAGATAGATACGCTCGCCTTCGGTGCGAATCTGGTCCTGCACGCCCTGCAAGATTTTCTCGATGTGCTGAGCGCGCTTTCTGGGCTCGTCCGAGATCTGCTGCAGCCGAAAGGGGCCAAGCGGCGTGGTCACCCGCTTGCCGACCTTGCCGCCGCCGATGCGCGCCAGTTCCATCGAGTTGCCGCCAAGATCGCAGACGATGCCCTTGGCGTCGGGCCAGCCCAGCAGCACCCCCTGGGCCGAAAGCCTTGCCTCTTCGTCGCCGTCGACGATCCACATCTTCAGCCCGGTCTCGGCCAGCACAAGCTCTTGAAACTCGGGCCCGTCGGCAGCCTCGCGCATCGCCGCCGTGGCCACGACGTTCAAGGGCTCGATCCCCATGCCCTTGGCCAAGAGCGCGAACCGCTTGAGCGCGGAAAGCGCGCGCACCCGCCCCTCGGGGTTCAGCCGGCCGCGTTCGGCCAGGCCCTTGCCCAGGCCGCACATGATCTTTTCGTTGTAGAAATAGGCCGGGCTGCGCGCCGCGCCGTCAAAGACCACCATCCGGACCGAGTTTGACCCCACATCGACCACACCGACCCGCGACAGCGCCCGCGCCGAGGGGTCATCGAACAGCGGCCTGCCGAAATGGCCCCAGTCGTCATCGCTGTCCGCGTTCATGTCTGCCGTCCTTCCCGCAGCGCCTAGGTCAGGCGCTGCACATCCTTTGCCCCGACCCGCCCCCGGCCCGAAAGCGATGGGTTGTCCATGAAATACCTGTGGCAGCTAAACACCTTGTCCCCCGGGCGCGAGGTGTCGCGGGTAAAGCTGCCATCGGGGCCCAGCACCCAGCTTTGCGCCACGTCGGCCAGGTTGGCGGCCATGATCTGCCCGACGATCTGCGCCCGCACCGTCTCGTTGTGGATCTCGACCAGGGTCTCGACCCGGCGCGACAGGTTGCGCCCCATCCAGTCGGCCGACGACAGGAACACCCGCGCCTTGGCCGAATTGACCCCCTCGCCCGAGCCGAAACAGATGATGCGGCTGTGCTCAAGGAACCGCCCCACCACCGACTTGACGCGGATGTTTTCCGACAGCCCCCTGACCCCCGGCCGCAGCCCGCAGATGCCGCGCACGATCAGGCTGATCTTTACCCCGGCGTTCGAGGCGGCATAAAGCGCGTCGATCACCTCGCTTTCGACCAACGAGTTCAGCTTGATCCAGATCTCGCCCTTGCGCCCGGCCCGGGCATGATCCGCCTCGGCGCCGATCAGTTCCAGCAGGCGCGGCTTCAGCATCAGGGGCGCGATGGCGAGGTTTTCAAGCCGTTCCGGCTGGGCATATCCCGACAGGAAGTTGAACACCTTGGTGGCATCGCGGCCCAGCGCCGGGTCGCAGGTAAAGAACGACAGATCGGTGTAGATGCGCGCGGTGATCGGGTGATAGTTGCCGGTGCCGTAATGGGTGTAGGTCACCAGCGCATCGCCCTCGCGGCGCACCACGGTCGAGATTTTTGCATGCGTTTTCAAGTGCATGAAGCCGTAGACCACATGCGCCCCGGCCCGTTCCAGCCGGCGCGACTGGCGGATGTTGGCGGCCTCGTCGAACCGCGCCTTCAACTCGACCAGCGCCGTGACCGACTTGCCCGCCTCGGCCGCCTCGCAAAGCGCGGCCACCACCGGGCTTTCGGTGCTGGTCCGGTAAAGCGTCTGCTTGATGGCCAGCACGTTGGGGTCAGAGGCGGCCTGCTGCAAAAAGCGCACCACCATGTCAAAGGTCTCGTAGGGGTGATGCAGCAGCAGGTCCTTTTGCCGGATTGCGGCGAACATGTCGCCGTCGTGGTCCTGCACACGCTCGGGCACGCGCGGCGTAAACGGAGGCCAGAGCAGATCGGGCCGGCTGGACAGCACCAGTTCCTTGAGATCGCTCATGCCCAGAAGGCCACGGATTTCGACCACCTCGTCCTCGGTCACGCCAAGCTCGTCCATGATGGTCGCGCGCAGACCGGCCGGGGCGTTGGCCGACAGCTTCAGCCGGATCACCTCGCCGCGCCGGCGCCGTTTCAGCGCGGTCTCGAACTCGCGTACCAGATCCTCGGCCTCGTCCTCGACCTCAAGGTCGCTGTCGCGCAGCACCCGGAACAGGCAATGCCCCTTGTCCGTGTAGCCGGGAAAGAGATGGTCAAGATGGATCAGCAGCAATTCCTCCAGCGGCAGGAACCGCGCCTCGCCGGCCTTGCCCGGCAGCAAAACAAAGCGCGCGATCTGCTGCGGGATCGGCAACAGCGCCTTGAGCGGCTTGTTGTCAGACAGCCGCTCAAGCTCCAGCGCAAGGGAAAAGCCGTTGTTCGGGATAAAGGGAAAGGGATGCGCCGGGTCGATGGCCAGCGGCGAGAGCACCGGAAAGACCTTGCTCAGGAAATGCTCGGACAGGAATTTCAGATCGCGGCTGCTCAGCTTCGAGCGGGTGCACAGCGTGATGCCCTGCGTCTCCATCTCGCGGCGCAGCTTGCCAAAGATCGTCTGCTGCGCCTGCATCAGGCGCCGCGCGTCGGCATTGATCAGTTCAAGCTGCTCGGCCGGGTTGCGTCCATCCTCGGACAGCACCGCATTGCCCGCCCGCGCCAGCGCGCGCAGACCGGCGACGCGGACCATATAGAACTCGTCGATGTTGTTTCCCGAAATCGACAGGAACCGCAGCCGTTCCAGCAGCGGCACCTCTTCATGCGTCGCCTCTTCCAGCACGCGCCAGTTGAAGGCCAGCCAGCTCAGCTCGCGGTTGAAGAACCGGCGCGGGCCACGGGTTTCGGCCTCGGCCATCGCCACTGCCGGGGGAAATTCGGCCTTGAGAAAATTGGCTTCGGGCATGTCGCGGGCATCCGTCAGGGTCAGGAGCGTTCAAGGGGGGTTGGCGTGGCCTTGTCGGGCGCAAAGGTAACGGTTTCGTGTCACTCTTTCATTCGTCCGCCCGGCTGTCCAGATCGCTCGCCCCGCCCCCCACGACCGCGGCCGCAAGCGCCCGGGTCACCGGCCCGCCATGGCTGAGCGCGCGGCGGTCAAGCTCGTCCACCAGACGCCGCGCCGCCGCAAGCGAGCGTTCCATCCGTGCCGCGAGATAGGCGATCAGGCCGGGCTGCACATGAACCTGACGGTCGGCAAAAAGCTTGACCAGCACCGCCGCAAGCAGCGTATCGTCGGGCGGATCGATCGACGCCTGCGCCATCGCCTGTACCCGGCTGGCCAGATCGGGCAGCGTCAACCGCCAGTCGCGCGGCGGCAGCGCGGCGGTGACCAGCAGCGGGCCGGCGCGGTTCCACAGATGAAAAAGCGCCTCTTCGCCGGCCGCGTCGCCCGCCAGCGCCGGGGCATCCTCGACCACCAGCGCCCCCGCGATCCGGCCAAGGTCCGCCCGCCCCAGATCGCGCGCCGCGATGATCCCCGCGCCCGCGCTTTCGGCCCAGACATGGGCAAGGTGGCTCTTGCCCACCCCCTCGGCGCCGATCAGCAGCATCCGCCCGTTCGGCCAGGGCGCCTGCATCACCTGGGTCCACGCGACGGCGTTCGAGGCGGAGCGAAAAAAATCCTCGGCGCGATAGGTCGGCGGCGCGGCCAGATCAAAGGCGTATTGCCGGCTCACCTGGCGTCCTCGTCCCCGCCATCCTGACCGGCAAGCCCGGTGTACAGCTTGCTGCCCTGATAGCGCGCGATGCCGAACCGCGTCAGCACCCCGATCGAGGCCGCGACCGGCACCGCCACCAGCATGCCGACAAATCCAAAGACCGAGCCAAAGGCGGTCAGCGCGAACATCAGCCAGACCGGGTGCAGACCCACCGACTTGCCCACCAAGCGCGGCGTCAGGATGTTGCCCTCGACGAACTGGCCGATGCCAAAGATCAGCGCGACCAACCCGATGGAAAACCAGTCTCCCCAGAACTGGAACAGCGCCAGCCCGATGGCCAGCGCCCCGCCAAAGATCGCGCCGACGTAGGGAATGAAGGTGATCGTGCCCGCGACCGCCCCCACCACCAGGCCGAATTGCAGCCCCACCAGCATCAACCCGATCGCGTAATAGGCGCCCAGCACCAGACAGACCGAAAGCTGCCCGCGCACGAACGAGGCCAGCGTCCGGTCGATCTCGGTCGCGAGTTGGCGGACCACGGGCGCGTGGTCGCGGGGCAGCATCTGGTCGACGCGCGCGACCATGCGGTCCCAGTCGAGCAAGAGATAGAAAGTCACCACCGGCACGACGATGACAAAGACCAGCGCCGACAGCAGGCCCAGCGCCGAATTCAGCACGCCTTGCACCAACTGGCCGCCCTTGGCCTGGATCGCCGCGCCCAGGTCGGCCAGTGTCTGGCGCACGATCGATGTCTCGTCGCCGATCTCGGGAAAGGTCTGGATCATGGCGGCCTGAAGGCGTCCCATGATTTCCGGCGCGGCGTCGACCAGCGCCGAGGTCTGGGTGATCAGCGTCGGGATGATGGCCAGCACCAGCAGGACGGCGGCCATCAGCGCACCCAGCGAGATGACAGAGGTCGCCATCACCCGGCTCAGCCCCGCCCGCTCCAGCCGGTCGGCGACCGGGTCCAGGAAATAGGCCAGCGCGCCGCCCACCACAAAGGGCAGGATGACCGCGCCCAGCGCCCACAGGACGACGAAAAAGGCAACCAGCGCAATGCCCCAGTATCGGGCCTGATCGCGTAACGGCAGGGCCATGAAGGTTCCACTCTGTTTTGCGCCCCTGATATTGCGCCGCGAGGCGGGGGATGCAAGGGCGCATGTCCGGCACCCCACCCGCAGGCGCGGATCGGCCGCGACCGCCGGTCGCGCGCGCCGCCCGGGAGCTAGCGGGCCTGGGGAGCGGGCGGCACCCTGGGTCCGCCCCGAGCACGCAGGCAAGCACGGCCGTCGCCGGGGCCACACCGCCCTGCCGAGAGCGCCCGGCCGATGGCGCAGGGCCGGCCCCTCGCAGCGCCTCTGGCGCCAGAAGGGCTTGGGAAAGGTGCCGTACCCTCGGCCACCGGCACCCTGCCCGCCACCGGCGGTTTGCCCGGGGATCAGCCGGCGCGGCGCAGCGGCGTCCGGATGTCCATCGCGCCGCTGCCCCTCGTGACAAAGCGCGACATGATGGCGTCAAGCCCCATGGCCTCTTGCTGCAAGGCCTGCGTCGTGGACATCGACTGCTCCACCATGGCGGCATTGCGCTGGGCCACCTGATCAAGCTGTGTCACGCCGATGTTCACCTCGCCCAGCGCGGTGGATTGCTGCACCGCGCCGGCCGCGATGTTCGAAACAAGGTCCGAAATATGGCCGACGCGGTCGACGATCGTGCCCAGCACCTTGCCGGCCATGCCAACGGACTCTACTCCGCGATCGACGAACTGGGTCGATGAGGTGATCAGTTCCTTGATCTCGTGCGAGGCATCGGCGGAGCGTTGCGCCAGCGCGCGCACCTCGGAGGCCACGACGGCAAAGCCGCGACCGGTCTCGCCCGCGCGGGCCGCTTCGACCCCGGCGTTCAGGGCCAGAAGGTTGGTCTGAAAGGCGATGTCCTCGATCACCCCGATGATGCGCGAGATCTGTTCGGACGACCGTTCGATGCCGTTCATCGCCTCGACCGCCTGAACGACGACCCGGTTGCTTTCTTCGGCCTCGGATCTGGTGTTCTGCACGATTCGCTCGACCTCACGCGCGCCGTTCGCGGCGGCCTTGACCGAGCCGGTCAGTGCGTCCAGCGCGGCCGCGGTCTGCTCCAGCGTCGCGGCCTGGTTTTCGGTCCGATGCGCCAGATCTTCGGCGGCCGTGGTGATGTCGTCGGCCTGGCCGCGAATCGTGCGCGAGGCCTTGGCAATCTCGGTCAGGGAGTCGTTCAGCCGGTCGATCGTGACGTTGAAGTTGGCGCGCAGGCTTTCGTATTCGTCCGGAAAAACCTCGGTGATCGGGTCGGTCAGCCGACCCTGGGACAGATCCGCAAGCCCGACGGACAAGGCATCGACCACCGCCACCTGCCCCGCCTGGCTGCTGCGGATGGTCTCTTCCAGCACCAGCGCGTTTCGCAGACGCTCGCGCAGCACCTCAAGCTGTCCGCTGATCTGGGTAATCTCGTCATTCTTGTCCGAAGCGCGGTCAAAGGAAGAATTTCGGCCATCGTAATTGCCCGCGATGACCTGGCCGATCGCCTCCTTGATCCGGCGGATCGGGATGGTGATGCTGCGGGCCAGCAGGACATTGGACAACAGGATGACCGCAGCGCAGGCCGATATCGCGACGATGATGATGGTCAGCAGGCTCTCGTTGCGGTCTTGCGCGGCAAGCGCAGTGGAATTCCCCTCTGCCTCGATCTCTTCGCCGAGGATGCCCATCGTGTCCTCGAGCGTGGAGAAGGCCACCATGAATTCGGGCCAGAGCGCCTGGGCGGCGGCGATATCGCGAAAGGCCTGGGCGGTAATGTCCTGCGCGGCGGCGATATAGGCGTCCAGCGGCGGCGTCGCGGCCAGAACATCGGCTTCGATCTTGGCCGGAAGCTCGAGCGTTCGCAGATTGGCCATGCTTTCGGCAAACTCGGCGACATGGGTTTGCAGGTCAGCCTCGATCTCCGCCCGGATCGCCGCAGGGGCGGCGGGGCCGGCACGCAGGGCATAAAGCACGTCCCCCCTTAGCGCGTCGTGCATCATGTCGGCATGTTTCTGGTTCAGAACCGCTGTCGTCGCGGTAATCGATGCCGCGAGCCCGTCATTGCTTTGCGTCAGACCCACATAACCCGCCCCGCCGGTGACCATCAGCCCCGCAAGCGCCAGCGCTCCCGCCCCAAAGAGCCGGGCCCTGACCGAGAAATTCTTGAGAAAGGAAAAACGGCGAACGAGGTATCGACGCCGTTCCGGTTGTATCGTCAGCTCCATCTTACCCTCAACGAAAGACACCATTCATTTCTCGGAATGTGACCGACGGGCGTTGAGATTTGGCTAACGCCGACAGGACCCGGGCTGCGCCCGGCTTGCCTGATCCGGGGCAACCCGGTAGGAACGGGCAAATCGCCGGAGATCCCCCATGCGTCTGACCCGCTACTTCCTGCCCGTGCTGAAAGAAAACCCCGCCGAGGCGCAGATCGTCTCGCACCGCTACATGCTGCGCGCCGGGATGATCAAGCAGCAGGCGGCGGGGATCTATTCCTGGCTGCCGCTGGGCTACCGCGTGCTCAGGCGGATCGAAGAGATCGTGCATCAGGAACAGATGCGCGCGGGGCATATCCCGCTTCTGATGCCGACGCTCCAACCGGCCGACCTGTGGCGCGAGAGCGGCCGCTATGACGATTACGGCCAGGAGATGCTCCGCATCACCGACCGGCAAAAGCGCGAGATGCTCTACGGGCCGACGAACGAAGAGATGATCACCGACATCTTTCGCGCCCATGTCTCCAGCTACAAGGACCTGCCGCTGACGCTGTACCACATCCAGTGGAAGTTCCGCGACGAGATGCGGCCGCGCTTCGGCGTGATGCGCGGGCGCGAGTTCCTGATGAAGGACGGCTACAACTTTGACGTCGACAAGGCCGCCGCCCTGCACGCCTACAACCGCCACATGGTCAGCTATCTGCGCACCTACGAACGCATGGGCCTGACCGCGATCCCGATGCGCGCCGATTCGGGGCCCATCGGCGGTGATGACACGCATGAATTCCTGGTGCTCGCCTCGACCGGCGAGTCGGAGGTGTTCTTTGATTCAGCCGTGACCGAGTTGAAGCTGGGCAACCGCGAGGTCGATTACGACAACCGCGACGCGGTGGCCGCCGTCTGCCGCGAGTTCACCACCCTTTACGCCCGCACGGATGAGACCCACGACCCCGCGCTGTTCGACGCCATCCCCGAGGCGCGGCGCAAGGTGGCGCGCGGGATCGAAGTGGGGCAGATCTTTTACTTCGGCACCAAGTATTCGGCGTCCATGGGCGCCGAGGTGACAACCGCCGACGGCGCAAAGGTGCCGGTCGAGATGGGCAGCCACGGCATCGGCGTCAGCCGCCTGCTGGGCGCGATCATCGAGGCCAGCCACGACGAGAAGGGCATCATCTGGCCCGAGGGCGTGACCCCCTTTCCGGTCGGGATCGTCAACCTCAAGCAGGGCGACAGCGCGACCGATGCCGCCTGCGAGGGGCTGTACAAGGCGCTGGCCGCGCGTGAGCTGGAGGCGCTCTATGACGACCGGGACGAGCGCGCGGGGGCAAAGTTCGCCACCATGGACCTGATCGGCCTGCCCTGGCGCATCACGGTCGGCCCGCGCGGGCTGGCCGGCGGCGTGGTCGAGTTGACCTCGCGCCGCACGGGCGCCTCCGAAGAGATGACCGCCGCCGCCGCCGTCGACCGCATCGCGCAGATCTACGCCGGGGTCTGAACCGGCGCCGCGACGGGGGATCGCGCCGGGCCCGTCCGGCGGACCACCGCTTCGGCGATGGCGATGTTGATCACCCAGGACAGCACGAACAGAAGGTCGGCCAAGACGCCGACCGGCGGCTCCCCCGTCACGACAAAGATCGGGAACAGCAACAGCGACACCGACGCCGGCCCCATGCCGATGGCATAGGCCCGGATCATCCAGGCCCGGTGGCGCGGGATGTCGCGGGCGCGGGCAAAACGCAGCGCCGCGATCAGCGCGAGCCCAAGCGCCGCGCCGGCCAAAAGCCGTGCAAGCCAGGCGATCCATGTCGTCGCATCGGGGAACTGCCACAAGAGCCGCAGCGACGAAAGCGCCATGAAAAGCCCGGCAACCACGAAAACCCGCCCGGTGAGGCGGTGGGCACGGCCGAACCTGCGCCGCAGCACCCCGGCGAACTGCACCGGCCCCAGCAGACCGAACAGCCCGCCCCCCAGCGCATGCAGGAAAAGCGCCCAAGGGACGGCCGCGAACTTCTCCGCGTCCGGCGGCAAGTGCCCGGTGGGCACCTGGACCACCCTTACCAGCGCGATCACGATCGGGATGGCGGTCAGGACCAGCAGCAAAAGGGCAAGCGGCACCGGCCGCACAAAGATGCGTTTCATTTCCTTGTCCTTGTTTTTGATCAGGTTACGAGGCGATCTTGAGAATGATGTTGCCCGGCTTTGAAAAGGTCTCGGCCAGGGCATGGGCGGCGCGGATGTCGTCAAGGGCAAAGACCTGCCCCACGGTCGGCCTGTAGGTCCCGGCCTGGTACTGCCGCACCAGCCGCTCCATGTTGGCCCGGCCTTCCGACGAGATCACCGCCTTGATGCGCCGCCCCTGCCCGCGCCGGGGCCAAAGTGCCGCGCCGATGTTCTGCGCCAGGCTGGCCGAGACCAGCAAAAGCCGCCCGCCCGGCACCAGATGCGGCGCGGCCTTGGCCCAGGGCAGCGTGCCGATCACGTCGAGGATGACGTCGAACTGGCCGCTGATTGCCGCTGTCCTGTAGTCCACCACCTCTGCCGCCCCAAGCCGCCGCGCCAGATCGTGGTTCGCGGCCGAACAGACCGCCGTCACCCGCGCGCCCCGCGCAGCCGCGATCTGCACCGCCGCCGAGCCGACCGAGCCGGTCGCGCCATTGACCAGCACCCGCAGCCCGGGCTTCACGTCGGCATGATCCAGCAGAAAGGTCGACGCCGTCAGCCCGCCAAAGAAAAAGGCCGCGCCCTCTTCATGGCTCATCCCCTGCGGCAGGGGCATCACCCGGTCCGCCGCCACCGCGACAAACTCGCCATGCGCGCCGCCCCCGACGCCCGCCAGGCCAAAGACCGCCTGCCCGACCGACAGGCCGCCGACCCCCTCGCCAAGGCCGGCCACCTCGCCGGAAAAGCTCCAGCCCTGGACCGGGTTGCGCGGCGCGTTCCAGCCGAACACAAGCCGCAGGACCAGCCCGAAGCCGCGCGGCACGCGGCCCGAGCGGATGCGCGCATCGCCCGCCGTCACCGGCGCCGCATGCACCCTGACCAGCACCTGCCCCTTGCCCGCCACCGGCATCGGCGCCTGCGCCAGGGCAATATGTTCCACGCCGCCATAAGCGGTGACTTTCGCAACCTTCATGTCAGTCTCCGTTCGGGCCTCAGCCCCCTGTTCCCTCGCCGTAGAAGAACACCTCTTCCAGCGGCCGCCCGAACACCCGGGCAATCTGAAACGCCAGTTCCAGCGTCGGCGAATACTTCGCCGCCTCGATGGCCACGATGGTCTGGCGCGTGACGCCCACCTTTTCAGCCAGGTCCTTTTGCGTCATCTCCCCCGCCTCGAACCGCAGGCGGCGGATGTGGTTGCCGATCTGGTGCCGGGCCATCAGAACCCGCGCCGGTAGCAGGTGATCTTGAAGACGTCCTTGACCACCTCGGCGAACGAGCAGCCGATCAGGAGGATGTTGAAAGCGCGCATCGCCGAAGCCCCGCCCCAGGCAAGATCGAGCACCGCCGCCAGAATGCCCAGCGAGGTGATCACCGACGCGATGCGCATGCCGCGCACCTCGATCATGCGGTCGCGCTCGTCGCGCAGGTCCGACAGCTTTTTCTCGCCGGTCAGGATCGAATAGAGGATCGCAAAGCCGATGGCGACCGCGATCGCTATGCCGATCGAGTAGAGGATCAGCCACAGGACCGCGCGCGCCCAGACCTGCAACCCGTCCGGCCCGTCGAACAGCCCGGCCTCGTACTGGGCCGACAGGCTGAAATAGAACAAGGCCGCCGAAAGCAGCATGGACAACAGGCCGGTGGTCGCGTCGCGCTCGCCGAATGACATGGGTCTCTCCGAATCAAGTCATGTTTGTGTGACTTGATGTATTGAAAACCATTCTCGGTGTCAAAGATATTTTACACGTCCAGAGGTCAGGCCGGTTCTTTCGCCCGCTCGGCCCACATCTTCTGAAACGCCGGCCGGGACTGCGCGCGTTCAAGCCAGGCCTTGACGGCGGGAAACTCGGCCAGCAGCGTCGGGTGGCCCTGGGCGTAGCGAAGGCATTCGGCCAGATTCAGGTCCGCCACGGTAAAGCGGCCGCCGACCAGCCAATCCGCAGTCTCAAGGTGCCGTTGCAGCCGCCCCAGCGGCCGGCGCAGCTTTTCGGCGTTCAGGGCGATCCCGGCCTGCTCGCCGCCCTCGGCCTGGGCATAAAGGATTTCCAGCGCCGGGGTCTCGACCGCCGTCGCGGCAAAGAGCGCCCATTGCTCGATCAGCGCGGTCTCGGCGTCCGAGCGCGGCCCCAGATCGCCACCATGGGCGCGCGCGATGTGCAGCGTGATCGCCAGGCTCTCGGTCAGCACCAACCCCTCCTCTTCATAGGCGGGGATCTGGCCCAGCGGGTTGACGGCCAGAAACTCGGGGCTGGCGGTGGTCCAGCCCTCGGCCTTTTGCCCCTCGGTCAGCCGGTAGGCCTGGATGACCGGGACATGGCGAAAGGGGATGCCGATTTCGGCCAGCAGCCAGAGTGGCCGCGAGGTGCGCGAGCGGTAGGCGCCATAGAGCGTGATCATTCTGACCTCCTTGTTGCGGCCCGCAGGATAGGCGGGCGGGGCGGAAAGCGAAAGTCCCAGGAAAGAGGTCAGGCGCCTTGCGCCTTCCCCCCGCAAGCGGCTATCAGGCGCCATGAGCCAGACCCTGACCCGCCCCCAGCATGCCTGGGCCCTGCTCGCGCTGGGCCTTCCGCTGGTCGGCAGCCATCTGGCCCAGATGATGCTGAACGTCACCAACACCATCCTGATGGGCTGGTACGGCGTGACCGAGCTTGCGGCGCTGGTGCTGGCCGGCTCGGCCTTTTTCGTGGTCTTCATCCTGGGCTCGGGCTTTGCCCAGGCGATCATGCCGATGGTGGCGCAGGCGCTGGGGCGGGGCGACCAGACCCAGGTGCGGCGCGATGCCCGCATGGGGCTGTGGCTGTCGATCCTGTTCGGCCTCTTGACCTATCCGCTGTTCTACTGGTCCTCCGATGTGTTCGAGCTGCTCGGCCAGCGGCCCGAGCTTGCCGCGCTCGGCCAGGATTATCTGCGCATCGCGGGGCTGGGGATGATGCCGGCGCTGATCATCATGGCGCTGAAAAGCTATCTGTCCGCGCTGGGGCGCACGCAGGTGATGCTGTGGTCGACGGTGATCGCGGTCTTTGTCAACGCGGCGCTGGCCTATCCGCTGATCTTTGGCGCCTGGGGCCTGCCCGGCTGGGGCGTGCAGGGCGCGGCCATTTCGACGGTGGCGGTGCAGATCTTCAACGCCGCGATTCTTGCGCTTTATGCCGCGCGCAAGCATGAGTTGCGTCAGTACCACCTGTTTCAGCGGTTCTGGCGGCCCGACCTGCATGCCCTTGCCCAGGTCTTTCGCCTGGGCTGGCCGATCGGGATGACCGGCCTTCTTGAAGCGGGGCTGTTTCAGGCCGCCACGCTGATGATGGGCTGGATCGGCACGGTCGAGCTGGCCGCGCACGGCATCGCGATGCAGGCGGCCTCGCTGACCTTCATGGTGCATCTGGGGCTTGCCTCGGCCTCGACGGTGCGCACCGGGCGTTTCGCCGGCGAGGGGGACGCCCACAGCCTGCGCGAGGGCGCGCGCGTGGCGATCATGCTTTCGCTGGGCTTTGCGCTGGTCACGGTCGTGCTGTTCCTGGCCCTGCCGCGCCCGATCCTGGCGCTTTTCACCGACACCTCAAAGCTCGAGGCGGCGGCGATCCTGGCCTTTGGCACCCAGCTTCTGGCCATGGCGGCGCTGTTTCAACTGACGGACGCGATGCAGGCCATGGCGCTGGGCCTCTTGCGCGGTATCCGCGACACGCAGGTGCCGATGTGGGCGGCGGGGGTGTCCTACTGGCTGATCGGCATTCCCTGCTCGTATCTTCTGGCGTTTCCGCTGGGCTATGGCGGCTTGGGGCTGTGGGCCGGGCTGGTGATCGGGCTTCTGGCGGCGGCAGGCTCGATGATGACGCGGTTCTGGCTGCGCGCGCCCAGACCCGCCGGCGACAAGCCGCAGCACGCGCCCGCCCGCGCTTGACCGGGCGGGGCCTAAGCCCCCAGAGTGACGCCAAAAGGACGAGCAGATTGGCCAGCACCGCCCCCTTCGCCGCCTACGAGTTCATGATCGCCTGGCGCTACCTGCGCGCCCGCCGCGCGACGGGCGGCGTATCGGTCATGACCTGGATCAGCCTCATCGGCATCACGCTGGCGGTCTTTGCCCTGATCGCCACCCTTTCGGTGCGCGCCGGCTTTCGGGCCGAATTGGTCGACACGATCCTGGGGGCCAATGCCCATGTCTCGGTGATCGCGTCCGGGGTGCCCGACGAAAACGGCGCCCCGGTCAAGAGCTTTGCCGATCACGACGCCATCGCCGCACGCCTCTTGGCCATCGAGGGCGTGGTGCGCGCAGCGCCCCTGGTGCGCGGTCAGGTCATGGTCACCGCCGGCGACGAGGCGCTGGGCGCCGATGTCTACGGCATGCGGGCCGCGGATCTGGCGAGCATCCCCCGCATCGGCACCTCGGCCGAGGGGTTTTCCGGCGACATCGGCGCCTATCCGCGCGGCATCGCGATGGGCAGCCAGCTTGCGCGCGAGCTGGGGCTGACCATCGGCGACAAGGTGCGCCTGATCGCGCCTTCGGGGGTCAAGACCGCCTTTGGCTCTTCGCCCCGGGTCAAGGCCTATGAGGTGGTCTACATCTTTACCGCCGGCCGCTGGGACATCGACCGCACCCGCATCTACATGCCCCTGGACGAGGCGCAGGCCTATTTCAACCGCGAGGGCCGCGCCGACGAGATCGAGGTAATGGTTTCCGACCCCGAGGCCATCGACACCTACCGCCCCCGGATCGCTGCGGCGGCCGGCCCGGCAGCCTTTCTGTGGACCTGGCGCGACAGCTCGGGCGCCTATCTGCGCGCCCTGACGATCGAGGACAACGTGATGTTCGTCATCATGTCGGTCCTGGTGCTGATCGCCTCGCTCAACATCGTCTCGGGGCTGATCATGCTGGTCAAGAACAAGGGCCGGGACATCGGCATCCTGCGCACCATGGGGCTGACCGAAGGGTCGATCCTGCGCATCTTCTTTCTGTGCGGCGCGTTCACCGGCACGCTCGGCACCGCGCTGGGCGTGGCGCTCGGCTGTCTTTTCGCGCTCTACATCGACCCGATCTTTTCGCTGGTCAACGCGCTGTCAGGCGGCGGGGTCTGGGACCCCTCGATCCGCGGCATCTACCATCTGCCGGCGCGGCTGCGGGCCGAGGATGTGCTGTCGGCGGTGGTCCTGTCGATCGGGCTGTCCTATTCCATCACGCTTCTGCCGGCGCGCAAGGCCGCGCGGATGAACCCGGTCGAGGCGCTGCGCTATGAGTGAGCGGGCGCTGGACCTGGCCGGAATCGAAAAGACCTTCAACCGGGGCCGGCCCGGGCAGGTGCAGGTGCTGCGCGGCGCCAGCCTGTCGGTGGCGCGGGGCGAGGTGGTGGCGCTGGTCGCGCCCTCGGGCGCGGGCAAGTCCACGCTTCTGCACATCGCCGGGCTGCTGGACACCGCCGATGCCGGCACCGTCGCGCTGGCGGGCCGCAACCTGACCGGCCTGCCCGACCGCGCGCGGACCGAGGCGCGGCGCGCGGCGGTGGGCTTTGTCTATCAGTTCCATCACCTGCTGCCCGAGTTCACGGCGCTGGAAAACGTCGCCCTTCCGCAGCGCGCGAACGGGGCAAGCCTGCCCGAGGCCAGGGCGCGGGCCGCGCAGCTTCTGGCAGAGGTCGGCCTTTCTGCCCGTGCCGCGCACCGTCCGGCGGAGATGTCGGGCGGCGAGCAGCAGCGCGTCGCCTTTTGCCGCGCCCTGGCCAACCGCCCGCAGCTTTTGCTGGCCGACGAGCCGACCGGAAATCTGGACCCCGTCACCTCGCAGGCGGTGTTCGAGGTGCTGATGGGGGTGGTGCGCAGCACCGGCCTTTCGGCGCTGATCGCGACCCACAACATGGACCTGGCCGCAAGGATGGACCGGGTGGTGCGGCTGGAGGCCGGCCGAGTGGTGGGCTAGGCAGGGCTTGGTGCCGACACCGAGTGACGCCGCCGGCCCGAGGATCGCCCGCAAGAGAGCCCCACCCCTGACCTGATCCGGGAGCCTGCCCCGAGTTGATCCGGGAGCCCGCCCCGGACCTGATCCGGGGCCCCCATTGCCCCACGAGGCCCCGGGTCAGGCCCGGGGCGGGAGGGAACCGCCACCGCGCCCGCCTTGGCCCTGATCCCGCCGTCGCCCCGGGCTTGATCCAAGCCCACGCCCCGGGTTGATCCCGCCCCCGCCCCGGACTTGATCCGGGGCCCCCATTGCCCCACGAGGCCCCGGGTCAGGCCCGGGGCGGGAGGGAACGGCCACCGCGCCCGACCCTTATCCCGCCGTCGTCCCGCTCCTGATCCAAGCCCCCGCCCCGGACCTGATCCAAGCCCCCGCCCCGAGTTGATCCAAGCCCCTGCCCCGGACCTGATCCGGGGCCTCCTGCCGCCCCACGAGGCCCCGGGTCAGGCCCGGGGCGGGAGAGCTTGGCCTCCGCGGCGGCCCTGCCAGAGCGGAGACATCAGCCTCCGGCCTTCAACCCCGTGCCACAGCCCCCCCTACGGGCGCGCTAGACGTCCAGCTCTTCCACAAACCGCGCGTTTTCCTGGATGTACTGGAACCGCAGTTCGGGCTTCTTGCCCATCAGGCGTTCCACCAGATCGCCGGTCATTCCCGGCTCGTCCTCGTCGATCGAGACCCGTATCAATTTGCGCGTCGCGGGGTTCATCGTGGTGTCCTTCAGGTCCTTGGCGTCCATCTCGCCCAGGCCCTTGAACCGCTGCACGTCGATCTTGCCGCGTCCGCCAAGGCCCCGCGCCAGCATCGCCTCTTTCTCGGCATCATCCGCCACATAGACGCGGTGGGGCCCCTGGGTCAGACGGTAAAGCGGCGGGCAGGCAAGATAGAGGTGCCCCTTGTCGATCAGCGGGCGCATCTGGGCAAAGAAAAAGGTCATCAAAAGGCTGGCGATATGGGCCCCGTCCACATCGGCATCGGTCATGATGATGATCTTTTCATAACGCAGGTCATCGACCGAAAACCTTGTGCCCATGCCAACGCCCAGCGCCTCGCAGATGTCGCGGATCTCGGAGTTGTCGTTCAGCTTGGCCGAGGCCGCGCCCAGCACGTTCAGGATCTTGCCCTTGAGCGGCAACAGCGCCTGCGTCTCGCGGTTGCGCGCCGCCTTGGCAGAGCCGCCGGCGCTGTCGCCCTCGACGATGAAAAGCTCCGTCCCCTCGCGCGATTTGGCCGAGCAATCGGTCAGCTTGCCCGGCAGGCGCAGCTTCTTGGTGGCGGTCTTGCGCTGGGTTTCCTTTTCCTGCTTGCGCCGCAGCCGCTCTTCGGCGCGCAGCACCAGAAAATCCAGGATCGCCCCGGCCGAGCGGGTGTCGTTGGCCAGCCAGGTGTCGAAATGGTCGCGCACCGCGCCCTCGACAAAGCGCGCGGCCTCTTCGGTGGCCAGCCGGTCCTTGGTCTGGCCGACGAACTGCGGCTCTCGGATAAAGACCGAAATCAGCGCGCAGCCCCCCGTCAGCATGTCCTCGCGCGAGATCAGCTCTGCCTTGCGGTTCTTGGACAATTCGCCATAGGCCCGGATCCCCTTGAGGATCGCCGACCAGAACCCGAATTCATGCGTGCCGCCTTCGGGCGTGGGCACGGTGTTGCAGTAAGAGTGCAGGAAGCCGTCGCGCACCGGGCTCCAGTTGATCGCCCATTCGACCGAACCGGGCACGCCGAACTTGTCCTGAAAGCCGACCTTGCCGGCAAAGGGGCGGTCGGCATAGGTCGTGGCCTTTTCCAGCGTGTCGGACAGAAAGTCACCCAGACCGCCGGGGAAATGGAACGTCGCCTCCAACGGCATCTCGCCATCCGGAATGGCCGATTTCCAGCGGATTTCCACCCCCGAAAAGAGATAGGCCTTGGGCCTTGCGATCCGCATCAGGCGAGAGGGGCGGAAGTGCTGGCTGCCAAAGATCTGCGGATCGGGGCGAAAGGTCACCGAGGTGCCGCGCCGGTTCGGGGCGGCGCCGACCCTTTGGATCGGCCCTAGCGGCTTGCCGCGCGAAAAGGACTGCGCCCATAGCTCCTTGTTCCGGGCCACCTCGACATCCAGCCGTTCGGACAGCGCGTTCACGACGGACGAGCCGACACCATGCAGGCCGCCCGAGGTCTGATAGGCCTTGCCGTTGAACTTGCCGCCCGAATGCAGCGTGCACAGGATCACCTCCAGCGCGGACTTGTCCGGAAACTTCGGGTGCGGGTCCACCGGAATGCCGCGCCCGTTGTCGCGCACGCAGAGCGCGCCGTCGGCCATCAGCTCCACCTCGATCCGGTTGGCAAAGCCGGCCACCGCCTCGTCCATCGCGTTGTCGATGATTTCGACCGCAAGGTGGTGATAGGCTCGCTCGTCGATGCCGCCGATGTACATGCCGGGGCGCAGGCGCACGGCTTCGAGCGGCTCCAGCACCTCGATCGAGGAGGCGTCATAGGTCTGGTGCGCGTCCGAGAGAAGGTCCTGCGGCATGGGGGCTCGATTCCTGTTCTGCGGCCTTGAGCTGCCATTAGATCACCCCCGGGGGCAGAGGCGCAAGATGTTGGGGGTGTTGCAGTCGGCGCGCGGGGGAAATATAGATTTTGGTGAATATCAACAGGGGGCGGATCATGCGGGTACTCTTCACGGGCGGCTCGGGCAAGGCGGGCAAACATGCGGTGGCCTATCTTGCGGCGGCGGGGCACAGGGTGCTGAACATCGACAAGGTGCGCCTGAACCATCCCGGCGTGATGGACCTTGTGGCCGACATCACCGATGCGGGGCAGATGTATTCTGTGATGCGCGGCTATGCCGGTTTTGACGAGATGGAAAGCGGCGCCGGCCAGCAGGTCTTTGACGCCGTGGTGCATTTCGCCGCCATCCCCAGCCTGCACCTTGCCGCCGACAACGAGACCTACCGCGTCAACGTGATGGGCACCTACAACGTGATCGAGGCGGCGGCCAAGATGGGCATTCGAAAGATCATCATCGCCAGTTCGGAAACCACCTATGGCGTCTGCTTTTCCGACGGCCAGACCGACCCGGCCTATCTGCCGCTGGACGAGGATTATCCCGTCAACCCGATGGACAGCTACGGCATGTCCAAGCGCGTCAACGAGGTCACCGCCGAGGCCTTTCAGCGCCGTTTCGGCATCGACATCTACGCGCTTCGCATCGGCAACGTGATGGAGCCGCACGAATATGCCGAGCGCTTCGCGGGCTTCGCCGCCGATCCCGGCCAGCGCCGGCGCATCGCCTTCAGCTACATCGACGCGCGCGATCTGGGGCAGATCGTGGACCTGTGCCTGCAAAAGGACGGGCTGGGCTATCAGGTCTTCAACGCCGGAAACGACAGCAATTCGGTGCCGCAGCCGAATTCGGAACTGCTGGCGCGGTTCTTTCCGGGCGTGCCGCTCAAGCGCCCGGTCAGCGAGACCGAGTGCCTGTTCTCGAACCGAAAGATCAAGCAGGTCCTGGGATTCCAGGAGCGGCACGACTGGAAACAGTACCTCTGAGCCCTTGCGCCGGCCCGAAGGCGCCCGCCATGCTCTGGCAAACCCGGGACTGCCGCCCTACATCTGACCGAGGGGCAGGCCGTTACAGGGGGCGACATGACAGAAGGAACCACCGCGGTTTCGCGACTTCTGAAAAGCGAGGCGACGCCGGGCGTTCTGCTGATGCTTGCGGCGGTCGCGGCGATGGTTCTGGCGAATTCGTCGGCCGGGCCGGCCTATTTCCGCTTTTTCGACCAGACGCTCGCCATCACCCTGGGCGGCGCCGGTCTGGCCAAGCCCCTGATCCTGTGGATCAACGATGGTCTGATGGCGATCTTCTTCTTCCTGATCGGGCTGGAGCTGAAGCGCGAGATGATCGAGGGCCGCCTGAACACGCCCGCCGAAGTGATGCTGCCGGGGATCGCGGCGCTGGGCGGCGTGCTGGTCCCGATGGGAATCTTCCTGGCCGTGGCCGGCTCGGACCCGGTCCTTGCCCGTGGCTGGGCCATTCCGGCGGCGACGGACATCGCCTTTGCCGTGGGGGTCCTGGCGCTCCTGGGCAAGAGCATTCCCTCGGCGCTGAAGATCTTTCTGCTGACGCTGGCCATTCTGGACGATCTGGCCGCGATCCTGATCATCGCGCTGTTCTACGGCAAGGGCCTGCAGGTGGACTACCTGGCGATGGCACTGATCCCGCTGGCGGGGCTGGCCTGGCTGAACTGGACCGGCGCGCACCGGATCGCGCCCTTTGTGCTGGTCGCGGTCATCCTGTGGGTTCTGGTGCTGAAGTCGGGCGTGCATGCCACGATCGCCGGCGTGGTGGCGGCCTTCTTTCTGCCCCTGAAGGACCGGTTCGGCAAATCGCCGCTGCATTCGGTCGAGCATGGCCTGCACCCCTATGTGATGCTGCTGATCGCGCCCCTGTTCGCGCTTGGCAATGCCGGGGTCCAACTGACAGGGCTGCGCCTGGCCGACCTGCTGGCACCGCTGCCGATGGGGATTCTGTCGGGGCTGTTTCTGGGCAAGCAATTGGGCGTGTTCAGCGCCACCTGGCTGACCGTCCGGCTGGGTCTTGCCCGCCTGCCCCATGGGGTGAGCTGGGGCATGATCTATGGCCTGTCCTGTCTGGCGGGCATCGGGTTCACCATGTCGCTGTTCATCGGATCGCTGTCCTTCGACGACCAGAGCCTGATGAATTCGGTTCGGCTGGGGGTGATTGCCGGCTCGACCCTGTCGGCGGTGCTGGGATTTTTCGTTCTGCGCGTGGTGACAGGCAGGGCTTGACCCCGGGCGCGAACTTGGCCCTTCTGGGCGCCGGCAGACGGAGGGCGCGATGGCAAAGGCACTGATCACCTGGGGCGGATGGGACGGGCACGAGCCCGACAAGGTGGCGGCCCTCTTTGCCGCCGATCTGCGCGAGGCGGGGATGCAGGTCGAGGTGACCGACACGCTGGCCTGTTTCGACGATCCCGCCGCGCTTGCGGATCTGGCGCTGATCGTGCCGATCTGGACCATGAGCACGATCGAAAAGCAGCAGTCGATCAACGTCTGCGCCGCGGTTGAATCGGGCGTGGGCCTTGCCGGGTGTCACGGCGGCATGTGCGATGCCTTTCGGGGCGATGTTCTGTGGCAGTTCATGACCGGCGCGCAATGGGTCGCGCATCCGGGCAACGACGGCGTCGATTACCGCGTCCGCATCACCTCGGGGCATGAGGTGGTGGCGGGGCTGGCGGATTTCGACGTCAGGTCCGAGCAGTATTATCTGCACGTCGACCCGGCCGCGCGGGTGCACGCGGTGACCGATTTCCCGCTGGTCGACGGGCCGCACAGCCCCAACGGGCCGGTCCAGATGCCGGTCGTCTTTACCAAGATGTGGGGCAAGGGGCGGGTCTACTACAACGCGTTGGGGCACCACGCCGATGTGATCGATCACGGCACCCCGCGCGAGATGCTGCGGCGCGGCATGGCCTGGGCCGCCCGCGGCTGAAGTTGGCGGAGAGGCGCCGCCTTTCCCCCGAATGGGAACGGTGCCGCACGACCGGTTCCGCAGAGATGGCCGAGGGATATTGGAGCCCTCGGCGGGGATGGGGCGGGCGGCTTCGCATGACCTCGGCTGGGGCCAAGACCACATTTGGTCGGGCGTAAAAGTAAACGCACCGCTTTCCCCCGACCGTGTGGGAACCTGTCCGATAAACCGGTTCCGCCCCCACACCAGAGGCCTGCGCCCGACCCGGAGGGCGTGGAGCGCCCTCCCTGCGGGGGTCGGGCGCGGGGCCCGGGGCGGTTGGGGCCCCCGCCGCGTTGCGGCCAACCACACACCACAAAACGGCGCGTGGGCCGGTCAGCCCCCCCCCGCGAACGCAAGGCCCCCCCGATGTAACAACAAAAAC
>JBQTIT010000038.1:0-5514 GCA_052387855.1 Paracoccaceae bacterium
CTTCGGTGAAGCCGCACACCAAGTTCGAGGCCGAGGCCTATATCCTGACCAAGGAAGAGGGCGGGCGCCACACGCCGTTCTTTGCCAACTACCGCCCGCAGTTCTACTTCCGCACGACGGACGTGACGGGGACGGTGCAGCTTCCGGCCGGGACCGAGATGGTGATGCCGGGCGACAACCTGAAGTTCAACGTCGAGCTGATCGCCCCGATCGCGATGGAGGAAAAGCTGCGCTTTGCCATCCGCGAGGGCGGCCGCACCGTCGGCGCGGGCGTCGTGTCGAAGATCATCGAGTAACGATGATCCAAAGACGCGCCAAAATGGCCGTGTCGAAGATCATCGGGTAATCGGCCGCAAGGCTGATCGGCAAAGGGCGGCCACAGCGGCCGCCCTTCGTCTTTGGGGACCTTCCGATATTCCCCGCAGAAATCACCGCTTTTCCGCTTGTCGAAAGGGGGCGCGCCCTATAGAGACGCGCAGCGCGACTCCTCAGCCGGAGAATCGCGCGCACGACTATTCTCAACAGCGAACCTATGGGCCCGGCATCCCGCCTCGCCTACGTTCGGAAGGAAGAACTGATGCAAGGTCAAATCATCCGCATTCGGCTCAAGGCCTTCGATTTCCGTGTTCTGGACGCCAGCACGCAGGAAATCGTCTCCACCGCCAAGCGCACCGGTGCCACTGTCCGCGGCCCGATCCCGCTGCCGAACAAGATCGAGAAATTCACCGTTCTCCGCGGTCCGCACATCGACAAGAAGTCGCGCGACCAGTGGGAAATCCGGACGCACAAGCGTCTCTTGGACATCGTTGATCCGAATCCCCAGACCGTGGACGCGCTGATGAAGCTCGACCTCGCCGCTGGCGTTGATGTCGAAATCAAAGTGTAAGGGGCAGACAGATGCGCTCTGGAGTTATCGCAAAGAAGCTGGGCATGACCCGGCTCTTCCTTGAGGACGGCAAGCAGGTTCCTGTGACCGTTCTTCAGCTCGACAGCCTGCAGGTTGTTGCCCAGCGCACCGCGGACAAGGACGGCTACACCGCCGTTCAGCTCGGTGCCGGCACCGCCAAGGCAAAACGCACCACGGCCGCGCAGCGTGGCCATTTTGCACGCGCGAACGTGGCCCCCAAGCGCAAGATCGCGGAGTTCCGCGTGACGCCCGATTGCCTGATCGACGTGGGCGCGGAAATCACCGCAGACCACTATCTGGCCGGTCAATTCGTTGACGTCGCCGGAACCACCATCGGCAAGGGCTATCAGGGCGCGATGAAGCGCCACAACTTCGGCGGCCTGCGTGCCTCGCACGGCGTGTCGGTCTCGCACCGCTCGCACGGGTCCACCGGCCAGTGCCAGGACCCCGGCAAGGTGTTCAAGGGCAAGAAGATGGCAGGCCACATGGGCGCGGTCCGCGTGACCACCCAGAACCTGCAAGTCGTGCGCACCGACGCCGGTCGCGGCCTGATCATGATCAAGGGCGCTGTCCCCGGGTCCGCTGGTGGCTGGGTGACCGTCAAGGACGCCGTGAAGAAGCCCGCGATGGCCGATGCGCCGAAGCCGGCTGCGGTCCGCATGGCCGCTGGAGGTGAAGCATGAAACTCGATGTGATCAAGCTTGACGGCGCCAAGGCCGGCACGATCGACCTGGACGAGGCGCTGTTCGGACTTGAGCCGCGCGCCGACATCCTGCACCGCGTGGTGCGCTGGCAGCGGGCCAAGTCGCAGGCCGGCACCCATTCGGTGCTGACCCGCGCCGAGGTGTCGTACTCGACCAAGAAGATCTATCGCCAGAAGGGCACCGGCGGCGCGCGCCACGGCTCCAAGAAGGCGCCGATCTTCCGTCACGGTGGTGTGGTCAAGGGCCCGATCGCCCGCAGCCACGCGCATGATCTGCCGAAAAAGTTCCGCGCGCTTGGCCTGCGCCATGCGCTGTCGGCCAAGGCCAAGGCGGGTGAGCTGGTGATCCTGGACGCGGCCACGCTGGCCGAGGCCAAGACCGGCATGCTGGCCAAGACCCTGATGGAGCGCGGCTGGAAGCGGACGCTGGTCATCGACGGCGGCACGGTTGACGCGAACTTTGCGCTGGCCGCCCGCAACATCGAAGGCATCGACGTGCTGCCGACCATCGGCGCCAACGTCTATGACATCCTCAAGCGTGACACCCTGGTGATCACCAAGGCAGGCATCGAAGCTCTGGAGGCTCGTCTGAAATGAGCGCGAAACCCGAACACTACGATCTGATCAAGAAGCCGATCATCACCGAAAAGGCCACCATGGCCTCGGAGGCTGGTGCGGTGGTGTTTCAGGTCGCCATGGACGCAACCAAGCCGATGATCAAAGAGGCCGTCGAGGCCGTCTTTGGCGTCAAGGTGAAGGCGGTCAACACCACCATCACCAAGGGCAAGTCCAAGAAGTTCCGCGGCCGTCAGGGCGAGCGGAGCGACAAGAAGAAGGCCTATGTCATGCTGGAAGCCGGAAACACCATCGACGTTTCCACCGGGCTTTGAGCGTCATGGCCGCAGATCGCGGCCCCGGTTGACCGGGGCCGCCGATTTTCAGGAAGAATCGAGGCGCGACAGGCGGACCCCTGCCCAATCGCTTCATACGCCGGGGATCTTCGGAGCCCTATAACCTGGGTCGCATGACCCAATAGCTGACGGAAGACAGAGAACATGGCACTCAAGTCGTACAAGCCGACGACGCCAGGCCAGCGCGGGCTGGTTCTGATCGACCGTTCGGAGCTGTGGAAAGGCCGTCCGGTCAAAGCCCTTACCGAGGGTTTGATTGGTACCGGTGGCCGGAACAACACCGGACGTATCACGATGTGGCACAAGGGCGGCGGCGCAAAGCGTCTGTACCGCATTGTGGATTTCAAGCGCCGCAAGTGGGACATGCCCGCGGTCGTCGAGCGGATCGAATACGATCCGAACCGCACCGCGTTCATCGCGCTTGTGAAGTATTCGGATGGCGAGCTGGCTTATATCCTGGCGCCGCAGCGCCTGGCGGTGGGCGATGCGGTCGTCGCCGGCGCCAAGACCGACGTCAAGCCGGGCAACGCGATGCCGTTTTCCGGCATGCCGATCGGCACGATCGTCCACAACGTCGAGCTGAAGCCCGGCAAGGGCGGCCAGTTGGCCCGCGCCGCGGGCACCTATGCCCAGTTCGTCGGCCGTGACGGCTCTTATGCGCAGATCCGCCTGTCCTCGGGCGAGCTGCGCATGGTGCGTCAGGAATGCATGGCCACCATCGGCGCCGTGTCGAACCCCGACAACTCCAACCAGAACCTCGGCAAGGCCGGCCGCAAGCGTCACATGGGCATCCGCCCGACGGTTCGCGGTGTTGCAATGAACCCGATCGATCACCCGCATGGCGGCGGCGAAGGCCGCACCTCGGGCGGCCGCCACCCGGTCACGCCGTGGGGCAAGGGGACCAAGGGCAACAAGACCCGGTCGAACAAGAAGACGGACCAGTACATTGTCCGCTCGCGTCATTCGAAGAAAGGACGCTAATCCATGGCACGTTCTATCTGGAAAGGCCCGTTCGTCGACGGCTACCTGCTGAAAAAGGCAGAGGCCAGCCGCGCATCGGGCAAGAACGAAGTGATCAAGATCTGGTCGCGTCGCTCCACCATCCTGCCGCAGTTCGTGGGTCTGACTTTTGGCGTCTACAACGGCAAAAAGCACATCCCGGTTGCGGTGTCCGAAGAAATGATCGGCCAGAAGTTCGGTGAATATTCGCCGACGCGGACCTACTACGGTCACGCTGCCGACAAAAAAGCGAAACGGAAATAAGCCATGGGAACCGAAAAGAATCCGCGTCGGGTTGCCGACAACGAGGCGATGGCCGTGGCTCGCATGCTCCGCACCTCGCCGCAGAAGCTGAACCTGGTCGCGGGCCTGATCCGCGGCAAGAAGGTGGACAAGGCGCTGGCCGACCTGACCTTCTCCAAGCGGCGCATCGCCGGCGAGGTGAAGAAGGTCCTGCAGTCCGCGATCGCGAACGCCGAGAACAACCACGGTCTGGACGTCGACAGCCTTGTCGTCGCCGAGGCCTGGGTGGGCAAGAACCTGGTGATGAAGCGTGGCCGTCCGCGGGCACGGGGCCGCTTTGGCAAGATCATGAAGCCGTTCAGCGAAATCACCATCAAGGTGCGTCAAGTCGGGGAGTCTGCATAATGGGTCAGAAGGTCAACCCCATCGGGATGCGTCTGCAGGTCAACCGCACCTGGGACAGCCGCTGGTTCGCCGAGTCGAAGGATTACGGCAACCTGCTGCTGGAGGACCTGCGCATGCGCGAGTTCATCCACGAGGACTGCAAGCAGGCCGGCATCAGCCGCGTGATCATCGAGCGTCCGCACAAGAAGTGCCGTGTGACAATCCACACCGCGCGTCCGGGCGTGATCATCGGCAAGAAAGGCGCGGACATCGAAACCCTGCGCAAGAAGCTGACGGTCTTCACCAAGTCCGAACTGCACCTGAACATCGTCGAGGTGCGCAAGCCCGAGATCGATGCGCAGCTTGTGGCCGAGTCGATCGCCCAGCAGATGGAGCGTCGGGTGTCCTTCCGCCGCGCGATGAAGCGCGGCGTGCAGAACGCGATGCGCATGGGCGCGCTGGGCATCCGGGTCAACGTGTCCGGCCGTCTTGGCGGTGCCGAGATCGCCCGCACCGAATGGTACCGCGAGGGCCGCGTGCCGCTGCACACCCTGCGTGCGGACATCGACTATGCCCTGTCCGAAGCCGCGACCCCCTACGGGATCATCGGGGTGAAGGTCTGGATCTTCAAAGGCGAAATCCTTGAGCATGATCCGCAGGCCCATGACCGCCGTCTCGCCGAAGCTGCCGATGGCCCCGCGCCGCGCCAGCCGCGCCGCGACCGCGAACGCGCGTAAGGAGTAACGAAGATGCTGCAACCAAAGCGCACAAAATTCCGCAAGATGCACAAGGGCCGGATTCACGGCGAGGCAAAGGGCGGATTCCTGCTGAACTTCGGCTCATTCGCCCTCAAGGCGACCGAGCCGGAGCGTGTCACCGCCCGCCAGATCGAGGCGGCCCGCCGCGCGATCACCCGCTGCATGAAGCGTCAGGGCCGGGTCTGGATCCGGATTTTCCCGGATGTCCCGGTCTCGGCCAAGCCCATCGAGGTTCGTATGGGCAAGGGCAAGGGCGGCAATGACTACTGGGCGGCCAAGGTCCAGCCGGGCCGCATCATGTTCGAGATCGACGGCGTGTCCGAAGAGATCGCGCGTGAGGCCCTGCGCCTGGGCGCGATGAAGCTGCCGGTCACCACCCGCGTCGTGGCCAAGGAAGACTGGTAAGGTTTTGCCGCTCGGCAAGACCAGTGCGGTGCAGCGAAGTTCAACGAGAGTCGCAGGCCGTCACCCGGATCAGAAAAGGGCCCCCGCCGGAAACGGTGGGGGCTTTTTCCTTTACCCTGGCGCCGGCCCCCCCCCCCAGCCCCCCCCCACAATGGTGGGGGGGGGCGGGCGGGACGCCCCCAGACACAAGCCCCCCCCCCACCC
>JBQTIT010000039.1:0-17373 GCA_052387855.1 Paracoccaceae bacterium
CCCAAAGGCCCTCGGCCAGCGCCCGACCCCCCCAGGGAGGGCGCTCCACGCCCTCCGGGTCGGGCGCTGGCCTCTGTCAGCTATGCGGAACCGGTCGTGCCGAGGCGTTCCCACACGAGCGGGGAAACGCGGTGCGTTTCCTTCTCCGCCCGACTTTGACCGAGGCCATCGCCGAGGTCATGCGAAGGCTTGTCCGTCCACTCGGTCGAGGGCCCCAAAGGCCCTCGGCCGGCGCCTGCCCTTCCCCCGGGCAGGCGCTTCGCGCCAGCCAGGTCAGGCGCAGGCCTCTGTCACTGATGCGGAACCGGTCACCCGGACGCTTTCCCACACGGGCGGGGAAACGCGGTGCGTTTCCATTTCCGCCCGAATTGGCCGAGGCCATCGCCGAGGTCATGCGAACCGCCCGCAACTTCCCAGCCGAGGGCCCCAAAGGCCCTCGGCCAGCGCCTGCCCTTCCCCCGGCAGGCGCTTCGCGCCAGCCAGGTCAGGCGCTGGCCTCTGGTGTGAGGGCGGAACCGGTTGTGCCGCACCGTTCCCACACGGGCGGGGAAACGCGATGCGTTTCCTCTTCCGCCCGAATTGGCCGAGGCACCAGCCGAGGTCATGCGAAGGCTTGTCCGTCTCCTCGGCCAGCGCCCGCCCCGCCCACGGCGGGCGCTCCACGCCCTTCGGGTCGGGCGCTGGCCTCTGACAGTCATGCCGAACCGGTTTGCCGGACATGTTCCCACACGGCCGGGGAAAGGCCCTGCCTTTCCCTTCCCGCCCGACTTTTGCCAATGCGTTCGGGCAGGGCCAAAGACTACTTCTTCACCGCCGCAAGGATGTCCTTCAGCACGTCCAGCTCGCTCGGACCGGCCGGCGCCGCCGGGGTGGCGGGCTTTTTCGGCATCAGCCGGTTCATCGCCTTGACCAGAATGAACACCACCCAGCCGATGATCACGAAATTGATCACCGCCGTGACGAAGGCGCCATAGGCAAAGACCGCCGCGCCCGCCTCTCTGGCCGCCGCGAGCGAGGCCGGGGCGGTGCCGGACAGGTCGATGAACATGTCCGAAAAGTTGATGCCGCCAAGGACAAGGCCAAGGATCGGGTTGATCAGATCCCCCACCAGGCTGTTGACGATCGCGGTAAAGGCCGCGCCGATGATGATCCCCACGGCGAGGTCCATCACATTGCCCTTCATGATGAAGGTCTTGAATTCGTTGAGCATGGAAATCTCCTTCCTGTTTCCGGCTGACGTGCCTGCCCCAGCGGCGGTGGCTTTGGCATGCCAGTTATGCGACGGGCGCATCGGGGCGCCAAGTCCCTTCCTGTCGTTCGGCCGGGGCGGCGGATACAGGCGGCGGGTCAGGGCCTGGGTGCGGCGGCGCGGCGCAGGCGGTCGTTGATGGCGCGGCCAAGGCCCTGCTCGGGGACAGGGGCCACGGCGATCGCCCCGCCCGGACCGGCCAGATCGTCGGCGGCGCGCAGGATGTGAAAAAGGCGCGCCGCTGCCTCGACCATATCGCCGGCGGCCGACAGGGTCAGATCGCCCGGCACCGGGCCAAAGCCGATCATCACCTCGCCCGGCAGGGGCCGCGCGGCGTTCAGGCGCAGCCCGGCGGCGGTTGCATAGTGACTGGCAAGCTGGCCCGGCGCGCTGGGGCGCTCGGCGCTGTCGGTGCTGGCGGTCAGCGGACCGAGCACGGCTTCCAACGCCTCGGCCGCAAGACCGCCGGGACGCAAGAGGGCCGGCTGCGGCCCCGTCAGCCCGACGATGGTGCTTTCCAGCCCGACCGCGCAGGCCCCGCCGTCGACCACCGCCTCGATCCGGCCCGACAGGCCCGCCAGCACATGCGCGGCCCGCGTGGGCGAGACCTTGCCCGACGGGTTGGCCGAGGGCGCGGCGACCGGCCCGCCAAAGGCCGCCAGCAGCCCCTGCGCCACCGGATGCGCCGGCACCCGGATCGCGACCGAGGGCAGGCCGGCGCTGACCAGCGGCGACAGGCCCGCTCCGTCCCGCAGCGGCAGCACCAGCGTCAGAGGGCCGGGCCAGAACCGCGTGGCCAGATCGCGGGCGCGGGCGTCAAGGTGGGCATGCCGCTCGGCCATGGCCAGATCGGTGACATGCACGATCAGCGGGTTGAAATGCGGCCGCCCCTTGGCCTCGAAGATGCGCGCCACCGCGCGATCCGAGGTGGCGTCGGCGCCAAGGCCATAGACCGTCTCGGTCGGAAAGGCCACCAGACCGCCGGCGCCAAGGATCCTTGCGGCGGCGGCAAGTCCGGCGGGGTCGGGCGGCAAAGTCAGGGTGGTCAGGGGCATTTGACGCTGCGTAGGGGTTGAACTGCCGGGGACCATCGTTGACCATCATCCGGATGGCGGGTCAACCGGCGCCCCTTTACCGCGCATAGCCGCCAATGGCCCCTTTGCCAAGCCGAGGAATGTCATGCCCTACCGCGCCCCGCTTGCCGATCTTCGGTTCATGCTGGACAAGATCGTCGATTTTGCCGGCGTGGCGGCGACCGAGCGTTTTGCCGCCGCAAGCCCGGATCTGACCCAGGCCATCCTGACCGAAGCGGCACGGCTGTGCGAGAACGACCTTGCCCCGCTGAACCGCAGCGGCGATCAGACCCCCGCGCGGCTGGAAAATGGCACGGTGCGCACCTCTCCCGGTTTTGCCGAAGGGTACCGCGCCATCGCGGCCGGCGGCTGGATCGGCATGTCAGCGGCCCCGGAGCACGGCGGCATGGGCCTGCCGATCACGCTGGCAAGCTGCGTGAACGAGATGATGGGCTCTGCCTGCCTGGCGCTGCAACTCAACCCGCTGATGACCCAGGGCCAAATCGAGGCGCTGGAGCATCACGCCCCGGACGAGATCAAGGCGCTTTACCTGCCCAGGCTGATCAGCGGCGCCTGGTGCGGCACGATGAACCTGACAGAGCCGCAGGCGGGCAGCGACGTGGGCGCGCTGCGCAGCCGGGCAGAGCCGAGGGGGGATGGCAGCTATGCCGTGACCGGGCAAAAGATCTTCATCTCCTGGGCCGACAACGATTTCACCGAAAATGTCTGCCATTTGGTGCTGGCGCGTCTGCCGGACGGGGGCGAGGGCACGCGCGGCATCAGCCTGTTCATGGTGCCCAGACACCTGCCGAATCCCGACGGCTCGCCCGGCGCGCGCAACGCTGTGCAGGTGGTCAGTCTTGAGCACAAGCTGGGCCTGCACGGCTCGCCCACCGCCGTGATGCAGTATGACGGCGCGCAGGGCTGGCTGATCGGCGAGCCGCACAGGGGCATGGCGGCGATGTTCACCATGATGAACAATGCCCGGCTGGGGGTGGGGATTCAGGGTATCTCGGTCGCCGAGGCGGCGCTGCAACAGGCGCTGGCCTTTGCGGCCGGGCGCCGGCAGGGCCGCACGCCGGGGCCGACCGGCGCGATCATCGAACATGCCGATGTGCGGCGCATGCTGGGGCTGATGAAGGCGCAGCTCTTTGCCGCCCGCGCCATCGCGCTGTCCTGCGCGGTGGCGATCGACATGGCGCGGGCGACGGGCGATGCGGCCTGGTCGGCGCGCGCGGCGCTGCTGACGCCGATCAACAAGGCCTTTGGCACCGAGACCGGCGCCCAGGTGGCCGACGCCGGCATCCAGATTCACGGCGGCATGGGGTTCATCGAAGAGACCGGCGCGGCGCAGTTTGCCCGCGATGTGCGCGTGACCGCGATCTACGAGGGCACCAACGGCATTCAGGCGATGGACCTGGTCGGGCGCAAGATGCAGGACGGAGGCGAGGCCGCCTACCGCCTGATCGACGAGATGCAGGCCGAGGCCGAGGCGGCGCGCCTGCACCATGCCGACCTGTCGGCCGAGGTCTGGTCGGCGCTTGAGGCGCTGCGCGAAGCGACCGAGACGCTGCTCGCCCAGGACCCGGACGACCGCGCCGCCGGAGCGGTGCCCTATCAGCGCGCCTTTGCGCTGGTGCTGGGCGGGCATTTCCACCTGAAAGCCGCGATGGCGGACCCCGCGCGCCTGCCGCTGGCGCGGCTGGCGATCCGCCGGCTGATGCCCGAGCATGCCGCCCTGCTGGCGCAGGTGCGCGAGGGGGCGGCGGGGCTGTTCGCTGTCACGCCCCAGGCGCTGGGCCTTTGACCGCCGCGCTTGCCTTTCCCCATGCCGCACCGCCGGCCGAGGGGCAGGCGGTGCGGATCGCGCCGGGCATCCTGTGGCTGCGCCTGCCGCTGCCGATGGCGCTGGACCATGTCAACGTCTACGCGCTGGAGGACGCCGACGGCTGGACCCTGGTCGACACCGGCGTCAACTCTGCCCGTGCCCGCGCGATCTGGGACCGGCTCTGCGCCGGCCCGCTTGGCGGCAAGCCCATCGCCCGCGTGCTGCTGACCCATCATCACCCCGATCATGTGGGCCTGGCCGGGTATTTCAAGGCGCGCGGGGCCGAGATCATCGCCACCCGCACCGCCTGGCTTTTCGCCCGCATGCTGACGCTGGACGTGCAAGAGCGGCACACGCCCGAGGCGATGGAATTCTATCGCCGCGCCGGCGCGCCGCCCGCCGTGATGGCGCGGCGCGCGAACGAGCGTCCCTTCAACTTTGCCGATATCGTCGCGCCGATCCCCCCCGGCTTTTCCCGCATCGACGAGGGCGACGTGCTGACCCTTGCGGGGCGGCGCTGGCGGGTACGGATCGGCCATGGCCATGCGCCCGACCACGCCACGCTGTTTTGCGAGGATGAAAGCCTTGTGATCGGCGGCGACCAGCTCTTGCCCAGGATCTCGGCCAACATCGGCGTCTACCCGACCGAGCCCGAGGCCGACCCGCTGGGCGAATGGCTCGCCTCGGCCGCGCGCTTTCAGCCGCTTGCGCGCGAAAGCCATCTGGTCCTGCCGGGGCACAAGCTGCCCTTTACCGGCCTGCCGCGCCGGCTGGACGAGATCATCGCCGGGCACCTCAGGGTGCTGGACCTGCTGCGCGCGCATCTTGCCGCGCCGCGCCGTGCGGCCGAATGCTTTGCCCCGCTCTTTGGCCGCGAGATTGACGAGGCCGAATACGGACTTGCCCTGGTCGAGGCGGTGGCGCATCTGAACTATCTCTTGCGGCGCGGCGAGGTTTCGCGTTCCCTTGGGCCGGACGGCGCCTGGATGTGGCGGGCGGCTGCCGAGGGCGGGGGCAAAGGCGATGGCACCACGGCAAAAGGCTGATCCGCCGCAGGGCAAGAGCCCGGCGGCGCTGGCCTGCGAGACGGTGATCGGCCAGCTCATCGCCTTTGAACGCCAGCTCGATGCCGGTCACGAAATGGTCATCGGCTCGGCCGGATCCGAGGCGGGAATCCTGCATATCGAGCGGATCGGCGCCTTTGCCCCTGACTTCGTGCTGTTCCACGGCCGCGACGAGACCGGCATGAAGACGCAGCTCATCCAGCATTACAGCCAGATGTCGGTCATGTTGCGCGCGGTGCCCAAGCTGCGCCCGGACGCACCGGCGCGGCGGATCGGCTTTCTGCTGGCCTCGGGCTGGACGGGCGGCGAATCGGGGGACGGATCCTTCGACCCGCCGCCCGAATCCGATCCGGACGCGGCACCCTGACCCCGTGACAGGGCCACGGGAATCGGATATGGGCAGGCAGGACTTTGCAGAAGGATGAGGACGATGGCGGAACACAAGCACGGCTCGATGGACATCAAGGTGCAGGAAAAGACCTTTGCCGGCTTCGTGCGGATGTCGACCTGGGGCGCGGTGATCTCGGTCCTGGTGCTGATCTTCCTCGCCCTCGCCAACGGCTGATCGGACGTCAGCAGCTTGACCCCTTTCAGATCGGCCCTCAGGTTCTGCCTGCCGCTTCTGGCCCTGCTGGGGTTGGCAAGCTGCGGCGCGGATGCGAAATTCGCCTCTGACGCCGAGGTGATGCAGGCGCAGTATGTCTCGGGCGATGCGCCCTCGATCACGCTTTACACGGTGGTCAACAACCGCTCTGGCGCCGGCGCGCACAGCGGGCTCCTGATCGACGGGCGCGAGCGGGTGCTTTATGACCCGGCGGGCACCTGGTATCACCCTACCGTGCCGGAGCGGGCCGATCTGCATTACGGCATCAACGCGCGGATGCTGAGCTTTTACATCGATTACCACGCGCGCGAAACCTACCGCGTGATCGAGCAGAAGCGCTATGTTCCGCAGGAAACGGTCGATCTGATCCTGCAAAGGGTGATCGCCAAGGGCGCGGCGGCCAAGGCGACCTGCGCGCAGACCCTGTCGTCGATCCTGATCGGCCTGCCGGGCTTTGAAGACATCCGCAGCACCTGGTTCCCGAACCGGATGGCCGAGGACTTTGCCAAGGCCCCCGGCGTGATCGAACGGGTGATCCGCGACGGCGATCCGGACGAAAACAGCGGCGTTCTGACGGTGCAGGCCAATGGAGAGCTTGGCGGGATCTGAACCACCTCCCTGCGGCGTGATCCTTGCCGGGGGCGAGGCGCGGCGCATGGGCGGGGCGGACAAGGCGCAGCTTTCCCTCGCCGGGCAACCCCTGATCCATCATGTCCTGGCGCGGTTTTCGCCGCAGGTCGGCGCGGTCGCGATCTCGCTGGCCGCCGGTGCGGGGCAGGGGGCCGGCGCGGCACTGTCCTGCGCGGTCCTGACCGATACCGTTACCGGCAGGCTTGGCCCGCTGGCCGGCATCCTGGCCGGCATGGACTGGGCGGCGGACCTGGGTGCGCGGCACCTGGCGGCGGTGCCGGTCGACGGGCCGTTTCTGCCGGCCGATCTGGTGCGGCGCCTGGGGTCTGGCGATGCGCCGCGCCTGGCCTGCGCCGGCGGGCGCCAGCACCCGACCTTTGGCGTCTGGCCGGTCGCGCTGCGGGCCGATCTGCGCGGCTTTCTGGCCTCGGGCGCCCAGCCGCGCCTGCGCGACTTTGCCGCGCGCGCCGGGGCGGTCTGGGTCGAGTTTTCCGATGCCGGCGCCTTTGACAACCTCAACACGCCTCAGGACCTGCGCCGGGCCGAGGCGCGCCTGCGGGGCGGGGCATGACCGCGCCGCCAGCCCCGGGCCCGGCGCGCCTGCTGCACGGACTTCCGCCCTCGCTGCGCGCCGAGGCAGCGCGGCTCTACTGGCAGGCGTTCGGTGGCAAGCTTGGCGCCGTCCTGGGACCCGAGCCGCGCGCGCTGGCCTATCTTGAGCGCGCCATCCGCGCCGATCACGTCATCGCGCTGGTGGGGGCGGATCACGAGCTTTTGGGCATCGCGGGGTTCAAGACGCCTGAGGGAAGCTTTTCCGGCGGCACCACGGCCGACCTGCGCGCGGCCTATGGCCGCTTTGGCGCGGCCTGGCGGGTCTGGGTCCTGTCGCTTCTGGCCGGCGAGATCGACAACGACCGCTTTCTGATCGACGGAATCTGCGTGCGTGCCGGCCAGCGCGGGCGCGGGCATGGCCGGCGCCTGCTGGACGCGCTCTGCCAGGAGGCGCGGCGGCGCCAGTACGACTATATCCGTTTGGACGTGATCGACAGCAACTGGCGCGCCCGCGCGCTGTACGAGCGCGAGGGGTTTGTCGCGGTCAAGTCCGATCCGATCGGCCTCTTGCGCCATGTCTTCGGCTTTGCCTCGTCCACCACCATGGTCAAGCCGCTGTCCTGAGCCTCGGCCGCCGGGCCCCCGGGGGGGTCAGTCGAAGATCCCGCTGACCCGGCCAAGGACCATGAAGGCGCGCGCGGTGCGGGTTTCGGACAGATCGGCAAGATCGGCGTCGCTGGCGGTCTTTTCAAAGGCCGCCACGCTGCGGTCGAAGCTGCGCAGAAAGTGGTGCGCGGCATCGCGAAAGATCGCGTCCTCGCGCATCCGCGCGGCGGTCAGCGTCAGGGACGAACGGTCACGGATGCCGCCCAGCCCGGCGATGGCCCGCCCGCGCTCGCCGCCGGCAAAGCGGCGCCACAGGTCGGGATGGGCACGGTCGGGGGTCAGGTCATCCATGTAGATGCCCTCCTGGCTGAGCAGGGTCAGCACATCCTGCGCCGCGCGGATCAGCTTGGCCAACTCGCGATCCTCAAGCGCCAGACGCAGGGCGCGAAAGCCCTCCTTGTCGTCGGGGCTTTCGGGAAACTGCAAGGCACGGACAAACTCGGGCGCCGTAAGCGGGCGGTGCAGATCCTCGGCCGGGGTGCCCAGCGGCAGGATGATCTGCTCGGCCGACGGATCGGGCTGCGGGCTGACCAGCGCCGCCTTGCGATTGGCCGAGGGCTGGGTCGCCGCCGCGTCGCGCCGACTGGCAAAGCCGGCCTGCGCGGCCTCGCCCAGACGCGCGGGCGGAGGGCTGTCGTCGGGCCGCCGCTCGGCGGTCGTCGGCCTGGACGTGGCGGCGGCCTGCTGGCTGGCCGCCAGCGCCTGGCGCATCGCATCGACCGAGGCTTGCAGGCGCCGCGCCTCGGCCCGAAGGGTCCTGACCGCGCGCAGGGTGATCGCCGCCGCCCAGATCAGCACCAGCGGCAAAAGCACGACCAGCACCGTCAGAACCAGTCCGGCCGCGTTCTCTTGCGCCGCGCCGCGCCAGAAATAGGCAAAGGTCGCGACCAGCCAGACCGCCGAAAGCACCCCGGCCAGCACGTCGATCGGCAGGATTTCGGGCCGGCCCCCGGTCTTGCCGAAGGGGCCTGGATCGAACTGGGGATCTTTGCCGGCTTGCATGAACCCTATGCCCTTGCACGTTTCAGGTCTGCGGTCTGCCCCGGCCAGACCCATGCCGACCGGGAGGCGGAGAATCAGGCGCTGGCCTGCGGCCCGCCCCTAGATATACCGGACCGCCAGGATTTCGTAGTTGCGCGCGCCGCCGGGGGTGCGCACCTCGACGCTGTCGCCCTCATCCTTGCCGATCAGGGCGCGGGCCAGGGGCGAGCGCATGTTGAGAAGGCCGCGCTCAAGGTTGGCCTCGACCTCGCCGACGATCTGATAGACCTTTTGCTCGTCCGACTCCTCGTCGACCAGGGTCACGGTGGCGCCGAACTTGACCGGACCGGAAAGCCGGGTCGGGTCGATCACCTCGGCCAGCGACAGGATCGCCTCAAGCTCCTTGATGCGGCCCTCGATAAAGCTCTGCTTCTCGCGGGCCGAATGATATTCCGCGTTTTCGGACAGATCGCCATGCTCGCGCGCCTCGGCGATGGCGCGGATGATGGCCGGCCGCTCGACCGACTTCAGCAGCTTAAGCTCTTCGTCCACCACGGCGTAACCGCCGCGCGTCATCGGAATCTTTTCCATGGTCCCTGCGCGCAAATGATAGGGTCACGGCCCGCGAGGACCATGACCCTGAACCGTCTTTCACAAGGATAACTGACCCCAGGTGCCCCGAAATTGCAAGGGGGAATGGCGGGGGCCGGCGACGAGGCGTCGGCAACCGGCCAGAAATCGGGGGGCGGTCGGTCCAGTGCTGCTGTGACGCCGCGCCGGTGTTGACCGGCGGCCCCGCATCGGGCAACAACGCGGGGCACATTCAGGGACCGAACCGAAGGGAATACGTCATGCCGCAGGACATCCAGCGCGAGAGCATGCACTACGATGTGGTCATCGTCGGCGCCGGCCCCTCTGGCCTGTCGGCGGCGATCCGGCTCAAGCAGCTTGACCCGGACCTGTCGGTCGTGGTGATGGAAAAGGGCTCCGAGGTCGGCGCGCATATCCTGTCGGGTGCGGTCCTGGACCCGTCGGGGCTGGATGCGCTGTTGCCGAAGTGGCGCGGCATGGGCGCGCCGATCAAGACCGAGGTGACGCAGGACAATTTCTATATCCTCGGCCCGGCAGGCCAGATGCGCATTCCGAACTGGCCGATGCCGCCCTTGATGAACAACCACGGCAACTACATCGTCTCGATGGCCAATGTCTGCCGCTGGATGGCGGGCGTGGCCGAGGGGATGGGGGTGGAGATTTTCCCCGGCATGGCCTGCTCGCAGCTTGTCTACGGCGACAAGGGCGAGGTCGCGGGCGTGGTCGCCGGCGAGATGGGTCTGGCCGCCGACGGCACCCCGGGGCCGAATTATGAGCCGGGGATGGAACTGCGCGGCAAGTATGTGTTCCTGTCCGAGGGCGTGCGCGGCTCGCTGTCCAAGGAGGTCATCGCGAAATACGATCTGTCCGCCGGCAAGGACCCGCAGAAATTCGGCCTTGGCATGAAGGAGATCTGGCAGATCGACCCCGCCAAGCACCGCCTGGGCACGGTCACCCACACCATGGGCTGGCCGCTGGGCAGCAACGCAGGCGGGGGCAGCTTCATCTATCACCTTGAAGACAATCAGGTCTATGTGGGCTTTGTGGTGCATCTGAACTATCAGAACCCCCACCTCTACCCCTACATGGAATTCCAGCGCTTCAAGCATCACCCGATGGTGGCCGAGCTCTTGAAGGGCGGCAAGCGCATCGCCTATGGCGCCCGCGCGATCTCCGAGGGCGGCTGGCAGTCGATCCCCAAGATGGTGGCGCCGGGCGTGGCGCTTTTGGGCTGCACCGCGGGCCTTGTGAACGTGCCCCGCATCAAGGGCAACCACAACGCCATGCTGTCGGGCAAGGCGGCGGCCGAGGCGGCCTGGCGCGCGATCAGGGCGGGCCGCACGGGCGACGAGCTGGCCGATTACGAGACCGAAGTGCGCGGCGGCGCCATCGGGAGCGATCTGAAAAAGGTCCGCAACGTCAAGCCGCTCTGGTCGCGCTTTGGCCTTGTCGCCTCGCTTCTGGCGGGGGGGGCCGACATGTGGGCCAACACCTTTGGCCTGACCATCCTGGGCACGCTGAAGCACGGCAAGACCGACGCCGCCGCCACCGGCAAGGCCAAGGACTTTGCGCCCATCGACTATCCCAGACCGGATGGCGTGCTGTCCTTTGACCGGCTGACCAACGTCGCCTTTTCCTTCACCAACCATGACGAGGGCCAGCCGCCCCACCTGCGGCTAACGGATGCGGCCACGCCCATCGCGGTCAACCTGCCCGATTACGCCGAACCGGCGCAGCGCTATTGCCCGGCCGGCGTCTACGAGGTGATCGCCGAAGACGGCAAGGCGCCACGGTTCCAGATCAACTTTCAGAACTGCGTGCATTGCAAGACCTGCGACATCAAGGACCCCAGCCAGAACATCACCTGGACCACGCCGATGGGCGGGGGCGGGCCGAACTACCCGAACATGTAGCCCCTCACGGCGAAGTGTTGCGGGCGCGGCCGCTTTTGCCCCCCGGTCCGCATTGCCCTTGCAGGGCTGTCATACTAGCCTTGCCCCGCAGGCCCCTGTGCCGGCCCGTTGCCGAAAGTGATCCGTGACCGCCTCCTGCCTCTTCTTCCGCCGCTTCGGGCTGACCGCGCTCTTCGCGGCCGCTCTGGGCCTGGCGCCGCCGGCGGCGGCGCAGGAAAGCGCCGAGGATGCCGGCGCCTACCTCGCGGCCCGCATCGCGGCGGCAAGCCACGACTATCCCGCCGCTGCGGAATGGTTCGCGCTGGGGCTTGCCGCCGCCCCGGCCGAGCCTGCCCTCTTGCAGGGGCTCTTGCTGGCGCAACTGGCGCTGGGCGAGTTTGACGGCGCCGAGGCGAGCGCGGGCAAGCTGCTGGCGACAGGGCGCGGCAACCCCTCGGTCGCGCTGGCGTTGATCACGTCCGCCGCCGCCTCTGGCGATCCGGCCCGCGTGATGGACAGCCTGGGCGCCGGCCCGTCGATGGGCCCCGCGGTGGATGCCCTGATTGCCGGTTGGGCCGCGCAGGGACTTGGCCGGATGAGCGATGCCATCGCGCGGTTCGACGCGGCTCTGGCCGTCCCGGGGTTCGAGGCGATCAGCCTTTATCACAAGGCGCTGGCCCTGGCCTCGGCCGGCGATTTCGAGGGCGCCGACGCGCTGCTTTCGGGCCCGGCCGCCCGCTCTGTCACCGGCTTTCGCCGGGGCCTGCTGGCCCAGCTCCAGATTCTCAGCCAGCTTGAGCGCAACCAGGACGCGCTGGCGCTGTTCGACGCCGCCTTTCGCGGCGCGCTCGATGAGGGGCTGGCCGACCTGCGGCGACGCCTGGCCGCCGGCCAGCCGGTCGCCTTCGACATGGTCACCGACCTGCGCCAGGGCGTGGCGGAGGTGTTCCTGAGCGCCGCCACCGCCGGCGGCGAGGCGGCCGACCCCGTGGCGCGGCTCGGTCTTGCCCGCGCCGCGCTGCACCTGCGCCCGGACGACACCGAGATCATCCTGACCGTGGCGCAGAGCTATGACGCGCTGGGGCAGCCGGCGCTGGCCGCCCGGGCCTATGCCCTGGTCGCGCCCGCCGATCCGGCCTTTGTCCAGGCCGAAATCGGCCGCGCCAACGCCCTGCGCGCCGCAGGTGATCCGGACGCCGCAATCGCGGTGCTGACCGAACTGGCGCAGGCCCATGCCGCCCAGGCGCAGGTGCACATGGCGCTGGGCGACATGCTGCGCCGCGAGGCGCGGTATGAGGCGGCACTGGAGGCCTATGACGCCGGGCTGGCCCTGATCCAGGACCCCGCGCCCTGGTCCTGGCCGCTGCACTACAACCGCGCCATCTGCCTTGAACGGCTTGGCCGCTTTGCCGAGGCGGTGCCAGGCTTTCGCAAGGCGCTGGATCTGAACCCCGGACAGCCGCAGGTGCTGAACTATCTCGGCTACAGTTGGGTCGACCGGGGCGAGAATCTGGACGAGGCGGTGGCGTTGATCGAGGCGGCCGTCAGGGCCGCGCCCGACCAGGGCTATATCATCGACAGCCTGGCCTGGGCCTATTACCGGCTCGGCCGGTTCGCCGATGCCCTGGCCCCGATGGAACGCGCCTCGCTGCTCGAACCCGTCGATCCGATCGTCACGGACCATCTGGGCGATGTCTACTGGGTCAACGGCCGCCAGCGCGAGGCGCGGTTTCAGTGGCGCCGGGCCCTGTCCTTCGCGCCGGAGGACAAGGACGCCGAACGGATCCGCGCCAAGCTTGACCTTGGGCTCGATGCCGTTCTGCGTCAGGAAGCGGCCAGTGACGATGCCGGCGACTGACCCGTTTCATCATCCTCTGTGCCAAAATATCCCACGGGGGTCGGGGGGTGTGAAACCCCCCGCGCGCCGGGCATGAGCGCGGCGCTGCGCATCTTTGCGCCCGCCAAGGTGAACCTTGCCCTGCACGTCACCGGACAGAGGCCGGACGGTTATCACCTGATCGACACGCTGGTCGGCTTTGCCTCGGTCGGGGACTGGGTCACGATTGACGACCGGCAGGCGCCGGGGCTGGCGATCACCGGGCCCGAGGCCGCCGCGCTCGACCCGGCGGCGCCGAACCTTGTGACGCGCACCGTGGCGGAATTCTGGGGCGGGGCCCCTTTGGGCCTGCGGCTGGACAAGCATCTGCCGGTCTCGTCCGGCATCGGCGGCGGCTCGGCCGATGCGGCGGCCACCTTTCGCGGGCTGGCCTGGCTGATGGAGCGGTCACGCGGCCCGGCCGCGACCCCGGCCCGCGCCGCGGCGCGGCTGCTGGCGCTGGGGGCCGATGTGCCGATGTGTGTCCCCTCGGTGCCGGCGCGGGTTCGCGGCATCGGCGAGCGGGTCGAGCCGGTCACGGACCTGGCCCGGCTGTCCCTCGTGCTGGTCAACCCGCGCGTGGCGCTGGCCACCCCGGCGGTGTTCGGCGCGCTGCGCGACAAGGCCAATTCCGATCTTGGCGACCTGCCGGCCGATCCGGGCGACGCGCCGGCCCTGACGGCGTTCCTCACGCGGCAGCGCAACGATCTTCAGGCGCCGGCGCTGGCGCTGGCGCCGGTGATCGGCGCCGTACTGGACCGCCTCGCGGCCAGCGCGGGCTGCCAGCTTGCCCGCATGTCCGGCTCTGGCGCCACCTGCTTCGGCATCTATCCCGATGCCGCCACCGCCGATCAGGCGGCGCGGCGGATCGCGCGGGACACTCCGGCATGGTGGGTGAAAAGCGCCGTCCTTGACGGCCAGAGCCGCGCCGCGCCGGAAATGGTCAGCTGAGTCGCGCCACGACGTAATCGGCCAGGTCGGACAGGCAGTCGCGCAGCGGGCTGGCCGGCAGGATCGCCAGCGCCCCCCGCGCGCGCGCGGCATGTGCCTGCGCATCGGCCCGCGCGCGCGCCAGTGCGCCATGGCGCGTCATCAGGGCCACGGCATGGGCCAGATCGCCGTCCTGCTGCTGGCCGCGCCCGATCACCCGGGCCCAGAATTCGCGCTCTTCGGCGTCGGCCCGCGCCACCGCCTTGATCACCGGCAGGGTCATCTTGCGCTCGCGGAAATCATCGCCGGTGTTCTTGCCGATCGTCTTGGCGCTGCCCTGATAATCCAGAAGGTCGTCGGCGATCTGAAAGGCAATGCCCAGCGCGTCGCCGTAGACATTGAGCGCGCGCACCTGCGCCTCGGGCGCGCCGGCGATCACCGCCCCCGCCTCGGCCGCCGCCGCGAACAGTGCCGCCGTCTTGCCGCGCACGACTTGCAGATAAATCGACTCGTCGGTGTTCAGATCCTGCGCCGCCGTCAATTGCAGCACCTCGCCCTCGGCGATGGTGGCGGCGGCATTGGCCAGGATGTCCAGCACGCGCAGGCTGCCGGTCTCGACCATGAGCTGAAAGCTGCGGGCAAAGAGATAGTCGCCCACCAGCACCGAAGACTTGTTGTCCCACAAGAGGTTGGCCGTCGGCCGCCCGCGCCGCCGGGCGCTTTCGTCGACCACATCGTCATGCAGCAGCGTCGCGGTGTGGATAAACTCGACCGTCGCGGCAAGCGAGATGTGATGCTGCCCCTCGTAGCCGCAGATCCGGGCCGCCGCCAGCGTCAGCATCGGGCGCAGGCGCTTGCCGCCCGCCTCGACCAGATGGGCGGTGACCTCGGGGATGCGGGGGGCATGGCGCGAGGCCATGCGCGCACGGATCAGCAGATTGACCGCCTCCATCTCGGCGGCCAGAAGGCCAGCCAAGCGATCCTGAGGCTTTGGCGTCAAGGCGTCCAACCTTTTCCCGTCTCCCCTCGCGGCACCTTCCCCCTCGACAGGGGCGCGTCGTGGCGCGTAAATCATGCCATGAAGCTGCTTTTCCAGACCAATGATCCGTCGCATATGGCCTTTGCCAAGGCGATGCTTCAGGGCGAGGGTATAACCGCCTTCGAGCTGGACGTCCACACAAGTGTCCTGGAGGGGGGTCTGGGCATATTGCCGCGCCGCCTGATGGTTGCCGAGGCGGTCCACGGGCGCGCTTTGCTTGTTCTGCGCGATCTGGGGCTGCTGGAGTGAGCCTGGAACTGACCCATGACGCCTTTTTGTGCGGCAGGCTGCACCTGTGGCAGCCGCGAAACGGCTACCGGGCCGCGACCGATCCGGTGCTTCTGGCCGCCGCCTGCCCGGCCATCGCAGGCCAGTCGGTGCTGGACCTGGGCTGCGGCGCCGGGGCGGCGGCGCTGTGCCTGGGGGCCAGGGTGCCGGGGCTGCGTCTGACCGGGGTCGAATTGCAGCCCGACTACGCCGAACTCGCCCGCCGCAACGGCGCCGAGAACGGCGCGGATTTGACCGTCGAATGCGCGGACCTGCTGCATCTGCCGCCCGCGCTGCGCCGCGATTTCGACCATGTCATCGCCAACCCGCCCTATTACCCGGGCGGCGGCACGCGCCCCCCCGATGCCGGCAAGGCCACGGCGCTGTTGATCGGCACGCCGCTGGCCGAATGGGTCAAGGCCGCCGCCCGTCGGCTTGTCCCCGGTGGCTGGCTGACGATGATCCTGGGCGCGGACGGGCTGCCCGAGGTGCTGGGCGCGCTGGCGCCGAAACTCGGCTCGGCCGCCGTTCTGCCGCTGGCCGCGCGCGAGGGGCGCCCCGCGCTTCGGGTGATCCTGCGCGCGCGCAAGGGCGGCCGCGCGCCGTTTCGCCTGCTTTCGCCGCTGATCCTGCACCGGGGCCCGGCGCACGAGGGCGACCGCGAGGATTATACACCCCGCGCCGAGGCCATTTTGCGCGGTGGCGCGGCGCTGGACGCGGAATTTTGCTGACGTGGCGTTAACGCGGGCATTTGATGTGAAGATTTGATGACAGAGCCCGACTTCTGTGCTGCAATCGGGGGGCGGATCAACCAAGGGAGACTTTGAATGAGCGTCACTTCCCACATTGCCGAACTGAAGAAAAAGCACGAGCAGCTTTCGGACATGGTCCTTCAGGCGCAGCGCGCGCCCGGATCGGATGATTTGCACATCGCGGAGATGAAGAAGCAGAAGCTCAGGATCAAGGAAGAGATCGAGCGGCTCTCTCACGCCTGAGGGCGCCATTTCGGCAGACCGGCCGCCAGTGCCGCGCCTGAGGTGATCAAGAGCGCGGCAAGGCCGAGAGCAGGTTCGGCGGGTGTCAGACCCGCCGCCACCAGCGCCAGCGTGGACAAGAGCGGCGCGGCATAAGAGGCGACACCCAAAAGCTGGATGTCGCCTTTCTTCATCCCGATGTCCCAGGTGAAAAAGGCCGCCCCGACCGGAAACATCCCCAGCGCCAGCACCGAAAGCCAGCCGCCGGGGCCGGTGGGCCAGGCCGTCTGTTCAAAGGCCATATGGCACAGCGCCGACAGGCCGGCGGTTGCAAGGCAAAAGACGGTGACCGCCTCGGTCGGCACCGCGCTCAGCCGGCGGGACAGGACCGAATAGCCCGCCCAGGTCAGCGCCGCCAGAAACGCCAGCCCCAGCGCGGCGGGGGGCGCGGCGCCCGTGCCGCCCCCGGCGCCAAGGACGATCAGCGCCGCGCCGCCCAGGGCGACCAGCGCGCCCAGGACGTGGCGCACCCGCAGCCGCTCGTTCGGCAAAAGGCCGGACAAGAGCACGATCATCAGCGGCCAGAGATAGGCGATCAGCCCCGTCTGGGCGCTGGGGCCCAGGCGAAAGGCGGAAAAGTACAGCGCATGATAGCCAAAAAGACCAAGTGTGCCAAAGGCATAGACCGGCAGCGGCACCGCGCGCAGCACCGACAGCCCGCGCCGCGCCGTCCACACGAGGCCAATGGCGCCGCCGATGGCAAAGCAGAGCGCGTTGAGCAGAAAGGGCGGCACAGGGGCCGAGCCGATGGTGAACAGCGCCAGGAGCGACCACATCAGGATCGCGGTGGCGCCGATGGCGGTGGCGTGCTTGCGTGACATCGAGGCCTGGTTTGGATGCGTCCGGGCAGGATGTATCGGGCGGGGCCCAGAATGAAAAGCCCGCCCGAATTGGCCGAGGCCATCGCCGAGGCCATGCCGGACGGTTGCCGCAATCCGGCCGAGGGCCCCAAAGGCCCTCGGCCAGCGCCCGCCCCGCCCCCAGGCGGGCGCTCCGCACCCGCCGGGTCGGGCGCTGGCCTCTGTCACTGATGCGGAACGGGTTTACCGGACATGTTCCCACACGGGCGGGAAAACGCAGTGCGTTTTCCTTTTCGC
>JBQTIT010000040.1:0-8892 GCA_052387855.1 Paracoccaceae bacterium
GGGGGTGGCTTTCTTCCCCCGCCCGCCGGGGCGGCGCACCCTGCGGTGGCATGGCGACGCCCCTACAAAACCCCGGGCCGGGGCCCCCACCGCCCCGCGCCCAGCGCCCGACCCGCCCCCCGGCGGGCGCTCCGCACCCGCCGGGTCGGGCGCTGGCCTCTGTGGACTATGCGGAACCGGTCTACCCTCACCGTTCCCACACGGGCGGAAAAACGCAGTGCGTTTTCCTTTTCGCCCGCTCTGGCCGAGGCGCTAGCCGAGGTCATGCCTTTCCTTCTCCGCCCGGCTTCGGCCGGCGCCATGCCGCGCTCGCCCTCCCCCTCCCTCAGGCGGCAAGGCTGATCAGCGCGGTGCCCAGAACCGCCAGGGCCGCACCGGCCCAGGCCGCCGGCCTTGGCGCGGTGCCGCTGGTCAGCCAGATCATCGGCAGGATCAGGATCGGCGTGGTCGAGGTCAGGGTCGAGACGATCCCGACCTCGCCGCTGGCCAGGGCGGCCATCATCAGGGTCATGCCCAGGAACATCCCCACAAAGGCCGAGCCGGAGATGATCCGCAGCTCGGCCCAGCCGGGGCGCCGCGCGGCGCGGGCAAAGGGAAAGACCATCAGCAGCACAAAGAACACCCCGCCCAGCCCGGACCGGATGGCCATGGCGGTAAAGGGCTCCACCCCCGCCTCCATCGCGGGGCGGGCCAGCAGGGTTCCGGTGGCCTGCCCGGCGGCGGTGAGCGCGCCCAGCGCCAGCCCCTGCCAGAGCGGATGGCGCGGGGCGTCATCGGGGTGCGATCCGGCCCCCCAAAGCACCGCCAGCGCAATGCCCGACAGGATCAGGGCAATGCCCGCCACCTGCCCCGGGCCCAGCACCTCGCCCAGAAACAGATAACCCTCCAGCGCCGCAAAGGGGGCGGCGAGCGAGAACAGCAGCGCCGAAAGGCGCGGGCCGGCGACATAGATCGTGGCGAAATAGCTGGCCGAGGCGATCATGATTCCGGTGGCCGAAGAGGCGGCCAGCAGGCCGAACTGCCACGGCTCGACCCGCGCCCAGCCGCCCAGCGCTACCGAGACGCTGGCCGACATCGCAAAGGCCATCGCCATCTGCCAGCGGCCAAGCTGAAAGACCCCCACGCGGCCGGACAGCGCGCTGACCATCATGGAGCCGAGCGAAAAGGTAAAGGCCGCCGCCAGCGACAGGACGACGGCCAGCACCTCAGATCACCCCGGCAATCGCCCGCGCAAGGACCGGCACGGTGCGGGCGTTCAGCCCGGCGATGTTGATGCGGCTGTCGCCGACCATGTAGATGCCATGCCGCTCGCGCAGGGTGTTCACCTGCGCCTCGGTCAGGCCCAGGCGGCTGAACATGCCGCGATGGCTGGCCACAAAGTCAAAGCGGTCCGAGTTTGTGGCCTGCCGCAGCGCATCTGCCAGGGACCGGCGCAGGGTCAGCATGTTGAGCCGGACCTCTTCCAGCTCCGCCTTCCAGTCGGCGCGCAGGGCGTCATCCTCAAGGATCATCGTCACCAGCCGCGCGCCGTGGTCGGGCGGAAAGCTGAAGTTCTGCCGGTTCAGGAAATTCAGGTTGCCCTGCACCACATCGCGCCGCTCGGGGCCGGTCAGGGCGATCAGGATGCCGGTCCGTTCGCGGTAGATGCCAAAGTTCTTGGAGCAGGAGGCGGCGATCAGCACCTCGGGGAAGCGGTCCGCGACCAGCCTTGTGGCGGCGGCGTCCTCTTCCAGCCCGTCGCCAAAGCCCTGATAGGCCAGATCGACAAAGGGCACCGCCCCCCGGGCCGCCAAAAGGTCGACCACCTGGCCCCATTGGTCCAGCGACAGGTTGGCCCCGGTCGGATTGTGGCAGCAGCCGTGCAGCAGCACCGCGTCCCCGGCCCGGACGCCGGCAAGGTCCGCCATCAGCCCGTCAAAATCGACGCCGCGCGTGGCGGGGTCGAAATAGCGGTACTCGGCCATCTGCATGCCCAGGTACCGGATGATCGAGGGATGGTTCGGCCAGGTCGGGTTCGACAGCCAGACCGTGGCCCTGGGCGCGGACATGCGGATCAGCTCCAGCGCCTGCCGGATCGCGCCGGTGCCGCCGGGTGTGGCGACGGATGCCGCGCGGGCCCCATGCGCCCCGCCCAGGATCATCGCCACCATCGCGGCGTTGAACGCCGGCTCACCCGCAAGGCCGGTGTAGGTCTTGGTCGTCTCGACCTCCCACAGCCGCCGCTCGGCCGCCTTGACGGCGCGCATCACCGGGGTCAGGCCGGTGGCGTCCTTGTAGACGCCGACGCCCAGGTCGATCTTGTCCGCGCGCGGATCGTCGCGGAACATCGCGATCAGCGCCAGGATCTTGTCCTGCGGCTGCGGGTTCAGGGTTTCCAGCATCGGGGTGTCAGCCTTTCTCGACCTCAAGGTCATCGTACATGCCCCATTCGGCCCAGGAGCCGTCATAAAGCGCGTGGTTACGGTGGCCGATGCGCTCCAGCGCCAGCGACAGGATGGCCGAGGTCACGCCCGAGCCGCAGGAGGTGATCACCGGCCTGGACAGATCGACGCCGGCGGTCTCGAACACGGCGCGGATTTCGGCCAGGGTCTTCATGGTGCCGTCGCCGTTCAGAAGCGTGGCGAAGGGGACATTGCGCGAGCCCGGGATGCGGCCGGACCGCAGGCCCGGCCGGGGCTCGGGCGCCTCGCCGCGAAAGCGCGCGGCGGGGCGGGCATCGACGATCTCTGCCTCGCCCAGCTTGGCGGCATGGGCGACTTGCGTCACATCCTTGACCAGGTGGTTCTGCCGGCTGACGGTCATGTGCCGGTCGCGGGCGATGGGGGGCATGTCCTCGATCTCGCGGCCCTCGGCGCGCCATTTGGGCAAACCGCCGTCAAGCACAGCGACATCCAGCTTGCCCATCAGCCGGAACGTCCACCAGACCCGCGCCGCCGAATAAAGGCCCGCCCCGTCATAGACCACCACCTGATGCCCGTCGCCCACCCCCATCGCGCGCATCCGGCTGATGAACTTTTCCGGCGGCGGCGCCATGTGCGGCAGGGTCGATCGCTGGTCCGAAATCTCGTCGATGTCAAAGAACCGCGCACCGGGAATATGGCCTGCGGCATATTCGGCGCGGCCATCGCGATTGTGGGCCGGCATGTACCAGCTTGCATCCAGAACCCTGAGGTCGGGGTCCTTCAGATGCGCGGCCAGCCAGTCGGTCGAGACCAGCGTTCGGGGGTCATCCTGAAATGGCGTCTGCATGGGCTCGCACGGCTCCCTGATGGTCCCCCCGCACTAGCGCCCCGCCGAGGCGCAATCAAGGGGCAGCCGATCAGCCCTGATGGCCCTGCTTCAAGAGCCGCGCTTTCTGGCGGTCCCAGTCGCGCTTGGCGCTGGTTTCGCGCTTGTCGGCCAGTTTCTTGCCCTTGGCCACGCCGATCCTGACCTTCACGATGCCGCGCTCGTTGAAATACATCTTCAGCGGCACCAGCGTCATGCCCTCGCGCGCGGTGGCGTTCCAGAGGCGCGAGAGCTCTTTCTTCGACACCAAGAGCTTGCGCCGGCGGCGTTCCTCATGGCCCCAGATCTTGGCCTCGTTGTAGGGCGCGATGTAGCCGTTGATCAGCCACAGCTCGCCCCCCTCGACCGAGGCATAGCTTTCGCCCAGATTCGAGCCGCCCTTGCGCAGGCTCTTGACCTCGGAGCCCAAAAGCATGATCCCGGCCTCAAGGTCGGATTCGATGGCATAGTCGAACCGCGCGCGCCGGTTTTCCGCGATGAGTTTCGAATTTGGATCGGACTTGGCCACCATGATCCGCCCGAGATAGGCGACGGGCGCGCGCAAGTCCAGATCAACCCGGACGGAGGTCACGAGATGGCAATGCAGATCGCCCTTGGCACCTTTCTTCTGCTGGTGAACATCGGCATCGCCGCCTTCAGCGCCATGGCGCTGGAGGTTGCCTTTCTGCGCGGCCACCGCTGGCTGCTGCAAGAGCCGCACCGGCCCAAGCTGGCGCTGGTGATCGCGGGGGTGTCGCTGTGCATCCTGGGCGTGATCTCGGTCGGGCTCTGGGTCTGGGCGCTGGCCTATTACCTGATCGGCGCGCATCCGACGATGGAAGAGGCGCTCTATTTCTCGTCCGTGATCTACACCACGCTGGGCCTTGGCGATGTGCTGCTGCCCAGGGAATGGCGCCTGCTGGCCGGGATGGAGGCGGCCAACGGGTTTCTCAACTTTGGCCTGCTGACGGCGCTTCTGATCGAGGCGCTGCGCACGGTGCGCCTTGGCCAGGTCGAGGTGAAGCGGGGCAAACGCGGCAGCGGCTGAGCCGGCTCAGCCCCGCCCCGCCGTTCGCCCCCCGGCCATCAGCGCCACGCCGCAGACCACGATCATCGCCGCGCCCAGCAGCGTCATGGCGTCAGGCCGCTCGCCAAAGACCAGACCCCCAAGCACCAGCGCAAAGAGCAGCCGCGAATAGCGCAGCGGGGTGACGGCAGCGACCTGACCCGTGCGCATGGCTTGCGTGAGCGCGCCATAGCCCAGAATGCCGAACCCCGTGGCCCCGGCAACCATCGCCCACTGGCCGGGCGCGGGCCAGAGCGCGCCGCCCGAACGGGCCAGCAGCAGCGCGCCGGCCAGCGCCAGCACCGCAAACCCCGCCAGCCCAAGCTGCGCCATCGTCAGCGAGGGCGCCGCCGCCCTGGTGGCCAGATCGCGCCCGGCAAAGCCCAAAAGCCCGATGACCGCGAGCCAGGACAGCGCGTCGAACCCGTCAAGCCCCGGGCGGATGATGATCAGCACGCCCGCCAGGCCAAGGCCGATCAGCGCCCAGCGCCGGGCGCCAACGCGCTCGCCAAACAGCCAGGCCGCGCCCAGCACCACCACCAGCGGCGTCGCCTGCAGGATCGCCGAGGCGGTGGAGATCGGCGTCAGCGCCACCGCCAGGCCGTAAAAGAGCCGGCCCACCAGCTCAAAGGCGCTGCGGACCAGCATGGTGCGCCGGAACAGGGCGCGCGGCAGCGCCGGCGTGCCCTGCGCCCGCGCGAGGGCGGCAAAGACCAGCGCGCCGCCAAGGCCCATCATCGCCATGATCTGCCCCAGCGGCATCTGGACCGCCGCCGCCTTCAGAAAAGCATCCTCGACCGCGAAACCCGCCATCGAGCCGGTCATCCACAGCGCGCCCGCCAGATTGTGGCCGGCGTCCCGCCGCATGGGTCAGATCAGGCCGGCGTGCTGCATGGCGGCGCGGATGCGCGCCTTGGTGCCATCGGTCAGGCCGACCAGCGGCAGGCGCACCTCTTCGCTGCACCGGCCCAGCAGGGACAGGCCGTATTTGGCGCCCGCCAGCCCCGGCTCGATGAAGATCGCCTCGTGCAGCGGCATCAGGCGGTCCTGATAGTCCAGCGCCGTGGCATAGTCGCCGCGCAGCGTCGCCTCCTGAAACTCGGCACACAGGCGCGGCGCGACGTTGGCGGTGACCGAGATGCAACCCACCCCGCCGTGGGCGTTGAAGCCGAGCGCCGTGGCATCCTCGCCCGAAAGCTGGATGAAATCCGCCCCGCAGGTGGCGCGCTGCATCGAGACGCGCTCGATCTTGCCGGTGGCGTCCTTGACGCCGACGATCCGGGGCAGCCGCGCGAGCTGCCCCATCGTCTCGGGCGTCATGTCGACGACGGACCGGCCGGGAATGTTGTAGATGATGATCGGCAGGGTGCAGCAGTCGTGAAGCGCGGTGAAATGCGCGATCAGGCCGGCCTGCGTCGGCTTGTTGTAATAGGGCGTGACCACCAGCGCGGCATCGGCGCCGACCGATTCGGCGTGGCGGATCAGCGCGATGCCCTCGACCGTGTTGTTCGACCCGGCCCCGGCGATCACCTTGACCCGGCCGGCGGCCGCCTTGACCACGGCCTCGATCACCTGGCCGTGCTCGTCATGGCTGAGCGTCGGGCTTTCGCCCGTGGTGCCCACCGGAACCAGGCCATGGCTGCCCATCTCGATATGCCAGTCGACCAGCCGTTTCAGCGCGTCAAAGTCCACGGCGCCGTTCTTGAACGGCGTGATCAGGGCAGGATAGGACCCCTTGAACATGACACGCTCCCATGATGGGCCGCCGACAGCGCGGGGCCGGGTTGACTGCGGCCTGATTAGCGGCAGTTCGGCACTTTGCCAAGTCTGCGCGACATTTTGCCGAAGTGCGCCACGCCACGCCCTTGTGAGTTGAGCCCTGACTGCTATCCTTTGCACAAAAAGGCATGAGCAGCTTCATGAACATCCCCTCTCTGAAAGCCCTTGGGCTAACCCTTGGGCTGGCCTTCTCGCCCATGCCTTCGCTTGCGGACCAGACCCAGGCCCTGCGCATGGCGTTGGAGGCCTCGGGGCGGGGCGACTGGCCGGCGGCGCTGGCGGCCGCCCGGGACGCGGCGCCCGAGGGGGCGGACGTGATCCTGTGGCAATGGCTGCGCGAGGCCGAGGGCCGCTTGGGCGACTACGAATCCTTTCTGGCGCGCCGGCCCGACTGGCCGGGCCTGCCGCTCTTGAAGGAAAAAGGCGAGGTCGCGGTGGCACGCTCGACCGATGCCGCGCGCGTCATCGCGTACTTCGGGCCGGACAAGCCACGCACCGGCGCCGGCGCGCTGGCGCTGGTGCGGGCCCTGCGCGAAACCGGCCGCGCCGCCGAGGCCGAGGACGAGGCCCTGCGCGCCTGGTCGGAGCTGGAATTCACCGCCGGGGACGAGGACGGGCTGCTGGCGCTGTACGGCCCGGCGCTGGAGGTGGTGCACGAATTGCGCCTTGACCGGCTGCTCTGGGACGGCGGGCGAAGGGCCGAGGCCGAGCGGATGCTGCCCCGCGTCTCGGCCGGCTGGCAGGCGCTGGCGGCGGCGCGGATGGCGCTGCGCGCCGATCGGGACGGGGTGATGGCCCTGATCGCGGCGGTGCCGGCGGGGCTGAAGGACGATGCCGGTCTGGCCCATGAGCGGTTCCTCTACCGCATGCGGGCCGAGGACTATCCGGCGGCGGCAGAGCTGATCCTGGAACGGTCGGCCAGCGCCGCCAGCCTTGGCGACCCCGGCGCCTGGGCCGAGCGGCGGGTCACCCTGACCCGCTGGCTGATGCGCGAGGGCAAGGCCGAGACGGCCTATCGCGTCGCCTCGGTCCATTGGCTGACCGGCGCGGGGGACAGCAACGATCTGGAGTTTCTGGCCGGCTATATCGCCCTGCGCAAGCTGGGCGACCCGGGCCGGGCGCTGGGGCATTTCGAGCGGCTGAAGGCGGCCGTCTCCACCCCGATCAGCCTTTCGCGCGCGGACTACTGGACCGGCCGCGCGCAAGAGGCGCTGGGCGACGGCGCGGCGGCGCGGGCGGCCTATGGCGCGGCGGCGCGGCACCAGACGGCCTATTACGGGCTCTTGGCGGCCGAAAGGCTGGGGATGGAGATCGACCCCGCGCTGCTGACCGACAGCCCGCCCGACGGCGACTGGCAGTCCGCGCCCTGGGCCGGCTCCTCGGTGCTGGCGGCGGCGCGGCAGGTGCTGGCGGCCGGCGATCGCGCGCTGGCCAAGCGGTTCTTTCTGCACCTGGGCGAGACGCTGGAGGACCGGCAGCTTGCGCTCTTGGCCGAGGCCGCCCTTGATCTGGACGAGCCGCATATCGCGGTCCTGATCGGCAAGGCGGCGGCCGAGCGCGGCGTGATCCTGCCGCGTCCCTATTTCCCGATGCCGGACCTTGTGCCTGCCGAGTTGCCGATCAGCCGGGCGCTGGCGCTGTCGATCTCGCGCCGCGAGTCCGAGTTTGACACCGGCGCCCGCTCGTCCGCCGGGGCGCTGGGGCTGATGCAACTGATGCCCGCCACTGCCGAGGCGACGGCCAGGGTGCTGGGGCTGCCCTTCAGCGAGGACCGGCTGACCGCCGATCCGGGCTACAACGTCACGCTCGGCGCGGCGTTCCTGCGCAAGCTGGTGGACGAATTCGGCCCCTCGATCCCGCTGATCGCCGCAGGCTACAACGCCGGTCCGCGCCGGCCGCGCGAATGGCTGGCCGCCTTTGGCGACATCCGCGCCGGGGCGGACCCGGTGGACTGGGTGGAAAGCATCCCCTTTGCCGAGACCCGCACCTATGTGATGCGCGTGGTCGAGGGGGTGGTGATCTACCGCGCCAGGCTCAAGGGCCGCACCGTGCCGGTGCGCATCACGCCAGAGTTGACGGGCGGATAGGCCGGGGCCGGGACGCGGCTGGTCGCCTCACGCCGGTTCCCGCCCGAATTGGCCGAGGCCATCGCCGAGGTCATGCGGAGCGGTTGCCGCAATCCGGTCGAGGGCCCCAGGGCGGGCGCTGGCCTCAGACGTCCAACTGAAACCGGTCACCCGGACACGTTCCCGCACGGGCGGGAAAACGCAGTACGTTTTCCTTTTCGCCCGCCTTGACCGAGGCCATCGCCGAGGTCATGCGGGACGGTTGCCGCAATCCGCCGAGGGCCCAAAAGGCCCGTCGCCAGCGCCCGACCCCCCCAGGGAGGGCGCTCCACGCCCTCCGGGTCGGGCGCTGTCCTCTGTCAGCTATGCGGAACCGGTCTACCTTCACCGTTCCCACACGGGCGGGAAAACGCAGTGCGTTTTCCTTTTCGCCCGGGGCTGACCGAGGCCATCGCCGAGGTCATACGATGCCGCCCGCCCCATCCCCGCCAAGGGCCCCCAAGGCCCTCGGCCAGCGCCCGCCCCGCCCCCAGGCGGGCGCCGGCCTTTGTGGTGAAGGCGGAACCGGTATACCTTGGCCGTTCCCACACGGGCGGGAAAACGCAGTGCGTTTTCCTTTTCCGCCCGGGCCTGGCCGAGGCCATCGCCGAGGTCATGCGATGCCGCCCGCCCCATCCCCGCCGAGGGCCCCAACGGCCCTCGGCCAGCGCCCGC
>JBQTIT010000041.1:0-15928 GCA_052387855.1 Paracoccaceae bacterium
CGAGGATTTCCAGCAGCTTGATCTCGGCCGCGCGGGTCAGGTCGTCGTTTTCGGCAAAGATCGCCTCGACCCGGGCGTTGAAGGCGTTGGCATCGGGCAGGTTCAGGAACAGGAACACCGCCGCCGCCAAGAGGATCAGGACGATGGCGGCGATGCCGAAGTTCACAACGCGGTTTCCCGCCCTGAGGCTTTCAGTAACGGAGGAAATGCTCTCCGGCACTTTCTTTCCTTTCGCTCAGTCCTTCGGGCCCGAAAAAGCCCAGGATCTTGATCAGCCGCCAGCCCGCCTGGCCCAGGCGCTGCTCAAGCAAGTCATGGGCGCCCTTGAAGTCGCCGCACAGATCGTCCGGCACCAGCGCGACGCCGTAATGCAGGCGCAGCGGGTCGTCCCGCTTGGCCTTGTAATCAAGATAGCACTCTGCCCGCGCAGGCAAGGCCAGGACGGCCAGCAGGGCGGCAGAGATGAGCAGACGCACCATGGCGGGCCTCCAATCGCTGGCGCCAGTTTGCGCAGCCTTGCGGGTGATATTCAATATCATTGGCGCGGGGCCGGGACGCCCCGGCATGGCGGGCCGGTGTTATTGCTTGACCAAGGCGGGGGCACGCAGGCTGGGGGCATCCTCATCGCCGCCCGTTGCGGTGTGGACATGCCGGAGGCGCCGATGGACCATCAGCCGTTCTGTCTTGAAGATCTTGAGCCTGCCACGGGCGCGGCGCAGCCGCCCCGGTCAGGCATGCTTTCCGGGTTGGCCGCCCTGATGATCCTGGTCGCGGTCGGCCTGGTCGCGGTCCTGCCGGCCCGGGCGCTGGTCTTTCCCGGCCCGGTCTGGGCCGAGATGACGGGCGGCGTAGGCGGTCAGGCCGACAGCCTGGATGCCGAGCCCTGCAACGTCGGCGCCGCCCTGGCGCTGGGGCTGAGGCCGGTCTGCGCCATGACCCTGCCGTGACAGGCCTGCCCCAGACCCATTGCGCCGGCCCCGCGCTTTGGGCAAAACACCTGCCATGAAAGCCCCCCGCCCCAGCGCCGATTTCGCCTTTGAATCCGCAGCCCGTCTGCGCGGCGCCCGTCTTGTCGCCGGGGTGGACGAGGCGGGGCGCGGGCCGCTGGCTGGTCCGGTGGTGGCGGCGGCCGTGGTTCTGGACCCAAGCCGCCTGCCGCAGGGACTTGCCGATTCAAAGACCCTTTCGGCCGCCCGGCGCGAGCGGCTTTTTGACCAGATCATGTCCACGGCCGATGTCGCCGTGGGACAGGCCGATCTGGACGAAATCGACCGGCTCAACATCCTGCATGCCAGCCTGCTGGCGATGGAGCGGGCCGTGGCCGGTCTGCCGCGTCCGCCCGACCACGTTCTGGTGGACGGAAACCGCCTTCCGCCGGGGCTGAGGGGGCGGGCCGAGGCCATCGTCAAGGGCGATGCGCGGTCGCTGTCGATCGCCGCCGCCTCGATCGTCGCCAAGGTCACGCGCGACCGCATCATGGTGGATTTGGCGCAACAATTCCCCGGCTACGGCTGGGAGGAGAACGCCGGTTACCCCACTCCGGGGCATCTGAAGGCGCTGCTAGATTTGGGTGTTTCTGCTGCGCATAGGCGTTCGTTCCGGCCCGTCCACAACATCTTGTATCAAGACAAATCTGTAAGTCGTTGATTCAATAAAGAATTTGACGGCGAATCAGCTTTGACTCATCCTGCGGGCGAAAGGCGGCACATCAAGATGCCGCAGGACGAGGCAGAACATGACGACCAGAACCAAACCGGCCGAGGCCGCGTCGCTTCCGCTGAACCAGATCATCGCGGGCGACTGCGTGGCGGCGATGAACGCCTTGCCGGCCGGCTCGGTCGATCTGATCTTTGCCGATCCGCCCTATAACCTGCAACTGAGGGGCGATCTGCACCGGCCCGACAATTCGCTGGTCGATGCGGTCGATGACCATTGGGACCAGTTCGCCAGCTTTGCCGCCTATGACCGGTTCACCCGCGACTGGCTGGCGGCGGCCAAGCGCATATTGAAGCCGAACGGCGCGATCTGGGTGATCGGCAGCTACCACAACATCTTTCGCGTCGGCGCGGCATTGCAGGATCAGGGTTATTGGCTGCTCAATGACGTGATCTGGCGCAAGTCGAACCCGATGCCGAACTTTCGCGGCAAGCGGCTGACCAATGCGCATGAGACGCTGATCTGGGCCAGCCGGGACGAGAACGCGAAATACACATTTAACTATGAGGCGCTGAAAGAGCTGAACGACGGGGTGCAGATGCGCTCGGACTGGGTGCTGCCGCTCTGCACCGGGGGCGAGCGGCTGAAGGATGAAAACGGCGACAAGGCCCATCCGACGCAAAAGCCCGAAAGCCTGCTGCACCGGATCATCATGGCCACGACCAATCCGGGCGATGTGATTCTGGACCCGTTCTTTGGCACCGGCACCACGGGGGCCGTGGCCAAGATGCTGGGCCGCGACTTCATCGGGATCGAGCGCGAAGAGGCGTACCGGCGCGCCGCTGCCCGGCGCATCGACCGCGTGCGCCGCTTTGACGCCTCGGCGCTGGAGGTGACCGGGTCCAAGCGCAGCGAGCCGCGCGTGCCCTTTGGCCAGGTGGTGGAGCGCGGCATGCTGCGCCCGGGCGAAGAGCTGTTTTCGGTCGGCGGGCGGTTCAAGGTCAAGGTCCGCGCCGATGGCACGCTGATCGGCAACGACGTCAAGGGCTCGATCCATCAGGTCGGTGCCGCGCTTGAAGGCGCGCCTTCGTGCAACGGCTGGACCTATTGGCACTTTCGCCGCGATGGCAAGATGGTGCCCATCGACATCCTGCGCCAACAGATCCGGGCCGAGCTGGAAGCCGACGGCGCCAAGCCGCACTGACGCCCCCCATCCATGGTTTTGCCGTGCCGTTTCGCCTGCGGCACCACTGCCCCGCCATGTCCGCATGGCGGGGTTTTTTCGTTGCGGCTTCAGCCCTTGAACCGCCCCAATGCCCGCTCCTTGTTGCGGACCGCGCCGCCGGCCTGTTTCGGCCAGTGGCCAAAGCTGTCGCCGCCCTCCAGCGCCGCGCGGGCGTGGTGGGGCCAGTTGGGATCGTCCAGCGCCGCCCGGCCCAGCGCGATCAGGTCGGCCGAGCCGTCTGCGATCAGCTCCTCGGCCTCGGCGGGGGTGGTGATCAGGCCGACGGCCATGGTCGGCATGCCCGATTGGCGCAGCGCGCGGGCAAGGGGGGCCTGATAACAGGGCCGCGCCGCGATCCGGGCGCCGTCGAAGCCGCCCGAGGAGCAGTCGATCAGATCCACCCCCATCTGCCGGACGATGGCCGCGAAGGCCATGGAATCGTCCACCGTCCAGCCGCCCGGCACCTGATCGGACACCGACATGCGCATGAAGAGCGGCTTGCCGGAGGGCCAGGCCGCGCGCATCGCCTGTACGATCTCAAGCGGCAGGCGGGTGCGGTTGTCAAACGATCCGCCGTAGGCGTCCGTCCGCCGGTTGGCCAGCGGCGAGAGGAACTGGTTGATCAGATAGCCATGCGCGCCGTGAATCTCGACGATGTCGAAACCGGCCCGGTCGGCGCGGCGGGCGGCATCGGCAAAAGCAAGCACCAGCGCCGGCAGCTCGCCCGTTTCGATCGCGCGGGGGGTCTGAAAGGCAGGGTCGGCGGAATGGGCCAGGGCCGAGGGCGCGATGGGCTGCCAATGCTCATGGCCAACCGCGCGCCGTTCATCCTCGGTCATGGGGGCGGCGCCGCGCCAGGGCACCGGGGTCGAGGCCTTGCGCCCGGCGTGGCCAAGCTGGATCGCGGCCGCCGCGCCCTGGGAATGCAGGAATTCCACGATCCGGGCCAGCGGCGCGATCTGCCCGTCCTCCCACAGGCCGGTGCAGCCGTAGCTGATGCGCCCCTCGGGCAGAACGCCGGTCGCCTCGACCATGACGGTGCCGAAGCCGCCCAGTCCAAACCGGGCAAGATGCGCGAAATGCCAGTCGTTCGCCACGCCGTGGCGGGCCGAATACTGGCACATGGGCGAGACGGTCAGACGATTCTTGAGCGTCAGGGCGCGAAAGGTGATGGGCGAGAATAGCGCAGCGGTCATTGTGCAATAGGCCTCATGATACGGGGTTCAGCGCCTTGTTGTAGGGGCGCCAGTCGGTGATGTCGGGATAATATCGGGCCCGCCAGGCCTTGACGCGCGGATTCATGATCCGCTTCCACAGGGGGGGCACCATGGCGGCCAGGGTCATCACCGGATAGCCAAGGGGCAGTTGCGGCGCCTGGTCTTCGGGGTAGGTCTGCAAGAGCGGATAGCGGCGGTCGGGCTTGAAATGGTGGTCCGAATGGCGTTGCAGGTTGATCAGCAGCCAGTTCGACGCCTTGTGCGCCGCGTTCCAGGAATGGCGCGGCAGGACATGCTCGTACTTGCCGCCGCCCAGGTGCCGGCGGGTCAGGCCGTAATGCTCGACATAGTTCACCAGCTCAAGCTGCCAGATGGCGACCAGGGCCTGAACCACGAACAGCCCCAGGCCCGCCCAGCCGCCAAGCGCCAGCGCCAGGCCCAGGAACGCGGACTGCAAGGCCAGATAGCGCCAGAAGGGGTTGGACCCATGGTGCCAGGGCAGCGACCGGCGGGCCAGCATCGCCACCTCGGCCGCCCAGGCAGAGCGGGGGCATTGCCGCAACACGCGGGGAAAGAAGCGGTGAAAGCCCTCGTTGTAACGCGCGGTGACCGGATCGCGCGGGGTGCCGACGTAAAGGTGATGCACCCGCAGGTGTTCGGACCGGAAATGGCTGTACAGGACCGATGCCAGCAAGAGGTCGGCCAGCCAACGCTCATGCGCCGGGCTCTGGTGCATCAGCTCGTGGCTGAAGTTGATCCCGATGGTGCCCGACATCACGCCCATGCCGAAAAACAGCGCCAGCGCCTCGGCCGTGCCCAGATGATCGGCGCGCGGCACATGGATCAGCATGGCGCAAAGCATGCCAAACTGGATCGGGGGCCAGATCAGCGTGACCAGCTTGTGCAGGGTCAGCGCGCCCTCGCCGGTCTGGGGGTCGGCGTTGTCCAGGTTCAGCCCGGTGATCGCGTCAAGCAGAGAGAATAGCCCCCAGGCCCCCAGCGGCAGCAGCAAGGTGGTCCAGCCGCCCCAGGTCATGCCGATGACCGCGAGCGGCACCAGCCCCAAGGGCAGCCAGAAGGGCAGCGCGCTGCCGAGCGGCGAATAGGGTCTGGTGGAAGGCGGGGTCATTGTGGGCCTTGGCCGGGGTTCGGAGTGTCAGTCTAGGGCATTGCCCCGCCGGGTCAACGCGCGCAAAGCGCCGCTGTGGCCAGGGCGTGGGCCTTGCGCATCACCGTCGGCAGGTCCGTGGCGCCAAAGTGGTCCTGCGGCAGGAACTCGCCGCGCGAGGGGTTGGCGCCGGGTGGTGCCTCGGCCAAGAGGGGGGTCAGGACCAGGTGGAAATGGGTAAAGGTGTGGCGCAGGTCCGGCAGCGCCCGCCAGTTCAGGTCAAGCGGCGGGGCGGGGATCGCGCCGGGCCGGCGGTCCCAGCCGTCGCCGGGAAAGCCGAGCATGCCGCCCAGCAGGCCCTTGTCCGGGCGCCGCTCAAGCAGCCACGCACCGCCCCGATGCGCCAGCCACAGCCGCCCCCGGCGGGTCGGCTTTTCCGCCTTGGGCGTCTTGGCCGGACGGTCGGCGGCAGTCCCGGCGGCATGGGCCAGACAAAAGTCGGACACCGGGCAGCGGGTGCAGTCCGGCGCGCGGGGGGTGCAGATGGTCGCGCCCAGGTCCATCACCGCCTGAGCATGGTCCCCCGCCCGCGCTAGCGGCGTGTGGCGCGCGGCAAGCGCCGTCAGGTCCGCCTTGGCGCCGGGCAGCGGGGCGGCGATGTCGTGCAGGCGGGCCATCACCCGCTCCACATTGCCATCGACCACGGTGGCGGGATGGTCATAGGCGATGGCGGCGATCGCGGCGGCGGTGTAGGGCCCGATCCCGGGCAGGGCGCGCAGGCCCGCCTCGGTTCGCGGAAAGCCGCCCAGGGCCGCGACCTGCCGCGCGCATTTCAACAGGTTGCGCGCGCGGGCGTAGTAGCCAAGCCCGGCCCATTCGGCCATCACCGCCGCATCCGGCGCGGCGGCGAGCGCGTCGACACTGGGCCAGAGCGTGGTGAAGCGGTGAAAATAGGGCTGCACCGCCGCCACGGTGGTCTGTTGCAGCATCACCTCGGACAGCCAGACCCGGTAGGGGTCGACCGGCAGGCGCGACCCCGGCGGGCGCCGCCAGGGCAGGACGCGGGCATGGGCATCGTACCAGGCCAGAAGGGCTGTGCTGAAGGTCTGGCTCACCGGTCTTGCCTCTGGCTCGGGATCGGGGCGAAGTGTAGGCCAAGGCGGCGGGGTGTCCAGCCCCGCTGCGGGCCTGGTGGCCGGGGGGTGGTGGTGATGGATTTTGTCGGTGCCAAGGCGGCCCTGATCTGCGCGGGCGCGATCCTGTGCCACCTGCGCGACGACCGACCCGGCCTGCGCTATCCGGCCTGGTGGGACCTTCCCGGCGGTGGGCGCGAGGGGGACGAGAGCCCGCATGACTGCCTCTTGCGCGAGTTGGATGAAGAGTTCGGCCTGCGCCTTGCCCCCGAACGGCTGACCTGGGCCCGGGCCTTTCCCAGCATGATCGACCACCGCCGGACCGCCTGGTTCTTTGGCGGGGCGCTGGACCCCGCCGAGGTGGCCGCGATCCGTCTGGGCGCCGAGGGGCAGGGCTGGCGCATGATGCCGCTGGCAGAGTTCCTGCACCACGAGCGGGTGATTCCGGCCATGCGCGCGCGGACCCTGGCCTGTCTGGCGGCCTGAGGGCGCAGGCGGCGCGGATCATTTCCGCAGGGCGCGTTCCTTCATCTTTGCCAGCCCGGCGCCGATCCCCACATCCGTCTTGCCCTTTGCGAGCCAAGCCAGGGCAAAGGCCAGTATGGCAATGGATTCGTAGACGAACAGCAGGCTTCCCCGGTCGGCCTCGTCGCCGGCCAGCCGCAGCGTGACGAACATCACGGCCAGCGTGCCAAGCATGGTGACGCCGCACAGGTAGTAGGTGATCTTGCGCCAGGTGAGGCGCTGCTCGCCGCGCGGAAAGAAGAACAGCACCAGGATCGTGATGCAGACAAAGAAAAGGACCGCCGAAAGGTAGTGCAGATTTTCGCCGGCATTCATGAAGCCAAAATAAACCGGGGTCGTCTGCCGGCTCGCCGGATCCAAGATCACCATCGGCGGGCTGAGGTTCGGGGTCTTGACCGGAAACATCGCCACCCCGATCGCGCCGATTCCGGCCAGCAGCGAAATGGTGCGGTCGGCCCAGAGACGCCGCAGCGGGCCGGGGTTCACCCGCTCGTCCGGATAGCCGTTGTAGCAGAGCAGGAACACCCCGACCGCGCTGAGCGTGCCGACCAGAAACCCGCCCATCTGCGTGTAGTAGAAATGCGAGATCGACGGCTCCGGCGGCCGGCGCGTCCAGAGCGAAAAGGCCATGAGCGCAAGCGGCAGCGCCAGCCCCAGAAGACCCAGCAGGCGCTGGAGCAGGCGGTAGGAGATGACCAGCCGGTTCATGGTCTTGGCGTCGTCGGACATGGCGGACCTCTGCGGCAAAGGGGCGTTCCCGGTATCATGCCAGCGGCGCGGAAACCGCAAAAGCGCCGCGCGCCGCGTTCACGCGCGATTCACGCTCATGTGCGGTTCAGGCGCCGGCCAGTTCGGCCGCGATGGCGCGCGCGGCGCGCGCCGGGTCGGGGGCCTGCCAGATCGGGCGGCCCACCACGATGTGATCCGCCCCGTCGGCGATGGCCTGCGCCGGGGTCGCGACGCGTTTTTGATCGCCCGTCGCCGCGCCGGCGGGCCGGATTCCCGGGGTCACGATCAGCCGGCCGGCCGCCTGCGGCAGGGCGCGGATCATCGCGGCCTCTTGCGGCGAGGCGATGACACCATCCGCCCCCGCCTCGAATGCGCGCGCGGCGCGTTCCAGCGTGATTTCGTGAATGTCGCCGGGGCGGATCAGGTTCGCGTCCAGATCGGCCCGGTCGAGCGAGGTCAGGATCGTCACCGCCAGAATGCGTGTCGCGCTGCCGGCGGCCCCCGCCTTGGCGGCGCGCACCACTTGCGGATCGCCATGCACGGTCAGGAAATCAAGGTCATACTGCGCCAGCCCGCGAACCGCCGCCTCGACCGTGGCGCCGATGTCGAAAAGCTTCATGTCCAGAAACACGCGCTTGCCGCGCTCGGATTTCAGCTCGTTCGCCAGCGCAAGTCCGCCGCCCGTCAGCATGCCAAGACCGATCTTGTAGAACGAGACCGCATCGCCCAGACGGTCGACCAGAGCCAGCCCGTCCAGCAGGTTCGGCACGTCGAGGGCGACGATCAGGCGGTCATCTGCGGGCATGGGCGCTCCTCGCGGTTTTCGGCGGTTTGACGGGCGGGGCCGGGGGTGTCAAGTCTTGGCAAAAGGGGGCGGGACATGATCCTTCTGGAAGTGGCGGTGGACGATGCCGAGGGGCTGGCGGCGGCGGTGCGGGGCGGGGCGGGACGGATCGAGCTTTGCGCGGCGCTGGAGGTCGGCGGGCTGACGCCCTCGGCCGGGCTGATGGCGCTGGCGGCGCGCTGCGGGCGGCCGGTCTACGCGATGATCCGGCCGCGGTCCGGGGGCTTTTGCTATGGGGCGGACGAGCTTGCGGTGATGGAGGCGGATATCGGCGCGGCGCGGGCCGCCGGGCTTGCGGGCGTGGTGTTCGGCGCGCTGACGACGGCCGGCGCGCTGGACCTGCCCGCGATGCGACGGCTGTGTGCGGCGGCGGCGGGCATGGGGGTGACGCTGCACCGGGCGTTCGATCTGACGGAGGACTGGCGGGGGGCAATGGAGGCGGCAATCGGGCTGGGCGTGGAGCGAATCCTGAGCTCGGGGCATGCGGGCAGCGCGCCGGCGGGGGCGGCGCGGCTGGCCGAGGTGATGGCTGCGGCGGCGGGGCGGATCACTGTAATGCCGGGGGCGGGGATATCGGCCGAGACGCTGGGCGCGCTGGCGGGGCTGCCGCTGACCGAGGTGCACGCCAGTTGCGCCGCGCCGCTGACGCCCGCGCCGGGCGAGCTGGCGCTGGGCTTCGCCAGCGCCGGGGCGCGGCGGACAGACCCGGGAAGGGTGGCGGCCCTGCGCCGCGCGCTGGATGCGCTGGGCTGAGGGTCGGGGCGGCTGCGCCATTGACACAAGGCATGGCATGGCGTATGGATGGCAGGCGGCTCTACCCTGGGCGGAGGAAGGGGGGCGCTGCCCCCCTCTGCCCTCTGGGCATTCACCCCCCGGGGTATTTGAGGACAGAAAATTTGCGTTCGTTTCTAGAGATTTATGATGTGACGACGGGCAAGGTCACGCCGGTCCTGTCCAGCCCGGAGGTGATCGAGGCGCCGAACTGGTCGCCTTGCGGGACCTATCTTTTGATCAACGGCGGCGGGCTTTTGTACAAGGTGCCGCTGGATGCGCCCCGGATGGAGCCTCTCGATACCGGCGCGGCGACGAGTTGCAACAACGACCATGGCATCAGCCCGGACGGGGCGACGATCGTCATTTCCAGCCATCACGAAGGCGAAGGCTCGCGCATCTACCACCTGCCGGCGACAGGCGGCGATCCGGTGCGGATCACGCCGCTGGCCCCAAGCTGGTGGCACGGGATGAGCCCGGACGGCACCACGCTGGCCTATGTGGCGGCGCGGGGCAGCCGGGTGATCGATGTCTACACCAAGCGCCGGGGCGAGGAGGAGCGGCGCCTGACGCAGGGCGAGGGGCATTGCGACGGGCCGGATTATGCGCCGGACGGCAGCCGGATCTACTACAACTGCGACCGGGACGGGCATGCGCAGATCTGGGTGATGGGGCCGGACGGCTCTGGCCAGCGCAAGCTTTTCGCCGATGAGTTCGTGAACTGGTTCCCCCACCCCTCGCCCGACGGCAGGCGGCTGGTCTACCTTGCCTATCCGCCCGGCACGCTTGGCCATCCGGCCGATCTGCCGGTGGCGCTGGTGCTGTGCGATCCGGAGGGCGGCAACCGCCAAAGGGTGCTGGAGTTCAACGGCGGGCAGGGCAGCATCAATGTGCCATCCTGGTCGCCGGACGGGACGCGGTTTGCCTTTGTGCGGTACGCAAGGCCATGACCCACTGGCCCGATCAGCGCCTGCAGGATCTTTTCGGGGTGACCCATCCGATCATTCAGGCGCCCATGGCCGGGTCGAGCACGCCGGCGCTGGCGGCGGCGGTCAGCAATGCCGGCGGGCTCGGCTCGCTCGGCTTTGGTGCGGGGACGGTGCGCGAGGTCGAAGAGGGATGCGCCGCGATGCGCGCGGCCACCAACGCGCCCTTTAACATCAACCTGTTCGTGCTGCCGCGCCTGCCGGCGCAGACGGTGGGCGAGCGGCAGGCGATGCGCGCCCGGATGGCGCCCTTTTTCGCTGCGGTGGGGGCGGGCGAGGTGCCGGATCCGCCGGCCGAGCCGCCGGCGCATGGTCTTGCGCCCGAAATGCTGGAGGCGCTGCTTGCCGCCCGCCCGCCTGTGCTCAGCTTTCATTTCGGCCTGCCGGAGGCGGCGGCGATGGCGCGGCTCGGCGGGGCGGGGATCAGGGTGATCTGCACCGCGACCACGGTGGCCGAGGCCGTCGCGGTCGAGGCGGCGGGCTGTGTCGCCGTGATCGCCCAGGGCTGGGAGGCGGGCGGGCACCGGGGCGCCCATGCGCCGAACCTGCCGCTGGACGGGGTCGGCACCATGGCGCTGGTGCCGCAGGTGGTGGACGCGGTGCGCATTCCGGTGATTGCGGCTGGCGGCATCGGGGATGCGCGCGGCATCGCGGCGGCCTTCATGCTGGGGGCGGCGGGGGTGCAGATGGGCACGGCTTTTCTGCACTGTCCCGAGGCTGCGACCGACCCCGCCCGCCGCGCCCTGATCGCGGCCGCGACCGGGGGCGAGACCGTGGCGACCGATGCCTATTCGGGCCGCGTCGCGCGCGCCCATCGCAGCGAATTTGCCGCCGCCATGCTGCCCTTTGCCGGCCAGTTTGCCGCCTATGGCCAGATGTACGACTTCACGGACCCGATGTGCGAGGCTGCCGCGGGCAAGGCCGAGGATATCGCCGCATTCCACCTTTACGGACAGGCGGCGGGGCTGGGCCGCGCCCTGCCGGCGGCCGCGTTGGTGGACGAGCTGGCGCGCGGGGCGCTTGCGCTGCTGGGCCGGTAAAATGCGCACCATGCCGCAGCCCCGGCGGCATTGAAAACAAACGGGCGGCTTCCCAATTATTCGGCAAGGCCACTGCGATGTGCCGCACGGCGGGCGTCGCGATTGGTGCTTTTGCAAAGGAGAGAAAACCGATGAATTTGGAAAAATTCACCGAGCGTTCGCGCGGGTTCCTGAACGCGGCGCAGACCATCGCGATGCGGGAAAGCCACCAGCGGCTGGCGCCCGAACATCTCTTGAAGGCGATCATGGATGACGATCAGGGCCTTGCGGCCAACCTGATCCGCCGTTCGGGCGCCGATCCGGACCGCGTGACCGAGGCGCTGGGCGTGACCATGGCCCGGTTCCCAAAGGTCACGGTCGATGCGCAGCCCTTCATGGACCCGGGGCTTGTCCGGGTGCTGGACGAGGCGGAAAAGCTGGCCAAGAAGGCCGGTGACAGCTTTGTGCCGGTCGAGCGTATCCTGATGGCGTTGGCCATGGTGCCGTCAAAGGCCAAGGAGGCGCTGGAGGCCGGCGCGGTCAAGGCGCAGGCGCTGAACAGCGCGATCAACGACATCCGAAAGGGGCGCACCGCCGACACCGCCAGCGCCGAAGAGGGCTATGAGGCGCTGAAGAAATACGCCCGCGATCTGACCGAGGCTGCCGAACAGGGCAAGATCGACCCGATCATCGGCCGCGACGACGAGATCCGCCGCACGATGCAGGTGCTTTCGCGCCGCACCAAGAACAACCCGGTGCTGATCGGCGAGCCCGGCGTTGGCAAGACCGCCATCGCCGAGGGTCTGGCGCTGCGCATCGTCAGCGGCGATGTGCCCGAAAGCCTGCGCAACAAGAAGCTGATGGCGCTGGACATGGGCGCGCTGATCGCCGGATCGAAATACCGGGGCGAGTTCGAAGAGCGCCTGAAATCGGTCCTGGCCGAGGTGACCGAGGGCGCGGGCGAAATCATCCTGTTCATCGACGAGATGCACACGCTGGTTGGCGCGGGCAAGTCCGATGGCGCGATGGATGCGGCCAACCTGATCAAGCCGGCGCTGGCGCGGGGCGATCTGCACTGCGTCGGCGCGACCACGCTGGATGAATACCGCAAATATGTCGAAAAGGACGCGGCGCTGGCGCGGCGGTTCCAGCCGGTGATGGTGTCGGAGCCGACGGTCGAGGATACGATCTCGATCCTTCGCGGCATCAAGGAAAAGTACGAGCTGCACCATGGCGTGCGGATTTCGGACTCGGCGCTGGTGGCGGCGGCGACGCTGTCGCACCGCTACATCACCGACCGTTTCCTGCCCGACAAGGCGATCGACCTGATGGACGAGGCCGCCAGCCGGCTGCGGATGGAGGTGGACAGCAAGCCCGAAGAGCTGGATGCGCTGGACCGGCAGATCCTGCAAGGCCAGATCGAGGCCGAGGCGCTGAAAAAGGAAGAGGATGCCGCCAGCCGCGACCGGTTGGAAAGGCTGGAAAAAGAGCTTTCGGCGCTGCTGGAGCGTTCCGCCGAAATGACCGCGAAGTGGCAGTCAGAGCGCGACAGCCTTGAGGCTGCGCGCGGGGTCAAGGAGCAGCTTGAACGCGCCCGCAGCGACCTTGAGATCGCCAAGCGCGAGGGTGACTTTGCCCGGGCGGGCGAGTTGCAGTACGGCCGCATCCCGCATCTGGAAAAGCAACTGACCGAGGCCGAGGCGCGAGAAGGCGTGGCGCTGGTGTCCGAGGCGGTCTGGCCCGAGCAGATCGCCGAGGTGGTCGAACGCTGGACCGGCATCCCGACCACCAAGATGCTGGAAGGCGAGCGCGACAAGCTCCTCCGCATGGAAGAGGAGCTTGGCCGCCGCGTGATCGGCCAGCATGACGCCGTGGTCGCGGTGTCGAACGCGGTGCGCCGGGCGCGGGCGGGCCTGAACGACGAGGGGCGCCCGCTGGGCAGCTTCCTGTTCCTTGGGCCGACCGGGGTGGGCAAGACCGAACTGACCAAGGCGCTGGCCGCCTATCTCTTTGACGACGAGGCGGCCATGGTGCGCATCGACATGAGCGAATTCATGGAAAAGCACTCGGTCGCCCGGCTGATCGGCGCGCCGCCCGGCTATGTCGGCTATGACGAGGGCGGCGTTCTGACCGAGGCGGTGCGGCGGCGTCCCTATCAGGTCGTGCTGTTCGACGAGGTGGAAAAGGCGCATCCGGATGTCTTCAACGTGCTCTTGCAGGTGCTGGACGACGGCATCCTGACCGACGGGCAGGGCCGGACGGTCGATTTCAAGCAGACGCTGATCGTGCTGACGTCTAACCTTGGCGCGCGGGCGCTGTCGGAACTGCCCGAGGGGGCCGATCCCGAACCCGCGCGGGCCATGGTCGAAGAGGCGGTGCGCCAGCATTTCCGGCCCGAATTCCTGAACCGGCTGGATGAGCAGATCATCTTTGACCGCCTGACCCGGGGAGACATGGACGGCATCGTCGAAATCCAGCTTGCCCGGCTTGAAGCGCGGCTCGCGGCGCGCAAGATCACGCTTGCGCTGGACAGCGCCGCCAAGTCCTGGCTGGCCAATGAGGGCTATGATCCGGTCTTTGGCGCGCGGCCCTTGAAGCGGGTGATCCAGAAGCACCTTCAGGACCCGCTGGCCAGCCTCTTGCTGGCTGGCGAAGTGCTCGACGGTCAGTCCATCGCGGTCACGGCCGGGCCGGGGGGGCTGATCATCGGCGGCAGGCCGGCGGTGCCGCCCCGGCGCCCGCCCGAGCGCCCGGTGGTGCACTGAGCCTGGTCGGGCGGGGGAAAAAGATGCGCCCGGCCAATGGCCGGGCGCACTGCCTTTGCGATCGGGGAGAGATCACATCGGCGGCAGAATCACAGAGTCGATGACGTGGATGACGCCGTTGGAGGCCTCGATGTCGGCGGCCGAGATGACCGCGCCGTTGACCTTGGCGCCGCCGTCCAGCGTGATGGTGATCTGGGCGCCGTTCACGGTGGCGGCCATCATGCCTTCGGACAGGTCGGTCGACATCACCTTGCCGGCCACGACGTGATAGGTCAGGATCGCGATCAGCTTGTCCTTGTTCTCGGGCTTCAAGAGATCCTCGACCGTGCCGGCGGGAAGCGCGGCAAAAGCGGCGTCGGTCGGGGCAAAGACGGTGAAGGGGCCCTCGCCCTTGAGCGTGTCGATCAGGCCGGCGGCGGTCAGCGCGGCGGCCAGCGTGTTGAACGAGCCGGCGGCGACGGCGGTGTCGATGATGTCCTTGGAATGAGCCCCGGAAAAGGCGGGGGCCGAGAGCAGGGCAGAGGCGGCGGTCAGGGCAAGAAAGGTTCTGCGGAACATTGGGGTTTCCTCATCATGTCAATGCCGGATTGGCGAGGGTGAAACGCAAGGCGGGGCCGATCGGTTCACCCGGAAAATCCCGGGCCATGGCCTTGACAAAAAATTCCGGCGCCTAAGCCAGCGCGCTTGCAACTTTCAAGTCACAAGAAGTTTACGGATCAGAGCCGGTAAATCCGTCTTGCATTGCCGTGGGCGATGGCGGCGCGTTCGTCAGGCGACAGATCGGCGATCAGCGCGCGCGACATGGTCAGCCAGTCCGGCAGGGAAGATCGCAGGTTCACGACCGGCCAGTCAGAGCCCCAGACGATGCGCGCGGGGCCGAAGCAGTCGATGACGTGATCGACATAGGGCCGGATGGTCGCAAGCGTCGCGGTTCCCGGGGCGCAATAGGCCGCGATGCCCGAAAGCTTGACCGACAGGTTCGCAAACGCGGCAAGCTGGCGCAGGCTTTCCGCCCAGCCGGCAAAGCCGCCCCCCGCCACATCCGGCACGCCGCAGTGATCCAGCACAAAGCTCTGGTCCGGGCAGGCGCGCAAAAGCTCCATCGCGACCGGGTGCTGGCGCGCCAGAACCACGATGTCAAAGCTGTAGCCAGCCGCCCCGATCCGCCGCAGGTTGCGCCGAAAGACCGGGCTGCGCGACAGATCGTCGGGCACCTCGTGCAGGATGCGCCGGAACCCACGCACATGCAGGCCCGCGCATTCGTCAAGCCAGTCGTCGAAACCGTCGTCCGTTTCGGGGCGGCACGAAGCGATCTGGCCCATCAACCCCGAGGTGCCGACCATGCCCGCGATCAGGCGCGCCTCGGCGCGGTGGTCGCCGGCGTCCACCTCCATGAACAGGCTGCCGGCGACGCCGCGCCCGACGGTCAGGGCGCGGTAATCGGCCAGGTTGAAATCGGCCGTGGCCAGGGCGGGGTGGTTTGCCGTCCAGGCATAGGTCAGATGCTTGCGAAAGAGCAGGTGCTGGTGGGTGTCGATGAAATCCATGGGTAAGGCTTTCGGAAAAGGTTGCGCAGCCCCCCACCCCATCCCACCCCCACCAGGGGGGTGGGGGGGGCCGGGCGGTGTCAGTTTTCCGCGATCACGTCCTGCCGCTGCTGGCCAAGCCCCTCGATCCCAAGTTCAACCACATCCCCAGCCCGCAGGAAACGCGGCGGCTTCTGCCCCATGCCGACCCCCGGCGGGGTGCCGGTGGAGATCACATCGCCCGGATGCAGGGTCATGAACTGCGACAGGTACGAGACCAGAAAGGCCGCGCCGTAAACCATGGTCGCGGTGGAACCGTTCTGCATGGTCTGACCGTTCACGGTCAGCCACATCTTCAGGTTCTGCGGGTCCGCCACCTCGTCGCGCGTCACCAGCCAGGGCCCGATCTGGCCGAAATTGTCGC
>JBQTIT010000042.1:0-10364 GCA_052387855.1 Paracoccaceae bacterium
TGTCGACCAGCTCACCGGCGCCATCGCCCGCGCCCTGACCACGGTCTTTGGCTGACCGGCGCCGCGACCGGCCCCCGGCGCCGGGGGCCAGCCCCCGGACCCCCGGGATATTTGCGCGGAAAAGAAGGCGGACGCATTTCCGGCTTCTTCTCTGCAAAAATACCCCCGCCGGAGGCGCAGCTTTCCACCCGCGATCCCGCCGGGGTCTGCGGGCCTTGACAGCGGCCGGGCAAGGGGCGCTCATAAGTCCAGATCCCTGGACGATGAGGCCAGAATGACGATTCCCGCCGAGGCCTTTCTGCTGCCGCCCGCCGGGCGCGGCACCTTGCAGCAGCGCATCCGGCAGATGGTGACCGAGGGCATCCTGTCGGGCCGGTTCCGCGCCGGCCAGCGCATGCCCTCGTCGCGCGGGCTGGCCGAACATCTGGGGATCAGCCGCATCACCGTGACGCTGGCCTATGCCGAGCTTGTCAGCGCCGATTATCTGACGGCGCGGGGGCGTTCGGGCTATTTCATCTCGGAAAACGCGCCGCGCGCGCCGGAACTGCCGGCACGGGGGGCCGGCGCCGAGGGGGCGGAGTTTGCCCGGCTGGCCGGGGGGCGCTTCAGCGCCTTTGCCACGGTTCCGCGTCCGCTGGACTGGGAAAGCTACGCCTATCCCTTCATCTACGGGCAGGCCGACGGCAGCCTGTTTGACCACCAGAACTGGCGGCTCTGCGCGCTGCGGGCGCTGGGGCGCAAGGATTTCGCGGCCCTGACCAGCGACATGTACGACCGCGACGATCCGCTGCTGATCGAATACCTTCTGCGCTCGATCCTGCCGCGCCGGGGCATCGCGGCGCGCGAGGACGAGGTGCTGCTGACCATGGGGGCGCAGAACGGGCTTTACATCACCGTCGCCGCGCTGCTTGGCCCCGGTCGCCGCGCCGCCGTTGAAAACCCCGGCTATTCCGGCCTGCGCGGGCTGCTGGAGCCGATGGGAACCGAGGCGGTCCCGGTCGATGTCGATGCCGACGGCCTGCCGCCCGAGCGTCTGCCCAAGGGGGTGGATGTGGTCTATACCACCGCCTCGCACCAATGCCCGACGAACGCCACCATGCCGCTGGAGCGGCGCCTGGCCCTGCTGGAGGCGGCTGGGCGCGAGGGGTTCGTGATCGTCGAGGACGACTATGAATTCGAGATGAGCTTTCTGCGCCCGGTCTCGCCGGCGCTGAAATCGCTCGATACCGAGGGCCGCGTGGTCTACGCCGGCTCGTTCTCCAAATCAGTGTTTCCGGGGATGCGTCTGGGCTATCTGGTCGGCCCACCCTCGTTCATCCGCGAGGCGCGGGCGCTGCGGCTGATGATGCTGCGCCATCCGCCGGGGCATATCCAGCGGACGGTGGCCTATTTCCTGAGCCTTGGGCATTATGACGCGCTGGTGAACCGGATGCGCAACGCCTACCGTCGCCGGCGGCAGGTGATGGACGAGGCGATCCGCGATCAGGGGCTGACCGTGGCCGGGCAGGGCGGCTTTGGCGGCTCGTCGTTCTGGATGAGGGCCCCCGAGACGGTCGACACCGAGGTTCTGGCGGTGCGTCTGCGCGAGGAGGGGGTGCTGATCGAGCCGGGACGCGCCTTTTTCGACCCCGTGGCGGCGCCGCGAAATTACTACCGGCTTGGCTATTCCTCGATCTCGCCGGCCAAGATCCCCGAGGGGCTGGCGCGCATCGCCCGGGCGATCCGGCTGGGGCATGGATGATCTGGCCTTAGCGCGGTCCGGGCTCTGGCCCTAAGCCGCCCCGCCGGGGAGGGGTAGAACCGGACAAGCGCGAAACCCTGGAGCCAAGCCATGAAGATGACCACCGAAGAGGCCTTTGTCAAAGTCCTGCAGATGCATGGCATCGAGCATGCCTTTGGCATCATCGGATCGGCCTTCATGCCGATTTCTGACCTGTTTCCGCGCGCCGGCATCACATTCTGGGACTGCGCGCACGAGGGCTCGGGCGGGATGATGGCCGACGGCTACACCCGCGCCAGCGGCAAGATGTCGATGATGATCGCGCAGAATGGCCCGGGCATCACCAATTTCGTCACCGCGGTGAAAACCGCCTACTGGAACCACACGCCGCTCTTGCTTGTCACGCCGCAGGCGGCCAACAAGACCATCGGCATGGGCGGCTTTCAGGAAGTCGAGCAGATGGCGCTGTTTTCGGACATGGTGGCCTATCAGGAAGAGGTGCGCGATCCTTCGCGCGTGGCCGAGGTGCTGAACCGCGTCATCATCAACGCCCGCCGCGCCAGCGCCCCGGCCCAGATCAACATGCCGCGCGACTACTGGACGCAGGTGATCGACATCGACCTGCCCGCCCCCCTGGAGTTTGAACGTCCCGGCGGCGGCGAGGACGCGGTTCGGGCAGCGGCGGACCTGCTGTCAGGCGCGAAGTTCCCGGTGATCCTGAACGGCGCCGGCGTGGTGCTGGGCGGGGCGATCCCGGCCTCGATGGCGCTGGCCGAGCGGCTGGATGCGCCGGTTTGCGTGGGATATCAACACAATGACGCCTTTCCGGGCAGCCATCCGCTGTTCGCCGGCCCCTTGGGCTACAACGGCTCCAAGGCGGCGATGGAGTTGATTTCGGCCGCAGATGTGGTACTGTGTCTGGGTACCCGGCTGAACCCGTTTTCAACTCTTCCCGGATACGCGCTGGACTACTGGCCGAAGACGGCCAAGATCATTCAGGTCGACATCAACCCGGATCGGATCGGGCTGACGAAGAAGGTTACTGTTGGCATTGTCGGCGACGCAAGGAAGGTCGCCGAGGCGGTTTTGGCGCGTCTGGCCCTTACCGCCGGTGACCATGCGCGCGCCGAACGCAAGGCGCGGATCGCGCAGACGAAATCGGCCTGGGCGCAGGCGCTTTCGTCCATGGACCACGAGGATGACGATCCCGGCACCACCTGGAATGCCCGCGCCCGCGCCGACAAGCCCGACTGGATGAGCCCGCGCATGGCCTGGCGCGCCATTCAGGCGGCGCTGCCGAAAGAGGCGATCATCTCGTCCGACATCGGCAACAACTGCGCCATCGGCAACGCCTATCCGACCTTCGAGACGGGGCGAAAGTATCTGGCGCCCGGCCTGTTCGGGCCCTGCGGTTACGGCCTGCCCTCGGTGATCGGCGCCAAGATCGGCTGCCCTGATGTGCCCGTGGTCGGCTTTTCCGGTGACGGTGCCTTTGGCATCGCGGTGACGGAACTGACCGCGATCGGGCGCCCGGAATGGCCCGCGATCACGCAGGTGGTGTTCCGCAACTATCAGTGGGGCGCGGAAAAGCGCAATTCGACCCTGTGGTATGACGACAACTTTGTCGGCACGGAGCTGGACAAGCAGGTCAGCTATGCCGGCATCGCCCGGGCCTGCGGCTTGCAGGGCGTGGTGGCCCGCACGATGGAGGAGTTGACGGCGGCGCTGCGCAAGGCCATTGACGAGCAGATGACCCACGGCAAGACCACGCTGATCGAGGCGATGATCAACCAGGAACTGGGCGAGCCCTTCCGCCGCGACGCGATGAAAAAGCCGGTCGCGGTGGCCGGCATTTCGGCCGCCGACATGCGCCCGCAGCGGGGATGAGCCTGCCCTTCGACATCGGGCCTTGGGGCGCGCTGTGGATGGGCCTGGCCATTCTGGTCGCGGCCTTTGTGCGGGGATATTCGGGCTTTGGCTATTCGGCCATGGTGATTTCGGCGTCAAGCCTGGTCACCAACCCCTTGAACTTCGTGGCCGTCGTCGTCATCGCCGAGACGGTGATGAGCCTGCAAAGCTGGTCGGGCCTGTCGCGCGAGGTGGACTGGCGGCGCGTCAGGCAGCTCTTGGCTGGCGCCGTGATCGGCATGCCGCTGGGGCTCTGGGCGCTCGGCTTCGTCTCGGAAGACGGGGCGCGGGCGGTGGTTTCGGTCTATGTGCTGACGATGTGCCTGATCCTGTTGGCCGGTTTCCGGATGCTGCGCGAGGCGGGCGGCGGGGCGACCTTTGCCACCGGCATCGTCTCGGGCCTGGCCAACGCGCCGGGGATGGGGGGGCTGCCGGTCGCGGCCTTTTTCGCCGCCCAGCCCATCGCGCCGGCGGTGTTCCGGGCTACGGTCGTGGCCTATTTCCCGCTGCTCGACATCTTTTCGGCTCCGCTTTACTGGCTGGCGGGGCTGGTGAGTTGGGATACGCTCTGGGCCAGCCTGATCGTGCTGCCGCTGACGCTGCTCGGCAACTGGCTGGGGGGGCGGCATTTCTTCAACTCAGACCCGCAAGAGTTCCGCCGCTTTGCGATCCTGCTGTTGGCGGCGCTGGCGGCGCTGGGCCTGGCCAAGGCGGTGATGTGAATGTTGCTGGTGCTCAATGCCGGCTCGTCCTCGCTGAAACTGGCGGTGTTTGACGCGGGGCTGAACCGACGGGCCGAGGCGCGGCTGGAGCGGATCGGGGCAGGGGGGCCGGCCAGCCATGCCGAGGCGCTGGCGGCGGGCCTCGCGCAGATGGGCCTGCCGCTGTCCGGCCTGCGCGGCGCGGCGCATCGGGTGGTGCATGGCGGGGCGGGGGCGGCCGGGGCCTGCCGCATCACCGGTGACACGCTTGCGATGATCCGCGCCGCCGTGCCGCTGGCGCCGCTGCACAACCCGGCCAACCTGACCGGGATCGAGGCGATTGCCGCCCTGGCCCCGGACCTGCCGCAGTTCGCCAGCTTCGACACCGCCTTTCACGCCACCAACCCCGCCGTCGCCACCACCTATGCCCTGCCCCTGGCGGACCGAGAGGCCGGGCTGCGCCGCTATGGCTTTCACGGCCTGTCCTATGCCGCGCTGATGCACCGGCTGGGGCGGACGGTGCCGCCGGCGCTGGCACAGGGGCGGATTCTGGCGCTGCATCTGGGCAATGGCGCCTCGCTCTGCGCCCTGCATCACGGCCGGTCGGTGGCCACGACCATGGGCTATTCGCCGCTGGACGGGCTGACCATGGGCACAAGGGCGGGCAGCATCGACGGCAACGCGGTGCTGGCGCTGGCGGCGCGGCACGGCATCGACGGCGCCGCACGCATCCTCAATCACCAGAGCGGGCTTTTGGCCCTTGGCGGGGCCGCCGACATGCGCAGCCTGCACGCCGCGCCGGAGCCCGAGGCGGCCTTTGCCATCGACCATTTCTGCTACTGGGCTCTGCGCCATGCCGGCTCGATGGTGGCGGCCATGGGCGGGCTGGAGGCGATCGCCTTTACCGGCGGCATCGGCGAGAATGACGCGCTCGTGCGGGCGCGTGTCGTCCAGGGGCTGTCGTTTCTGGGCGCGAGCATTGACCAAAGGGCAAATATGGCGAATGAATTCAACATTCAGGAAACATATTCAAATGTCGCTATCTGGATAGTTCCCGCCGAGGAAGAACAGCAGATTGCCCGAGAGGCCATGGCGATCATGGCAGGAGAGTCCGCATGAGCGCCCCAAGGATCGACCTTTCCCCACCGGTCTCGGACGAGATCCGCAAGACCACCTGCTACATGTGCGCCTGCCGCTGCGGCATCAACGTGCACCTGAAATCCGGCCGGGTGAGCTATATCGAGGGCAACCGCGATCATCCGGTCAACAAGGGCGTTCTCTGCGCCAAGGGGGCCAGCGGCATCATGCAGGTGACGGCGCCAAGCCGTCTGCGCGCGCCGCTGCGCCGCGTGGGGCCGCGCGGCTCTGGCGCCTTTGAAGAGATTTCCTGGGAAGAGGCGCTGCAAACCGCGGTCGACTGGATGAAGCCGCTGCGCGAGACGGCACCGGAAAAGCTGGCCTTCTTCACCGGACGCGACCAGTCGCAAAGCTTTACCGGCTGGTGGGCGCAGCAGTTCGGCACGCCGAACTATGCCGCGCATGGCGGGTTCTGCTCGGTCAACATGGCGGCGGGGGGGATCTACACCATCGGCGGCGCGTTCTGGGAATTCGGCCAGCCCGACTGGGAGCGCACAAAGCTTTTCGTGATGTTCGGCGTGGCCGAGGATCACGACAGCAACCCGATCAAGATCGGCCTGGGCAAGATCAAGGCGCGGGGGGCGCGGGTGATCGGGGTCAATCCGATCCGCACCGGCTACAACGCGGTGGCCGATGACTGGTACGGCATCACGCCGGGCACGGACGGGCTCTTGATCCTGTCGCTGATCCATTGCCTTCTGGCGGCGGGCAAGGTCGATCTGGAGTATCTGGCGCGTTTCACCAATGCGCCCATGCTGATCAACGCCGCCGAAGGCCCCGAAAAGGGCCTGATCCTGAAGAACGCCGAAAGCCAGCCCTTTGTCATCGACCGGCGCACCGGACAGCCGGCGCCCTGGGACGGGCCGGGGGTCGAGCCTGATCTGGGCGCTGTCTGGCAGGGCCACCGCACCGTGTTCCAGCACATGGCCGAGCGCTACCTTTCCCCCGACTACGCCCCCGAGGCCGTGGCGGTGCGCTGCGGCATTTCGGCGGTCCGTATCCGGTCCTTGGCGGCGGAACTGGCGCGCGTGGCCTTTGACGAGGCCTTTGTGCTGGACCAGCCCTGGACCGATTTTCGCGGCGACACCCACGCCACCATGCAGGGCCGGCCGGTCAGCTTTCACGCCATGCGCGGCATCTCGGCCCATGCCAACGGCTTTCAGACCGCCCGCGCGCTGCACCTGTTGCAGATCGTGCTCGGCACGGTCGAGGCGCCGGGCGGCTACCGGCTGAAACCCCCCTATCCCAAGCCGGTCGAGGCGCATCCGACGCCGCATTTCGTCACCGCCCCGGGCAAACCCCTGTCGGGCCCGCATCTGGGCTATGTGCGCGGACCCGAGCAACTTGCCCTGAAAGAGGACGGCAGCCCCGCGCGCATCGACAAGGCCTTTAGCTGGGAAAACCCGTTCTCGGCCCATGGGATGATGCATATGGTCATTCCCAATGCCCACGCGGGCGATCCCTACCGCATCGACACGCTGTTTCTTTACATGGCCAACATGGCGTGGAATTCGTCGATGAACACCGCCCAGGTCATGCAGATGCTGACCGACAAGGCCGAGGACGGCGCGTATGTGATCCCGCGCATCATCTATTCAGATGCCTATGCCTCTGAAATGGTGGCCTATGCCGACCTGATCCTGCCCGACACGACCTATCTGGAACGGCATGACTGCATCAGCCTGCTGGACCGCCCGATTTCCGAGCCTGACGCGGCGGGCGACAGCATCCGCTGGCCGGTGGTGGAACCGGACCGCGATGTGCGCGCCTTTCAGTCGGTCCTCTTGGATCTGGGCGTACTGCTGGGGCTGCCGGGCATGACCAACCCGGACGGCAGCGCGAAATTCGCCGATTATGCCGACTACATCCAGAACCACATCCGCCGCCCCGGCGTCGGCCCGCTGATCGGCTTTCGCGGCGCCGAGGGTGACCAGACCGGGCGCGGCGCGGCGAACCCGGACCAGATCGCGGCCTATATCGCCAATGGCGGCTTCTTTCAGGCCCATGTGCCCCAGGGGGCGCAGTTCTACAAACCCTGGAACAGCGCCTATCAGGACTGGGCGGTGGAAACCTCGTTCTACGAGACGCCGCAGCCCTATCTCTTTTCCATCTGGTCCGAACCGATGCGCCGTTTTCAGCTTGCCGCCGAGGGGCAGGGACATTTGCAGCCGCCCGACCATCTGCGCGCCCGCATTGCCCAGGCGATGGACCCGCTGCCGATCTGGTACCCTCCCCAGGGCGATGCCGAGGCCGAGGGTTACCCGCTGCATGCCCTGACGCAAAGGCCGATGGACATGTACCATTCCTGGGGCACGCAGAACGCCTGGCTGCGGCAGATCCGGGGGCGCAATTACCTCTATGTGCCGACCAGGGTCTGGCAGGAACACGGCTTTGCCGAGGGGGATTATGCGCGCCTTTCCTCGCCCAATGGCCAGATCGTGGTGCCGGTGGCGCATATGGCGGCGCTGAATGAGCACACCGTCTGGACCTGGAACGCCATCGGCAAGCGCAAGGCCGCCTGGGCGCTGGACGAGGGCGCGGCCGAGGCGCGCGAGGGGTTCCTGCTGAACCACCTGATTTCGGAACTGCTGCCCGACCGGGGCGACGGGCACCGCCACTCCAATTCCGACCCCGTGACCGGCCAGGCCGCCTGGTTCGATCTGCGCGTGAGGATCGAGAACGTCGGCAAGCGCGACCATGCCGAGCCGGCCTTTCCGCCAGTGCCGCGCGTGGTCCCCAAGGGAGAGGAGCGGGCATGACCGCCTTGCCGCAGACCACGGACCGCAAGCTGGGCCTTGCCATCGACCTTGACACCTGCGTCGGCTGCAACGCCTGCGTGACCGCCTGCAAGGGCTGGAACGATCAGGGCTACGGTGCGCCGCTGTCGGATCAGGACCCCTACGGGGCAGAGCCCTCGGGCACCTTCCTGAACCGGGTGCACAGCTATCAGATCACCCCCGATGCGGGCGAGGCGGTCACCGTCTACATGCCGCGATCCTGCCTGCACTGCGACGATGCGCCCTGCGTCACCGTCTGCCCGACCGGTGCCAGCTACAAGCGGGCCGAGGATGGCATCGTGCTGGTCAACGAGGACGCCTGCATCGGCTGCGGCCTGTGTGCCTGGGCCTGCCCCTATGGCGCGCGCGAGCTGGATCAGGCGGCCGGCGTGATGAAGAAATGCACCCTTTGTGTTGACCGCATCTACAACGAAAACCTGCCCGAGATCGACCGCGAGCCGGCCTGCGTGCGGTCCTGCCCCACCGGCGCGCGCCATTTCGGCGACTTTGCCGACCCTTCCAGCAAGGTCAGCCGGCTGTCCTCCGAACGGGGCGGCATGGCGCTGATGCCGGAGCTGGGCACGCGCCCGGTCAATCGCTATCTGCCTCCGCGCAAGAAGGACGTGATGCAGTCAAGCCCGCTTGCGCCGCTGCTCGACATCCAGGCCACCGGTTTTGCCGGCTGGCTTGACAAGGTTCTGGGGAGGCTCGGATGAGACCCGCCGCATCGGTCATCCTGTTCACCGCCCTGTCGGGGCTCGGCTTTGGCCTGATGGTCTATCTGGCGCTGGGGCTGGTGCCGGTCGGGGGGCTGCACGCCTTTGTCTTCTGGTTTGTCGGCTATGCGCTGGCGGTCGGCGGGCTGATGCTGTCGGCCACGCATCTGGGCAACCCGCAGCGGGCGCTGCGCGCCTTCAGCCAGTGGCGCACGAGCTGGCTGAGCCGCGAGGCGGTGGCCGCCGTGCTGACGCTGCTGGCGCTGGCGCCCCTGGCGCTGTCGCAGTGGCTGGGGTTCGACTGGCCGAGGGTCTGGGGCCTGGTCGCGGCGGCGATGTGCCTGGGCACGGTGTTCACCACCTCGATGATCTATGCCCAGCTCAAGACCGTGCCGCGCTGGAACCACTGGACGACCCCGGCGATGTTCCAGGCCTTTGCCATCGCGGGTGGCGCGATCCTGGCCGGGCAGCGCCCGCTGGTCTATGCTGCGCTGGTGGCACTGGGGCTGGTCCTGGCGCTGTCCTGGCGGATCGGCGATGGCCGCTTTGCCGAGGCGGGCAGCACCATGGGCACGGCCACCGGGCTGGGCGGGCTCGGCCGCGTGCGGGTGTTCGAGCAGCCCCACACCAGCCCCAACTATCTGATGCGCGAAATGATCCATGTGGTCGGGCGCAAGCATGCCGCCAAGCTGCGCGTCATCGCGATGGCGCTGGCGGTCCTGCTGCCGCTGCTGCTGCTGCTTGTCGCTCCGCGCGGGCCGGCGACGCTGCTGGTTGCGGCGGCGTCGCATCTGGCGGGGGTGATCACCGCGCGCTGGCTGTTCTTTGCCGAGGCCGAGCATGTGGTGGGCCTGTATTACGGCAAGCGGTAGGGCGACGCGGGGGGCCAAAGTCCGCAGATTGGCCCAAAGCCAATCTGCCAGGCGCCTGCCTGCCCCCGGCAGGCGCCTTCGTGCGCCAGCCCAGGCAGGCGCCCCGCAGATCGTCTTTTCCGTCGCGCATGGCCCAGACGTAGGGTCGCCTTCGCGCTGGCGCTCTGGCGAGCGAAAAGGCCGAACGTCCACCGGACGTTCGGCTCTTCTTTCCGCGGGACCCGATCCCCGGCCCCGCCCCCTAGATCACCGCGCGCTGGCAGGTCGCTGCCGAGGCCGAGCATGCGGTGGGCCTGCATTATGGCAGGCGGTAGGGTATTCAACGGGATCGTCAGCGCCCCCGCTGGGATCGCCGCTAACGTCGGGCGGAACAGGAAAGGCACTGCCTTTCCCCGCCCGTGTGGGAACGGCGCGGCATAACCGGTTCCGCATGAGACCGCTGAGGCCAGCGCCCGACCCGGAGGGCGTGGAGCGCCCTCCCTGGGGGGGGTCGGGCGCTGGCCGAGGGCCTTTGGGGCCCTCGGCCGGGGATG
>JBQTIT010000043.1:0-14035 GCA_052387855.1 Paracoccaceae bacterium
GGAGGGTGCGGAGCGCCCGCCTGGGGGAGGGGCGGGCGCTGGCCGAGGGCCTTTGGGGCCCTCGGCCGGATTGCGGTGTTCGTCCCGCATGACCTCGGCGGGGGCCTCGGCCACGTCTGGCCGGGCGGAGAAGGAAACGCATCGCGTTTTCACGTCGCTGTGGAAGCGGTAAAGGTAGACCGGTTCCGCTTGACCGACAGAGGCCCTTCGCATCGGCCCGACCGGTGGCGGGCGCCCCGGCGCAACGCCATTTCAGCCCCCGGCCCTAGCGGCCGGCGCCGGACAGGCGCGCCTCCATCAGGCGCAGGGCCTGAAGCAGCCGGTCGGTCTGCATCTGCGAGAGCAGGAACATCTTGAACTGCACCGAGAAAAGCAGCAGCACCGCCGCGCAGAGCCCCCATTTGACCGCCGCCGTCGCGTCCGTGGCGGCCAGGAACTGCACCCCGGCCCAGACCCCGCCGACAAAAGCCACCAGTTGCGCCAGGGTGACCGCGACCGAAACCCAGGCATTGCGTCCCCGATACAGGCCAAAGGCCTGCCGGACAAAGGCCGGCTCATCAAGGGATTTCAACAGCTCGCGGTCCGCGGCGCTCAGCGCCTCGCCGATGCGATCGTCAAGCGATTTCATGGTCTTCTCCTTCCAGTATGGCGCGCAGCTTTTGCCGCGCATGCATGAGCCGGGTCTTGACCGTCCCCGGCGGGACGTCGAGCGCGACGGCAACCTCGGCCACGCGCATGTCTTCAAGGTAGAAAAGCGCCAGCGTCGCGGCCTGATCGCGCGGCAGGGAGGCGATGGCGCGGGCCAGCGCCGCCTCATCGCCGCCGGCCGGCAGGTCGGGATCGGGCCCCGGCTCGGCGGCAAGCTCTTGCGAAAGGCGCCGGCGCCCGATCTGGCCGCGCACCTCGGCCGCCGCGCGGCGCGTCACGATCCGCAGCGCCCAGGGCAGAAAGGCGCTGGGCGCACGCAGGGCCGGCAGGCCACGCAGGATTTCGATCCAGCCGTCCTGCACGATATCCTGCGCCGCCTCGTGGCTGTCGGACAGGCGCCGCGCGTGGGCATAAAGCCGTGGCCCGCGCCGACGCACGAGCATGGCCCACCCCTCGCCCTCGCCCGCCAGAGCGGCGGCGACATGCAGGGCATCCAAGGCTTTGGCCTGGTCGGACATCTCTTTTCCCATGGCGACATACAGTAGTGCGCCCGGATCGGCAGATGGTTCAATCCGGGGCAGGGAAATTTTCGGTGTCGGGCGCGCGCGGGCGGGGGAGGTCCTGTTCGGCAAGGATTTGCCGACGCCGTGCGGGAACGGGTGCCGCAAATACGACGCGGGCCCCAAAGGCCCTCGGCCAGCGCCTGACCTTCCGGCCCACCCCCTGGGCGGGGAAACGCGGTGCGTTTCCTTCTCCGTCCGAAGTGGCCGAGGCCATCGCCGAGGTCATGCGCGCCGCAAGCCCCATCCCCGGCCGAGGGCCCCAAAGGCCCTCGGCGGGCGCTTGCCCTTCCCCCGGCAGGCGCTTCGCGCCAGCCAGGTCAGGCGCTGGCCTCTGGTGTGAGGACGGAACCGGTCTTCCGGATTCGTTCCCACACGGGCGGAAAAACGCGGTGCGTTTTCCTTTTCGCCCGAAGTGGCCGAGGCTATCGCCGAGGTCATGGGGCCGCCCGCCCCATTCCCGGCCGAGGGCCCCAAAGGCCCTCGGCCAGCGCCCGCCCCGCCCCCAGGCGGGCGCTCCGCACCCGCCCGGGTCGGGCGCCGGCCTCTGTCACTCATGCGGAACCGGTCTACCCGCCACCGACCCGACACGGGCGGGGAAGCGCGGCGCGTTCCCTGATCCGCCCGGCCACTGGCTCCCCGGCACCTACCGGTAGTTGACCACGTCCATCGACCGCTCGCGATCGGGCCAGGGGCCTTGCAGGCCGACGTCGCGGCGCAGGCGGGCGGGGATGTCCACCGGCCTCACCGCGCGCGCGCGCCTTCGGCGCCCGATCCGGTGCGCCACCAGCGCCCGCAGGATGGCAAAGAAGCCGTAGCGCCGGACGATGTCTTCAAGCGCTTCAAAAGGGGTCAGGTCGTGTCGGACAGCGTTCATCATGGGCTCCTGAAACGGCGCGCGCTGGGCGCGGACCGGGGTTTGGGATTGGGTCAGGGCCACCCCGCAGCGGCATGGGCGCGCGAAGGGGCGGCGGTTGATCGATCTTGCGGGGTGAGGGGTCAGGCCTGGGGCCCGACCGGGAACTGTCTAGGCGCCGGCGTCAGGCGCGATAGGACAGGGGGGTGGCTGCACCCAGACAGCCGACGGGGGCGGCGGTGTTCTTGAACATGTCGAGCCTCCCTTGCGCTGCGGTGAACCTGCCCGGCTTGATAGCGCCGGTCCGAGCAAACCCAAAGCGGTTTCGCGGCCCGGCATGATCCTCGGCGCCCGGCCGTGTCCCATTGGCCACAGCAGGGGCCCCGGGGGCGCTACTCCGCCTCGCGCCGCGCGGCGAAGAAGGCGCGCAGCAGTCGCTGCGACGGCTCTTCGGCGATGCCGTCATAGACCTCGGGGACGTGGTGGCACTGGGGATGGGAAAAGACCCGCGCGCCATGCGCCACGCCGCCCGACTTGGGATCGGCGGCGCCATAGTAAATCCGGGCGATCCGCGCCGCCGACAGCGCGGCGGCACACATCGGGCAAGGCTCCAGCGTGACGTAGATGTCATGCCCGGCCAGCCTTTCGCTACCGGCAGCGGCGCAGGCGGCGCGCAGGGCGAGCATCTCGGCATGGGCGGTGGGGTCGCGGTCCTGGCGCGTGCGGTTGCCGGCCCGCGCCACGATCCGCCCGTCCCGCACCACGACCGCGCCCACCGGCACCTCGCCGCGCTGGCCGGCAAGCCGCGCCTCGTCCAGCGCCTCGTCCATGAACGAGTTGAAGCCGCGTTGCTTTGTCATGCGAACCCAAATATCCTTGCCCATCCGGGGGCCGGTGCGCCCGGGGACTGGTCGCGCCCCGCGCCAAAGGATGACAGCAATGGCCGGAAAAGAAAACCCGGGCGCGCCCAGGCCCGCGCGCCGGCCCGAGGCCAAGGCCGCCCCAAAGCCGCAGACCGCCCAGCAGCGCGCCCCCGAACCCGGCACGCCCGAGGGCGAGCGCATCGCCAAGGTGCTGTCGCGGCGCGGCATCGCCTCGCGCCGCGAGGCCGAGCGGCTGATCGCGGCGGGCGAGGTGACGGTGAACGGCGCCGTGATCACCTCGCCGGCGCTGAACGTCACACCGCGCGACCGCATCACGGTTTCGGGCCAGTCCCTGCCCGCCGAAGAGCCCGCGCGGCTTTGGCTTTACTACAAGCCCGAGGGTCTGGTCACCTCGGAGGCCGACGAAAAGGGCCGCGAGACCGTCTTTGCCAACCTGCCCGAAGGCATGCCGCGCGTGATGTCGGTCGGCCGGCTTGACCTCAACTCCGAGGGCCTGCTTCTGCTGACCAACGACGGCGCGCTGAAGCGGCGGCTGGAATTGCCCTCGACCGGCTGGCTGCGCAAGTACCGCGTGCGCGTCAACGGCAATCCGACCGATGTCGATCTGGAACCGCTGCGCAAGGGCATCACCGTGGAGGGCGAGCGGTTCCAGCCGATGATCGTGACGCTCGACCGCATCCAGGGCGCCAATGCCTGGCTGACGGTCGGCCTGCGCGAGGGCAGGAACCGCGAGATTCGCCGCGCGATGAACGCGGTCGATCTCTACGTGAACCGGCTCATCCGGGTGTCCTATGGCCCCTTCCGGCTGGGCGATCTGGAGCCTGGCCAGGTGGAAGAGGTGCGCACCAAGGTCCTGCGCGACCAGCTTGGTGACCAGCCTGGTGACGGGAACGAGACCGGCGCGGGGCCGCGCCCGCCGGCGCGCCGCGTGGTGACCTCCTCGCAAGGCGCCGGCCCCTCTTCGGCCAGACCGGGGCGCGACCTTGCGCCGGCAAAGCGGCCGGCCGGTCTGGCCGCGCCCGCCGCCGGCCACGCGCCTGCCTCGGCAAAGGCCGCCAAGCCGGGCCGGCCCGCGCGCGCGCCGGGCGGCGGCCCGTCGCGCGATGGCGCGGGCAAACCCGGGTCACGGCCGGCCCCGCCCGGTCCGCGCCCGCCCGCGGGCCCCCGCCCGGCCGCGCCGCGCAAGCCGGGCGGTCGCGGCCCGAAGCCCTGAGGCGGTTCGGGGCTCGCGCAGCCCCCGGGTCGCCCATCGCGATCGGTCGCCGCGCGGGGCCGCGACGTCCGCGCCCCGGTTCGGCGGTGGCAATCGGGGCCGGGCGGGCCTATTGTCGCACCGGACGGGTGCAGGAAGGGGCCATGGACGCATCACCGCTCACAGCCTTGCGCGCGGGGGCCCGGGCCGAAGCGGGGCGCCCGATGGCCGCCCTCCCCCTTCCCCTCCGGCGCCCCGCACCGCCCGCCTCCGGCCGGGCACGCGGGCCTGCGCTTGCCCTTCTGGTGGCTCTGGCTGCCTGCGGGCCGCCGCCATCGCTTTATCCGCCGCTGCGCCTGCTGCCCGCCCCGGACCTGACCCTGCCGGCACCCCCCGAGACGCCGGCCAGCGCCGCCGAGCGTGCCGACTATGCCCGCATCCAGGACACGCTTCTGGGCGCGGGGCTGCTGCGCACGGATGGCGGCCTTGGCGGCGATGCCCCCTTTGACGCCCGGCGCCTGGCCGACACGTTTCTGCGGCTGGCCTTTTATGACGAATACGGCCGCGAGGACGGAGGGCTGGTGCAGACCGAAACCGCCATGCCGCTGAGCCGCTGGGTGCAGCCGGTCCGCGTCCTGGTCGAGTTCGGGGCCTCGGTCCCGGCCGAGCGGCAAGCGGCCGATCGCGCCCGGATCGGCGCATACCTCGCGCGCCTGTCGCGTCTGACCGGCCACCCGGTCGGGCTGGCCGTGACGCGGGCCAACCTTGTGGTCCATATCGGCTCGGTCGAGGAACGCCGCGCGCTCGGGCCGCGCCTGACCGAGGTGCTGCCGGGCCTTGACCCGGCACTGGTCGCGGGCGCCACGCACATGGGTCGGGCGAGCTTCTGTCTGGTCTATGTCAACACCGACGCCAACGGCATCCTGCGCGAGCGCGCCATGGCCGTGATCCCCGCCGAACTGCCGGGCCTGATGGGCCAGATGTGCCTGCAAGAGGAACTGGCGCAAAGCCTGGGCCTGGGCAACGACAGCCCTCTGGCCCGGCCCTCGATCTTCAACGACGACAACGAATTTGCCACCCTGACGCGAATGGACGAGCTGATGCTGCGCATGCTCTATTCGCCCGAACTGCGCCCCGGCATGACCGAGGCCCAGGCGCGGCCGGTGGTGGAATCCCTTGCCAGAAGGCTGATGGAAGGCGAGAGTTGACCCCGCGCGACCCCGCGCCCTGACCCGGAGGTGTCCCATGGTTTTCGAATTTCTCAAGGGCGAGTTCATCGACGTCATCTCGCATCTGGACGAGACGCGCGACACGATGGTCTGGCGCTTCGAGCGGCATGGCAACGCGATCAAGCACGGCGCCAAGCTGACCGTGCGCGAGGGGCAGGCGGCGGTGCTGGTCCACGAGGGCCAGCTTGCCGATGTCTTCGGCCCGGGCCTTTACACGCTCGAAACCGCCAACATGCCGATCATGACCACGCTTCAGCACTGGGACCACGGTTTTTCCAGCCCCTTCAAGTCTGAGGTCTACTTCGTCTCGACCGTCCGGTTCAACGATCTCAAATGGGGCACCAAGAACCCGATCATCGCGCGCGACCCCGAGTTTGGCCCGGTCCGCCTGCGCGCCTTTGGCAGCTATTCGATGCGCGTCAGCGACCCCGGCAGGTTCCTGACCGAGATCGTCGGCACCGATGGCGAGTTCACCGCCGACGAGATCAGCTTTCAGATCCGCAACGTGATCCTGCAAGAGGTCGGGCAGGTCCTGGCCCGCTCGGGCATCCCGGTGCTGGACATGGCGGCCAACACCGCCGATCTGGGCAGGGTCATCGCCGGCGCCATCGCTCCGAAGATCGCCGAATACGGCATCGCCATCCCCGAATTCTACGTCGAGAACGTCTCGCTTCCCGAAGAGGTGGAAAAGGTGCTGGACAAGCGCACCGGGATGGGGATCGCGGGGGATTTGAACAAGTACATGCAGTTCAACGCCGCCGAGGGCATGGCAAATCCCAATTCCGGCGTCGGCGCGATGCTGGGCGCTGGCATGGCGGCCGGCATGGGCCTGGGTCTGGCGGGGGGCGCCGGCCCCTGGGCCGGCCAGGCCCCGGCGGCCCCCCCGCCCGCCCCGCCTGCGGCCGCCGCCCCTCCGCCGCCACCGCCACCGCCACCGCCACCGCCCCCTGCGGCGCGGCTCTGGCACCTGGCCGAGGCCGGTGCCACCTCCGGACCCTTTGCCGAGTCCGATCTTCGCGCCATGGCGGCATCGGGCCGGCTGACCGGCGCGGCGATGGTCTGGACGCCCGGACAGGACGGCTGGAAACCCGCCGCCGAGACCGAGCTTGCCGGTCTCTTCATCGCGGTCCCGCCGCCCCCCGGGGCCTGAGCCATGAGTGGCGTCTCCTCCGTCAGCCGCTGGCCCTGCACCTCTTGCGGGGCCGACCTGACCTATGCCCCGGGCCAGACCGACCTTGTCTGCCCCTATTGCGGGCAATCGCAGTCGCTGGCACCGGCCAGCGCGGCCGACAAGGCCCGCGCGCTGGGCGAGGTGCCGCTGGCGCTGGGGCTTGCCGCCGCCACGCCAGAGGGCGCGGGCGCGGCGCTGACCGACGAGGTCCGCTCCACCTCCTGCCCGTCCTGCGGCGCGGTGGTGGAATTTGCCGGCGCCACCCATGCCACGCTCTGCCCCTTTTGCGCCACGCCCGTGGCGGTCGACACCGGCAGCCACCGCCGGCTGAAGCCGCAGGCGCTGGTCCCCTTTGCCCTGACCGAGGCCGAGGCGCGCGATGCCCTGACGCGCTGGCTCGGTTCGCTCTGGTTCGCGCCGAACCGGCTCCTGGAATTCACCCGCAAGGGGCGCGCCATGTCCGGCATCTATGTGCCGTTCTGGAGCTTCGATGCCGATACCGCCAGCCGCTACACCGGCCAGCGCGGCGAGCATTACCACGAGACGCGGATGGTCTCGGTCCAGGTCGAAGGCAAGACGCAGATGCGCGAGGAGCGGGTACAAAAGACCCGCTGGCATGCGGCGTCCGGCCGCGTCGCACGGTTCTTTGACAACATGCTGGTGATGGCCTCGACCAGCCTGCCAAGGGATCTGGGCAACGGGCTGACCCCGTGGGACCTGGACAAGCTTGAACCCTATGCGCCCGACTACCTGGCCGGCTTTCAGGCCGAGGGCTATACCGTCGCCCTGCCCGACGGCCATGCCGAGGCGCGGGCCCGGATGGAGCGGGTGATCGAGCATGACATCCGCCGCGACATCGGCGGGGACGAGCAGCGAATCACCTCGGTCGACACGGACTGGCGGGACGAGACCTTCAAGCATGTCCTGCTGCCGGTCTGGACCGCCGCCTACCGCTACGGCGGCAAGAGTTACCGCTTCGTGATCAACGGGCAGACCGGCAAGGTGCGGGGCCAGCGGCCCTGGAGCTGGGTCAAGATCGCCCTGGCGGTGCTTCTGGTCGCGGCGCTGGTGCTTGGGGCGGTCTACCTGAACGATCCCACGACGCTCGGTCTGGCCGCGCCCGAGTGAGCCGGCCCGCCAGGGCGGCCACTTGGCATGGCCCCCCACCCCTGCCCCTCCCCACAAGGGGGAGGGAGTGCCAGATTTCTAAAGAAACCGCCCTTGACCATCCTGGAGCCTCCCTCCCCCCTCGTGGGGGAGGGATGGGGTGGGGGGGCCCATTGGTGTTTCCCCTGGCCGGCCCGCCGCGCCCCAGTTGACACCGCCCCCCGAGCAGGCAATAGCCGGCGCTGAACCTGGGGGGCCCTGATGCGCGTACTTGACCATGCCCGGATCGCCGAACTGCCGAACCCCTATTTCGGCAAGGTGCGCGACTGCTACGACCTGCCGCCAGACAGGGACCATCCGCTGGGCCGGCGCATCCTGATCGCCTCGGACCGCATCTCGGCCTTTGACCGCATCCTGGCGGCCATTCCGTTCAAGGGCCAGGTGCTGACAGCGCTGGCGCGCTGGTGGTTCGACCGCACGGGCGATCTGTGCCCCAACCACGTTCTGGCCTATCCCGACCCCAATGTCGTCATCGGCCAGCGCCTGAACATCCTGCCGGTCGAGATCGTGGTGCGCGGCTACCTTGCCGGCAGCACCTCGACCTCGGTGCTGACGCAGTACAAGGCGGGACGCCGTGCGATGTACGGCCATGTCCTGCCCGAGGGGCTGCGCGACAACGAAATCCTGCCGGCCCCGATCATCACCCCCACGTCAAAGGCCTTTGACGGTGGCCACGACGCGCCGCTGACAGCCGCCGAGATCGTCGCGCAGGGCCTTCTGTCCGCCGCCCAGTGGGACGAGGTTTCGGCCCGGGCGCTGGCGCTTTTCGCGCGCGGGCAGGCGCTGGCGGCCGAGCGGGGGCTGATCCTGGTGGACACCAAATACGAATTCGGCACCGATGCCGCCGGCCGCATCCTCTTGGCCGACGAGATCCACACCCCCGACAGCAGCCGCTACTGGATCGCCTCGGGTTACGAGGCGGCCCTTGCCACGGGCGCCCGCCCGCCCAGCTTTGACAAGGACGTGATCCGCTCGTGGGTGGTGGCGCGCTGCGATCCCTACCGCGACGCGATCCCCGAGATTCCGGCCGAGATGATCCGCGCCACCTCGCAGGTCTACATCGATGCCTACGAGGCGATCACCGGGGCGCCCTTTGTCGCCGATACCGCCGGCGCGACGCCGCTGGCCCGGGTCCGGGCCAACCTGTCGCCCTGGTTCACCAACCGCTGATCCTGCCGCGGCCGGCCCGGGGGCTGGCCCCCGGACCCCCAGGATATTTTCGCACGGAGGATGACCCCTTCGAACCATGTGCGAACCTTTTGGGCCTTGCCGGTCCTGCCCGGGCGGTTCCCCTGTTCCATCCTCTGTGTCCAAATATCCCGGGGGTCCGGGGGCTGGCCCCCGGTCCTGCCGCCAGAGCCGCCGTTCAGGCCCTTGCGATCGGGATGCGCCTGGTCTTCGGTTCGGCCGCGGCCTTCTTCGGGATCAGGACCGTCAGCACGCCGTTCCTGACCTCGGCCTTGACCCCGGCCTGATCGGCGTCGGCCGGCAGGCGGAAACTGCGGGTGAAGCTTCCGAATTGCCGCTCGGAGAAATACCAGGTTTCCCCCTTTTCCTCACGGCTGGACTTCTTCTCTCCCCGGATCTCGACCATGCCATCCTCGACCGTCAGGTGGATATCCTCTTCCGCCACGCCCGGCAGTTCGACCGAGATGCGGTAACCCGCATCATTCTGGCTGGCCTCCGAGGCCGGCGACAACCAATCGGCGATGCGGCTGCCGGCCAGGCGGAAGGGTTCGTACAGCGTGGGCCAAAGGCTGGAAAGCGATGATTTCTCGACCATGTCAACCTCCTGTGAAAAATGGTCCGATGCCGATCCTGCCCGATTCCGGCGCCGTGCGCGCTGACGGGGATCAAGGGCAAGTCATCGGAAACATGGGATAAAGGGCGGATTTGTGCCCGTCCGGCACGCTGTTTGCGCTAACAGGACAAAAGCGGATAAACTCTGCCAAAATTCCGAGAGGACAAGATGATTCTTAGCTGCGGCGAAGCGCTGATCGACATGTTGCCACGCACCTCGACCCTGGGGGAGCCGGCTTTTGCCCCCTATGCGGGCGGCGCGGTGTTCAACACCGCCATCGCGCTTGGGCGGCTTGGCGCGCCGGCGGGCTTTTTCTCGGGCCTGTCGACAGACATGCTGGGCGAGATCCTGGCGCAGACCCTGGAAAGCTCCAAGGTCGACATCCGGTTTTGCGCCCGCTCGGCCCGGCCGACGACGGTGGCCTTTGTCAAGCTGGTCGACGGCCAGGCCACCTATGCCTTTTACGACGAGAATACCGCCGGGCTGATGCTGACGCAGGATCAGCTTCCGGTGCTGCCGCCCGAGGTCTCGGCGCTGTTCTTTGGCGGCATCTCGCTGGTCAACGATCCGGCTGCCAGCACCTATGCCGCGCTTCAGGCGCGCGAATGCGCTGCCCGGGTGACGATGATCGACCCCAACATCCGCCCCGGTTTCATCGCCGGCAAGGAGGCGCCCTATCGCCGGCGGATCGAGGGCATGATCGCCAGGGCCGACATCGTGAAGCTGTCTGACGAGGATCTGCACTGGCTGCTGGGACCGGGCGAGACGGGCGCGCTGGCGCGGGATATCATTGGGCTTGGGCCGAAGGTGGTCTTTGTCACCGAGGGCGCGGCCGGCGCGCGCGCCGTCACCGCCACGCAAAACCGCTTTGTCGCCGCGCAAAGGGTGACGGTGGCCGACACGGTCGGCGCGGGCGACACCTTTAACGCCGGGGCGCTTTGCGCGCTGCACGAGGCCGGCGCGCTGAGCAAGGCGCGCATCGGCGCGCTGAGCGATGCCGAGCTTGACGCGGCGCTGAGCCTGGGCACCCGGGCCGCCGCCGTCACCGTCTCGCGCGCGGGGGCCAACCCGCCCTGGCGGAGCGAACTTTGAGGGCGCTGTTGCAGCGCGTCGCCTGCGCAGAGGTCGCTGTCGATGGCGCCATCGTCGGCAAGATCGGGCCCGGCCTCTTGGTCCTGGTCTGCGCCATGCAGGGCGACACCGAGGCCGAGGCCGATCGTCTGGCCGCCCGGATCGCCAAGCTGCGCATCTTCAAGGACGATGGCGGCAAGATGAACCTGTCCATCCTCGACACCGGCGGCGCGGCGCTGGTGGTCAGCCAGTTCACCCTGGCGGCCGACCTGCGCGGCAACCGGCCCGGATTTTCCACCGCCGCCGCGCCTGAGACGGGCAAGCGGCTTTACGAGCGTGTCGCGGCGCACCTGTCCGCCGCCGGCATTCCGGTTCAAACCGGGATCTTCGGCGCCGACATGCAGGTCAGCCTGACCAATGCGGGTCCGGTGACGATCTGGATCGACACCGCTGCCAGTTAAAGCGTTTTGCGTTTGATCAGGCTCGCCTGATCAGACGCAAAACGCAGCATAACCGATGTTCGGCCTGTCTTGGATTGGTTTCTATCCGATTCAGATAGAAACCAATCCGCTTTAAAGCGCTCAGTTGAACGGATTGCCGCTGGAGATGATCGTATCGGCGCATTCGATCAGCGCCTGCATCGAGGCCGCCGACCCGGCAAGGGAATAGTCCCTCACATCCTCGCCCGAGTCGTTGCGCAGATAAAGCCGGTTGCCGTTTGTCACCTCAAGCAGGAACTCCACCGCCGCATCGTCATCGGGAAGCGTGAAGAGAACCGAATTGAGGTAAAGATCGGCAGAGGTCAGCGTCCAGGCCGTCCGCCCGTCAATCTGCACCTCAAGATCGGCTGTCTCGCCGGTGTCGCCAAAGTCCCAATCGGTCGAGTAGAACTGCAGGCGCGCCTCGGCGTCGGGGTAGATCCAGAAGGTAAAGCTGTCGGTGGTGGCATCCACCTCGGCCAGGCAGGCGACAGAGCCGTCGTCAAAGGCGACGAACTCCACCTCCCAATCCTTGTAGCTGTAGAGCATGTTCGAGCTCGCCTCGGCCATTGCGGCCAGGGGTGAGAAGATCAGGACGAGACCAGAGAAAAGCGACGCGATCGGTGACATAGCCAGGATCCTTTCCGCCAAGTGACCAAAGGGTGGCGCATTCCATGTTTTCCGCCAAGCATTTATTGCGCGCGGCCGCGAAAAATCGGGGGGAAAGTTGGGTCAGCCCCTGGGGCCGGCCCATTCCCAGCCCTGGGCGAACTGGCCAAGAACCGCCTGAACCTGCGCATCCTCGACCGGTGCCGAACGCTCCAGCCGCGCCACCAGCCCGCGTTTCTTGTCGTCCACCACCTCGGCGACGCGGGCGGACAGGCCGGCCTCGGCCAGGGCGGCATCGTAGATGCGGACAATGGCCCGTTTGCGCAGATCGGGCTTGAACACCTTGCCGACCGCCGTCTTGGGCAATTCGGCCAGAACCTCGATGAACTTGGGCAGGGCGGCGCGTTCGTGGATGTGGTCGTTGGCATAGGCCATCAGCTCGTCCACGCCCACCGGCCTGTCCTTGACCAGCTCGACATAGGCGCAGGGCAGCTCGCCCGAATGGGCATCGGGCTGGCCGATGGCGCCGACAAAGGCGACCGAGGCGTGACCCATTAGCGCCTCTTCGATGATCGCGGGGTCGATGTTGTGCCCGCCCCGGATGATCAGATCCTTGGCACGGCCGGTGATGTAGAGATAGCCTTCTGCGTCCAGCCGCCCCAGATCGCCGGTGCGCATGAAGCTTTGCTCGATGAAGAGACCTGCGTTCTTGTCGGCCTCGGTATAGGTGTTGCCGGCAAGGACGCCCGGGTTGTCGACGCAGATCTCGCCGACCTCGTCGGTGGCGCAGTCACGCCAGCCGCCAGTGCCGTCGGCGGTCAGGATGCGCACGCGGGTGTAGGGGAACGGCAGCCCGACCGAGCCGATCTTCTTGTTGCCGTCGGGCGGGTTGCACGAGACGAGGCAGGTCGCCTCGGTCATGCCGTAGCCTTCGATGATCTGCACGCCGGTGGCCTTTTCAAAGCGCGAATACAGCTCCAGCGGCAGCGGGGCAGAGCCGGAAAAGGCGCCGCGCAGAGAGCTGACATCGGCGTTGATCGGGCGCTGCATCAGGGCCGAAAGCGCAGTCGGCACGGTGATCAGGTAGGTCACCTTCCAGCGCGCCACCAGCTTCCAGAGGTTGTCGAACACGCCCTCGCCGCGATAGCCCTGCGGGGTGGGGAAATGCACATGCGCGCCCGAGGCGATGGCCGACATCAGCACCGGATAGGCGGCAAAGACGTGGAACAGCGGCAGCGGGCACAGGATCACGTCGGTTTCGCGGAACATGATCGAAGCGCCGAGCCAGCCGTTGTAAACCATGCCCGAGATCTTGTGCTGCGCCACCTTGGGCATGCCCGTGGTGCCGCCGGTGTGGAAATAGGCGCCGATGCGGTCGGCGGTCTGGTCGGCAAAGGTCAGCGCGTCGGCCGGCATCCTGTCGCATTCGCGGTTGAAGTCGATCACGTTCGCCGTGTGCCGGATGGGGTTCTTCGGCCGGATCAGCGGCACGATGAACCGCTTGGCCCCGCCAAGGCTGCGCACGAGGTCCACCTCGACCACCGTCTTGACCGAGGGCGCGTGGCGCACCGCCTCGGCCACCTTTTGCGGCACGTCGGTCTTGGGAAAGGCCCGCAGGGTCACCACCACCTTGGCCCCGGTCTCGCGCAGGATGGCGCTGATCTGCTCGGGCTCCAAGAGCGGGTTGATCGGGTTGACGATGCCCGCGACCGAGCCGGCCAGAAGCGTGACGGCGGTCTCCATCGAATTGGGCAGGACATAGGCGACAACATCGTTTTCACCGATGCCAAGCTTGCGAAACAGGTTCGCGGCCTGGGTCACCCGGGCGAACAGCGCGTTCCAGGACAGGGTTTCGGCCTTTGACGCCGGGTCAGAGAAGAGCTGAAAGGTCAGGGCCGGTCTGGTGCCATGCGCCGCCCGGGTCCGCCCGAGAAATTCGTAGATCGACCGCGGCAGCGCGCGCGCGGCCAGGGGCATCTCGGCTTCTGTCGCCTGAATGTCTGCAAGGGACCCGAACTTGATCATCGCCACCTCCCCGTGGACTTTTGGTTCTTGATCCTACTTGGCATGAAGCCTGCGGCGAAAGGAAAATCTTTTCGCCCCGCCCCGCGACGGGACGCAGCGTCAGATGACCGCGATGGGTCGGCCAGTCCGGGCGGAGAAGGAAACGCACCGCGTTTTCCCGCCCGTGTGGGAACGTGTCCGGGTGACCGGTTCCGCATAGATGTCAGAGGCCAGCGCCCTACCAGGAGGGCGTGGAGCGCACTCCCTGCGGGGGTCGGGCGCTGGCCGAGGGGCTTTGGGGCTCTCGGCAGATTGCGGCAGTCGTGTCGCATGACCTCGGCGATGGCCTCGGCCAAAGTCGGGC
>JBQTIT010000044.1:0-62062 GCA_052387855.1 Paracoccaceae bacterium
GGGGCGGGGCGGCCCGGCTTGGGTCACGGGATGACCGGGATCGGACAACAGGTTCGCGTTCGGCGGGGGGCTGCGATGCCGCCAATGCCATGACCGGTGCCGCTTGGGTGGCAAGCCGCCAATCCCCGCCCCGGACCTGAGCCGGGGCCCCGGGTCACGCCCGGGGCGGGGTTTGGGGGTAAGGCGATGTCGGGCGGGGCGGGGCGGCCCGGCTTGGGTCACGGGATGACCGGGATCGGACAACAGGTTCGCGTTCGGCGGGGGGCTGCGATGCCGCCAATGCCATGACCGGAGCCGCTTGGGTGGCAGACCCCAGTCCCCGCCCCGGACCCGATCCGGGGCCCCGGGTCAAGCCCGGGGCGGGGTTTGGGGGGAAGGCGATGGCGGGCGGGGCAGGCCGGCCCGGCTTGGGTCACGGGATCACCGGGATTGGACAACAGGTTAGCGCTACGGGGGCTGCGATTTCAGCCGAAGCAATGACCGGAGCCGCTTGGGGGGCGGGGCCGCAAAACCCCGCCCCGTACCTGATCCGGGGCCCCGGGTCAAGCCCGGGGCGGGGTTTTGTGGGGAAGGCGATGGCGGGCGGGGCAGGAAAGATTGGCTTGGGTCACGTGATCACAGGGCTCACAAATCAGCTCCGCGCGCGGCGGGGGGCGGCGCGTTCCGCCGCCGCCATGACCTGAACCGCTCTAACGGGCGCCTGACGGCCGGCTGATCATCCCGCCCCCGACCGCCGCCGCAACGCCGGTCGTGGTGGGGCAGGTGGTGGGCAGGCCGCGCAGGACCCGCATTGCCAGATGGGCAACGGCCTGCGCCTTGATCATGTCGCCATCGAGCCCGGCCTCTTCCACCGGGGCCAGGGGCGCGGAAAGGCGGGTGGAAAGCTCGGTCATCAGGGCAGGGTTCCGACGGCCGGCGCCACTGGCCAGCCATCGCCGGGGCGGGGCGGGGAAATGTTCCGCGCCGCGCGCGATGGCCGCCGCAGCGCAGGCCGCCAGCGTGCGCAGGGCATCGGCGGTGGACAGGGTTCTGGCCGAATTCAGCACCCGGGGAAGTTGGGCGCGGCCCAGCCATTTGGGCGGCATTTTCAGAAAGTAGCCGTCCGCCAGAAAGTCCGCGACCAAGGCGCCCTCGGCATGGCCGGACAGGGCCAGCGCGCCGCCCGCCTCTGGCCCCGGCACATGGCGCGCGCGTGCCAGATCGGCAAGAAGCGCAGTTCCCGGGCCCATGTCAAAGGCCAGCACGGCGCCGGGAGCTTCGGGCGCGGCGATGGACGGATCGGCCCAGGTCACCCGGGCCACGGCGCCAAGGTCGAGAAAGGCCACCGGCCCGTCCGCGCCGATTCGGCGGGCAAGGGCGTGAAGGTAGAACGGGGCCAGCGGGCCGCCCTGCCCGCCCAGCCGGATATCGGCGCTGGCAAGGTCCCAGACGACGGGCAGGCCCAGAGCCTTTGCCAGAAGGCGGCCGTCGCCGGCCTGATGCGTGCCCTGCCCCGCCAGGTCGTGGGCCAGGGTCGGGCCGTGAAAGCCCGCGATCTGAGCCCCGGATAGGCGCGACATCACCTCGGCATGGGCCACTTCGACGACGCGGGCGGCATCGGTCACGCCAGCCTCTCCCGGCCAGCGGCCCCGCGCCGCGTGCAGCACCCTTTGCTCGGCCCCGGTGTAGGGGCGCGAGGCGGTCGGGCCAAGCTCCATCACCGCGACCCCGTCGGTCAGGACCATGGCGGCATCGACCCGGTCCAACGCGGCACAGGACACGCTTCCCAGTGACCAGACCGGACCCTTCATCGCCATCTTCCCTCAAGGTTCCCGCCCGGCTATACAGCCGCCAGTTTTATGCATGAGAGCGCCATGACCTACCATCCGAAATCAGACTTTCTGCGTGTGATGACAGAGCGCGGCTTCATGGCCGACTGCACCGATTATCAGGCGCTGGACGAGGCGCTGATCAAGGGGGTGGTGCCGGGCTATATCGGCTTTGACGCCACGGCAAAGTCGCTGCACGTCGGCAGCCTGATCCAGATCATGATGCTGCGCTGGCTGCAGAAATGCGGCGGCAAGCCGATTGTGCTGATGGGCGGGGGCACCACCAAGGTCGGGGACCCCTCGTTCCGCGCCGAAGAGCGCCCCCTGCTGACCAATGCGCAGATCGACGACAACATCGCCGGCATCAAGCGCGCCTTTGCGCCCTATGTCCGCTTTGGCGAGGGGCCGACCGATGCCGTCATGGTCAACAACGCCGAATGGCTGGACGATCTGAACTATCTGACCTTTCTGCGCGACATCGGGCGGCATTTCTCTGTCAACCGCATGCTGTCGTTCGAAAGCGTCAAGTCGCGGCTCGACCGCGAGCAGAGCCTGTCGTTTCTGGAATTCAACTACATGATCTTGCAGGCCTATGACTTTCTGGAGCTGCACCGCCGCTATGGCTGCCTGATCCAGATGGGCGGGTCGGACCAGTGGGGCAACATCGTGAACGGCGTCGATCTGACCCGGCGTGTGGTGGACGGCGAGGTTTACGGGCTCACCTCGCATCTCTTGACCACCTCGGACGGCAAGAAGATGGGCAAGTCGCAGAACGGGGCGGTCTGGCTGAATGGCGACATGTTCTCGGCCTATGAATTCTGGCAGTACTGGCGCAACACCACCGACGCCGATGTCGGGCGGTTCCTGAAGCTCTACACCGAGCTGCCGATCGAGGATTGCGAGCGTCTGGGCGCGCTGTCGGGGGCAGAGATCAACGGGGCAAAGGTGGTGCTGGCCAACGCGGTCACCACGCTTTTGCACGGGGCAGAGGCGGCGGCGGCGGCCGAGGCCACCGCGCGCGAGGTGTTCGAGCGGGGCGGGGTGGGCGAGGATCTGCCGACCGTTCGCGTTCCCGCCGCCGAATTGGCCGAGGGCGTGGGCATCGTGCAGCTTTTCGTGCGGGCGGGGCTTTGCGCCTCGGGCAAGGATGCCAAGCGGCTGATCCTTGAGGGCGGCGCGCGGGTGAATGACGAGCTGGTCACCGACACCGCCTTGCGCTTTGGCGCGGGGCAACTGGTGGAGCCGCTGAAGCTGACCGCGGGGCGCAAGCGGCATGCGCTGGTTGTGATGGAATAGACAGTCCCCGTCCCGGGCTTGACCCGGGACCTCTGGAGCGGACGGCAGTGGTCCCGGGTCAAGCCCGGGACGGGGTTTTGTGTAGCCGTTACGGCTGGACCGTGACCTTGACCATCACATCGGCCTTGGCCGGCGGCTCGCCGCGCGCGATCTGATCGACCACGTCCATCCCCGAGATGACCTTGCCGATCACGGTGTATTGGCCGTTCAGAAACTCGCCCGGCGCGAACATGATGAAGAACTGGCTGTTGGCGCTGTTCGGGTTCTGGCTGCGGGCCATGCCGACGATGCCACGGTCATAGGAGATGTCCGAGAATTCGGCCGGAATGTCCGGCAGGGCAGAGCCGCCCATGCCGGCCATGGCCAGATCGCCGTCCGCCTTGCCGAACTGCACGTCGCCCGTCTGGGCCATGAAGCCCTCGATCACGCGGTGAAAGACCACGTTGTCATAGGCGCCCGAGCGGGCAAGCTCGACGATCTGCGCGACGTGCAGCGGGGCGGCGTCGATGGCCAGATCGATCACGATCTGCCCGTTGGCCTGCCCCGCGATGTCGATGATCAGGTTCGGGCCGGGGCCGTCCCCCTCGGCCAATGCGGGGGCGGCCAGCAGGGCGAGCGCGAAGGCGAGGGGTTTATTGAACATCGGCGGCCACCTTGACGGAAATCATGCGGTCAGGGCTGGCCGGCGGCTCGCCGCGCGTGATCGCATCGACATGCGCCATGCCTGAAATCACCCGGCCATAGACGGTGTACTGGCCGTTCAGGAACGAGTTGTCCTTGAAGTTGATGAAGAACTGGCTGTTGGCCGAGTTCGGGTTCGACGCGCGCGCAGCGCCGATGGTGCCCCGATCATGCGGGATGCGGCCGAACTCGGCCGGCAGGTCGGGCAGGTCGGACCCGCCGGTTCCGGCGCGGCGCAGGTTGAAATCCTTTTCCATGTTGCCATTGGCGACATCGCCGGTCTGGGCCATGAAGCCTTCGATCACCCGGTGAAAGCAGACGTTGTCATAGGCCCCCGACCGGGCAAGGGTCTTCATCCGCTCGCAATGCTTGGGGGCGATGGCGGGCATCAGTTCGATCACCACCTCGCCGCCCTTGAGGGTCATGATGATGGTGTTTTCCGGGTCTTTGATTTCGGCCATTGGCTTGGTCCTTGGAGAAGTTGCGAAGGGCAACCTAATGGCGCTCAGGGCCAAGGGAAAGGGGGGACGGTTGACCTTGGCCCAAGATGCGCCGAAATAGGCGCGAAAGCAGGAGGCGATGATGGCTTGGAAGACGATCGAGGACATGGACCTGCGCGGCAAGACCGTGCTGACGCGCGTCGACATCAACGTGCCGATGGAGGCGGGCCGCGTCACCGACACCACGCGGATCGACAAGATCGTTCCGACCGTCGCCGATATTCTGGCGCGCGGCGGGCGCGTGGTGCTGCTGGCGCATTTCGGCCGGCCCAAGGGCAAGGTGGTGCCGGAAATGAGCCTGCGCCATGTCCAGCCGGCGCTGGAGGCGGCGCTGGGACGGGCGGTGACCTTCATGGAGCGCCCCTCGCGCGCGGCGATTGACGCGCTGGCGGCGGACGCGGTGGTTCTGGTGGAAAACACCCGCTTTACCGACATGGAAGAGGCGAACGATCCGCAGATGGCGGCCTTCCTTGCCGGCCTTGGCGATGTCTTTTGCAACGACGCCTTTTCGGCGGCGCACCGGGCCCATGCCTCGACAACCGGCGTGGCCCGGCTGCTGCCCAGCTTCGCCGGACGTCTGATGGCCGAGGAACTCGCGGCGCTGGAGGCGGCTCTGGGCAGGCCCGCGCGGCCGGTCGTGGCGGTGGTCGGCGGGGCCAAGGTGTCGACCAAGTTGGATCTCTTGGGCAATCTGGTCGGCAAGGTGGATCATCTGGTGATCGGCGGCGGCATGGCCAACACCTTTCTGGTGGCGCAGGGCGTCGAGGTCGGGAAATCGCTGGCCGAGCGCGAGATGGCCGAAACCGCCCGCGACATCCTGGGCAAGGCCGGGGCGGCGGGCTGCACCATCCATCTGCCGGTCGATATCGTGGTGGCGCGCGAATTCCGGGCGGGCGCGGAAAGCCAGACCCTGCCGGTTGATGAGTGCCCCGCCGATGCGATGATCCTGGACGCCGGCCCGCAGACCGTGGCGGCGCTGGGCGAGCTTTTCGGCAGGTGCAGAACGCTGATCTGGAACGGGCCGCTGGGCGCTTTTGAAATCGCGCCCTTCAACGCCGCGACGGACGCGGCGGCGCGCGCGGCGGCGGCGCTGACGCGGGCGGGCCGGTTGATTTCGGTCGCCGGGGGCGGCGATACGGTGGCGGCGCTGAATCAGGCCGGGGCAGCGGCGGATTTCACCTTTATCTCGACCGCCGGCGGCGCCTTTCTGGAATGGATGGAGGGCAAGGAGCTGCCGGGCGTTGCCGCGCTGATGGGATGAGCCCGCACGTTTGCGGACTTGCGGCGGGCCTGAGCATTTCCTATGCCTGAAGCGAACCGCTTCCGAAGGGAATCCCCATGCGCACGACCGCCACCGTCAAGAAGATCCTGAGCCAGTACGAGGGCGAGACCCCGGGGGTCAAGGCCAACCTTGCCCGCATGCTGATGGAGGGCAAGTTGGGCGGGACCGGCAAGATGATCATCCTGCCGGTCGATCAGGGGTTCGAGCACGGGCCGGCGCGGTCGTTCGCGGTCAACCCGGCGGCCTATGATCCGCATTACCATTACCAGATGGCGGTGGATGCGGGGTTGTCGGCCTATGCCGCCCCGCTGGGGCCGCTGGAGGCCGGGGCAGACACTTTTGCCGGGCAGATCCCGACCATCCTGAAGGTGAACTCGGCCAACTCGCTGCTGCCCAAGGTGGCGCCCAAGACGCAGGCCATCACCGCCTCGGTCGACGATGCGCTGCGGCTGGGCTGTTCGGCGATTGGGTTTACCATCTATCCGGGCTCGTCGCAGTCGCTGGACATGTTCAGCGACATCGCCGAAATGCGGCGCGAGGCGGCGGCCAAGGGCATCGCCTCGATCATCTGGTCCTATCCGCGCGGCGAAGATCTGGACAAGGACGGCGAGACGGCCGCCGATGTGACCGCCTATGCCGCCCATATCGCGGCGCTCTTGGGCGCGCATGTCATCAAGGTCAAGCTGGCCTCTGACCATCTGAGCCAGCCCGAGGCCAAGAAGGCCTTTGAGCAGGGCCGCATCCCGGTGGCCACGCAGGCCGACCGGGTGCGCGAATGCGTCCGCTCGGTGCTGAACGGGCGCCGCCTGATTGTGTTCTCGGGCGGGGCGGCCAAGGGGGCAGACTCGGTGCTGGATGATGCGCGCGCCATCCGCGACGGCGGCGGAAACGGGTCGATCATCGGGCGTAACGCGTTCCAGCGCCCGCGCGCCGAGGCCATGCAGCTTTTGCAGACCATGGTGGACATCTACAAGGGCAAGGCCTGACCCCGCCGCGCGGGGTTCGATTTTTGCAATTCACAGGCGCGCAAACCTGTGGCAGAGTTGGGTCAGCGCCCCCGGTTCGAGAGGGGCGAGGCGAGGCAGAGCTTGTCCACCAGACCCCAGCGCGCGCCTTTTGGCGGCACCGTCTATCTTGGCGTCTGTCTGGCGCTTGGTGCCTATTTCTTCTTTGCCGCCATCCAGGGCGAAAGCGGCGTGCTGGCCCAGCGCAAGGCCTCGGCCGAGATTGCCCGGCTGGCCGCCGAGCGCGACGCGCTGGCGCAAGAGGTGGATGCGCTGCGCAACCTGACGCGGCGCCTGTCGGACAACTACCTGGACCTTGACCTTCTGGACGAGCGGGCCCGGGCCATCCTGGGCTATGTGCGCGCCGACGAGATCGTCCTGCGCTGACCTCGCCAGACCCTGCGGCCATGCGCCCCGCGCAAGGGGGGCGGGCGAATTTGCTTTTGCCCTTTTTTCACCGATGCGTTATAGATGGTTTAACGTTGAACTATATCGCAGGCTGCGGGAGGGCACCGATTTGGCCACCAGAAAATCGTCTGAGAATTCAAATGTCTCGAAGGACGAGCTGCTCAGGCTCTACCGGGAAATGCTGTTGATCCGCCGATTCGAGGAAAAGGCGGGCCAGCTTTACGGGATGGGCCTGATCGGCGGCTTCTGTCATCTCTACATCGGACAAGAGGCGGTGGTGGTCGGACTGGAATCCTGCACCAAGGACGGCGACAAGCGCATCACTTCGTACCGCGATCATGGTCACATGCTGGCCTGCGGCATGGACCCGCGCGGCGTGATGGCAGAGCTGACCGGCCGGTCGGGCGGCTATTCCAAGGGCAAGGGCGGCGCGATGCACATGTTCAGCCGCGACAAGCACTTTTACGGCGGCCACGGCATTGTCGGCGCGCAGGTGCCGCTGGGCGCGGGTCTGGCGCTGGCCGACATGTACAAGGGCAACGACAACGTCACCTTTACCTATTTCGGCGACGGCGCGGCGAACCAGGGCCAGGTCTATGAGACCTACAACATGGCCGAGCTGTGGAACCTGCCGGTGATTTTCGTCATCGAAAACAACCAGTATGCCATGGGAACCAGCGTGAAGCGGTCGACCAAATCGGTCACGCTCTTTGGCCGGGGCACCGCCTATGGCATTCCAGGCGAGCAGGTGGATGGCATGGACGTGCTGGCGGTCAAGGCCGCCGGCGCCAAGGCCGTGGCACACTGCCGGGCGGGCAAGGGGCCCTATATCCTGGAAATGATGACCTACCGCTATCGCGGCCATTCGATGTCGGATCCGGCCAAGTACCGCACGCGCGAAGAGGTGGAAAAGATCAAGTCCGAGAAGGACTGCATCGAGAATGTGCGCGACCTGCTGACGCAAGGCGGGCTGGTCTCGGACGAAGAGCTGAAGGCCATCGACAAGGCGATCAAGGATGTCGTCAACGACAGCGCCGAATTTGCCAAGACCAGCCCGGAGCCGGACCTGTCCGAGCTCTGGACCGACATCTACGTTTGAGGAGCGCGCGAAATGGCAACCCAAGTTCTGATGCCCGCTCTGTCGCCCACGATGGAAGAGGGAACACTGGCCAAATGGCTGGTCAAGGAAGGTGACAAGGTCAAGTCCGGTCAGATCATCGCCGAGATCGAGACCGACAAGGCGACCATGGAGTTCGAGGCGGTGGACGAGGGCCTGGTCGGCAAGATCCTGGTGGCGGCCGGCACGGCCGGGGTCAAGGTCAACACCCCCATCGCGGTGATGGTCGAGGATGGCGAGGCCTATGCCGCCGACGCCCCCACCGCCGCCGCTCCGTCTGCGGCCCCTGCTCCCGTGGCTGCACCTGCGCCCGTGGCCGCGCCGGTCGCGGTTGTCTCCAAGGCCTCGCCCGACTGGGCCGAGGGCACGCCGATGAAGACCATGACCGTGCGCGAGGCGCTGCGCGAAGCGATGGCCGAGGAAATGCGGGCCAATCCCAACGTTCTCTTGATGGGCGAAGAGGTCGGCGAGTATCAGGGCGCCTACAAGATCAGCCAGGGTCTGCTGGACGAATTCGGCCCCAAGCGGATCATCGACACGCCGATCACCGAAATGGGCTTTACCGGCATCGCGGTGGGCGCGGCCTGGGGCGGGCTGAGCCCGATCGTCGAATTCATGACCTTCAACTTCGCCATGCAGGCGATTGACCACATCCTGAATTCGGCCGCCAAGACCAATTACATGTCGGGCGGGCAGCTTGGATGCCCGATCGTCTTTCGCGGCGCCAACGGCGCGGCGGCCCGCGTCGGCGCGCAGCACAGCCAGGACTATGCCGCCTGGTACGCCGCCATTCCGGGCCTGCGTGTGGTGATGCCCTATTCGGCATCGGACGCCAAGGGCCTGCTCAAGACCGCGATCCGCGATGGCAACCCTGTGATTTTCTTGGAAAACGAGATCATGTACGGGCAGTCCTTCGAGGTGCCGGACCTGGCCGATTTCACCATCCCCTTTGGCAAGGCCCGCGTCTGGCGCGAGGGGAACGATGTGACGCTGGTCTCGTTCGGGATCGGGATGAAATATGCGCTGGAGGCGGCCGATCTGCTGGCCAAGGACGGGATCAGCGCCGAGGTGATCGACCTGCGCACCCTGCGGCCGATTGATTACGACACGGTTCTGGCCTCGGTGCAAAAGACCAACCGATGCGTGACCATCGAAGAGGGTTTTCCGGTGGGCTCCATCGGCGATCACCTCGCCTCGACCATCATGCAGCGCGCGTTCGACCATCTGGACGCGCCGGTTGTGACCTGCACGGGCAAGGATGTGCCGATGCCCTATGCGGCAAACCTGGAAAAGCACGCGCTGGTGACGACGGCAGAGGTCGTCGCGGCGGCCAAATCCGTTTGCTACCGGTAAGGGGGGCGAGACATGGCTATTGAAATCCTGATGCCGGCGCTGTCGCCCACGATGGAAGAGGGCACGCTGGCCAAATGGCTGGTCAAGGAGGGGGATGCGGTCAAGTCGGGCCAGATCCTTGCCGAGATCGAGACCGACAAGGCGACGATGGAGTTCGAGGCGGTCGACGAGGGGGTCGTCGGCAAGATCCTGGTCGCGGCCGGAACCTCGGGCGTCAAGGTGAATGCGCCCATCGCGTTTCTGCTCGAAGAGGGCGAGAGCGCGGGCGCCGTGCCGGCGGTCAAGGCCCCGGCGGCGGCTGCTGTCGACGTTCCGGCGGCTGCCGCTGCGCCCGCCGCCGTCGCGGCGACGCCGGTTCGGGCCGAGGGGGCGCGGGTCTTTGCCTCGCCGCTGGCACGGCGGATCGCGGCGGAAAAGGGGCTGGACCTGAACAAGGTGCAGGGCTCTGGCCCGCATGGCCGCATCGTGCGCGCCGATGTCGAGGGGGCAAAGCCCTTGGCGGCGGCAGCCCCGGTCGCTGCTGCTGCGGCGGCCGCCCCTGCCCTGGCAAAAGCTGCAATGCCGACCGGCATGTCCGCCGAAACCGTGATGAAGATCTATGCGGACCGCGCCTATACCGAGGTTCCGCTGGACGGGATGCGCCGAACCATCGCGGCGCGCCTGACCGAAGCCAAGCAGACCATTCCGCATTTCTACCTGCGCCGCTCGGTCCAGCTTGATGCGCTGATGGCGTTCCGCGAGCAGATCAACAAGGGGCTGGAGCCGCGCGGCATCAAGCTTTCGGTCAATGATTTCATCATCAAGGCCTGCGCCCATGCGTTGCAGGCGGTGCCCGACTGCAACGCGGTCTGGGCCGGCGACCGTATCCTCAAGCTGAAGCCGTCCGATGTGGCGGTGGCGGTCGCGATCGAGGGTGGCCTGTTCACGCCCGTGTTGCGCGATGCCGACAAGAAATCGCTCAGCGCGCTTTCGGTCGAGATGAAGGACCTGGCGGCACGGGCCAAGTCAAAGAAGCTGGCCCCGCATGAATACCAGGGCGGCAGCTTTGCCATTTCGAACCTGGGGATGATGGGGGTCGAGAATTTCGACGCCGTGATCAACCCGCCGCATGGGTCGATCCTGGCGGTCGGAGCGGGCATCCGGCAGCCGGTGGTCAAGGCCGACGGATCGGTCGGCGTGGCGACGGTGATGTCGATGACACTGTCGGTCGATCACCGGGTGATCGACGGGGCGCTGGGCGCGGCTTTCCTGAAAGCCGTTGTCGAGGCGCTGGAAAACCCGGTCAGCATGCTGGCCTGACGGCAAGCCGCCTGGCCTTGAATGGATCCGCCGAGCGATCTGCGGGCCCTTTTGCTGCGGTTCAGATCTCGCCGCTGAGAAGCTGGTCCATGGTCATCGCGGGTTGCTCGCATCCCGCCTCGCCCACGATGCGCGCCGGAACGCCGGCAACCGTCTTGCAGGGCGGCACATCGTGAAGCACCACCGAGCCGGCGGCGATGCGGGTGCAATGGCCGATGCTGATGTTGCCCAGAATCTTGGCCCCCGCCCCGATCAGCACGCCGTTGCCGATCTTGGGATGACGGTCGCCGTCCTCTTTGCCGGTCCCGCCCAGCGTGACCGAATGCAGCATCGAGACATTGTCGCCGACCACCGCCGTCTCGCCGATCACGATGGAATGGGCGTGGTCGATCATGATGCCCTTGCCGATCTTCGCGGCCGGGTGGATGTCGACACCGAACACCTCGGACACGCGCATCTGCACGAAATAGGCCAGATCGCGCCGGCCGGCCTGCCACAGCCAGTGTCCCACGCGATAGGCCTGGATCGCCTGAAAGCCCTTGAAGAACAGCACCGGCTGCAAGAAGCGGTGGCAAGCCGGATCGCGCTCGAACACTGCCATGATGTCGGACCGGGCGGCGATGCCGATTTCGGGGTCGTTGTCATAGGCCTCGTCGGCGAACTCGCGCAGGATTTGCTCGCTCATTTCGGCCGAGGCCAGTTTCAGCGAAAAGCGGTAGGCCAGCGCGCGGTCCAGACTGCGATGATGCAGGATCGAGGAATGGATCAGCCCCCCCAGCAGCGGCTCTTTGGCCACCGCGTCATAGGCCTCGTCGCAAAGACGCTGCCAGACCGGATCGACGACGGACATCTGGGGTTTGGCTTCGCGCATGATCTGAACTCCTGACCTTTGCAGTCAAGATAGTCACTGGCGCGGCGAATGTCCAACCCCGGAGAGTGCATTTGCCACCAGTGCGAGTGCCGACAGGAATTCGCCCTGACCTGCCGGCACCTTGTGCCCTTGCCGGCCGATGCTGGCCAGAATCGCGCGGGAGGTCAGGCTTCCGTCCCCCCAGTGCCTGTGCGGGCGCCCGAAGCGGCGCTGATACTTTGCCGCCGCCCGCGTCTGGTCGATCCATTGATCCAGGACGGCCCCGCGCGCCGGGGTTTCCTGCGCGGCGAGGGCCGTGGCAAGATGGATCACGTCGCTGAGCAGGATGCGGCGCATCTCACAAGGCAACAGCGACCATCGGACCGGAGCCGAACCGATCGGAAATCTGCGCCACCTCGACCACGGCCCCTGGGGTGACCCCATCCGTTGCCTGGTCCGGGGCGGCGTAGGTCCAGCCGGGGACGGTCACTTCGGTTTCGCGCAGCACCGTGGCGCCCTGCCGGACACGGACCAGATAACGCTCGCGGTCCTCGCCCAGGGGCACTTCGGTTTCGGTCCAGGGATCGCCGTCGATGCGGGTGCGGCGGATCCAGGACAGCGCCATGGTCGATCCGATCTGGCCATTCTTGCGCAGATGCGCGACCGAATAAGGGCGGTAGCCGATCCCGGCAAAGGCGATTTCCTGGTGCACCGCCCGTATGTCTGACGGGCCGAGCGTGCCCAGGCCAGTCCGGTAATGCCGCAGAACGCCCCGGGTCGAGCTGGCAAGGCCAAGCTGGATGACCGAGGGGGTCAGCAGCACGAACCGGCTGCCGACCGGCCAGCCCGCCGGTACGATGCCGTTGCTGCCCGCCTGCCCCCGCAGTCGAAGGGAAATGTCATAGGTCTGCGGGCCGACCAGCACGGCCTCGGCAAACTGGAACACCTCCCAGGTGTCGGGCGAGCCGTCGCCGATCAACGCCGTGTTGGCACCGGAAAGGACGGCCGACAGGCTTTCGGAGGCGAGGGTTCCATAAGACATCTTGACCCGCAGCGCCGCGCCGCGATCCAGCAAACCGCTGGGCGCGCGCAGAAGCTCGGTCTGCGTGACACCCAAGCTCGCGCCGCGCTCGACCGTGGCCAGAAGCGTGTAACCGGCATCCGACGACGACGACCAGACCGCGACCGGCCCGGTCCAGGGGCTGGCCACGGCGGCGAAATGGGGCGCGTGGGGCGCCTCGTCCCCGCTGAGAAGCGGCAGATCCATGAAGACCGGCAGAACGGGCGTCGGTACGGCCACACTGCCATAGGTCAGGGCTTCGTCCAGATCCTCGGCGGCCGAATAGAGGCCCGGATGCACGCGCGTCGCGCTGAGGTGTTGCAGATGCGAGGTCTCGACCGTATCCACGCGCCAGGCCGCGCCATCCAGCGCGATCACATCGCTTGCCGCAATGGCCAGACGCGAGGGCGGCAATGCCAGGCGCAAGGTGTCGCGGGCGGCGCGCGCCTCGGACAACCAGCGCTCGGCGATCTGGCGCGCTTCGGCGGACGTCAGGACAAGCGGAACCTCGTTGACCGAGGCGTTGTCAGAGCTTTCGTCGGGAAACACGGCCTCGACCGTCCGCGCGGCGAAGTCGCCGTCGGCCTGGACATAGCCCAGCCGCAACCGGCCGACCGTTTCTGCCGCGCTTTGCCGCAGGAACTCGACGGACCCCTCAAGATCATCGGACAGCGCGACCTGGTCCCGGCCGACAGTTTCGACCGGCCAGGCCGTCCGCGAGCGGAACGACAGACGGCCCTCGCGCTCGACCCCGTCGATCGCGCTGGCAAGGGCGAGCGGTTGCAGGTCGGAGCGGCCGGTCGACAGGGCGTTGACCGTATAGCCGCGAACGATGCCGTGGGCCTGATCGGCGCCGATCTGGGCGACATCGCAGCTTTCGCAGATTTCGGAAATGACCCCGGCGACATGCTGGTTCGACGACCGTCCGTTCAACCAGTGGCCCCGGGAATAGTTCACACCGTCGCTCCAGAGCGCGGTGTTGGCCGGAAAGGCCGGATAGGGCCTTGCATCCCAGGCCCAGGCAAAGCAGCGCGCCGTGTCGATCATCGCACCGGCATAGAGTGTGGAGGTCGGGTTGTTCGCGGGATCCTGCCAGTAAAGCGTCATCGCCCTGAGGTACTGCGCCTGGATCAGATCGTCCCGCTGGCCGTTCGAGGCGCGCGGAGCCGCCGATTCAGAAGATTTCGCATCCAGGAAGACGTTGGGCTGGTTGCTGCCCTTGTCGATGGCCGCGCAGCCGAATTCGGTGAACCAGATCGGTTTTGACTGCGCAAGCCAGCTCGTCGGGGACACTGCGCGAACGCCGTCGATCCGCTGGAAGTGCGGGTTCTGCCACCAGCCCTTGATGTCCTTGTAACGATAGATCCAGTCCTCGCCATGGGCTTCGTCGGCGATGGGCCGGCGGAGTTGCGCCTCCACCCCCTCGGGACCGTTGTAGTACCAGTCGTACCCCTCGCCGCCTTCGATATTGGCCTGAAGGTAGTCCAGGTTGTAGATCGACCCCCAGGCGGAATCGGCATGAATCTCACCGTCGCGCCAATCTGACAGAGGCATGTAATTGTCGATGCCGATGCTGTCGATCGCCGGGTGCGACCAAAGCGCATCAAGATGAAAGTACACGTTATTGCCCGTCTGATAGCCGAAATATTCCGACCAGTCCGCGGCATAGGTGATCTTGGTGTCAGGCCCGAGGATTGCGCGCGCATCCGCGGCCAGCGCGCACAGGGCCTCGACCGCCGGAAAACTGTGACCGGTCCCCCGGATCTGGGTCAGGCCGCGAAGCTCTGATCCGATGCAAAAGGCGTCGACCCCGCCCGCCGCCGCGCAGAGATGCGCGTAGTGCAGGATGAACCGCCGATAGCCCCAGTCCTCTGGCCCGGTGTAGCTTACATTGGTGCCCGAGACAGAAAAGTCCCCGGCCTGAGCCGAGCCGAAAAAGGTGGCGACCTCGTCCGCCGCAACGCCGGTCTGGTCTGGAGAACCCGCAACCCCGGGCGCCACCGAGGTTGTGATCCGCCCCCGCCAGGGCAACGCCGGTTGGGTCACGGCCGGGTCATAAGGGTTCGGCAGAGAATTATCGGCAAGCTGATCCATCAGCACAAAGGGATAGAACATGATCGCCTTGCCCGCCTCGCGCAGGGCCGCGATGCATTCGGCGACCGACCCGTCTGCCGGGCTGCCGCCATAGACCGGCGCGCCCGAGAGCTGCGGCACAACCTGCGCCTGCGCCCGGGAAAGACCCGAGGCGGTCCAGGCCATGCCCGTGGCATCTTGCGCCGACTGTTCGACCTTGGGCCGGATGGTGCAGTCTGCGCAGCGCAGGTCCGATCCGAACCAGCTGATCACCATCGACACCGCCTCGACCGCCGGAAGCTCGCCCGTCAGTTGCTCGAGCGAGGCTTCGATGTCGGTCAACCCGGTCAGGGTCGTGGTGTTGACGGCGCGCTCGACGCCCGGCGCATCACTGAAATAGACAGGGGTGGTGGCCAGGGCATACTCCCCCGTGCCCGGAATGAGAGCGACAGCCCGCAGCGTGCTGGCCGGGTCGGCATGCACGGCGGCTTCGACCCCCTGGGCAGGTCGCACGATTTCAAAGCTGAATTGCGGCACCCGGTTGCCAAACCGGCCAAGATCCAGATCCTCGATCACGACATAGGCCACGCCGCGAAATGCCGGCGCAAGCCCTGCCCCCTCGGTGACCTCGATCTTGGGATCGGGCAATTGGGTCTGGCTTCCGGGGTAAAGGCGCAGGTTCAGGCTGGCCTTGCTCACCTCGATCCCGTCGGCCCAGACGCGACCAAGGCTGCGCACCTCGCCCTCGCAAAGCGCCAGCGCCAGACTGACCGAATAGGAATATTCCGTGCTCGCCGGCCGCGACGTGCCCTTGCCCGATCCGGTGGAGGTGGTGCATTCCAGAAACCGGCTCGCCCAGATGACCTGGCCAGAGACCCGAACACGCCCCCAGGCCCGGGGGATCGCCGCACCCTCACCCGCCCCAGAAACCCGGAACCGCTCGACCTTGCCCGCCTCGACCGGCTCGCTTCCGCCGCCCAGCAGACGCTGGTCGATCCACCGGCCAGCGGTCGCGCCAACGGCACGGCCGATCACCGCCCCCGAAAGCCCCAGAACGCTGCCGCCAAAGCCGGCCCCGACGGCTGCGCCGGCTGCGCCGGCTGCGGAAAGTAGGATGGTTGCCATGGGTTCGCTCCGTCAGGGAAAGGAAAATCGGGTAACGAGGCGCTGGCGCCAGGGCAGGGACAAAGCGCTTTCGACCACGCCATGCCGGCTGTAGGCGTGAACAAAGCGGGCGTTGGCGCCAACTTCGACCTGAATGCCCAGGTGCTTGGCGACCGCGCCACGCGCCATCCGGAACAAGAGCACATCCCCGACCCTTTCGTCGGCGCTGTCGTGCTCGCTCAGCCATTGCGCCGCCGAGCGCCAAAGCGCCTCGTCGCGCGACGGTTCGGCCCAGTCAGCGGTATAGGCCGGAACGGGCGAAGGCTCGGCGCCGCGGCAAGCCCGCCAGACTCCCCGGACAAGGCCCAGGCAATCCGCCCCCGCCCCCTTGACCGAGGCCTGGTGCAGATAGGGCGTGCCGATCCACGACCGCGCCTCTGCACTGATCTGTGCGCCCGTCACTTGAACAGGCTCCCGCCGTCGTTGACGTCGGATGACACCGGATAGGACATCAGCCAGTCCTCGCCGGGAATATGGGGAAAGCCGCGAAAGTTCAGAAAATTCGCAAACTTGGTCTGGCAGGTCACAGCCAGCTTGTCGCAGCCGGCCTGCAAAAGGATGCTGTCGCCCGCCACCGGCATCCGGCCAAGCTCGTCCCAAAGCTCGATCGCACGCCCGGCGACCGTCACCTTGTCCATCTTGATCACCGCAGACAGCCCCTGCCCCGCTCCGGACATCACCCGCAAGACACCGCGGCTGAACCAACCTTCCTGCAATTCCGGCAGCGGCTCGAACAGCAGGCGGCCAAGTGCGTCGTATCCTGCCAGCGCCACGGTGGCCGTTAGTTTGGCGAGGCAAGGTCAAAGCCGCATTGCCCGTCCCCCAGAACAGCGCTGCAAGCCCGGTGAAACGCCCGGCCGCGCGGCTGGTTCAGCCGATCCGACAGCGACCGCAGCTCGGCGGTGAAACGCCCGTCGGCACGCCGGACCTCACCGATGTGCCCCGAGAACTGAAGCACACGTTGCTCAACGGCGCTCCAGTTGACCAGCCAGGCGCTGGCACTCGCCCCGTCATAGAGACCGGCGGCAAGGTCGCTCTCGGTGATGGCCGTGTCCGAAAACCCGCCGAAAGCCTCGGTATTGTCAACTGCCAGACCGATCTGCTGGTGCAGGTTGCGCGCCGTCAGGCCGGTTTCGGCCTTGAAGGTGATCCCGTCAAAGGCAAGATCGCGATCGTGATCGGTGAAGCCCAGCACCAGCCCGTCCCGACGTATCAGGGACCATGCCCGGCAGACCGTCGTCACCCCGGTGGCCAGATGCGCATAAAGATCAGCGGCGGACATCAGAGGCGCACCTCCACGACGGGAACGTCGGGGGCCTCGCCGGCCTCGAACGTCGCAAAGGCCGTCTGAAGCACGTCGGTGTCAAAGCGGGCGGGCACGTCAAACTCAAAGCCGGCCGAGACCTGGGCGCCAATGTCCGGCGGCGTCACGAAGGTCACGATCCCCGTGGAATGGTCGATGTCGTATTCCGCGCCCTGCAGCTTCAGATCGCCTCCGACCGCGACCCGGACCGAGCCTGCGACCGGCTTCTGGATAGGCCGGACATAGCTGTAATCCCCCGAGGCATAGGTCTTGATCAACTGAAAGGCGGTCGCCACACCGTCGCCCCGCCCGATCTCTTGATCCTGCGGGCCGATGGATTGCGAGGGGCGGCAGGATTTGTAGTCCGACCAATCCTTCCAGCGAAAGGCGTGCAGCTTGCCGCGCCGCGCCTCGAAAAAGGCGATCAGCAGGTCCAGATCGTCCGGGCTGCGCAGACCGGCACCGGCGTCATATCGCCGCCGCGAATGCTCCCAGGGCGTGTTCCGCTCCTCAAATCCGTTTGCAAGCGTCACGACATCGGTGCGCCGCTCAGGTCCGCCGACCGATCCAAAGCTCAGGTTGGTCGGGAATCGAACATCATGAAAAGCCATGTCTACCTCACCTGTTCCGTTGACCGCGCGCGAGCGCCCGCATCGCCTGCGCGGCGATCTGTGACTGGCTGCGCTGGAATCCCGCGACGTCTGGCGTCGAGATGTTCATCACGACATTCACCGCCCTGCTGCCGCTTCCCTGCGTCTGCACGCCCAGACGGCCATCCGGCCCCCGTGCGAGCGGCATGATCGCCTCGGCGCCGGCCTCGCCCATCAAGCCGGTCCCACCCCGCATTGGAAAAGTGGTGGCCGAAGAGACGATGCCGCCCTTGGCAAAGGCCGTGACCCGGCCTTGCGAAAAGGCGGCGCCGTCGGCAAAGGGCATCATGCCGCTCAACAGCCCGTTCAGCCCCTGCGCCAGCGCCCCGCCGACCGCGTTCTGGACCGGGCTGATCGCCACGTCATAGACCGTGTCGATCATGCTCTGCGCGACCTCGCCCAGCGCGTCGGACAGGCGCTTGCCGTCCAGGATCACGCCATCAAACGCCCGCCGAAGCCCGCTGGAAAACCCCGACGTCAGCGCGCCGACCTCGCGCGTGGTAAAGACCAGCGATTGTTCCATCCTGGCCAGCTCGCCCTCAAAGGCCGCCACCATTCCAGCCGCACCGCCCAGTGAGACCTCAAGCGACGCGATCTGCGCCTCGAATTCGGGAATGTCACTCATCTCCGCCCGCTCCTTCCTTGTCCGGGAATGCCGCCGTCAATTCGTCCAGCCTTGCGCGGGTCAGCCCCGCACGACGCCCCTCGACCCCCAGCATCAGCTTCAGCTCGATCGGGGTCAGCCGCCAGAACTCGTCCGGCTTCAGGCGCAGCACCTGCAGGCCGGCCTGCAACAGCCCCGACCAGTCAAAGTCCGCCATCACGCCCCCGGCAGCGAAAAGGCACGCGCCAGGAGTTGGGCTGCCGCCTTGGCCGCGCCCATGGGACCGCCGGAGATATCGGCGCGGCCAAGGTCCGCCGCAGTTCCCGACCAGCCACCGCCGCGCAGACCCGCGACCAGGATCGCAAGCACATCGCGCGCCGAGAACCTGCGCGCCTCGATCCGCCCGATCAGGTCCATCAGCGAGCCGCTCTCCAGGCTCGCCTCAAGCTCCGCCAGCGCCCCCAGCGTCAGCTTGGCCCGATGTTCGGCGCCGTCGACAACGATCAGGACCTCTCCGGCAAAGGGATTGGCCATCACAGCGCCGTAAAGACCAACGCCCCGGCCGAGGCGAGAGACATCTCAAAGGTCGCTTCACCGTTGTAGGTGCCTGAATATTCCAGCGAGGTGATCTGGAACGGCCCTTCGATGATCCCGAACGAGGGGATGATCACCTGAAAGTCCGGCATCTCGGCGTCGAAAAAGATCTGCCGCGCCCGCCCGTCGGTGTTTTCGTCCCGGAACACACCCGAACCGCTGACCGAGGCAGACTTGACCCCGGCGCCGCCCAGCAGCTCACGCCAGCCCCCTGCACTTTCAAGCGAGGTCACATCGACCGTCTCGGCGTTGAGCGAGATGCGCTGCGCCCTGAGCCCCGCGATGGTCACGAACTGGCCATCGCCCACCATGTCGACCTTGATCAAAAGGTCCTTGCCATTCTGCACTGCCATAGCTTTCTGCTCCGTTTGGATAATTGTGATTGGTTCGGCTCAAACCTCGACGCGCGCCCGAAACGTCAGATCGATGCGCCGGGTCTCGCCCTCGTCCAGCCGCTTGGCCACACCCCGATGAAAGGCCATCGACACCAGCCGGCCGGTGGCAAGGGCAAGACTTGCATTCTCCAGCGCCGTCGAAACCTCGGCGGCGACGGTCTTTGCCGACAAAAAACCTGCGGCGTCCGAGATCACGCTGATCACGATCTGGTGCTCTGCGCCGCCGCCGCTCTGGTCCGACCTGTCGACCACCGTCTCGGGGCCGAGCAACACATAGGTTCCCACGGCACCGCTGGCGGGAATGGCGTCAAAGACTGGCACCCCTGCCAGCGCCGGGGCCGAGGTCAGATGAACGAAGATGGCGGACTGAAGCGCCGCCGCGATCCGGTAGCTCATGGCTGGGTCTCCTCTCGGGCATAGCAGCGCAGATGGCGCCCCTCGGCACCCACCTCGGCAACCGCCAGAATCTCGAACCGGCGCGCGCCTTCGACCAGGTGCTGCCCTGCAAGCGGCCTTTGTCCCGACCCCACGCGCGCCGCGCGCACCGTGATCACATAGCTCACCGCCGACAGGTTGACCTCGATCCCGGCCACCTCGCGCCCGCTGACCGGCTTCACCTCGGCCCAAAGGGTGCCAAGCGTGGTCCAGGTGACCGCAAAGCCCCCGGCCCCGTCCGCGAGGTTGACGCTTTCCTGCAACTCCAGCTTTCGGTTCAGCGCGGGGGGCTTCATGCCGCACCCCCGCCCAGCACCCGCACCGTCCGCCAGCGCTCGATCAGCACCTGAACCTGCTGCGGCAAGCCTGCCGGGCTCTGGGCAACATCGTGGCGGTTGTCATAGTATCCGGCGGCCAGAAGCAGCACGGCCTGCTGCAGATCCGCCGGCACCTCGGCCCACAGCGCACCATAGCCCGCGTCAAAGACGATCTCGATCCGGCCGTCCTGCGGCACGGTCGGAAACAGCAGACCGCGCGCAACGATGCGCGGACGATGCGTATCCTTGGCCAGGACAAAGGCAGCGCCGTCCACCACCAATCCGACATTCGCCGCGTCGAACAGGGTTATGCTCTGCACCGCAATGACCGGGGCAATGGGCAGCGCCTGCTCGCTGAGCGAGCGCCAGTAGTCCAGGGTCCAGCGAAATTGCCGCGCGACCAGCGCCTTGCCGATCCGCCCCTCGATTGCCGCGATCGCTGACCGCAGATAGGCTTCGATCAGGCCGTCCTGAAGGTCCGAGTCGGCAAAACCCGACCCCAGCCGCAGATGGTCCTTCAATCCCTGCATCGGCAGGGCCAGCGTCGGGATCGTCGTTACCTCGGTCAAGATCATCCTGCATCCTCCACTAGGCTGGAAAGGTTCATCGGCTCGCGCCGTCGTCCCGGCCCCCCGCGGAAACGGGGGGCCGGCGTACTCGGTCGATCAGGAGACGGCCACTTTCAGCAGCTTGATCGCGGCATAGTCGGTGATGTCGCCGCCCACCCGCTTGGAGGCGTAGAACAGCACGTTCGGCTTGGCCGAGAAGGGGTCGCGCAGGATGCGCAGGTCGGGACGCTCGGCGATGGTATAGCCCGCGTTGAAATCGCCAAAGGCGATCGGATAGGCATCGGCGGCCACATCGGGCATGTCTTCGGCGATCAGCACCGGATAGCCCATCAGGCGCGCCGGTTCACCGGCCTGCAGGCTGTCGCCCCACATGAACCGGCCATCCGCGTCCTTCATCTTGCGCACGGCGCCAGCGGTCTTGGAGTTCATCACAAAGGTGCCATTGGCGCGGTACTCGGCCGTCAGCGCGTAGACCAGGTTCACGACACAGTCGCTGGCATTGGTGGTCGCGAAATCGGCCGCAGCGCCGGTCGGCACATAGCCAAGCGAGCCCCAGGTCCACGAAGCATCGGCCACCTTGGTCGGCAGCAGGATGCCTTTGGGCTGGTCAACGCCCGTGCCATTGATAAAGGCCGCAGCCTCGGCGCGGATGAATCGGGTCGCGATCTTGCTCGCGAGCCAGCCCTCGACGTCAAAGGCACTGTCGTCCAGCAGGCGCTGGCTGGCCTTCGGCATCGCCGACAGCTCGTGCAGCTTGATCGAGATGCGCTCGATCGTCGGCGTCGCCGTCTCCGAGGTGGCCGAGGCTTCGGTCGCCCAACCCGAACCCACTTCGCTGCGGTCGACCAGAACGTCGAACGAGACCGCATCCACATTCACCACGCCCGCGACCGAGCGCAGCGACGAGGTCGCAAGCAGCATCGAGCGGATGGTGTCGGCCGTCTGCGGATCGACCAGATAGCCGCCATCGGCCGCGACGGCGGTCGACATCGCCTTGCCCTCAAGCACAAGGCCGCGCAGACCGTCGTCATCCCCCGAACGCAGGTAAGCGTTAAAGGCCTTCTTGTGGGGCACCTCGGCTTCGGCATGGGCCGACAGCGCCGGGCGTGCATAGGTCATGGTTTTGCGATCAAGCATGGTCATCCGGTCTTCCCGTTGCTGAATGGATTGTTTCACTTCACCCCGAAAGGTATTGAATTCCTGTAGAAATCCGGCCATGGCGGATTTCACTTCCGCACCCGGATCATGGGCATTCGGCATGGTGCCACCTGCCCGAGTCACTGTCTCGGTCATCGATTTACTCCGTGATCGGTCGTGTGTTTCCGCCCCGGCTAGCGCCGGGCCAGCTCCTCGCGGGCCTGATTGAACAGGTCCGCCAGATCCTTGAGGCTGCGTTCCAGGCCGGTCGCCTTGGACCCCACCCGCGCATCGGGAAGCATCGGAAAGGTCACCAGCGAGACCTCCCAAAGCTCAAGTTCCTGCAACAGACGCTGGCCCTTTCCGTCCCGCTCGGCTTTGACGGTGCGGTAGCCGATCGACAGCCCGTCGATCGCCCCGGCCGCCAAAAGCGCCGCCGCCTCGCGCCCCTTTTCCACTTCGGGCAGCAGGCGGCCCTTGACCCACAGGCCCTTGGCATCCTCGCGCACCTCGTCCCAGATGCCGAACTGCTGGGCCGGGTCGTGCTGCCACAGCATCTTGACCCGCCGCCCGCCCGCATCCAGCCGCTTCAGGCTGGCCGCATAGGCGCCGGCCTGCACCACATCACCGCCCTGATCCTTGCGCCCGAAGAGCGAGGCATAGCCCGAGATCACCCGGCCATCCGACACGGTAAAGCTCGCCTCTTCGGTACGCGCCGCCTGGGCATATTTATGCTCAAGCTCAGCCCAATACTGGTGTTCCATAGCCCCTCACTTTCCTGTCGCTCGGATCAGGGCCTCGGCCCCTTGCGTCAGCAGAAATGCCGCAACTCCGTAGACGCCCAGCCAGATCCGCTTTTCCATCCGCTCCAGCGCGGCGTCGATCTGGCCCAGCCGAAACTCCAACCCCGCCCAACGTTCCTCGGCGACGCGCTCGTTCGCCTCGATGCGGGCATGCGCGGCATCGAAGCTGTCGTAAAGAAACCGGGACCCCTCGCCTGGCTTTCGCGGTGTCATTCGCCCTCCGCGATCTTTGGCAGGCCCAGGATCATCCGCTTTTCTGCCGCCCCCAGGAAATCCGCCGCCCCCACGCGAGCCCATTGCTGGTCACGCTCGACCGCCAGGGCCGGGATCTGGTCAAGATCGGGGCGCAATTCTGCCGGCTCGCCGCTGAACCCCGCCAGCCAGTGCGAAATGCCCGCTGTCACCCGCGTCACCAGCGGCAGCACCGTCAGACGGAAAAAGGCGCGGTTTGCCTCTTGGTAATTCGCATAGGTGGCGTCGCCCGGGATGCCCATCAGCATCGGCGGCACACCAAAGGCGATGGCGATCTCGCGCGCCGCCGCTTCCTTGGTCTTCTGAAATTCCATGTCCGAGGGGCTGAACCCCATCGGCTTCCAGTCCAGCCCGCCCTCCAGCAACATCGGTCGCCCGGCATTGCGCGCGCCCTGATGATGCGCCTCCATTTCGCCCAGCAGCCGCTCGTACTGGTCCGAGGTCAGTTGCGACTGGCCATCCGCGCCCTTGTACACGATCGCACCCGAGGGCCGGGCAGCGTTGTCGAGCAATGCCTTGGACCAGGAGCTGGCGCTGGTGTGCACGTCAACCGCCACCGCAGCGGCCTGCAGCGGGCTGAATCCATAGTGGTCGTCCTGCGGATGAAAGCTTTTCAGATGGCAGATCGGCGTGGCGCCACCGGACATCGAAAAGCGGTGCGTCCTGCCGCCGACAGTGTAGTCATAAGCGATCGGCCAGCCATCGGCGCCCGGGACCAGCGCCATCCGGTCAGACCGCAGCACATGCAATTCGGCCGGCATCCGGCCCTCGCCCAGCACGGCCTCGACATAGGCATTGCCGCTCAACAGCATATGGCCGTAGATCGCTTCCATCAGCTCGGCCCGTCCCTGGGCCGGATTGGGGCGGCGGATCAGGTCAAGGACCGGATGGGTGTCATAGCGCCGTTCCTCATCCTGCAGCACCAGCGGAATGGCCGCCGCCGCCTCGGCGATCAGGCGAACAGCGCGAAACCCGATCGGATTGCTCTGAAACCCGTTCTTGGCAAGCGACACCGCGTCGCGCGGGCTCCAGGCCACGCGCCCCGAAGACCCCCAGGCAACGACACGCCCCGTGGCCGAGGCCTTTTTCTCGGGGGTCGCCGGGACGGCTCCGCGTCTCAGAAAATCGAATTTCATCCTCAGATCTCCTTGCCTTCGGGCAATGTTTCCCCGCGCCCCGCAACCGGCTCTTGCTGCGGGGGTCGTCCTGGTCGGCGGCCATCGGCTGGCCAGATTTCGGCTATTCGCGCCGCGCGCCTTCGGTCGCCCTCCGGCCCTTGGTTCTGTCGGTTCTAGAAGACAGGGTTTACGAAAGGTTTATCCCAGCGTAAGCACCTTGGGCGCCGCATGCGCGGCGCCTGGCTCGACGATCAGATCGCTCAGGGCCCAGACCAGCGCATCCACCCGGTCGGGCGAGCCCCTTCCGGCGTAGCCCTGCCCGGTCATGCGGCACATCTGCTCTTCCAGGGCCGACAGCCCCCTGACGTGAAAGATCCGCCCCTGCTCGTAGAGCGCTGCCACCGGCTCGGCGCGGGCCTGCTTTGAGCGCGAGGCATGCACCGTGCGGATCGGCACCAGCGGATCGATGTTGCGGATGACAGAGCGCACCATCTCGCCGCCCTGGTTCACCTCGGCCACCAGCCGGTCGGCCTTGTGGCGCTGCATGGCCGACAGGGCCGCGCGCGCCCAGCCGTCCGGGCTGACCCCCCTCACCGAGGCATCCTCGATCACAAAAGCGCGCCAGTTCTGCGGCGGCCCCTCGGTAACCGCGCCAACCACGACGATGCCGCATTCGTCGCTGGTGCCCGTGCCGGTGGCGGGCGGATCAACCGCGACGACGATGCGGGTAAACTCCGGCAGGGCTTCGGCCCGGCAGCGGTCCAGCAGGCCGTGAGTCCAAAAGGCGCCGTCCAGATCCTCGATCAACAGACCCTCAAGTTCCTGCTTGCCGAGCCGCTCACCGCCATACCTCCGCTCAACCTCTTCCAGGAACGAGGCGGCAAGATAGGCGCGGTTGGCGTCGGTCGGGGCATGCGTGACGACGCTCGAAGGGTTCTTCAGGATCGACTTCAGCACCGAGACGTTCTGCGGCGTCGTCGTGACCACTTGCTGCGGACTGTCGCCAAGCCGCAGCGCGAATTGCAGCATGTCCCAGGCCTCCTCGGCCTTTTTCCACTTGGCCAACTCGTCCACCCAGGCCGCATCGAACTGCGGCCCGCGCAGGCTGTCGGGGTCATGGGCCGAAAAAGTCTGTGCCGTGGCACCATTGGGCCAGACCAGCCGACGACGTCCGGGCTCCCAGACCGGGCGGCGGTCGGGCGGGCTGACCGCCAGAATGCCGCTTTCGCCAAACACCATCACTTCGCGCACCTGGTCCAGCGTCTCGCCCACCAGCGCCAGGCGCCGGCACTTTCCCGGATCGGCGGGCCCCGCGCCCTCGACCTGCGCGCGGACCCATTCGGCCCCGGCCCGGGTCTTGCCCGCACCGCGCCCGCCCATGATCACCCAGGTGCGCCAGACCCCCTCGGGCGGCAACTGATGCGGAAGGGCCCAGAATTCAAAGACCCAAGGCAGGGCCAGCAGGGCATTCTCGCTCAGCCCATCCAGAAAGGCGTCAATCTCGTCTTGCGGCGCGGAGCAAAGCCAGGCGGCGCCCGATTTCATCTCGCGCGGCTGATAGGTCGAGCGTTCCGGTTCCGACAGACCCGGCAACTTGTTTGCGGAGTTTCTCAACTCGGTTCCTTTCATCCATGACGTTCTGGAACGCATCCTTGAGCCCCTTGACCGCCGTCTTGGCGGCTGGGAGTTGGTCCATCTCTCCCGCGCGGACCGCGGAGATCGTCCGGATCAGCTCTTCGGCTGCTTCCTGAAGAAGCCTTTCCGTTTCCGCCGTCAGATCGACCGGCGTGCCATCGCTGTTGGGAAAAAAGATTGCCATCCCCCTCCGACAAGCTCCCTTCCGCAGCAGACAAACTGGAACGGCCCCGGGGCATTGCCCGGGGCCGTTCCAGAGAATTCTTGCATCATGCCCAGACCCATAGACCAGGGCGCGCGCCGAGTCAAGATAAAATCGTTTTATAACAGCATGTTAGAGCGCGCAGCTTTTACGGTCTGTTAACCCCCACCACCATCTTGCGCGGCTTCGCTTTCGGACTTCTTCTGCTCGGCCTCGATCTCGCGCCATCTGGCAACGTTGCGGTTGTGCTCTTCCAGCGTTACGGCAAAGGCATGGCCGCCCGTCCCGTCGGCGACGAAAAAGACGAAATCCGTCTGCGCCGGGTCCAGCGCCGCCTCGATCGAGGACCGCCCCGGGTTGGCGATCGGCGTCGGCGGCATGCCGTCGATGACATAGGTGTTATAGGGCGTCTCGCGGCTCAACTCGCTTTGCCGCAGCCCACGGCCCAGCACGCCCTCGCCCTTGGTGATGCCATAGATCACCGTCGGATCGGTCTGAAGCCGCATGCCCTTGGCCAGACGGTTCAGAAAGACGCTGGCCACCAGCTTGCGCTCTTCGGCCACGCCCGTTTCCTTTTCGACGATCGAGGCCATGATCAGGGCCTCTTGCGGCGAGGCATAGGGCAGACCCTCGGCACGCGAGGCCCACAGCTCTTGCAGCGTCGCCTCCTGCCGCCGCGCCATCTCGGCCAGCAGTTCACCGCGCTGCTGTCCCGGCGTCACCTCGTAGCTGTCCGGCGCCAGAACCCCCTCGGGCGGGACCTCGACCACATCTCCGGCCATGAAATCGGCGCGGCGCAGCGCGTCGACCACGTTCCAGCTTGTGACCCCCTCGGCCAGCGTGATGCGCCAGCGCAGGTCGGGCGCTTCCTTTGCCTCCAGATAATCGGTCGGAGCGGCGTCGGTCGCCGGATCGAACTTGACGACATCCTCATAGCGGTTGGTCGTCGGATCAAGCTCGCGCAGGACGATCTGCAAATTGTTGACACCAATCCGGAAATTGACCTCTCTTCCACAGGTCGACAGGCCCGAGGCCGTCAATTCGCCGAGGATCCCCTCCATCGACGCGCCGGCCTCGATCAGATACGAGCCGAATTTCAACTCCTTGGACCTGCCCGAATACTCCGCGCCGATGCGAAAGATTCTCGGATCGCCAATCGCGCCCCGCTCGGCCAGCGCACGGCTGACCGTGCTCAGCGAGGCCCCCTTCTGCACCTCAAAGCAGATCGCGCTCGACAGCGGACCCGGCGCGGAATAGCTGCGCTGGCCCCAGGCCAGCAACCCGGCAAAGACGACCAGCGCCAGGATGAACAGCGTCAGCGCATTCGAAGCGATCGCGCGCCACATCAGCGAGAGGCCCGCCCAAGGATCAGGCTGGCGTTGGTGCCGCCAAAGCCGAAGGAGTTCGAAAGCGCCACGTCGATCTTGCGCTTCACCGCCTTGTTCGGCGCCAGGTCCAGGCGGGGCTGCACCGCCGGATTGTCCAGATTGATCGTCGGCGGCGCCACCTGGTCGCGCAGGGCCAGCACGCAAAAGATCGCCTCCACCGCGCCGGCGGCGCCCAGAAGATGCCCGATCGAGGATTTGGTCGACGACATCGTCGCCTTGTCGGCCGCATCGCCCAAGAGCCGCTCGACCGCGCCAAGCTCGATGGTGTCGGCCATGGTCGAGGTGCCGTGCGCGTTGATGTAGTCGACATCCCCCGGCTGCATCCCCGCCCGCTTGAGCGCCATCTGCATCGAGCGGAAGCCGCCGTCACCATCCTCCGACGGCGCGGTGATGTGATAGGCGTCGCCCGACAGCCCGTAGCCCAGAACCTCGGCATAGATCGTGGCGCCGCGCGCGCGCGCGTGTTCGTACTCTTCCAGCACGACCACACCGGCACCCTCGCCCATCACGAACCCGTCTCGGTCGGCGTCATAGGGCCGGCTGGCCTTGGTGGGATCCTCCGCGCGCTTGGTGCTCAGGGCCTTGCAGGCGTTGAACCCCGCGATGCCGATCTCGCAGATCGGCGCCTCTGCCCCGCCGGCCACCATCACATCGGCGTCATCCCACATGATCAGCCGCGCCGCATCGCCGATGGCATGGGCGCCGGTAGAGCAGGCGGTCACCACCGCATGGTTCGGCCCCTTGAACCCGAACCGGATCGACACCTGGCCCGAGATCAGGTTGATGAGCGAGCCGGGAATGAAGAACGGCGACACCCGCTTTGGCCCGCGCTCCTTGATCAGGACCGCCGTGTCGGCAATGGTCGAAAGCCCCCCGATGCCAGAGCCGATCATCACACCGGTGCGGCAACGCTCTTCCTCGGTTTTCGGCTCCCAGCCGGAATCGCGCACCGCCTGAACCGCGGCGGCCATGCCGTAAAGGATGAAATCATCGACCTTGCGCTGCTCTTTCGGTTCCATCCAGTCATCGGGATTGAAGGTTCCGCCGGTTCCATCGCCACGCGGCACCTCGCAGGCGTACCCGGTGACCACGTTGGCCGTGTCAAAGCGCGTGATCGGCCCGGCCCCGGACTGTCCTGCCAAAAGGCGGCTCCAGGTTGCCTCGACGCCCGAGGCAAGAGGAGTGACCAGTCCCAGACCCGTGACGACAACGCGGCGCATCGGCCCCTCCCTCTGTGCTGCCATTTGAAACCTGATACACGTCCGCCCAAGGCGGCGCAACCGATGCAGAGGGCACCCTGTCCTTGCCGGCGCGGCTGCAACTCTGGCTCTATGCCCGATTTTCAGGCCGAAACCCTGTTATTTGCCATCCTGCCGCACGATCTTCCACGCATCTGCTTGACCTTTCGCTGCGGGCGCATCATCTGTGCGAATGAACGTTCATTCTTGGTGTCCACCTGATGCAAGTCAGACTGTCCCCCGCCGCGCAAAAGACCGCCGACATTCTGTCGAGCCTCCGGTCGACCTTTGCCGAAAAGGGCTTTGATGGCGCGTCGATGCAGGATCTGGCCCGCGCCGCCGGCATGAGCGCGAGCAATTTCTACCGTTATTTCCCGTCAAAAGCCGCGATCATCGAGGCGATGATCACGGCCGACCTTGACCGGATGGGCCAGGATCTTGAACTGGCCCTGCTCACCAGCGATCCCCTTGGCGAGGTGCGCTCGCAGATCCGCGCGCGGATAAACCATCACCAATGCTGCCAGGACGGCACCCTCTGGGCCGAGATTCACGCCGTCTCGCTTCGCCGCCCCGAGATTGCGCAGATCATGTCAGGGATGGAAAATCAGGTGACCGCGCTGCTGGTCAAGGTCTTTTCCGCCCGCACCGGCCTGTCCTCGGACAATGCCGCTGCGGTTTTCGCCTCAAAGGCGTCCTTGATCATCGCACTATTTCGTTCGGCCGCGATGATCGGATCACCCGACAGCGCCGTAAAAGCCCAACTGACAGAACAGATCATCACCGTCATCGAACGGACGCTGGACGACATCGCCAGCGCCGCAAGGAAAGCCTGACCATGCGATTGACCCAAGTTGCCGCCACCCTGTTTGCCCTTGCCTGCCTGGCCAGCCCCGCCCTGGCCGAGGGTGAGAGCAATGAAGCGGCGCAAGAGCAGATCCTGCCTGCCATCACCGTCTCGACCGTGTCCTTGCAGCTTCTGAGGGACGAGATCGTCGCCTCCGGCCTTGTCAGCGCCGTCGAGCAGGTCAATGTCGCCCCCCTGATCGAAGGTCAGCAGATCGAGGCGTTGCTGGCCGACGTCGGCGACGAGGTTGTCGCGGGTCAGGTGCTTGCACGGCTGTCGCGCTCGTCGCTCGATCTTCAGAAAAGCCAGTTGAACGCCTCGCTGGCCGCCGCCCGGGCCACCATCGCCCAGGCCGAGGCGCAGCGTACCCAGGCACAGTCCGCCGCGGATGAGGCGCAACGCGCGAACGAGCGCACGATCGCGCTGAAGGCCGCCGGTAACGCGTCGCAAGCCGCCGCCGACAAGGCTAATGCCGGGGCCATAACGGCCACGGCCCAGCTTGCCGTTGCCGTCCAGTCGCTTGAGGCGTCCAAGGCCAACCTCGCGCTGGTCGAGGCGCAACTGGCCAATGTCGATCTTCAACTGTCGCGGACCGAGGTCAAGGCGCCTTTCGCCGGCGAAATCACCGACCGCAACGCCACGCTTGGCGCCATCGCCTCGGCGGCAGGCCAGCCGATGTTCATCCTGATGCGCGATTCCGCGCTGGAACTGCGCGCCGACATCTCCGAAAGCGATCTGATGCGCGTGCAGCCGGGCCAACCGGCCGCGCTGCGCCTGTCCTCCAGCCTCGATCCGGTCCCCGGTTCGGTCCGGCTGGTCGAGCCCACGATCGACAGCGGCACGCGGCTCGGCCGCATCCGGATCGCCATAACCGACAAGACCATGGTCCGCGCCGGCATGTTCGTCGAGGCGACGATTCTTGTGGCCGAACGCACCGCCATCGCGGTGCCGGTGACGGCGCTTGGCTCTCATCAAGGCCAGGCGGCCGTGATGGTGATCGAGGACGGCACCGCAAAACGCAGGCTGGTGACCATCGGCATCCGTGACGGCGGATGGATCGAGATCACCGAAGGGCTGGCAGCCGGCGACAGCGTCGTGACCAAGGCCGGATCCTTCGTGCGTGACGGGGACCGGATCAATCCGATCCCGGAATCCGTAGCGAATTAAGGGGTGATGAAATGAACTTTTCCGCTTGGTCCATCCGCAACCCGGTCGCACCGCTGCTGGCCTTCGTGCTCTTGATGGTGGTGGGCTGGCAGTCCTTCAACGCCCTACCGATCACGCGCTTTCCCAACATCGACTTTCCGCTCGTCGCGGTCTCGATCGCCCAACCCGGCGCCTCGCCTTCCGAGATGGAGGCGCAGGTCACCAAAGAGATCGAGGACGCCGTCGCCGGCATCACCGGCGCCAAGAACGTGATTTCGACCGTCACCGACGGCGTCTCGACCACCGTGATCGAATTCCGGATCGAAGTGCCGACCGACAAGGCGGTCCAGGATACCAAGGACGCCATCGACCGTATCCGCGGCAGCCTGCCCAGCGAGATCGAGCCGCCGACCGTGACGCGCATCGACGTCGAAGGTCAGGCGATCCTGACCTATGCCGTCAAGGCTCCGAACCTTTCGTTCGAAGAGGTCTCCTGGTTCGTCGACGACACCATCAAGCGCTCGCTTCAGGGCCGGCCGGGTGTGGGGCGCGTTGACCGTTACGGCGGCGCCGACCGCGAGGTCCGGGTCGAGCTGGACAGCGCCAAGCTGGCAGCCTTCGGTCTCAGCGCCGGCTCGGTCAGCCAGCAACTCAGCCTGACCAACGCCAATCTCGGCTCGGGCCGCTCCGAGGTCGGGGCCGGCGAGCAGGCCATCCGCACCCTGGGCGATGCGCAGACGGTCGAGGGCCTCGCCGACACCACCATCGCCACCCCTTCGGGCCGATTTGTCCGCCTGTCCGACCTGGGCACCGTCACCGACACCTACGAAGAACTGCGCTCGTTCTCGCGTCTCAACGGCGAGCCGGTGGTGACCTTTGCGGTGTTCCGCGCCAAGGGGGCATCAGACGTTTCGGTCAAAGAAACCGTCACCACCCAGCTTGACGCCGTCCGCGCCGCGCATCCCGGGGTGCAGATCCTGCCGGTCGACGATCTGGTCTACTTCACCGAAGGAAACTACGAGGCCGCCATCGCCACCCTGATCGAAGGCGCCCTGCTGGCCGTCATCGTGGTCTTCCTCTTCCTGCGAAACTGGCGCGCCACTCTGATTTCCGCGGTCGCCTTGCCGCTCTCGGCCATCCCCACCTTCTGGGTGATGGACCTGATGGGCTTTTCGCTGAACCTGGTGTCCTTCCTGGCCCTCACACTGGCCACAGGTATCCTTGTCGACGACGCCATCGTCGAGATCGAGAACATCACCCGCCACATCCGCATGGGCAAGACCCCCTACCGCGCCGCGATCGAAGCGGCGGACGAGATCGGCCTGGCCGTGATCGCGACATCGTTCACCATCGTCGCGGTTTTTGTGCCGGTCTCCTTCATGGGGGGCATCCCGGGGCAGTATTTTGAACAGTTCGGCCTGACGGTGGCCTTTTCCGTCCTGTTCTCGCTTCTGGTCGCCCGCCTGATCACCCCGATGATGGCCGCATATCTGATGTCGACCAAGGATGCCGGCTCCGAAGAGCAGCACCGCGACGGCTTTTTCATGCGCGGCTATCTGGGAATGGTGCGGGCCACCACGCACACCTGGCGCCTCGGCCGGTTCCGGCTGGGGGCCTATTACTTTACCCTGCTCGGCGCGCTCGTCGCCTTTGCGGTGTCGATGTACTTCATGCTGCAAGTCCCCGGATCCTTCCTGCCGCCCGAGGATTCGGGCCGCATCTCCATCTCGGTCGAATTGCCCCCCGGAACCACGCTTGAGCAGACCGACGAAGTGGCGAGCGTGATCCATGACAGGATCAAGGATGTCGAATGGGTCGACCAGGTGTTCATCCTCGGCGGCTCCTCGCCCACCGGCGAGCTTGACGTCCGCCGCGCGACGGTCACCGTGCTCCTGGACAAGCTGGACCACAGCCTGATCCTGAAACTGACCGATTTCGCGCGTACCCTGCCGGGGCTGGACGTCATCATCCCCAAAGTCGAAAACAACGGGCGTCTGGTGGCGCAGAACGTGATCGAGGCCGAAATCTTCGACCGTCTCAAGCTGGTCCCCGACATCCGCGCGATCAAGCTGAACGATCGCGGCGCCAAGGACATCACCTTCAACATCCTGGCCCCGAACGACGCCATGCTGACCGACGCCGTGACCCGTCTCGAAGAGGCCCTGCGCGGCGATCCCCTTCTGGCCAATGTCGCCGCCGAAGGCGCCCTGCCCCGACCCGAGATTCAGGTCCGCCCCCGCGACGAAGAGGCCGCCCGGCTTGGCATCACCACCCAGCAGATCGCCGCGGTGCTGCGCGTCGCCACCATCGGCGACTTTGACGGCGCCCTGGCCAAGGTCTCGCTCGACGGGCGGCAGATCCCGGTGCGCGTCCGCCTGGGCGATGCCTCGCGTGAGGATCTCAACCGCATCGCCAGCTTTCGTGTCACCACAGCCACCGGCGCCTCGGTCCCGCTTTCGGCTGTCGCCGACATCGTGGTGGCCGAGGGCCCCGCAACGGTCAAGCGCCTGAACCGCGAACGTCAGGCCGAGATCGGCGCGAACCTGCCGGTCGGCGTGGCCCTCGGCACCGCCACCACCCGGTTCAAGGAGATCATCGCAGAAACCGACCTGCCCCCCGGGGTCCGCGTCACCGAATCCGGCGATGCCGAGGTGCAGAACGAGCTTTTCTCTTCCTTTGGCAAGGCCATGGTGCTGGGCCTCTTGCTGGTGCTGAGCGTTCTGATCCTGCTTTTCAAGTCGGTGATCCAGCCGATCACCATCCTTGCCTCGCTGCCGCTGGCGATCGGCGGCGTGGCAGCGGCGCTGCTGCTCACCAACTCGGCCCTCTCTATGCCGGTCCTGATCGGAATCCTGATGCTGATGGGCGTGGTGACCAAGAACGCGATCCTTCTGGTCGACTTCGCCATCGAAATGCGGGCCCATGGCCTTGACCGCGTCAAGGCCGTGATCGAAGCCGGCCACAAGCGCGCCCAGCCCATCGTCATGACCTCTGTCGCGATGTCGGCGGGCATGCTGCCCTCGGCGCTCGGAGTGGGCGAGGGCGGCTCCTTCCGCGCGCCGATGGCGACGGCCGTTATCGGCGGCATCATCGTCTCGACCGTGCTGTCGCTGGTCGTGGTGCCCTCGTTCTACCTGATCATGGACGATGTCAGCTACTGGCTCGGCCGCCTGTTCTCGCGCGTCATCGGCCCGAAAGAGGCCGAAGCCAAAGTGCCCGCCGCCGAAGAACTCGCCTCGCGCATCTCCCTTCTGTCCGCCGACCAGGCCGACCTGCGTGAAAAGCTTCAGGGCCTCGGCGCCGGCAAGTCCACGTTGCGCGCCGCCGAGTAGCGCGGGTATCCCGGCGTCTGCCGCCCCAAATGAAAAGGCACCCCGCAAGGGGTGCCCTCAACCGCTCCGGGGGCCCGTTCAGGCCGCCGACGAGATGAACTTCACCGCATCGCCGAAGGTCTGGATCGTCTCGGCCGCGTCGTCCGGAATCTCGATGCCGAACTCTTCTTCAAAGGCCATGACCAGTTCGACCGTGTCGAGGCTGTCCGCGCCCAGGTCATCGATGAACGAAGCGGTTTCCGTCACCTTGTCTGCTTCGACGCCAAGATGCTCGACGACGATCTTCTTCACACGATCAGCGATGTCGCTCATGTTTCTTCCTCTGTGTTTCGGGCTATCCCCGGTCAACTTGCTTGGCCGGCACGCGGGCCGACACACTATTGGCCCGCCGGATCCATCACGCGAATCCGCCGTTTTCTCCGGCTTGCCGGGGCCTATATCAAGCACCGCACCCTAAGGCAAACCCTTTCCCGACCCGAGCAGGCCGACCGGGCCCTTGCCCTGGCTGGCAAGACGCCGCGACAAAGCCTCCAGATAGCTTGGCGAGACCTCGCGCGACCTTCGGTGCAGCGCCTTCAGCCCGGCGGTGGCATCGCCCCGCCCCAGCAGCAGGCCCTGGAACTCGTGCCAGACCTTGCCCTCCAGCAGCGTATTGTCAGCCGGATGGCCGGAGAGCGGCAGCGCGACCGCCCGCAGTCCCGGCGCCATGGCCAGAACGGCCCGGGCATGCTCCACATCCTTGCGGTGGTGCAGGGGGTCAAACAGGATGCACCCCCGCATCCTGCGGAAAAGATGCACACCGTCCAGATCCAGATCAGCCCGAATTTCCGCCTCATATTCGGCAAATCGCGGGTCCATGGGGCCACGATGCGAAAATGGCGTGATCTGCGGAGAGACCAGAAAGACCCGGCTCAGCCGCAACTTGCCCGACATGCGCAGCGCGGCAAAGGCGCCCATCGAAAAGGCCATGGAAAAGACCCTGCGATAGGGCTGCACGCAGTCCGAAAGCACCTCCAGCATCGGCTCAAGGTCATCGTTCAGATACCAGTCGTTGCCGGCCGTCTGGATCTGAAGCTGCGCAAGGCCGCGACTTTGATAGTACTTCACCGGCCCGCGTTCATCAAACGAAGCCCGGCCGGGACGAAGGCTGTCGAAGCTGACGAATAGCTGCCTGCCCTCGGGCTGAAACAGCCGCGCCCGCAGATGCCTGCCTTCAAAGACGGTCACTGCCTCGGCGGTCTCGGCCATGGCTCAGATCATCGCCATGCCGCCGTTCACGTGCAGCACCGCGCCGGTGACATAGCCCGCCTCGGGGCTGGCGAGGTACAGCGCCGCCGCCCCGATCTCGCTCGCCTCACCCATCCTGCCGGCCGGAACCTGCGTCAGGATACGGGCTTTCTGCTCGTCGTTCAGCTTGTCCGTCATCGCCGTGGTGATAAACCCGGGCGCGATGCAGTTCACCGTGATGTTGCGACTTGCGACCTCTGCGGCCAGTGACTTGGACATGCCCACCACCCCGGCCTTCGAGGCGGCATAGTTGCCCTGCCCCGGATTTCCCGTCGCGCCGACCACCGAAGAGATGTTGATGATCCGGCCCCAACGCGCCTTCATCATCCCCCGCAACACGCCCCGGCACAGCCGAAAGGTCGAGGTCAGGTTGACCTCCAGCACCGAAAGCCATTCCTCGTCCGACATCCGCATGAACAGATTGTCCCGCGTGATCCCGGCGTTGTTCACCAGGATGTCGACCACCCCCATCGCGGCGGCGGCGGCCTTGGGCAATGCTTCCACGGCTGCGGCATCTGACAGGTTGCAGGGCAGCACATGCGCCCGCGCGCCCAGCTCGGCAGCCAGCGCCGCAAGGGGCTCGGTCCGCGTGCCCGAAAGCGCAACGCTGGCCCCGGCGCCGTGCAGCGCGCGCGCGATCTCTGCCCCGATCCCGCCCGAAGCGCCGGTGACCAGCGCCGATTTTCCCGTCAGATCAAACATCGCGACCCTTTCCCATCCTCTCGTGCCCAAATATCCTCGGGGGGCGGCTGCGAAAACCCCGTTTTCGCAGCGGGGGGGCAGACGGCCCCCCCTTTTCAGCCCTTCAGCGCAGCCACCTCTTCTGGCGTTCCGACCGCGCGCAGGGTGACCTCGCCCTCGGCAATCCGCTTGATCATCCCGGACAGGGCCTTGCCCGCCCCGATTTCCCAGAATTCGGTCACCCCGGCCCGCTCCATCCATTGAACGCTTTCGCGCCAGCGGACCGAGCCTGTGACCTGCGCGACCAGCAGCGCGCGGATGCGGTCAGGCTCGGTCACCGCCTCGGCCCGCACATTCACCACGACCGGAACCCTGGGCGCCAGCACCGTGACCGCCGCCAGCGCCTCGGCCATGACGGCGGCGGCGGGCTGCATCAGGGCGCAGTGGAACGGGGCCGAGACCGGCAGCAACATCGCCCGCCGCGCGCCGCGCGCCTTGGCCAGATCGACCGCCCGCTCGACCGCCGCCCGATGGCCCGACACCACGACCTGCAAGGGGTCATTGTCATTGGCCGCCTGACAGACCTCTCCCTGCGCCGCCTCGGCCGCGACATCGGCGGCATCGGCAAAGCTCATCCCCAAAAGCGCCGCCATCGCCCCGACACCCACCGGCACCGCCTCTTGCATCGCGCGCCCGCGCGTGCGCAGCAGCCGCGCCGTGTCGGACAGGCTCAGCGCGCCGGCGGCACAGAGCGCCGAATATTCCCCCAGCGAGTGGCCCGCCACGAACTGCGCCCGCTCGATCCCGATCCCCTCGGCCGCCAGCGCCGCCATCGCCGCCATCGATGTCGCCATCAGCGCCGGCTGGGCGTTTTGCGTCAGTGTCAACTCGGAGATATCGCCTTCCCAGATCAGCGCCGACAGCTTTTGCCCCAGCGCCGCGTCGACCTCGTCGAACACCGCCCTTGCCGCCGGACAGGCCTCGGCCAGGGTGCGGCCCATCCCGATGGTCTGGGCCCCCTGCCCCGGGAAAACAAAGGCACGGCTCATGGTCACATTCTCCCCGCGGATCGGCCCTTTGCGGGCGCTGGTTGCACGTCTGTCGACAAAGGGCTTACCCTGCCCGCCATCAAGGTGCAATCTTTTGACCCCGCCCCATTTGCCAGGCCCCCATGACGCCCGTCTTTCGCAAGGTCCTTTATGCGGTAAGCTTCGAGATCATCGGCATTCTCATCGCCGGTCTTGCGCTGATGGCGCTTGCCGGCGCCGACCCGGTCCGCAGCTTTTCCCTCTCGGCTCTGGCCGCAACCATCGCCATGGCCTGGTCCTATGCCTTCAACAGCCTATTCGAGGCATGGGAGGCCCGTCAGGCCAGCGCTGGCCGATCGCGCGCGCGCCGGGCCGCCCATGCCATCCTCTTCGAAGGCGGCCTTCTGGCGATCCTGCTTCCCCTCACCGCGTGGTGGCTGGGCGTCTCCCTCTGGACCGCTCTCATCCTCGAAGGCTGGCTCATCGCGGTCTTCATTCTCTACACCTATCTCTTCACCTGGGCTTTCGATGCGATCTTTGGCCTGCCCCAGTCGGCGCGGTGACGGGCGAGCCTTGCATTCCCCCCGCCAATCCGTATAAGGCCCCATCCTTTCCGCATTTCCATGAACTGGCGCAGCCTCTCGTGGACGGGCCGCGGAAGGGTTTCGCCCGTCCTATGAAATGCGCCCTGACCAGAACGGAGATCACATGCCGCTTTACGAGCATGTCTTTATCTCGCGCCAGGACCTGTCCTCGGCGCAGGCTGAAAGCCTGGTGGAACACTTCACCGCAGTCATCGCGGACAACGGCGGCAAGGTCGTCGAAAGCGAATACTGGGGCGTCAAGACCATGGCCTACAAGATCAACAAGAACCGCAAGGGCCACTATGCCCTGATGAAGTCCGACGCCCCGGCGGCGGCTATTCAGGAAATGGAACGCCTGATGCGCCTGCATGACGACGTGATGCGCGTGCTGACCATCAAGGTCGACAAGCATGCCGACGGCCCGTCGGTGCAGATGCAAAAGCGCGATGACCGCGAGCGCGGCGACCGCGAAGGCGGTTTCGGTGACCGTGGCGACCGTCCGGACCGGGGCTTTGCCCCGCGTGGCGACCGCCCCGACCGCGCCCCCCGCCGTTGATCTGAGAAAGGACATAACCCATGGCGAACAAACCATTTTTCCGCCGCCGCAAGGTCTGCCCCTTCTCGGGCGACAATGCTCCGGCGATCGACTACAAGGACACCCGTCTGCTGCAGCGCTACGTTTCCGAGCGCGGCAAGATCGTCCCCAGCCGCATCACCGCCGTCTCGGCCAAGAAGCAGCGCGAACTGGCTCAGGCCATCAAGCGTGCCCGCTTCCTGGCGCTTCTGCCCTATGCCGTGAAATAAGGAGCGCAGAACATGCAAGTGATCCTTCTTCAGCGCGTGGCCAAGCTTGGCCAGATGGGCGAGGTCGTGAACGTCAAGGACGGTTTCGCCCGCAACTACCTTCTTCCCCAGGGCAAGGCGCTTCGTGCGAACGAAAGCAACATCAAGTCCTTCGAGGTCAAGAAAGCCCAGCTTGAGGCGAACAACCTCGAGACCAGGAAAGAGGCCGAATCCGTCGGCGCCACCCTGGATGGCCAGACCTTTGTCGTGATTCGCTCGGCTTCCGACGCCGGCGCGCTTTACGGCTCGGTCACCACGCGCGACGCGGCCGAGGCGGCCACCGCCGGCGGCATTACCGTGAACCGCGGCCAGGTGGTGCTTGACCGTCCGATCAAGGACCTGGGCCTGCACACCGTTTCGGTCGTGCTGCACCCCGAGGTCGTGGCCAAGATCGTCCTGAACGTCGCCCGCTCGCCCGAAGAGGCCGAGCTTCAGGCGTCAGGCAAGTCGATCCAGGCCCTCGCCGCCGAGGCCGAGGCTGCGGCCGACTTCGAGATCGCGAACCTCTTCGACGAAATGGGCGCCGCCCAGGACGGCGAAGACCTGACCCGCGACTGACAGACCGGCACATCGCCGCAAGATCAGGCCGCGCACCCCGGTGCGCGGCCTTTTTCCTGCCCACACAAAACCGGCGCGGGCCTTGTCGCTCTTGAACCGCTCGCCCGTTCTGGCCCGGCTATATTGCCCCGATGAAACCCTCCGACGCGACCCTCGGCATTCTGTTCCTGATCTTCGGGATCGCGATCTTTTCGGTCCAGGACCTGATCCTCAAGCTGATCTCGGGCGACTATCCGCTGCATCAGGCCATGGTGCTGCGCAGTATCACGGCCGTACCCTTCCTGTTTGCGCTGACCTACTGGATGGACGGCACCCTTGGCACGCTCTTCACACGGACCTGGCCCGCCATGCTGGCCCGCGGTCTGCTGAACTTCAGCGCCTACACCGCCTATTATCTTGCACTCGCGGCGCTGCCGATGGCCACGACCGTCGCGCTTTACTTTACTGCACCGCTCCTGATCACCGTCCTGTCGGTCTTCATCCTGCACGAGCGGGTTTCGCCCGGGCGATGGGGGGCGGTTCTGGTCGGCTTCGTCGGAGTGCTGATCATGGTTCGGCCCGGGGGCGACCTGTTCGATTGGGCGGCCCTCTTGCCGGTCTTTTGCGGCGCGGCCTACGGGCTTTCCATGGTCCTGGCCCGGTTGATGGGCACGCGCGAGACCGCCGCGGCCATGGCCTTTTGGGGAAACATCGCGTTTCTGGCGTGCGGGCTGGTTCTGTCGGCGATCTTCGGCGCCGGAGGCTACGGCGAAAGCGGTCATGCGTCCTTGCAGTTCCTGATGCGGGGCTGGGCCTGGCCAAGCCTCTGGGACGGCTTTCTGATGTGTGCCTGCGGTGGGATCGCCGCGATCGGCCTGACCGCCTTGACCCAGGCCTACAGGATCGCCCAGTCGTCAAAAGTGGCGCCGTTCGAATTCACCTTTGCCTTTTGGGGAGTCCTTTGGGGCTGGGTCTTCTGGGGCGATCTGCCAGATTTCTGGGGCTGGACCGGAATGGCGATCATCATCCTGGCCGGTCTTTACGTCCTGCGCCCCGAGGGGGCCGAGGTCAAGGCCGGTGCGGCCGCCTAGAACGTTTTTCGTTTGATCAGGCTCGCCTGATCAAACGCAAAACGCAACATAACTGATGTTCGGCCTGTCTTGGATTGGTTTCTATCTGATTCAGATAGAAACCAATCCGCTTTAGCCCAGATCCGGAAACATCCCGCGCAGGCCAGCCGCATGGTCGGCCAGCGCCGGCACCGCCGCCCACGAGGCAAGCAGATCGGGCCAGCGCAGACGCACAAAGCTCACCCCGTCGCCGGCGATCAGGCGCGAGAATTCGGCCAACTCCTTGCGATGGCGCGCTTTCTGGGCCGGATCGACCGGCTTGCCGCTCGCCCAGCGCTGCGGATCGGCGTAAAGATAGACCAGCACCGCACCCGTTGCCCGCTTTTCGGCGCGTGTCCACAGGCCGTAGGCGCTTTTGATCAGGGTCACCGCATCAAGACACTCAAAGCCGACGTTGCCCTTGACCAGATCGTCCCGCAACGCGGTAAAGCGAGGCAGCTTCTCGCGCCACACCGGCCGATCATAGATCTCGGCAAAGCCCGAGGCCTTGGCCGGCCGAAAGGGCTCGTACCGGCGGGCCTCGATCCCCACCAGCGTGGTGGCCGATTCCAGCCCCACGTCAAGCCAGGGATGCCGCCCTTCCTTCCAGGGATAGCGCATCTCGGCTTCCAGCGTGACCGATGTGACCGGGCCGCAGGCCACGCCCTGCATCGGCGGCAACAGGGCCGCGCGGTGCAGGAACCAGCCAAAAGCATTGGCGACCAGCGCGGCCGAGGATTCCGGCCCGTCCATCTTGCCCGTACGCACCTCATGCCCCGGTGAACGTCTGAGGCATTCCATGATGCCCTCGACCGGCAGCTCTGGCAGAAAGTTCGGCACCCTGTTCTCCCGGGTCTGAAAGGAAAGGGCCGCCCCCGGGGGGACGGCCCGCTAGTCTCGGAAAGGGTCGCGCCCTTACATCTCGTCCAGGGCTTCGACCAGCTTTTGCAGGTCTTCCTTCGAGACGTCCTTGTCGGTCACCTTGGCCAGACCCACGATGTGGTCAACAACCTTGTCCTCGAAGATCGGCGCGCGAAGCTGCTGCTGAACCTGCTGGTTCTTCTGCACGAACTCGAAATAGGCGCGCTCTTGCCCGGGATATTGGCGGGCCTGCTGAAGCACGGCCTGCGTCATCTCGGCGTCGGTCACCGTCACCTCGGCCTTGCGGCCGACCTCGGCCAGCACCAGCCCCAGACGCACGCGGCGCTCGGCCAGCGTCTTGTGCTCTTCGGTGGTCTCGATGTGGTCGTGGTTGTGGCCGTGCTCGTGCGGGTTTTCCTCGTGCCAGAGCTGATGCGCGATCTGGCCGGCCTCGGCCTCGACCAGGGCGGCAGGCAGATCGAACTTGACCTGAGCGTCAAGCTGGTCCAGGAGCGAGCGCTTCATCACCGCGCGCGCGGCGCCCTTGTATTCAGCCTCAAGCCGCTCTGCGATCTGCACCTTCAGCCCGGCCAGATCCTCGGCGCCGAACTTCTTGGCCAGCTCGTCGTTCAGCTCGGCCGCGACCGGCTTTTTCACCGCCTTGACCGCGCACTCAAAGACCGCAGCCTTGCCGGCAAGATGCGCCGCGCCGTAGGTTTCCGGGAAGGTGACGTTGACCGTGACCTCTTCGCCAGCCGCCGCGCCGACAAGCTGCGCCTCGAACCCCGGGATGAACGAGTTCGACCCGAGAACCAACGGATAATCCGTGCCCGAACCGCCTTCGAAATAGTCGCCGTCGACCGAGCCCTTGAAGTCGATCGTCACCTGATCGCCGTCCTTGGCCTTGGCGCCCTTCTTCTTGTCCTCAAAGGACTGCGAGGAGGTGGCCAGATTTTTCAGCGCCTCGGCGATGGCCGCATCGTCCGCCTTCACCGACAGCCGGTCGAGCGTGATCTTTGCCGGGTCGATCTCGGGGATCGGCGGCAGCGCCTCGTAAGACATCTCGACGACCACGTCCTGGCCCTCTTTCCAGGTCTCGCCGTTCACCATCCGGACCTCGGGTTGCAGCGCCGGACGGTCGCCGGAGGCGGCGAAATGGTCCTTCATCGCGCCGTCGATGGCGTCCTGCATCGCATCGCCCATCATGCGCTGGCCGAACTGCTTTTTCAGGATCGCAAGTGGCACCTTGCCCTTGCGGAATCCCTTGATCTCGACCTCGGGCTGCGCTTCAAGCAGCTTTTCGGTCACCTTGGCTTCCAGTTCGGCCGCCGTGACGGTGATGGTGTAGCCGCGTTTCAGGCCTTGGTTCAGGGTCTCGGTAACCTGCATGTTCTTGTCCTTCTCATCTCATGTCCTGGTGCGGGTAGAGGGACTTGAACCCCCACGCCTTGCGGCGCCAGAACCTAAATCTGGTGCGTCTGCCAATTTCGCCATACCCGCAAATTGCCACGAAGCGACCAGCCCCTCCGGCAAGGAAAGGTCTGCACGATCCGCAAATCCGCGCCCTTCTAACAAAGGCGCATCCCGGATGCGAGCGGAAAATCGACGCCGGACTTCTGGTGACGCTCTGCCGAATCACAGCCGTCTTTACCAATTCTTGCGAATTTCGGGGCCAAGATGCCGCGCCAGACACAGGAGCGTGTCACGATGTCCAGGACCCAGCGCACCTTGCCTCCGGCACCCTGCGCCGTACCCCGCAGCGGGCTGGCGATGAGCACGAAGGTGCTGACGCGCGATGGTGAAATACCTGTGGAGTTTCTTGAGGTGGGCGAACCTGTCGTGACGCGCCAGGGTGCCCGTGTCCTGCGCCTTGTCGAGGTTTCGCTGATCGCACATGCCCGCATGGTGCGCATCGGCGGGGTCACGCTGGGCCGGGCCGGCCCCGGAACGGACGTTCTGGTTCCCGCGACGCAAAAGGTTCTGGTCCGCGACTGGCGCGCACGGGCCTTTGGCGGCGGTCGGCAGGCCCTCGTGGCCGCCGCACGGCTGGCCGATGGCGAATTCATTCGGGGCGAAATCCTTGACCCCGTCCGCCTTTTCACCCTGGGCTTTGACTGCGATGTCGTCATCCAGGCCGGCGGGCTGGAGCTGGAATGCGCCGCCGCCCCGACCTGACCGCCCGCTGCCCCTCGGGCGCACGGCCGGGGTCACAGGCCCAGAGCGCGAAAAACCTTTGGCAATTCCTCGGGCAGATCCTCGGCGATCATGCCGGGCCCAAAGGACAGCGCGCAGTCCACATGCAGCCGGGCGCCAAGGCAGGCGGCGTCAAACGGGCCGAATCCCCGCGCCAGCAGGCCGGTGATGATCCCTGCCAGCACATCGCCAGAGCCTGCGGTGGCAAGCCAGGGCGCGGCACGATCATAGACGGCGGCATTGACGGCGCAGCACCCCGAAGCGTCGGCAATCACCGTATCGGGGCCCTTGAACAGGACCACGCAACCAGCGCGCGCGGCAGCCTCGCGCGTGGCATCGACCTTGGAATAGGCAGGGCCCCTGGTCGCAGGCGCCGCCAGCATTTCCGCGATATCTGGGAACAGGCGGGCAAATTCCCCGGCATGGGGGGTCAGGATGCAGCCCGGATGCAGGGCCGCGAACAGGTCCGCGCGCTGTGAAAGGATCGTCAGCGCGTCGGCGTCGAGCACGAGGGAGCGCAAGAGTTTACCCCGCCCCGGGCCTGACCCGGGGCCTCCATGTCCACCCTCACCGCCGCCCGACGCGAGGTCCCGGGTCAAGCCCGGGACGGGTACTCCCAACGCCACCGCCACCACCTCCCGCCCCCGCGCATCGAGCCCCAGCCCGGGACCCAGACACAGCGCATTGATCCGCCGATCCCCAAGCACCTGAGCCAAGGCTGCCCCATCCGCCACCGCCCGCAGCATCACGGCATCCAGCCGCGCTGCATTCTCGGGGATCGCGTCCGGCGGACTCCCCACCGTGACCAACCCGGCCCCGACCCGCAGCGCCCCCCGCGCCGCCAGTCGCGCCGCGCCGCCCCGACCAGAGGGGCCGGACAGCACAAGCGCATGGCCATGGTCGCATTTGTGCCCATCCCCCTTGCCCAGACCCCGCGAGGGTCCCGTCATCCGCACTGCATCCGGGACACCCCCCAGCCCGATGTCCGCGACCCGCAGCGCCCCGCAGACCGTGCTTCCCTCGCCCAGGACATGCCCAAGTTTCGGGCGATGAAAGGTCACCGTCAGGTCGGCCCGCCCGGTCGCGACCTGCCCCAGCGCCCGCCCGCTGTCAGCGCAAAGGCCCGAGGGGATGTCGACCGCCACAACCTTCGCCGCCTCGGGCAAGGTGCCGCACAGCTCCATCACCGACCGCACCAGGTCCGCCGCAAGAGGGCGTGTCAGGCCGATCCCGAACAGGGCATCGACCAGCAGGTCGGGCGCGGCCCCGCTCGGCCCGCAACCCGGCCCGATCGGCCGCACCGAACCGGTGGCCACCCACCGGTCATGTGCGGCCCGCGCATCGGGCGGCATCCGCTCGGGCTGGCCGGACAGACAGACCTCGACCTCCCAGCACCATTCCCTGAGCAGCCGCGCCACCACGAACCCATCGCCCCCGTTGCCCCCCGGACCGCACAGCACCACCGCCCGGTGCGAGGTGGCGCGCAGCGCTGGCCACTGGGCGAATATCGCCTCGACCACGCCCCGCCCGGCGCGCTCCATCAGGTCAAGACCGCTGACCTCTGCACTGGCAATTGCCGCCTGTTCGATGGCCCGCATCTCGGCGGCAGTCAGCAGTTCGGTCATCGTCACGGCCCCCATCTTCGCAGATCGCCCTCAAAAAAGGCGACGTGCCTGTTTTTTGTGCAACACCCGCGAAAAGCCATGGCACCCTGCCCCGACGCCAGCCTAGCCAATTGTCGCCCCCTGCGGGAAGTGCTGATTAAGCCGCAGGATCAACCGGGGAGTCGGCCGTTGAAAAAGATCGAGGCGATCATCAAGCCCTTCAAGCTGGACGAGGTGAAGGAAGCCCTTCAGGAAGCTGGCGTGCAGGGTCTTTCGGTGACCGAGGTCAAGGGCTTTGGCCGCCAGAAGGGGCATACAGAGCTTTACCGCGGTGCCGAATATGTCGTCGACTTCCTGCCCAAGGTAAAGATCGAGGTCGTCCTGACCGATGACATGGTCGATGCCGCCATCGAGGCGATCATTTCGGCGGCCCGCACCGACAAGATCGGCGATGGCAAGATCTTTGTCTCGAACGTCGAACAGGCCATCCGCATCCGCACCCGCGAATCGGGCGACGACGCGGTCTGAACCATCTGAACACCGGGCCGCAAGGCTATGAAAATCAATCCGAAACTCTGAAAGGCAGAATGATGGGCGCGATTGCGAAAGCTCTGAAACTGATCAAGGACGAGGAAATCGAATACGTCGATATTCGTTTCACCGACCCCAAGGGCAAACTCCAGCACGTGACGCTGGTGTCCGATCTGGTTGACGAGGACTTCTTTGAAGAGGGCTTCATGTTCGACGGCTCTTCCATCGCTGGATGGAAGTCGATCGACCAGTCCGACATGAAGCTGATCCCAGATGCGGCCTCGGTCTACATCGACCCCTTCTATGCCGAAAAGACGCTGTGCGTGCATTGCAACGTCGTCGAGCCCGACACGGGCGAGGCCTATGACCGCTGCCCGCGCCAGACCGCCCTCAAGGCCGAGGCCTTCATGAAGTCCTCGGGCATCGGCGATGTCGCCTATTTCGGTCCCGAGGCAGAATTCTTCATCTTCGACGACGTTCGCTATTCGATCACGCCGCGCAAGGTTTCCTACGAAATCGACGCCGAGGCGGCCGCGTGGAACACCGATGCCACCTACGAGGGCGGCAACATGGGCCACCGCGCCGGCCACAAGGGCGGCTACTTCCCGGTGAACCCGGTCGACGAGGCGCAGGACCTGCGCAGCGAGATGCTTTCGACCATGAAGCGCATGGGCATCCGCGTGGACAAGCACCACCACGAGGTCGCCACCTGCCAGCACGAACTTGGGATGATCTTTGGCGGGCTGGTCGAACAGGCCGACAACATCCAGAAGTACAAGTACGTCATCCACAACGTCGCCGCCGCCTATGGCAAGACCGTGACCTTCATGCCCAAGCCGATGAAGGGCGACAACGGCTCGGGGATGCACGTCAACATGTCGATCTGGAAGGACGGCAAGCCGCTCTTTGCCGGCGACAAATATGCCGACCTTTCGCAAGAGGCGCTGTATTTCATCGGCGGCATCCTCAAGCACGCCAAGGCGCTGAATGCGCTGACCAACCCCGGGACCAACAGCTACAAGCGCCTGATCCCCGGCTTCGAGGCCCCGGTCCTGCGCGCCTATTCCGCGCGCAACCGGTCGGGCTGCGTCCGTATTCCGTGGACCGAAAGCCCCAAGGCCAAGCGCGTCGAGGCCCGCTTTCCCGATCCCTCGGCCAACCCCTACCTGGCCTTTGCCGCGCTGCTGATGGCCGGTCTCGACGGCATCCGGAACAAGATCGACCCCGGCCCGGCTTCGGACAAGGATCTCTACGATCTGCCGCCCGAAGAACTGGCGGCGATCCCGACCGTCTGCGGCAGCCTGCGCGAGGCGCTGGACGAGCTGGAAAAGGACATGGACTTCTTGCTGGCAGGCGACGTCTTTACCCGCGATCAGCTTGACAGCTACATCGCGCTGAAGTGGGAAGAGGTTTACGCCTACGAGCACACGCCGCATCCGGTGGAATACCAGATGTACTATTCCTGCTGATCCGTCCGGATCGGCGGCAGGACAGGGGCGCCCTCGGGCGCCCCTTTTCCGTTCTTTCGCCCCGCGTGCTACAGCCGCGCCTCATCCAGCGCCGCCACGGCGTCGGGCGGCAACAGGTCAAGTGGCACCACATAGGTGTGGATCGAGAACAGCACCGCGCCGGTCTGCGGCAGGCGGACAAAGCATTGCCGCTCGGACCGCAGATAGGATCCGCCGCGCCGGTCCTGCCTGGGATCGGATTCGCGCCGGGGCTGGTGCAGCGTGGGATCGCGGTAGACCAGCGCGTTCATCCGCCACAGGCCCGCCTCGGGCCGGATCATGTCGAAAAGCCGCTGCACCCGCCGCGCCAGATCGTCATCGTAGCTTTCGACCGGCCGGTGAATGCCGACCAGCGGCCGGCCGATCTTTTCGTGCAGATGCCATGAGGCCGGAAAGCACAGGATGGCGCCGGTCAGCCGGTGCGCGCCCTCCTGCGGCTCCATCAGGCACAGGTCCTGCTGGACCAGCCGCCCCAGGCTTAGCAGAGGCTCCTCTCGGTCAAGCCGCACCTCGACCCCGTCGGGGCGCGTGGCGCTGTGCTGCCCGATCCGAAAGCCCGGCCGCCCCGCCAGCCGCGCCAGGACAATATCATACAGCTCCTGCGCCGCCGGCCGACCCTCGGGCAACTGACGATGGACCAGATCGGCGCTTTCGGCAATCAGCCGGTCCCGCTCGGCCATCTGGCCGGCATAGGCCTCGTCCTGCACCATCCAGTCCTCCGCGCCCAGGGGCAGAACGCCCGGCAGGCGGGCCAGACGGGGGTCCATCCAGGGAAGGTGCGGCAGTCGGCTGTGCAGGATCGGCGATGACATGGGGGCAAGCTAGCCAAGGGGCCGGCCCGTGAAAAGGCCAGAACGGCAGGCACGCGGCGCAAAACGTGATTGCGACGTCGCCCTGTCGCAATCCGTCGTGCCTGGCCAAGGGGATCGTCCAGACTGCGCGCGACCCCAGCCACAGGTGCCCGATGCCACCGTCCCACGCCCAGACCCGCCGCAAGATCGACCCCAGCCGCGGAGCCCGGCTAGGCGATGGCACCCCCAACGACAATGACCGCGTCGAGATTGGCCCGACGCAGCTTGCCTTTGCCGAATGGGCCGCCGCCGGGCTTGAGCTGCCGAACCTTGACCGCATGCGGCACGACCGCTGGTCCAGGCTGACGCGGGCGCTGGCCGCGCGCGATTACGGGGGGCTCTTGATGTTCGACCCCTTGAACATCCGCTACGCCACCGACACGACCAACATGCAGGTCTGGAACATGCACAACCCGTTCCGCGCCTGCCTGCTCTGCGCCGATGGCCATATGGTGATGTGGGAGTACAAGAATTCGCCTTTCCTCGTGACCTTCAATCCCCTGGTCAAGGAACTGCGCTCGGGCGCGACGTTCTACTACAACTCGACCGGCGACCGCGGCCAGCAGGCCGCGGCGGCCTTTGCCGCCCAGGTGGACGAGGTGATGCGCGCCCACGCCGGCGCAAACCGTCGCCTGGCGGTGGACAAGATCATGGTCCACGGCCTGCGCGCGCTGGAGGCGGTCGGCTTTGAGGTGCTGGAGGGCGAAGAGGTCACCGAGCGCACCCGCGCCATCAAGACCCCGGACGAGATGCTGGCGATGCGCTGCGCCAGCCGGGCCTGCGAGGCCGCTGTCGCCGAGATGGAAACCTTTGCCCGCACCGGCGTGCCCCTGGCGGCGTCAGCGAAGACGCGATCTGGGCCGAATTGCACCGCGCCAATATCGCGCGCGGCGGCGAATGGATCGAGACCCGGCTTCTGGCCTCCGGCCCCCGAACCAACCCCTGGTTCCAGGAATGCGGCCCCAGACTGGTGCAGCCCGACGAGATCGTCGCCTTCGACACCGACCTGATCGGCGCCTACGGCTTTTGCATCGACATCTCGCGCACCTGGTGGATCGGCGATGGTCGGCCGAGCAACGCCATGGTCTCGGCCTTTCAGCATGGCCTTGACCACATCCGCGATCACCAGGCCCGCCTGAAGCCGGGGGTTTCGATCCGCGAGTTGGTGTTCGAGGGGCACAAGCTGGAAGACCGGTACTGGAAGCAGAAATACTCCTGCAAGATGCACGGCGTCGGGCTCTGCGACGAATGGCCCTATGTCACCTATCCCGATGGCTGGATCGAGGGCGCCTTTGACGCCGTGCTGGAGCCGGGCATGGTCCTGTGCGTCGAGGCCCTGGTCTCGCCCGAGGGGGGCGATTTCTCGATCAAGCTCGAGGATCAGGTGCTGGTCACCGAGACCGGCTGCGAGAATCTGACCAAATATCCCTTTGATCCGCGTCTGAGCGCGGGATAAGTCCCGTCAGGCGGCCGGCGCCGCGTCGGGGGGCTGTCTGCCCCCCACGGCCTTCGGCCTCCCCCCGAGGGTATTTGGGCACAGAGGATGGGGCGAAGGGGTCAAGCGCCCCGCCTTGTGGCCAGGCCCGCGGCAGGGCGCCATCCCCCGTGGCGGTCATCGGCGTCCCCGCCTGTACCGCAAAGGCATCCCACCCTGATTCTGGTTAACAAAGCCTTATGGTCATCCTCTGTGCACAAATACCCTCGGGGGGTGAGGCGCGCAGCGCCGAGGGGGGCAGACGGCCCCCCGTTGCTTCGGCGGGGCCAGTCGGCGCGCCGCCGGCTTGCGCAATGGCCTGCGCCGGTCTATGCGGGCCCTCATCCGCCCGCAACCCCGAGGACTGCGATGATCCCGCGTTACGCCCGTCCAGACATGGTCGCCATCTGGGAGCCGCAAAGCCGGTTCCGCATCTGGTTCGAGATCGAGGCGCATGCCTGCGATGCCCAGGCCGGCTTGGGCGTGATTCCGGCCGAACATGCGGCGGCTGTCTGGACTGCAAAGGACACGCCCTTTGACGTGGCGCGCATTGACGAGATCGAGGCGGTGACGAAACACGACGTCATCGCCTTTCTGACCCACCTGGCCGAGATCATCGGGCCCGACAAGGCGCGCTTTGTCCATCAGGGCATGACCAGCAGCGACGTTCTGGACACTACGCTGAACATCCAGCTCGTCCGCGCCAGTGACCTATTGCTCCTGGCGCTGGACCGCGTGCTTGGCGCGCTGAAAACCCGCGCGCATGAGCACAAGTTGACCCCGCGCATCGGCCGCAGCCATGGCATCCACGCCGAGCCGACCACCCTTGGCCTGACCTTTGCCCGCTTTTACGCCGAGATGGAGCGCGCCCGCAAAAGGCTGGTGCTGGCCCGCGAAGAGGTGCGCACCGGCGCGATCTCGGGCGCGGTCGGCACCTTTGCCAACATCGACCCGGCGGTCGAGGCCCATGTCTGCGCCAAGCTGGGCCTGATCCCCGAGCCGATCAGCACCCAGGTCATCCCCCGTGACCGGCATGCCATGTTCTTTGCCACCCTCGGCGTCATCGCCTCGTCGATCGAGAACATCGCCATCGAGATCCGCCACATGCAGCGCACCGAAGTGCTTGAGGCCGAAGAGTTCTTTTCGCCCGGACAAAAGGGCTCGTCGGCCATGCCGCACAAGCGCAACCCGGTGCTGACCGAAAATCTGACCGGACTGGCGCGCCTGGTGCGCATGGCCGTGGTCCCGGCGCTTGAGAACGTCGCGCTCTGGCACGAGCGCGACATCAGCCATTCCTCGGTCGAGCGGGCAATCGGGCCCGATGCGACGATCACGCTCGACTTTGCGCTGCATCGCCTGGCAGGGGTGATCGAAAAGCTGGTGGTCTACCCTGAAAACATGCTGGCCAACATGAACCGGTTCAAGGGCCTGATCATGTCGCAGCGCGTCCTGCTGGCCCTGACCCAGGCCGGCATCAGCCGCGAGGACAGCTACCGGCTGGTTCAGCGCAACGCGATGAAAGTCTGGGAGAAGGGCGCCGACTTCAAGACCGAGCTTCTGGGCGATCCGGACGTGACGGCGGCGCTCTCGCCGGCCGAGATCGCGGAAAAGTTCGATCTGGCCTATCACACCAAGCATGTGGACACGATTTTCGCGCGGGTCTTCGGCGCGTAAGGCCGCCGTTAACTCCGCTGCCCGACAACTGGACAGACGATGTGTCCACAGGAGGGTGTCATGGCCTCAATGCCGCTTGCACGTATGGAAACCGGGCTGCGCGTGGTCCCAAACCCCGCGCCGCCCCCGCCAGAGCCGCGCGCGTTGTCCTCGCGGCAAAAGGCGGCGGTGATCGTGCGGCTCTTGCTGGCCGAGGGGGTGCCACTGCAGATCGGCGGTCTGCCAGAGCATCTTCAGGCCTCGCTCGCCAAGCAGATGGGCGCGATGCGCCTGATCGACCGCGCCACGGTGGCAGAGGTGATCCGCGAGTTTTCCCAAGAGCTTGAGCAGGTCGGCCTTTCTTTTTCCGGGGGGGTCGAGGCCGCGCTGGCGCTGATGGACAGCCAGATGGGCCAGAGCGCCTCGTCCCGGCTGCGCCGGCTGGTCGGGGCTTCGGCCAAGGGCGATCCGTGGGAGCGGATCAACACCCTGCCCGAGGAAAAGCTGCTTTCGGTGCTGCAAGAGGAAAGCGCCGAGGTGGCGGCGGTGATGCTGTCGAAACTGCCGGTCGCCAAGTCGGCCGAGCTTTTGGGAAAGCTGCCGGGCGAGCGCGCGCGCCGCGTCGCCTATGCCGTCTCGATGACCGCGAATGTCGATCCCGAAACCGTGCGGCGCATCGGTGCAAGCCTGGCCGCCCAGGTGGATCTGGCGCCGCCGAAGGCCTTTGATGTCGGCCCGGTCGAGCGGATCGGCGCGATCCTGAACATCTCGGGCGCCGCGACCCGCGAGGAGGTCCTGCGCGGACTTGAGCAGACCGACCGCAGTTTTGCCGAGAAGGTCCGCAAGGCGATCTTTACCTTTGAACACATTCCCAGGCGTCTGTCGCCGCGCGATGTGCCCAAGGTGGTGCGCGTCGTCCCCCAGCCCATTCTTGTCAGCGCCTTTGCCGCCGCACTGGGCAAGCCAGACCTGGCCCCCGTGGCCGAACACTTTCTGTCGAACATATCGCAGCGCATGGCCCTGGGCCTGCGCGAAGAGGCCGCGGCGCGCGGCACCCCGCGCGACAAAGAGGCGGACGAGGCGATGAACGCCGTCGTTCTGTCGATCCGTCAGCTCGAAGGCAGCGGTGAGCTGGTCCTGCAAGAGGACGAGGAATGACAGGCACTGCCCCCGCCTGAACGTTTTGCCCTTTCCCTGACCCCGGCGCGGGCCTAGGGTCCGCCCGGTCTAACGGGGGGCCCTGGTGTCGGGAACGCATGCGCTGAACAACCGCAGGGGCATCTTGCTCTTGATCCTAGCGGTTGCCCTTTTCACCGGCATGGATGCCGCCGCCAAGTCGCTGTTGCAGGACTACCCGGCCGCGCAGGTGATCTGGGTGCGCTTTGCCGGACAGCTTCTGGCGGTCTGCCTGATCCTGCGCTCGCGCATGCGGACCGAGGTCAAGACCGCTTTTCCGGTCCTGCACCTCTTCCGCTCGGCCACGCAGTTCGGGGCGACCTCGTTCTTCTTTCTGTCGCTGACCTTTATCGGCCTGACCGAGGCCACGGCGATCGCCGACATCAACCCGGTTCTGATCACGCTCGGCGCCGCGCTGTTTCTGGGAGAGCGTCTGACGGCGACGCGGGTGATCGGCGTCGCGCTTTCCGCGCTTGGCGCGCTGATCATCATCCGCCCGGGGTTCGGGGCATTCACGCCCGGAGCGGTGTTGCCGCTGCTCTGCGCGCTGTCCTATGCCGCCTCGGCCCTGCTGACCCGGCACATCGGCGCGCGCGAAAGCCCCTGGGCGTCGATGTTCTACGCCTCGCTCTTTGGCGCCTGCGCGGCCGGGCTGGCCCTGCCCTGGGTCTGGGTTCCGGTCCGCTCTGCCGATCTGGGGCTGATCCTGCTTCTGGCCTGCCTGGGAACGGCGGCGCAACTGGCCCTGATCCGCGCCTTTTCGGTGGCCGAGGCCGGCGCCATCGCGCCCTATTCCTATATCGGCCTGCTCTTTGCAGCCTTCTACAGCTATGTCCTGTTCGACAGCCTGCCCGACCTGATGACCCTTGTCGGCATTCTTGTGATCGTGGGATCGGGTCTGTATGTCTGGTCGCGCGAAACCCCTCGGACGGCCCGGACAAGCTAGGGGAGCCAGATGCCGAAGACACCAAAGGCCGGGCGCGCGCGTCCTGTCTACTGGCTGCAGAACCTGGTGCTGCGGGCGCTGTTCGGCGCCCTGCTCGCCCTGCCCTACCGCTGGCGCGTTCCCCTGGCCGGGCTGGCCGTGGCGCATCTGGTGGCGCCGCTGGCGGGCTACCGGCGGCGCATCCGCGACAATCTTGCGCTGGTCCTGCCCCAGATGCCGCCGGCCAAGCGACGGGCGCTGGAGATTGAGGTGCCGGACAACACCGGCCGCACCCTGATCGAGATCTATTCGGGCGCCGAATTCCTGAACCATGTCAAGGACACCCCGATCGAGGGCGAGGGTCTGGACGCAATCCTGGATGCGCGCCAAAGCGGTCGGGGGGTCATCCTTGTTGCCGGGCATTTCGGCAATTACGACGTGATCCGCGCCGTTCTGGCGGCGCGCGGCCACCCGATCGGCGCGCTCTTCAACCCGATGCGCAACCCCTATTTCAATGCCCATTACCAGCGGCGCATCGGCCAGATCTCGCAGCCGATGTTCGCGCGCGGCCGTCAGGGCCTGGCCGAGATGGTCCGCTTTCTGCGCGGCGGCGGCATGGTCGGAATGATGATCGACCAGCACATGCCACTGGGCGAGGAGCTGACCTTTTTCGGCCATCCGGCCAGGACAGCCCTGTCCGCCGCGGAACTGGCGCTGAAATACGATCTGCTTCTGGTTCCGGTGAACGCCGTACGCCAGCCGGACGGGATCAGCTTTCGCATGATCGTCGACCCGCCGATCCCGCAGGGCTCTGCCCGCGAGATGACCCAGGCGCTGAACGACAGTCTGGAACGTCTGGTGCGCGCCCATCCCGGTCAGTGGTTCTGGATCCACCGCCGCTGGCGCCCGCAGGTCTGATCAGGGCAGGCGCGCCGCCGCCACGATCCGCCCCATCCCCGCGCCCTGCAACAGCACCGCCGTCGCGTCGTCTCCGCCGATTTGGGCCGTGATCGAAAGCGGCGCCTCGCCGCTCCAGGACCCGACGCGGCTGAGGCTCGTCACCGTGTTGACGTAGGTGAGAGAGCGGCCCGCAAGCTCGCCATGCAGGATGCTGACGGTGGCATGGGGCAGAAAGCGCACCAACAGCACGTCAACCGGGCCGCCGAGCGGCCCCAGGGCCCTCGCGCCGATCACGATGCCACCGCCCGACCGCGACAGCGTCACCTCGGCCAGAACTGGCCGCGACATCTCGTCCATGACCGCCGACATCAGCGCCTGCGCGTCAGAGCCGACCATGCGCCCCACACCGTTCACGATGGCTTGAGGCGTGTAGATGGTCCGCACGCTCGCAGCGTGGGCATAGTCCTTTTGCCGCTGGGTAAAGGCGGGACTGGCCAGACTGTCCTGCCAGCCCAGGTAATCCCAGTAATCGACATGCAGGGCCAGGGCCAGGATCTGGGGGTTGCGCGCCATCTCCTCCAGCAGCGCATCGGCCGGCGGGCAGGACGAGCAGCCCTGCGAGGTGTAAAGCTCGACCACGATCGGGCTGCCCTCGGCCCCGGCCGCGATCGGGGCGCCGATCAAGGCCGCGCTCAGCACTTTCAAGAGATATTGGCGCATCTGCCCTGACCGTCCTTGCACTTCAGGCCCTTCTTAGGCGCAGGGCCGCGAAATCTCCAATCAACCAATCGCGAGATGCCCGCAACATCGCTTCACGCCCGGTTTACCCCAGGGCTGTAGCCTGCGATCAGATAGCGGCTTGAGATTTGGTATACTACGGCATACAATAGCTCTCGCGACCCCCTCGATTCCCTTGCGCCGGGCCCCGCCATAGGGCAAACCCGCACGCAGAGTTTGCCACAGGAGACCGAAATGACCGTCACCGTCGGACAGGATGCAGCCGGCAGCCGCAAAACGCTGACCGCAGGCGGCAGCACCGTTTCCTACTACTCGATCCCGGCCGCCGAGGCTGCGGGCCTTGGCGCCTTTTCGCGCCTTCCGGCCAGTCTCAAGGTCGTGCTTGAGAACATGCTGCGCTTCGAGGATGGCAAGACCGTCACCCTGGATGACATCCGCGCCTTTTCCGACTGGGGCAAAGAGGGCGGCAAGAACCCCCGCGAGATTGCCTATCGCCCGGCCCGCGTGCTGATGCAGGATTTCACCGGCGTACCGGCTGTGGTGGACCTGGCCGCGATGCGCGACGGCATCAAGGGGCTGGGCGGCGATGTGCAACGGATCAACCCGCTGAACCCGGTCGATCTGGTGATCGACCATTCCGTGATGATCGACGAATTCGGCACCCCCCGCGCCTTTCAGGCCAATGTCGAGCGCGAGTATGAGCGCAACATGGAGCGTTATGTCTTTCTGAAATGGGGACAAAAAGCCTTTGACAATTTCCGCGTCGTGCCGCCGGGCACCGGAATCTGCCATCAGGTGAACCTTGAATACCTTGCCCAGACGGTCTGGACCGACACCGACCAGAACGGCCAGACGGTCGCCTATCCCGACACGCTGGTCGGCACCGACAGCCACACCACCATGGTCAACGGGCTTGCCGTCCTCGGCTGGGGCGTCGGCGGGATCGAGGCTGAGGCCGCGATGCTGGGCCAGCCCGTCTCGATGCTGATCCCCGAGGTTGTCGGCTTCAAGCTGACCGGCCACATGGTCGAGGGCACGACCGCCACCGACCTCGTGCTGAAGGTCGTGCAGATGCTGCGCAAGCATGGCGTGGTCAACAAGTTCGTGGAGTTTTATGGCGAGGGGCTGGACCGCCTGCCGCTGGCCGACCGCGCCACCATCGCCAACATGGCCCCCGAATACGGCGCCACCTGCGGCTTTTTCCCGATCGACGGCGAAACCATCCGCTACCTGCGCAACACCGGCCGCGACGAAGGCCGCATCGCGCTGGTCGAGGCCTATGCAAAGGCCAACGGCATGTGGCGCGATGCCTCTTATGATCCGATCTACACCTCCACCCTGCATCTGGACATGGGCACCATCGTTCCGGCCATCTCCGGCCCCAAGCGCCCGCAGGATTTCCTGCCCCTGACAGAGGCAAAGGCATCGTTCGCGCGCGAGATGGACGCCTCCTTCAAGCGCGTGATGGGGGTTCAGGTTGCCGTCAAGGGCCATGACTTTGCCATGTCCTCGGGCAAGGTGGTGATCGCCTCGATCACCTCCTGCACCAACACCTCCAACCCCTATGTGATGATCGGTGCCGGCCTGGTTGCGCGCAAGGCGCGGGCGCTGGGGCTGACGTCAAAGCCCTGGGTCAAGACTTCGCTCGCGCCCGGATCGCAGGTCGTCTCGGAATATCTGAACGCTGCGGGCCTGCAGGAAGACCTGGATGCCGTCGGCTTCAACCTGGTCGGCTATGGCTGCACCACCTGCATCGGCAATTCTGGCCCGCTGGACCCGGCGATTTCCGCCGCCATCGCCGAGGGCGATCTGGTCGCCGCCGCCGTCCTGTCGGGCAATCGCAACTTTGAAGGCCGCATCAGCCCGGACGTCCGCGCGAACTACCTCGCCTCGCCGCCCCTGGTGGTGGCCTATGCTCTGGCGGGCGACATGACCATCGACCTGACGCAAGAGCCGCTGGGCATGGGCACCCACGGCCCGGTCTATTTGCGCGATGTCTGGCCGACGAACAAGGAAATCGCCGATCTGGTGGAAAGCACCGTCACCCGCGAGGCGTTCCTCAAGAAATACGCGGATGTCTTCAAGGGTGATGCAAAGTGGCAGGCGGTCGAGGTGACCGACAGCGAGACCTACGACTGGCCGGCCACGTCGACCTATATCCAGAACCCGCCCTATTTCCAGGGCATGGCGAAAACCCCCGGCGTGATCAGCGACATCAGGGATGCCCGCGTTCTGGCGCTGCTCGGCGACATGATCACCACCGATCACATCAGCCCGGCAGGCTCGTTCAAGGCCGGCACCCCGGCCGGCAAGTATCTGACCGACCGCCAGGTTCCGGTGTCCGAGTTCAACTCTTACGGCGCCCGGCGCGGCAACCACGAGGTGATGATGCGCGGCACCTTTGCCAACATCCGCATCAGGAACGAGATGCTCGACGGGGTTGAGGGCGGCTATACCCTTGGCCCGGACGGCGCGCAGGCCTCGATCTATGACGCCTCGATGGCCTATCAGGCGGCCGGCACGCCGCTGGTGATCCTTGGCGGCATCGAATACGGCGCCGGCTCCAGCCGCGACTGGGCGGCCAAGGGCACGGCGCTCTTGGGCGTCAAGGCCGTGATCGCCGAAAGCTTCGAACGCATCCACCGCTCGAACCTCGTGGGCATGGGCGTGATCCCGTTCGAATTCACCGGCGGTCAGACGCGCAAGTCGCTCGGCCTGACCGGCCGCGAAACCATCACGATCGAGGGGCTTGCGGGCGATCTGAAACCGCTGTCGACCCTGCCTTGCCACATCGGCCTTGCTGATGGCACCCGGCGGACGATCCAGATCAGGTGCCGGATCGATACCGAGATCGAGATCGACTATGTCCGCCACGGCGGCGTGCTGCACTATGTGCTGCGCAACCTGGCTGGAGGCTGACGCGAAAGGGCCGCGGGCTCAGGTCCGCGCCCGTTCGAACGCCGCCCAGGCCGTCTCGAAGGCGGCAAAGTCAAAGCCGGGGCGGCGGGCGGGATCCAGCACCAGCCGCTCGGTCGCCTGAAGCTTGCGGATGGCCTCGGCCAGTCGCGCGACCGTCTCGGCCGGTACGACCACGGCGCCATGACGGTCGGCATGGACCAGATCGCCCTGCCGCACCTCAAGCCCCATCACCCGCACCGGCTGACCGACCGAGCGGACATGGACAAAGCCGTGGCTTGGCCCGATGCTGCCGGCGATGACCGGAAAGCCCGCAGGCAGGTCGCCCAGGTCGCGAACGACCCCGTTTGTCAGCGCCCCCGCCATGCCAAATCCCTTGTGGACGGTGGTGTTGATCTCGCCCCAGAAAGCGCCGATGCAATCGGGATAATCCAGATCCTCGATCACCGCGACCGAGGGTTTGGGGGCGTCGTGCATGGCCCTGTAATAGGCCATGCGGCGGGCCCTGATCACCTCGGGCGGCTCGGTCGGCGGCGCAAGGGCCGCGATCTGCGCCGTGACGGCATAGCCCACCACGGCGCGCCCAGGCTCGGTGCAGACCATGGTGCCCCGGGTAAAGCCCTGAAATCCGCGCTTGCCCTCTACCACCTCGATGGCGTTGCAGACGGTCGGGGTGTCCACTCGCGACAATATGTCAGACAGGTCGGGCTCCATTATTCCTCCAGCCAGCGGCGCAGCGCCGCCGTTGTTTCCATCGGGCGTTCCAGCGTGGGCAGATGCCCCGCGCCCTGAACGATGACCAGCCGCGACTGCGGCATCAGGGCGTGCATCAGGTCGTGGCGATCGCGCGGACAAAGCCGGTCTTCGGCCCCCATCAGCACCAGCGCCGGGCCGGCAAAGGCGGCAAGGGTGGCCTGCCGGTCCTGCCGGTCGGCAAGAGCGCGGGACTGGCAGGCAAAGACCGCCGGCCCCAGACCAAGCGCCATGTCCAGGCAAAGGTCGAGCACCGCCTGCTTTCCCGGCCCCCGCGCCAGGTAGTTGGGCTTCATCTCGTCGCGCATCACCCGGGCAAGGCCGCCGTTCAGGGCGCGGGCGATCTGCGGCTCGCGGTTGGCGCGGGTCTCGGGCGCCTCCGCACGGGGGTTGGTGTCCAGCAAGGCCAGCCGTTCCACGCGGTCCGGGGCCTGGGCCAGAACTTCCATCGCCAGGATGCCGCCCATCGACAGACCTGCCAGCGCAAAGGCGCTTTTGGCCGAGTCCGGTTTCCCGGACGGGTTCACGGCGTCGCTGATCCTGCCCTCGGGCGACCAGCTTGCCCAGCAGACCGCCACGATCTTTGCCGACCAGATGGCGCAGCTTGGCATCACCATCACCATCTCGCCGGTCGAGGCCGGAACCTGGTGGGAAATGTGGTCGGGCGCCGAGTTCGAGCTGGTCTACAAGCTTGGCACCAACGACGTGCTTGACCCGGCGATGAACATTCCGTTCGACTTCTGGTCCAAGGACGAAGGCGGATCGGATGCGGCCTTCTCGGGCTACCGCAACGAGGAGATCGTCCGCATCTCGATGGAGGCCGAGGCCGAGCTTGACCCGGCCAAGCGCGCCGAGATGTACCGCGAACTCCAGCGCATCGCGATGGCGGAGATGCCGCAGTTCTACCTCTTCCACCCCACCACCATCTGGGCCACGCGGAACAACGTGAACGGCTTTGCCGTGTTCCCGACCAAGGCGCACCGGTTCTGGGAAACCTGGAAGGCTGCGGAGTAGGGCAATCGCAAGTGCTGCGATGCGCTGAAAAGACCTGTGCGCGCCCACCCGGGCGCGCACGCCCCTTCCTGAACGCCGCGAGGATCGTGTGAACACGGCCGCCTTCCTGCGCAAACGCCTGGTTCAGATGCTTCCCGTGCTGTTCGGCATCGTGCTGGTCGTGTTTCTGGTGGTGCGCCTGATCCCGGGCGACCCGGCCCGCATCATGCTGGGCATTCGCGCGACCGACCAGAGCATCGCCGAGTTGCGGGCGGCCCTGGGGCTGGACCTGCCGGTCTGGCAGCAGTTCGTCCTTTTTGTCGGCAACATCTTTCAGGGAGAGCTTGGCACCTCGCTGTTTTACCGCCGCCCCGTCCTGGAGGTGATCTTCGAGCGCCTGCCGGTGACGGTGGCGCTGGTCGGGCTGTCGGTTTTCCTGTCGGTCCTGGTGACCGTGCCGCTGGCCATGGTCGCGGCGGTCCGTCAGAACGGCTGGGCCGACCAGATCGTGCGCGGCCTGTCGACGCTGACCCTGTCGATGCCCGGCTTCTGGCTGGGCCTGAACCTCTTGATCCTTTTTGCCGTGATCTATCCATTCTTTCCGATCTCGGGCTTTGGCCGGGGATTTGGCGATATCCTTTGGCACCTCACCCTGCCCGCGCTGACCATCACCCTGTCGCTGGCGCCGATCCTGATCCGAACCCTGCGCGCCTCGCTGATCGAGATCATGCACGCGCCCCATGTCGAATATGCCCGCACCAAGGGGCTGTCGCAGGGCCGGCTGATCCGGCGCCATGTGCTGCGCAACGGGCTTTTGGCGACGGTCACGATCCTGGGGGTCAACATCGGCTGGCTGATCGGCGGATCGGTGGTGGTGGAAACCGTGTTCAGCCTGCCCGGGATCGGCGCGCTGATCGTCTCTTCGATCTCGGCGCGGGATTATCCGATGATCCAGGGCATCGCGCTGATCTTCGGCGTGCTGGTGGTCGTGATCAACCTTTTGACCGACCTGGTCTATGCCGCGCTCGACCCGAGGGTGAGCTATGACTGAGGCGCCGGCGCCGAGCCTGTCCGGCGCGCCCGCCCCGCGCCGCGCCGCAGCCTGGCGCCGGCACATGGGCCTGTCGGTCGGTGCGGGACTTTTGGCCGCAATCCTGCTGTCCAGCCTGCTGGCTGACCTGATCAGCCCCTACGATCCGGTGCAGCAAGACCTGCGCAACACGCTGCAACCGCCCGGATGGGCGCATCCCTTTGGCACCGACAATTTCGGCCGCGACATCCTTTCGCGCGTGCTTCACGCCGCCAAGCTGGACCTGATGATCGGCTTGCTCTGCGTGGTCTTTCCCTGGGTCCTGGGCACCGCCCTGGGCGCGCTGGCGGGCTATTTCGGCGGGCTGGTCGACACGGTCATCATGCGCGTGGTCGACACCTTCAGCGCCTTTCCCTTTCTGGTCATGGTGATCGGCATCATCGCGATCCTGGGGCCGGGCCTGGTGTCGATGTACATCGCCCTGACCCTGGCCGGCTGGCCGATGTATGCCCGGCTGGTGCGCGCCGAGGTTCTGGTGGTCAAGCAGGCGGAATACGTCCTGGCTGCCCGCGCGCTTGGGTATCGCAACGGGCGGATCCTGTTCCGCCACATCCTGCCCAATGTCATCACCCCCACGATCATCTTTGCCATGACCGACATCGTTCTGGTGATTCTGTCGACCACCTCGCTGTCGTTCCTTGGCCTCGGGGTCCAACCGCCGATGGCCGAATGGGGCATCATGATCTCTGAAGGCAAGGGATTCATCCTGACCGCCTGGTGGATGGTGACCCTGCCCGGCCTGGCCATCGTGCTTGTCGGCCTTGCCCTAAGCCTGCTGGGCGACGGGATCGCCAGGCTTCTTCGGGAGCGTGGATGATGGCGCTGCTTGAACTTCGCTCGGTGACGACACGGATCCCCACCCCTCGGGGGGTGCTGACGGTGGTGGACGATGTGTCTTTCGCTCTCGACGCCGGCGAATGCTTTGGCCTGGTGGGCGAATCCGGTTCCGGCAAGAGCATGACGGTGAAGTCGATCCTGGGCCTGGTCCCGGCGCCGGGCCGCGTGACCGGCGGCGCGGTGCTGCATGACGGGCAGGACCTGACACGCCTGCCGGCGACCGCGTTGAACTTGGTCCGGGGCCGGGCGATCGCCGCCATCGTGCAGGATGCCGCGTCGGCCCTGAACCCGGTGCTGCCGATCGGCAAGCAGATCGCCGAGGCCATGATCGAGCATGGCATTGTCCGCAAGGGGCCCGAGGCGCGCGCGCGCGTGATCGAGCTGATGGCGCGCGTCGGCATTCCGGCGCCCGAAAGCCGGATCGACGACTATCCGCACCAGTTCTCGGGCGGCATGTGCCAGCGGGTCGTGATCGCCGCCGCCCTGTCGTGCAACCCCGGCCTGATCCTGGCGGACGAGCCGACCACCGCGCTGGACGTGACGATCCAGGACCAGATCCTCAAGCTTCTGGTGGCCCTGCAACGCGATCTGGGTCTGGGTCTGGTTCTTGTCACGCACGATCTGGGCGTGGTGGCGCAGACCTGCCAGCGCGTGGCGGTGATGTATGCCGGCCAGATTGTCGAGATGGCGACGACGGCAGAGCTTTTCCGCCGCACGCGCCATCCCTATACGATGGGCCTGCTCAACTGCATCCCGCGCCTTGACGGCCCGGCGGGCCGGCGCCTGACCCCGATCCCCGGCACGCCGCCCGACCTGGCGCATCCGCCCGCCGGCTGCCGGTTCCACCCGCGTTGCCCGCTGGCCACGGGCGCCTGCCGCAGCGGAACACCCGGCCTGACCGAGGTCTCGCCCGGCCATTTCAGCCGCTGCATCCGTCAGGACGCGCTGACGGCCGACCTGTGGGAGGCCGGCCATGCCTGAGCCCCTTCTCGATGTGCGGCACCTGACTGTCCGTCGTCGAATGCTTTGGAACGGGTGGCCTGATTTTGGAGCGGAGAGCTCGGGCTCATCGGGTTCAGGTTATGCTGCTTGACGCTGATGGTTCAAGCGGCGGTTTTGGATGGTCTGCTGTT
>JBQTIT010000045.1:0-44067 GCA_052387855.1 Paracoccaceae bacterium
TGCAACACGCGCCTTGAACGCCGCGTCATGGTTCCTGCGTTTCGACATATTCTGATCTCCTCGTCTTGGGATCAGCAGACCTCAGATCGTAGCTTCCGTCACTGTCCGATTTTCGGGGGGTAGCTCAGACGGCTGATCAGAAAGATGAGTTTGGCTCCCAATACCAAAGCTACTTTGTTAAGTACAACAATGAAAATGGGAAACTACCAGGGATAGATCGTGGCGCTGATTTCTACGCTGCAATACTATCTGGCGATCAAACCAATAACTACCCTGAAATGAGGTCAGGCGAGAACTTCCTCTTTAAGCTTACGGATCAAGAAGCCGACAGGGCAGCGTTCGAGGCCTTTCTGACAGATCGCGGAAGGACAGATTTGTCACCAACGCTTGGTGATGAGTCTTTGAAAGGTGTGCAAGAGCCAAACGGTGATGTAAGGTCGGGTGAACTTGAAAAGAGCGTGCTTTCCATGTTTGAAAGGTATAACAATAAGGCTCCGTACCAGGCCCTAGCATATGGGTTGATCCGAAAAGACGATCACTTCAACAGCAACAGTTTCGCCAGAAGTGTGGCTGAGCATGCAGGCGCAACCAACTTTCCAAGCGGGACATATGGGATGCCTGGCAGAGATCCGGGAACTGGCTTGCTCATTCCGATGAGTTACTTCGATGCTTGGCTTGATACAAGACCGGGACGCTAGTGATGAATGTTCTCAGCAAGCGATCGACGCTGTTCAGAGCCGTGTTTGATGTTTTCAAGGCCTCGCTACTGTACTTCGTTTTCATGCTGATTCTTCTGATTTCTTGGGAATTGGGTCCCTGGTCGTCCGGAGGGGAGCAGCTATTTTTCCTCCCAACGACCACGATTGTTTACTTCGCGGCAGCAGCGGTGTCGAAGGTTACCGAACGTACTTTCTTCTTGAGAACTGAGATCACCTTGCTCGCCTTCTGGCTGCTTATCTTGTTCGCATTGAATGAGACTGCCTCAAATCTTGGAGCAGAACGTACGGGTTTGGCGAAACAGTTGATTGACTTGCTCCTATATACGCTGCCAGTTCCAATTCTTTGCGCTAGATTCACCCTGAAGTAACATGCCGGAGGTCGGGCGACAGCCCGGCTTCCGACACCACCCTCTTCCGCCCCGGCGTCACGCTTGTTGTCGGGCCGCTGGAGTTGCGGAACTGGAGGGATGCGATGGCGGAGCAGGTCTTCGTCACCCCGATCCCCACCCTCCGCCTCGCCTTCACCACCTGCCCCACCGTCTTCACCTGAACCGCCTTGCACCACGACGCCCAGAGCTCGGAGCGTGGAGTGACGGATGCTGCCGAGGCGCGGGTGGAGCGGTCGGTCTACCGGCCCTATGGCAACTCGGACGATAATCTCCGCGCCCTATGGGACCAGACCAAACCCGCCGAGTCCCACTCCTACATCGGCGAGCGGCTGGATGCCGATGCGGGGCTCCTTTCAGCGGGGAAAACAGTCCCCCGGACTGTTTTCCCCGCTTCACTCAACGCGCGGCACTATGATCCGAAGCTCGGCCTTCCTCGGGAAAACAGTCCCCCGGACTGTTCTCTGATCCTCGTCGTTCATCCAGCCCGACTGGTGGAAGGTCACCCAGCCCGGGGTGGGGACCAACCGCTATCCTCAAGCGGGCGGCAATCCGGTGAATGGGAGCGATCCTACCGGCCACATCTTCGAAACGCCCTGGGATGTGCTGAACGTCGTTTACGATTTGGGAAAGATTGGCGTTGGCTGGTACAGCGAAGACGACGAACTTCTTGCCGAGGGTATTGTCGACCTGGGTGTCGACGTTGGATCGACGCTTGTTCCGGGCCTGCCCGGCGGCACGTCAAAGGCTGCTCGGACCGCCACGCGCACAGTTGCAAATGGTGGGAAATTCTCGAAGCAGACCGAACGCGCCCTTATTGCGGTTGGACGCGCAAGACCTGGACAACCGCTCCACCATGTTGGACTGTTGAGGGGCGGGGGCAGGTCGGGCGACCTGATCCGCGACAAGCTTGCCGGCGCGGGGATCAAGTTGAATGACCTGGAAAACGGCGCTGGCTTGACCTATCACATCGGATCGCATCCGGAACGTTATGCGGACGCGGTCTGGGACCGGCTGAAAGGGCTGGATGGGGAGGATGCCATCAGGGTCGAACTTGGCAAGATCGGAGATGAGTTGTTGTCGATTGACCGCGGAATATCCAGCGGAACCATCAAGGCGCCAGCGTCAACGCGGGCGGGGCCGTCAACGATCAACGAATGGCTCAAGCGTGTTCTGTCGGGGGGGGCAAGCAAATGATTACGCAAGTGGATGTGAACTTCCCTTCCAGACTTTTTCGCTTTGAAGCCCCCTATGATGAGTACTTCAACTACGTCTACAGGGGAGTCGACCCAACAGGCCCGGTTTGGGACATCGACGCCTATTATCCCGATTGGAAACCCGGCCCGCGCGACCGGCACTTTGATCCCACGGGTCGCACTTACAGGTTTGAAGAAAAGCCCAAGCGAAAAAAGATCCCGACCTTTCCGCATACCGGGCTCCCCATCGTCTGCCCGAAGTCGGTCTATGACACGTTGCTGTCAAAGCTTTTTGACGGGCATGTGATCGCCTATCTCTGCAAGATCGACGATCAGGACTATGTCGAGATCATCGTCACGACCGTCGTCGATCTGATCGACATGGAGAAGTCGATCTATCTGCGCAACACCGGCAATCTGATCTATCGCTTCAACAAGATCGTCCTGCGCCGACCCTTGGAAACGTTGCCGCCGATCTTTCTGTGCGGCCATGAAAACAGGCTGCGGCGTGATCCCATCGTCGACCAGCGATTCGTGGACATCTGCAGCGAGCACAAGCTTACCGGGCTGCAGTTCACAGAGGTTGAAGTTGTTTGAGTAAATCGGAATTCGGGCGAAAGCCCGACTCACTCCGACACTCCCCACCGCCCCCGCTGACCTCCCGCACCACCACCCCCAGGGCTCCGTCCGCGGGGTGACCAGTTCTGCCGGGGCCAAGGTGGAGCGGACGATCTACAATCCCTACGGCAACCGGGACGATGTCCAGCTCACCTGGCGCAGCCCCCCGTCAGAACCGCCCCTTTGCCCAGGCAAGTTGCGCAGCCTCCTGTGCGGGGCCGCCGCCCTCGTGGTCGTTGAAGGTGTAGCTTTCGATCGCCTTCGGCCCGCTATAGGCGTTGAAGGCGGCATAGACCGACGACGGCGGGCAGATCGTGTCCATCAGCCCGACCGAAAACAGGCCCGGCGCGCGGGCGCGGGCGGCGAAATGGACGCCGTCAAAATAGGACAGGGTGCGGAACACCGCCGCCTCCTGCTTGCGGTGGACCGACAGGTATCGCGAGATTTCCAGATAGGGGTCGCGGCTGGCCACCCCGACCGAGCGGTAGAAGTCGCACAGATAGGGCACGTCGGGCATCACCCCGGCCAGGTCCGGCACCAGCCCCGCGACGGCCAGCGAGATGCCCCCGCCCTGCGAGATGCCGCAGACCGCGACGCGGGCGGGGTCGACCCCGGGCAGGGACCGCGCCGCCTCGACCGCGCGGACGGCGTCGGAATAGACGCGGCGGTAGTAATAGGTCTCGCGCGCGCCGATCCCGCGCGTCATCGACCCCGGATGCGCCGGCTCCGAGCCCACCGGATCGGCGGTGCCGCCGGCCGACCAGGTGGCCCCCTGCCCCCGCGTGTCCATCACCAGCACCGCCCGGCCCGATGCCGCCCACAACAGGTGCTCATGCGGAAAGGACCGCCCGCCGCCATAGCCGATGAACTTGACCACCGCCCCGCTGGCCCCGCCCTTGGGCAGGATGACCCAGGCCTTGACCGGATGGCCGCCATAGCCGGCAAAGCTGGCGTCATAGACGTCGAACTGGGTCAGCCCGGCGTCATGGGGCACCAGCGTCAGGGCCAGGGGGTGGCGGCGCACCTCTGCCAGGGTCTCGCTCCAGAAGGCGTCGAAATCCGGGGGCGCCACGGCGTCCGAGCGGTACTGGGCCACCTTGTCTGGCCAAAGATCGGGAAAGGGCATGCCGGGGCCTCCTGTTGTGTCTGGCGCAAGACAAGCGCATTTGCGGCGGCGCGCCAAGCCCCCTTGCCGCGCAAACCCTTTCCCCCCGGGCCTCATCCGCCTATAAGGCGCCAAAGCACGAGGGAGCCTGACATGCGCAAGGCCGAGATCACCCGCAAGACCAAAGAGACCGCGATCAGCGTCGCCATCGACCTGGACGGCACCGGCCAGTGCCGCGTGGCCACCGGGATCGGCTTTTTCGACCACATGATCGACCAGCTTGCGCGCCATGCGCTGGTCGACATCACCCTGACGGCCACGGGCGATCTGCACATCGACGACCACCACACGGTCGAGGATTGCGGCATCGCGCTGGGCCAGGCGCTGGCGCGCGCGCTGGGCGACAAGACCGGCATCCGCCGCTACGGCCATTTCGCCCTTGCGATGGATGACGCGCAGGTCCGCTGCGCGCTTGACCTGTCGGGCCGGCCCTATCTGGTCTGGAACCTCACCCTGCCCACCGCCCGGATCGGCACCTTCGACACCGAGCTTGTGCGCGAGTTCTTTCAGGCCCTGTCCACCCATGGCGGCATCACCCTGCATGTCGACCTGGCGCATGGTCTGAACAGCCACCACATCGCCGAGGCCTGCTTCAAGGCCGTCGCCCGCGCCCTGCGCATGGCGGTGGAGCCCGATCCGCGCATGGCCGGCATCCTGCCCTCGACCAAGGGCACGCTCTGACCCCATCCTCTGTGCAAAAATATCCCCGCCGGAGGCACCTGCCCTTTTCTTCCGCCCCCCAAGGGTCCTGCGCCATGCTCACCGTCCTAGTCGATTACGATTCCGGCAACCTGCATTCGGCCGAAAAGGCCTTTCAGCGTATGGCGGCCGAGGTCGGCGCCGGCGAGGTCCTGGTCACCTCCCGCCCCGAGGACGTGGCCCGCGCCGACCGCATCGTGCTGCCGGGCGACGGCGCCTTTCCGGCCTGCCGGCAGGCCCTGGGCACCTATGGCGGGCTTTTCGAGGCCATCGAAGAGGCGGTGACACGCCGCGCCCGGCCCTTTCTTGGCATCTGCGTCGGCATGCAGATGCTGGCAAGCCGGGGGCGGGAATATCAGGACACCCCCGGCTTTGACTGGATCGCCGGCGAGGTGGTGCGCATCGCGCCCTTGGATCCGGGCCTCAAGGTGCCGCACATGGGCTGGAATGATCTGGTGGTCGAGCGGCCCCACCCGGTGCTGGCCGGTCTGGCAACCGGCGATCACGCCTATTTCGTGCATTCCTACCAGTTCCGCGTCGCGGACCCGGCCCACCGCCTGGCCTATTGCGACCACGGCGGGCCGATCACGGCGATCATCGGCAGGGACACGATGATCGGCACACAGTTTCACCCCGAAAAGTCGCAAGGCGCAGGCCTGCGGCTGATCGGCAATTTCCTGTCCTGGCGGCCCTGACCGGCGCCGCACGACGTGCCTTTTCTCCAGGATACCGGCCCATGAAACCGCAAGGCATCGACGCTTACAACCAGGCATTGGGCGCGACGGACCGCGCGATCTGCGAGGGGCTGCGCGAGATCATCGACGCCGGCCTTGCCGGGGCAGAGTCAAAACTCTGGCACGCCCATCCGGTCTGGTTCCTGGCCGGCAATCCCATCGTCGGCTACAGCCGGCAAAAGGCCGCCATCCGCCTCATGTTCTGGAGCGGTCGCGGCTTTGAAAGCACAAGGCTCCTCGCGGGGACGGGCAGGTTCATGGACGCCTCGGCCTTTTTCACCGCGCCGGACCAGATCGACGCCGTCGAGATCACCGGCTGGCTGGCGCAGGCGGCGCGGGTCCAATGGGACTACAAGAACATCGTGCGCAACCGCGGGCAGTTGAACCGGCTTTGATCGCGCCGGGCAGGGCCCTGGATCAGCCCCTTGCCCATCGCCATACCCTTCCGTCAATCGCCACCAGCCCCGCCACGATCAGCGCAAAGCCGCCGACATGGCGCGCCAGCAGCGCCTCGCCCAGAAAGCCGACGCCCAGGCCCATGGCCGAAACCGGGATCAGAAAGGTGACCAGCGACAGGTTGATCGCCCCGGCCGAGGCAAGCAGGCGGAAAAAGATCAGATAGGCCAGCCCGGTGGACAGCACGATCAGCCCCGCCATCGCGCCCAGCACGCCGGAGGGCGGGGCCGCCATGGTCCAGGGCCGGTCCACCGCCAGCCAGAGCGGCAAGAGCATCAGCGCCGCCGTGCCAAGCTGGCCCAGCGCGATCCCTTCGGGCGCCAGGCCCATCGGCTTGAATCGCCGCGCCCAGACCCCGGCCAGCGCATAGGACAGCGCGGCCCCCAGGCAACCCAGCACCGCCAGCGCCGTGCCCGCCCCCTGCCCGCCGCTCATCACCACGACGCCGGAAAAGCCCAGCACGATCGCGATGAGCCGCGCAGCGGTCAAGCGCTCGTCCCGCGCCAGAAAATGCACCGCCAGCACGGCCCAGAGCGGGGTCGTCGCATTGACGATGGCGGCCAGCGCGCCGTCGATCCGCCCCTGCGCCAGCGCAAAAAGCGTAAAGGGCACCGCGTTGTTGAGCAATCCCTGCACCGCAAGCGCCGCCCAGACCCCGGCCCCGGTCGGAAAGGCGCCGCCCCGCAGCAGGATCCACAGCGCCATCAGGACCGCCGCCCCCGCCACCCGGGCCCAGACGATGCTGAGCGCCGGCAGGCCGCCCAGTGCGACCTCGACGAAAAAGAACGATCCCCCCCACAGGACGGATAGAAACCCCAACAATGCCCAGTCCCGGTTCGCCATCGCGCCCTCCGCCTGCCCCTGTCTGACAGGGGGGCCGCGCGCTGGCCACCCGAAATCTGCTACTTCACCCGCGTCCAGGTGCCGCCGTCGCGGCAGATCCCCAGCACGCAGCCCCGCACCGTCAGGCTGTCGCCGGTGATGGTCAGATCCGAGTTGTAGGTCTTGTCGCGGTCGGGCGACCAGACCTTGCCGTCATCGTAGAACCCGTTCCCATAGGCCACCATGTCCCAGATGATCTGCTTGCCGATGTTGTCCGTTACCAGCGGCGCGCCGGCGGAATCGAAGCTGCGGATCAGCACCCCGCAAAAGGCCGGACCACAGGACGTGACCTCGATATGGCCATAGTTGCCATTGTCGTCCTTCGCGGTCTGCCAGACCCCCTCGATCGGATCGGCGGCCAGGGCCGCGCTTGCACTCAGGGCCAGAATGGCCGCCAGGATCAGTTTCTTCATGTTTCGCTCCTCCCCCTTGGATGGCTGCGACAAAGGATCGGCGCAAAGCGACCAGCGCGCAAGCGTGACGTCGGGGTGCAGCCCTTTGGCGCGGTCCGGGGCGGGGCCTTGCCCCCGCGCCCGCCCCATGGCAAAGCACCGCCGAACCGCTCGGAGACGGCCATGATCCTGTACCCCGCCATCGACCTGAAAGACGGCAAATGCGTGCGCCTTCTGCGCGGCGAGATGTCGGCGGCCACGGTCTTTGGCGAGGATCCTGCCGCCCAGGCGCGGGCGTTTCAGGATGCGGGCTGCGAATGGCTGCATCTGGTCGACCTCAACGGCGCCTTCGCCGGCCACCCGGTGAACGGCGCCGCGGTCGAGGCGATCCTGGCCGCCGTCTCGGTCCCGGCCCAGCTTGGCGGCGGCATCCGCGACATGGCCACCATCGAGATGTGGCTCGCCCGCGGCCTGGCCCGCGTCATCCTGGGCACGGTGGCGGTCGAAAACCCGGCCCTGGTGCGCGACGCCGCCCGCGCCTATCCTGGCCGGATCGCCGTGGGCATCGACGCCCGCAAGGGCTTTGTCGCGACCAAGGGCTGGGCCGAAGAGACCAGGGTGCAGTCCGTGGACCTTGCCCGCCGCTTCGAGGATGCGGGCGTGGCGGCGATCATCTACACCGACATCGACCGCGACGGCGCCATGCAGGGCCCCAACATCGCCGCGACCGAGGCCCTGGCCCGCGCCGTGACGATCCCGGTCATCGCCAGCGGCGGGGTCAGCCGGATCGAGGACCTGATCGCCCTGCGCGCCACCGGCGTCATCGCCGGCGCCATCTCCGGCCGGGCGCTTTATGACGGGGCGATTGACCTGGGCGCGGCGCTGGCCGCGCTCGCCTGAATTTTCTGTCCCTGAATATCCCGGGGGTGAGGCGCGAAGCGCCGAGGGGGCAGCGCCCCCTCTTTCCCCGCCAGACCCAAGCCCCCCACCCCTGCCCCCTCCCCACGAGGGAGAGGGAGCGCCAGACGCCGGAAGAGGCGCCTCTGGACGACCCATGCACCTTCCTCCCCCCTTGTGGGGGAGGGATGGGATGGGGGGGCTTTCCCACAGCCGATGGCCCCGCCTTGACAGGACCTGCGGCGCGGCCATGGACGAGCACCCCGCGCGCCCCCTTCCCCCCCTGCCCAAAGGGCGCTACACCGCGTCCATGCTGAAAACCCGCCTTATCCCCTGCCTGGACGTCGCCGATGGCCGCGTGGTCAAGGGCGTGAACTTCGTCGGCCTCATCGACGCCGGCGATCCGGTCGAGGCGGCGCGCGCCTATGACGCGGCGGGCGCGGACGAGTTGTGCTTTCTCGACATCCACGCCACCCATGAAAACCGGGGCACCATGTTCGATCTGGTCAGCCGCACGGCCGAGCAGTGCTTCATGCCCCTGACCGTCGGCGGCGGGGTGCGCAGCCATCAGGACGTGCGCGCGCTCCTGCTGGCCGGGGCCGACAAGGTCTCGTTCAACTCCGCCGCCGTGGCCGACCCCGATGTCGTGGCCGCCGCCGCAGACCGGTTCGGCAGCCAGTGCATCGTCGTGGCCATCGACGCCAAGACCGTCGCGCCGGGGCGGTGGGAGATCTTCACCCACGGCGGGCGCCGCGCCACCGGCATCGACGCGGTGGACTTTGCCCGCCGGATGGAGAGCCGCGGCGCGGGGGAAATCCTGCTGACCTCGATGGACCGCGACGGCACCCGGGGCGGCTACAACCTGCCCCTGACCCGCGCCATCGCCGATGCGGTCGGGATTCCCGTCATCGCCTCGGGCGGGGTCGGCACGCTTGACCATCTGGTCGAGGGCGTAACCCTTGGCCACGCCAGCGCGGTGCTGGCCGCCTCGATCTTTCACTTCGGGACCTTTACCATCGGGCAGGCCAAGGCCCATATGGCCGCCGCCGGCATCCCCATGAGGCTGACATGAGCGCTCTTGAACGACTGGCCGCCACGATCGCCGCGCGCAGGGGCGCGGATCCCGAAAGCTCGTGGACGGCCAGGCTCCTGGCCAAGGGCCCCGAGAAATGCGCCGAAAAGTTCGGCGAAGAGGCGGTGGAGGCGATCATCGAGGCGGTCAAGGGCGACCGCGAACGGCTGACCGCCGAGGCGGCGGACGTGATCTATCACCTTCTGGTCATGCTGGCCGCGCGCGACGTGACCCTGGCCGAGGTCGAGGCGGTTCTGGCCGGGCGCGAGGGCACCTCGGGACTGGCCGAAAAAGCCGCCCGGGGGTAGGGCGCCCTTCCCCCCTGCCCCGCCTTGCGCTAAAGGGGCGCTGACCACCAAAAAGGGGCGCGCCTTGGCACGGATTCTGATCACCTCTGCCATTCCCTACATCAACGGGATCAAGCATCTGGGCAATCTGGTCGGCAGCCAGTTGCCCGCCGACCTTTTTGCGCGCTTCAACCGTGCGATGGGGCATGAGGTGATGTTCATCTGCGCCACGGACGAGCATGGCACCCCGGCCGAGCTTGCCGCCGCCAAGGCGGGCAAGCCCGTGGCCGAATACTGCGCCGAGATGCACGAGGTGCAGGCCGCCATCGCCAAGGGGTTCCGCCTGTCGTTCGACCATTTCGGCCGCTCCTCCAGCCAGCGCAACCACCGGCTGACCCAGCATTTCGCCGCCCGGCTCGACCAGATGGGCCTGATCCGCGAGGTCAGCGAGGCGCAGGTCTATTCGGTCGACGACGGCCGCTTCCTTCCCGACCGTTACATCGAGGGCACCTGCCCCAACTGCGGTTTCACGCAGGCAAGGGGGGACCAGTGCGACAACTGCACCAAGCAGCTTGACCCCACCGACCTGATCGACCCGCATTCGACCATCTCGGGGTCAAAGAACCTTGAGGTTCGGCCCACCAAGCACCTGTACCTCATGCAGCGCAGCCTGCGCGGCAAGCTGGAGGCATGGATCGACAGCAAGACCGACTGGCCGATCCTGACCACCTCGATCGCCCGCAAATGGCTGAACGACGGCGACGGCTTGCAGGACCGGGGCATCACGCGCGATCTGAGCTGGGGCATTCCGGTGCAAAAGGGCGATGCGCCCTGGCCGGGAATGGAAGGCAAGGTGTTCTACGTCTGGTTCGACGCGCCCATCGAATACATCGCCGGCACCGCCGAATGGGCCGACGCGAACCGGCTGCCCGACGCGGCCTGGCAGCGCTGGTGGCGCACCGACATGGGCGCTGCGGACGTCACCTATTACCAGTTCATGGGCAAGGACAACGTGCCCTTCCACACCCTCAGCTTTCCCGCGACCATCCTTGGCTCGGGCGAGCCGTGGAAGCTGGTCGATTACCTCAAGTCCTTCAACTACCTCAACTATGACGGCGGCCAGTTCAGCACCTCGCGCGGTCGCGGGGTGTTCATGGACCAGGCGCTTGAAATCCTGCCGCCCGACTACTGGCGCTGGTGGCTGCTCAGCCACGCGCCCGAAAGCAGCGATGCCGAGTTTACCTGGGAGAATTTCCAGGCCTCGGCCAACAAGGACCTGGCGGATGTGCTGGGCAACTTCGTCAGCCGTGTGACCAAGTTTGCGCGCTCCAAGTTCGGCGAGACGATCCCGGCCGGCGGCGGCCACGGCCCGCAAGAGGCCGCGCTGATCGCGGAGCTTGGGGTGCGGGTCAAGGAGTACACCGACCTGATGGCCCGGATGGAGGTGCGCAAGTCGGCCGCCGAATTGCGCGCGATCTGGGTGCTGGGCAACGAATACCTGCAATCTTCGGCGCCCTGGAGCGTGGTCAAGGCCGACCCCGAAAGGGCCGAGGCGATCATCCGGCTGGGGATGAACCTGATCCGCGTCTATGCGGTCCTGTCGGCCCCCTTCATCCCCGACGCGGCCGAGGCGATGATGGCCGCCATGGGCAGCACCGACTGGACCTGGCCAACCGACATGCCGGCGGCGCTGCGGGCCCTGCCGCCGGGGCAGGAATTTGCCGTCCCCGAGAACCTGTTTCGCAAGATCACCGACGAGGAACGCAGTCTGTGGCAACAAAAGTTCGCGGGTGTGCGCACCTGACCGCACCGGGCCAGCCCTGATGGCCGCCGGCCCCAGTCCCTTTGTCGCCAAGGGCGTCGCGCATGTCGGCCTGTCGCGCGCCGGCGAGCCGTTGCACGTCAGCTTTGTCCTTTTGCCCAAATTCACCATGCTGGCCTTTTCTGCGGCGGTGGAGCCCCTGCGGATGGCCAACCAGTTGACCGGGCAAGAGCTGTTCCGCTGGCAGGTGCTCAGCGAGGATGGCAAGCCCGTGGCCTGCTCGAACGGGCTGCAAGTGGTGGCGGGGGGCGCCTGGGGCGGCACCGCGCCCGAGGGGATGATCTTTGTCTGCTCGGGGGTCGAGCCCGAGGGCAAGGCCAGCGCGGCGCTGGCCGACTGGCTGCGCGGGCTCTGGCGGCGCGGGCGCGTGGTGGGCGGGCTTTGCACCGGGGCCTATGCGCTGGCGCGTGCCGGCATCCTCAAGGGCAACCGCTTTACCCTGCACTGGGAAAACATCGAGGGATTTGCCGAAAGCCACCCGGGCCTGGTCCCCTCGCGGCAGGTCTTTACCATCGAAGAGCGGGTCATGACCTCGGCCGGCGGGGTGGCCTCGGCGGACCTGATGCTTCAGATCATCCACGACCGGCACGGCGCCCGGCTGAGCCAGGAGGTCATGAACATGTGCCTTCTGACCCAGCGGCGGAACCCGGAGGATCACCAGACCGCCAGCCTTGCCGCGCGTCTGGGCACGCGCAACGCCAAGCTCTTGCAGGCCGCCGCCTTTCTGGAGGCGCGGATCGAGGAAGAGTTCGACCTTGACGCCTGCGCCGAGCATCTTGGCCTGTCGCGCCGGCAGGTGGAGCGGCTTTTCAACCGTTATCTCGGCACGACACCGGTGCGCTACATGAACGATCTGCGCCTGCAACGCGGTCGGGCGCTCTTGGGCGAGACCGACATGAAGGTGACCGAGGTGGCCGCCGCCTGCGGCTACGCCTCGACCTCGCATTTTTCGAAGTCGTTCCGGCGCAAATACGGCGTCTCGCCCTACCGCTTTTCGCATTTCGGCGGCGAGGCAGGATAGGGTCGCGGGGCAGCGCCCCGAATGCAAACGGCCCCCGGGTTCCGGGGGCCGCTGCGTCGTTCCGGTGTGCTTACTGCAGGTCTTTGGCGCGCTCGGCGTCCACCGCGGCCTGGGCGGCGGCAACCGAAGCCTCGAACGAGGCCAGAACCTCGGGCCCGCCCTTCACGTTGGTCGTGAACCAGTCCATCACCGGGGCAACGGCGGTCTTGAAGGCGGCCTTTTCCTCGGCGGTAGGCACATAGACTTCGCCGCCGGCGGCCTTGAAGTCGGCATAGGCCTGGATTTCCTTGCGCTTGGGCGAGGCAAAGGTCGCCTGTTGCAGGGCGGCAAAGCCATCCACGACGATCTGCTTCTGCGCGTCGGTCAGCGAGGCAAAGCGGTCCTGCCCCATCCACCAGAAGGCCCCCATGTAGGAATGGCCGTCAAGCGTCATGTACTTCACCCCCGCGTCGGTGAACTTCATCGACATGACGTCGGTGATGCCGTTGGCGGTGCCTTCGACCACGCCGGTCTGAAGCGAGGTGAACAGCTCCGGCCACGGAATCGGCGTCGGCGCGGCGCCAAGGGTGGTCGCCAGGAACTGCGGCAGGTCCGCCGGAACCGTGCGCATCTTCAGCCCGGCAAGGTCCGCCGGTCCTGCCACGCGCCGCTTGGTGTTGGCATAGTTGCGCCAGCCGCCGGTGTTGCCGATCGTCATCAGGCGGATCTTGTTGCCCGAGTCCGCCAGAGCCATGTCACGCAGGCCCTTGGTGAAGTCGGTTCCGGTCAGCACCTCTTCGGCGACGCGGTCATCCGACATCAGGTAAGGCAGGTCCAGAACCTGGATATAGGGGAACAGGCCCGCCGCCCCGCCCGAGGTCGAGATGTAGATGTCGATCGAGCCATCGGCCACGCCGGCAAGGCATTCGTCGCCCTTGGCGCAAAGCTGGGTGCCGATGAACAGCTCGACCGCGATCGCGCCGTTCGAGGCGTTCTCGACGTAGTTCTTGAACACCACGAGGCCGTCATAATCCTCGTCGTTCTCGTTCGAGTTGGCGGTGGCGCGCAGCGTGATCTCCTGTGCGATGGCCATGCCGGCAGTCCCTGCCAGCAATGCGGCCAGGACCGCCGATTTCAGTGTCTTCATCAACATTGTCGTCTCCCTCTTGGTTCTGGTTGGATGGTCTAGCCTGCAAAGCCCAGAAGGCGCGGCAGGGTTAGGCTGATGGCGGGAACGTAGGTGATCAGCAGGATCACCAGGAATTCGACCGCAAGAAACGGCAGGACGGCGCGTGCGATGGTCTCGACCCGCAGGCCCGATACCGCCGAGGTGGCAAACAGCACCAGCCCCATGGGCGGCGTCAGCAGCCCCACGGTCAGGTTCACCACCATGACGATGGCGAAATGGACCGGGTCCACGCCCATCTGCACGAAGATCGGCGCCAGGATCGGCCCCAGGATGATGATCGCCGGGCCCGCGTCCAGGAACATGCCGACGATGAACAGCAGCAGGTTGACCAGCAAGAGCAGCAGCAGCGGGTTTTCGGTGATGCCCAGCAGGCCGGCGGCCAGCAGCTCGGGCGTATGGGCCAGGGCCGCCACCGTCTTGAAGGCCATCGCGGCCCCGACCAGCAGCATGACGACAGAGCTTGTGATCCCGGCACGGATCAGCACCCCGGGAACGTCGCCAAGGGTCAGGGTCTTGATCACGAACAACGAGATGACAAAGCTGTAGCCCACGGCCACCGCCGCCGCCTCGGTCGGGGTAAAGACCCCCGTCAGGATGCCCCCCATCAGCAGGACCGGCGTCATCAGCGGCCAGAAGGCGGACTTGCCCGCCCTTCCGGCATCGCGCCAGCTTGCCCTGGGCAGGGCTGCGGGCAGGCGGCAGCGGTCGGCCATCAGCTTGACCGTGATCATCAGCGCGACCCCGATCAGCACCCCCGGCACGATCCCCGCCAGAAACAGCGCGGCCACGCTTTCGCCCATGACATAGGCATAGATGATCATGATCCCCGAGGGCGGGATGATCGGCCCGATAATGGCGCTGGCGGCGGTGATGGCGGCGGCAAAGGGCTTGGGATAACCCTTTTTCTCCATCTGCGGGATGATGATCGACCCGAGCGCCGAGACATCGGCCACCGCAGAGCCCGAAATGCCCGCAAACAGCATCGAATCGACCACATTCACCTGCGCCAGCCCGCCGCGGAAATGCCCGACCATGGCCTGCGCAAAGCCCACGATACGGGCCGAGATGCCGCCCCGGTTCATCAACTCTCCGGCCAGCATGAAGAACGGGATGGCCATCAGCGGAAAGGAATTCATTCCCTCGTAGACGTTGCGGTACAAAAGCACGATGTCGCGCTCCTGTCCGTTCAGCCACAAGAGGATCGCGGGCGAGGCGAGCAGCGCAAAGACCACCGGCAGGCCCAGCATCAGAAAAACCAGAAAGAGCGGCAGGAAAAGGCTGAGCATCATTCCGCCCCCGATCCCAGGGTGACTGTTTCGGGGATCGCATTCAGCCCGTCCGCCCCCCGGACCAGGGCGAAGAAATTGCGCAGCGCCAGTTCTGCGGCCACCGACAAGAGCAGCGCGATGCCGACCAGGAGCGAGGCCATCATGGCCGCCTTGGGCACCTTGACCCAGACCGACAGGTCCAGCGCGGCCGGCACCCGCAGCGCATCCATCTCGAACCGCCCGCCGATGCCGGTAACCTCGCTCCAGCCGATCCCAAGGGCGACCCAGAGCACGGTTATGGCCGTGACCATCAAGACGACGGACAGCGCCGCCGCCACCGCGCGCGGCAGGAACCGCACCACCATGTCGATGGCGACGAATCCCCCGCGGCGAAAGGCGGTTGGGGCCATCAGGGCGGTGGACCACAGCATGAGAAAGCGCGAGGCCTCTTCGGGCCAGGGAAGCGCCAGGCCGACGACATAGCGAAAGAACACCTGGACCAGGATCACGACGACCATCAGCCCAAGGCACGCCGCCCCGATCCAGCGCCCAAGCGCCAGCAGCGCGGCATTCGCCGCGCCGAGGCCGTTCGTCAAGCCCAAGATCACTCCCAAGCGCATCCCCCCCTCGTTTCACCCTGACTTCGGTCAGGATGCCTTTTTCCGCCCCTTCAGATGCGGGCGATCTGGCCCATTCCGCCTTGAACAAAGACCAAAGGCGCACCGCCCCGACAGATGGCGCGCGTCACGCGGCCCACGACGATCAGATGATCGCCTCCTTCGTGGGTCGCATGCAGCTCGCATTCGAACCGGGCAAGCGCGCCGTCGATCAGCGGCACGCGCTGCGCGTTCAGTTCGTGGTCCAGCCCTTCAAAGCCCGCGCCCTGACGCCCGAAGCGCTCGATCAGACTGGCCTGGTCGGCCGCCAGGACGTGAATGGCGAAATGCTGCGCCGTGGCAAAATAGGCAAAGCGCCGCGAGGACCTGGCCAGCGACCACAACACCAGCGGCGGGTCCAGCGACACGCTGGAAAAGCTGTTGGCGGTAAAGCCCATGGGCCCGGCCGGCCCGTCGATGGTGGCCAGCGTCACGCCGGTGGCGAACTGGCCAAGCGCGTCGCGAAAGGCGCGCGCGGTCTCGGCAGAGGGGGCAAATCCGGTTTCGGTCATGGGTGCGCCATCGGCCATCAGGCCACCTCTCGGCCAAGGGCCAGACTGTAAAGCTCGAACCAGGTCACCCGGTCGATCTGCACCCGCCGTGCGTCGCCGATGCTTGCGATCCGCGCCAGCGAGTTTGTCCCCAGAACCGGCAGGATCCGCGCGGGATGGCGCAAGAGCCAGGCCACCGCCACGGCCGACCAGTCGGTGCCGTGCGCCGCGCCGATCTCGGCCAGCCGATTGCGCAGGCGGCCGTCGGCCTGCGCCAGAAGCTGCCCCCCCGCCAGGGGCGACCAGGCCATGATCGGGGTTCCCTGCTCTTGATGAAAGGCGACGTCGCCGTTGGTGAACCCGTCATGGGCGGCAAGGCTCAGCTCGATCTGGTTGGTGACCAGCGGCGACTTCATCGCCGATTGCAGCAGACGCACATCCCATGGCCGAAAGTTCGACACCCCGACCGCGCGCACCTTGCCCGCTGCGACCAGCGCATCCAGCGCCGCGCCGGTCTCATGGTGGTCCATCAGCGGATCGGGGCGGTGGACCAGCAAAAGATCAATGGTTTCAAGCGCCATCTCGCGCAAGGACGCCTCGACCGAGGCGTTGATATGCGCGGCCGAGGTGTCATAATGCTTGACCCGCGCGCCCGCGTGCCGCCCCACCGGCGCCACGATGTCGCATTTCGTCACGATCTCCATCCGCTCGCGCAGACCGGCGGACGCGCGCAGGCAAGCGCCCAGAATGGCCTCGGCCGTATAGCCGCCATAGATGTCGGCCTGATCGAATGACGTGATGCCCTGGGCCAGACAGGCCTCGATCTTGGCCTGCACATGGGCCGGGCTGGTGTCGGCATCGTCGCCGAGCCGCCACATGCCATAGACAAGGCGCGACAGGCTGATCTGGCCGAGGTCCACGCGGTCCATCAGCGGCGCGCCCCGTTGCCCAGCGGCGTGGCCGGGGTCTCTGCCGGCACGCGGCCATAGGCATGGGGCAGCGAGCAGGTCTTGAGATGCGGCATGACTTTGGTGCCAAAGTGATCGGCCTCGTCCAGATGCGGATAGCCCGAAAAGATGAAGGCGCGGATGCCCATTTTCTGGTAACCTTCGATCTCGGTCAGGATCTGGTCGGTCGACCCCACCAGCGCCGCGCCGCAGCCCGACCGCGCCCGACCGACGCCGGTCCACATATGCGGCTCGATATAGCCGAACTGATCGGCCAACTCGCGCGCACGGGCCTGATGCGCCACGCCCAGGCTGATGCTGTCATGCGCCCGGTCACGGATCAGCTTGCCGTATTCATCATCCAACTTGCTGGCGATGTAGTCGGCATAGTCCTTGGCCTCGGCTTCGGTGTCGCGCACGATCATGTGCACGCGAAGGCCATAGTCCAGGGTCCGGCCATGGGCCTCGGCGCGGGCATGCACCGCGCGCATCCGCTCGGCCAGCGTTTCACGCTTTTCCGGCCACATCAGGTAGACGTCGCACTGCGCGCCGCACAGTTCCAGCGCATCGGGCGAATAGCCGCCGAAATACAAGAGCGGCCCGCCGTTCTGCTGATAGGGCCTGGCCGGGTCGGCGGTCAGTCTGGAGATCTTGTAGATCTCGCCGTCATATTCGATGTGATCGCGCGTCCAGGCCTGCCGCAGGATTTCCACCACCTCGTGGCTGCGCTTGTAGCGATAGGCGCTGTCCGCGACCTCGCCCGGGAAGTCGGACGAGATCACGTTCAGCGTCAGGCGTCCCTTCAGCATGTGGTCCAGCGTCGCCACGGTGCGCGCCAGCATGACCGGCTGCATCTCGCCGCAGCGGATGGCGGCCAGAAAGTTGATCCTGTCGGTGATGGGCGCGCATCCCGCGACAAAGGACAGCGTGTCCTGCCCGACCTGATAGGACGAGGGGCACAGGACGTTGCGGAACCCGTGGCCCTCGGCCCGCTTGACGATGCCCGAACAGTGCTCCCAGGAAGAGCGTAGCGCGCCGTCGGGCTGGCCCAGGAACTGATAGTCATCCGAACACAGGGCGGCGAACCAGCTTACTTCGGCTGCATCCAGATCGGCAGAGGTCACCGGCACGACCGTCATCGATTCTCTCTTTGTTGGGGTCAACTTTTGACTTGCGTAGCATCCGCTTTGATATAGATCAATACTGTATCAATTTTTTGGGAGTCACGCCGAAATGGCCGCGCCGGGATCCCTTCCGCTTTACATGCAGATCAGCGAGCTTCTGATCCGCGACATCGCAGCCGGCCGGCTGATCGATGGCGAGCGGCTGCCGCCCGAAAGGGACATGGCCGCGCAGTTGGGCATTGCGGTGGGCACCCTGCGGCAAGCGCTCAAGGACCTGACGGCCAAGGGCATGCTGACGCGGGTGCAGGGGTCGGGCAACTACATCCGGGCAAAGTCTGACCCGGCCTCGGTCTACGCGCTCTTGCGGATCGAACTGGCCCAGGGCGGCGGCCTGCCGACCGCCCGCGTGCTGTCGGTCGACCTGTTGCCCAAGGATCCGCGACTTCCAGCCTTTGGCACATCCGGCAAGGGGCACCGCATCCGCCGCCTTCGCTTTCTGTCGGGCATGGTTGCGGCGGTCGAAGAGATCTGGCTGGACGCCAGCTATGCCGCACAGGTTGCGGTCGGGGATCTGTCTGAATCGCTCTATCTCTATTACCGCCAGCGCCTTGGCCTGTGGATCGCACGGGCCGAGGACAGCATCGGCATGGGCCCCCTGCCCGATTGGGCGCCCCAAGAATTCCCGCACAGACCGGGCAAGGACCTGCCGCTCATCACGCGCATCAGCCAGGATCAGACCGGCCAGTCGGCCGAAGCCTCCTGGACCTGGTACGACCCCGAAACCGTGCGCTACGTCGCGCGTTTGAAATAGGTATCAAAATGAAATCAGTGCGTTACGGCATCATCGGTTGCGGCATGATGGGGCAGGAACATCTGCGCAACATCGCGCTCCTGCCTCAGGCCGAGGTGCTGGCCATCTTCGAGCCCGACGCCACCATGCGCGCCCGCGCGGCCGAGTTGGCGCCCGGGGCACGGTTTGTCGGCTCGCTGGCCGAGGTGCTGGCGGTCGAAGAGGTGAATTGCCTGCTGATCGCCTCGCCCAACCACAGGCATCTTGGCCAGCTTGAAGAGATCGCCGCCCGTCGCCCGCTGCCCGTTCTGGTCGAAAAGCCGCTCTTCACGGATGAGGCCGACGTTGCCCGCCTGGCCGCGCTGCGTGCCGGCTATCCCGCGCCGATCTGGGTCGCGATGGAATACCGCTTCATGCCCCCCGTCGCCCATCTGATCCGCGAGGCGCAGGCGGCCACGGGCGGCATCAGGATGCTGACGGTCCGCGAACACCGCTTTGCGTTCCTGGAAAAGGTCGGCGACTGGAACCGCTTCAACCGGAACACCGGCGGCACGCTGGTTGAAAAATGCTGCCACTTCTTTGATCTGATGCGCCTGATCGCGGGCTGCGATCCGGTGCGGGTCATGGCCTCGGGCGGGCAGTCGGTGAACCATCTGGACGAGGTTTATGACGGGCAGAGGTCGGACATCTGGGACAATGCCTATGTGATCGTCGATTTCGAGAACGGGCTGCGGGCCATGCTGGAGCTGTGCATGTTCGCCGAAGGGTCGCGCTATCAGGAAGAGATTTCCGCCGTCGGCCCGCGCGGCAAGATCGAATGCCTCGTGCCCGGCCCGGGGCGGTTCTGGCCGGCGCATCTGGGCCCGGCGCCGACGCCGCAGGTGGTGGTCAGCCCGCGTCATCCCGCCGGGCCCCGGGTACTGGATGTTCCGGTCGATCCGGCGCTGCTGGCGGCCGGCGATCACAACGGATCAACCTTTTACCAGCACCGCAACTTCGCGGATGTCGTGGCCATGGGGGCTGCGCCGCAGGTCAGTCTTGACGACGGCTGGTGGGCCGTCGCCATCGGCAAGGCGGCCCAGATCTCGGCCAGCACCGGCCTTGCGGTCAACCGCGAGGCGCTGCGGGCGATGGCGCCGCCCGCATAGAGGCCGGGCCACGGGGTCATGGGCAGAGAGACGAGATAAGAAGTGGTGCCCAGAGCCGGAATCGAACCAGCGACACGCGGATTTTCAGTCCGCTGCTCTACCAACTGAGCTATCTGGGCACCGAAGCCATCGACCGCGCCAGGGCGTCCGTTTGGTGGAGGCGTGATACGTCAGCGGGGCCGGGCTGTCCAGAGGGGTCGGCCGACTTTTTTCCCGGTCGGCGCCGGCGGGTCAATGGGGGCGCGGCGGGGCGTCCGGGTCGGGCTTTTCGGCGCCCTCATCCTCGGCCGGGATGGCGTAGCCGCCGGTCAGCCAGCGGCCAAGGTCGACATCGGCGCAGCGGCGCGAGCAAAAGGGGCGATAGCGGGGGTCGCTCTGGCGTTGGCAGATCGGGCAGGCCATGGGATGCGTCCTAGGGCAGAAGATCGGCCAAAAGCAGCCGGTCGCGGCGGCGGGTGATCTCGTAAAGCCCCAGAGCGGTCCAGCCGGCCAGGGTGACATCGGCGCCATCGGGCCGGAAGGCGGCCTTGATCACCTGATCCAGGATGGCACGGTCGCGCTTGGGAACCGGCGCGAAGTCGACCACCACCTGCCCGCCCAGGCCCCGCAGGCGCAACTGGCGCGGCAGGTCGCGGGCGGCGGCGATATTGGCTTTCAGGCTCGCCGCCGGCGAGGTGTCAGGACCGGTGTTGACATCGACCGCGATCAGGGCGCGGGTCGGCTCGATCATCATGTGCCCGCCGGCCGCCAGCGGCACGCGGGGGGCGCGCAGCGCCGCGATCATCGCCGGAACGCCCAGGGCCTCGAACCCGCCGGAGGCGGTCATGACCTCGTCCGGCTCGGGCGCCAGCCAATCGCGCAGCGCCAGATCATGCGCGCCGGGGCCGTCGACCAGCAGCTCGGGGCCGCCATCAAGATCGGCCATGACCGCTTCGGCCAGCCCGCGCAGGGCGGCGATGTCTTCGGCGATCTCGTCGGCCTCGGCCGTCTCGCAGGCCGAGCGCAGGACCAGACCCAGGTCCGCCGGCGCCCCGGCCATGCCCGCCGACGCCAGCGCGTCCAGTTCGGCGCGGCGCCCTTCGTCCTTGATCTGGCGCGAGATGTTCAGGCCCGGCGCGCCGGGGCTCACCAGCGCCAGGCGCGACTTGAACAGGATCCGCGTGGTCACCGGCAGCGCCTTGCCCGGCTCGGCCGGGCCGGAAAGCTGCACGATGATCCGCTGTCCCGGCGCGATGCCCGCGGTCTGGCGCAGATAGCCCGACTGCCCGCCCGGCAGCTTGACGAACATGCCGCCCTGCCCCTTGAGCGGCCGGTCCGCCACCGCCCGGCAGATCGCCCCGGGCAGAAGGACATCCTCGGCCGGATCGATGGCAAGTTCGGCCAACTGGCCGTCGACGATCAGGCAGGCGGCCTCTTGCCCGCCGATCCGGTCCAGGATGACAACGCGTCCCTTCATGGCTGTCCCGCTCCGCGATATCCTGCCGCCTGAAGCAGTGCGGCAGTCTCGGCCAGCGGCAGGCCGACGATGCCGGTGAACGAGCCGCCGATCCAGGGGACAAAGGCACCGGCCAGACCCTGGATGGCATAGCCGCCCGCCTTGCCCTGCCATTCTCCGGAGGCGAGATAGGCGTTGAGTTCATCGTCCGACAGCCGCTTCATCCTGACGGCCGAGACCACGTCCCGCAGCCAGAGCCGCTCACCCCGGCGCACCGCGATGGCGGTGATCACCTGATGGCGCCGGCCGCCGAGCTGGGTCAGAAAATGCGCCGCCTCGCCGGCATCGGCCGGCTTGCCCAGGATGCGCCGGCCCAGCGCAACCGTGGTGTCGGCGCACAGCACGATGTCCTGGGCACCGGCCACGACCGCCAGCGCCTTTTGCCGGGCCAGACGCAGGCAATAGGGGCGGGGAAGCTCGCCCTTCAGCGGAGTTTCGTCGATGTCGGGGGGAAGGATCGCGTCGGGCGTGATCCCGATCTGCGCCAGAAGCTCGCGGCGCCGCGGGCTGCCTGATCCAAGGACAAGCCGCACGTCGCCGGCTTACTTGAAACGGTAGTTGATGCGGCCCTTGGACAGATCATAGGGCGTCATGGCGACCTGAACCTTGTCGCCCGCCAGCACCCGGATGCGGTTCTTGCGCATCTTGCCCGCCATCGTCGCGATCAGTTCATGGCCGTTCTCTAGCTCTACCTTGAATGTCGCATTGGGCAGCAGCTCCTTCACGACACCGGGGAATTCGAGGGTTTCTTCCTTGGCCATGGTCTCTCCAACAGGGGTTGGCCCGCGCAGCGCGCAGGCTTGTGGCCGGCGATATGCGCCGAAGCGGGCCCGATTTCAAGGGAAATCTGCGCCGCCGCGATTGGCCGCCATCCGGGCAATCGTCCGATTCCCGAGCAGGCTGACCAGAACGCGCGCAGGGATGTCCGGAGTTAAAACTAGAAGCAATTCGGGCTTGTGGGAAACTTCTTGTCGAAATTTCGTCAGAAAAGAGGAACCATCATGCCCTTCGATTGGCCTTCGAAAGTGACTTCTTCACCTGCGGTTTACCTTCCCTCGACTGCCCCTTCGGACCATCCCCGGACCATCATCTTTGGCATGCGCGTCGGTCACGGCGTGCGCATCCAGTGCCTGCTCATGGCCAAGGCGATCAGGGGCGGGGCGCGGATCATCTACCGCGAGGATTTGCTGACGGCGGCAGGGCGGCAGATGTATCAGGACATGCGCGCCTGGTTCCTGGCTGACCCTGCCAACTCGGTGCTCTACTACGCCGACCACGAGGTGCAAGAGCGCTGGCGCCCGGAATACTCGCCCGAGGCGCTGAACCGGCTGCGGGGCGAGATCCTGGCCAATCCGCCGCGCCGCGTGGTCTTTCTGGAGCCATCGACCATGGAAGAGGTGATCGGCCACCTTGGCGGTCTGCTGGAGGGGGTGGACCTGCAATACATCGACCCCGACCGCCGGCCGGTCGACGAAAGCGGCAAGGACCTTTTGGACTTCTCGCATCTGCCGCTGCCCATGTCGGTGAACTATCCGGTCGATGCGCGGCCCGCGCGGCTGTCGTGCCGCCATTCCGCGCCCAGCCTGCGGGTGCGCCCCTACGACCAGCGCGACTTTGCCTTTGCCACCCATGACGGCGGCTGGGCGATGGGCAATTTCCGCGATGTGCTTGACCTGCTGCCCGGGCCCGCCGCGATCCTGTTGCCGCGTGAGCGGGCGGTCGCGGAGAAAGAGGCGCTCTTGCCCCGCGCCAGCCTTTTCTTCGACATCGAGAGCGCCGCCAGCGAGCCCGGCGAATTCGCCCGACTGGCCGAGGTCACGCAGACCGGCTACCGCATCCTGCCACCGATGCAGCACCACGGCTCGCTTGAGGTGATCGCCCGATCGCGCGCGCTGGTGTCAAAACCGGGGGGCCACGGTGGTCGACAGCTATCTGGCCCAGACGCCGATCCTGTTTCTCGACCCGATCTCGATCTACGAGCAGGGCAATGCCGAGTTCATCGAACAGACCGGCATCGGCATGCGTCTGTCGGAGTTTCTGGCACGCGGGGCCGCGCCTGCGCTGCTGGAAAGCTGCGCGGCCAACCTGGCCCGTCTGGTCGAGGGCGTGCCGACCATCGCCAGCCTTTTCGACGAGACCGTGGCCGCATCCGCCCCGCACGCGCAGCGCCGGGTTGCGGCGGGGCAGTAACGTGGCGGTGACGGGCGGGGGGCCCGGTCGGGCCGGAGGACCTGTGCCGACCGGCTGGGACCGGCTCGGCACGACCGTCTTTGCACAGACTCCAGAGGCCAGCGCCTGCCCTGGCTGGCGCGAAGCGCCTGCCGGGGGGAAGGGCAAGCGATGGCGACGGGCCTTTGGGGCCCTCGGCGGGGATGGGGCGCGCGGCGCGCATGTTCTCGGCGCTGGCCAAGGCCAGTTCCGGCGGTTCTAGCAGGTGCGGCGCCCGTCCTCCTCCTGCCGGTGCGCAGGGTGCAGAACCCCCCTCCCCTTTCGCCCCCGATCGGCCTAGACTGCCCCCATGTTCACCATCGAGCACGAATTCGACGCCACCGTGATCACCCTGGTGGACGAAGGGTCCGCCCATCTTCAAGAGGATGTGGTGGTCGAGGTCTTTGAGGATTGCATCGTCATCGAGCAACTCGACCCCGCGACCGAGCGGCCGATGCGCCTGACCCTCTCGCTCCAGCAGTCGCGCGATCTGGCGGCGGCGCTGAACCTGCCCGAGGGCAGCTACCGGCTGGCACCGGCGGCAAAGCGCCCTTGACCTTGCGGGCAAAGCGGGCAAGGTCGCCCTGACCAAGGAGCCCGCCGCAATGCCGCACCCCGACCAAGCCGCGCTTGACCATCTGGCCGCGCGCCGATCCTACCCCGCCAAGCTGTTCAGCGGTCCGGTCCCGAACCGGGCCGAGACCGAGGCGATCCTGCGCCTTGCCCTGCGCGTGCCCGATCATGGCAAGCTGGAACCCTGGCGACTGATCGTGCTGGACCGCCGCGACATGGAGCGTCTTGCCGGTCTTGCCGCCGCGCGGGCGGCCGAGCTGGGGGCCGACGCCGACCGCACGGGCAAGGCGCGCGGGCAGTTTGACCTTGGCCAGCGCGCCGTGGTGGTGATCTCGGCGCCCGTGGCGCAGGACAAGATCCCGCGGGCCGAGCAGGTGCTCTCGGCCGGCGCGCTCTGCATGAACCTGCTGCACGCGGCCACGGCCAGCGGCTGGGCGGCCAACTGGCTGACCGGCTGGCCCGTGCATGACGCGGTTTTTGCCGCGCGCGCCTTTGGCTGTGCCGAGGGCGAGACGGTCGCCGGGATCGTCCATATCGGCACGCCCGGCGCCCAGGCGCCGGACCGGCCGCGCCCGGACCTCGCGCGCAAGGTGCACTGGGGGCTGGAGGGGCTGGCATGATCTTTGGCGACTTCCGCCGCGCCCTGTCGCAGATCGCGGACCGCCGGTTCCGCCGCGTGGTGTTTCTGGGCGTCCTTCTGGCGCTGGCGCTGCTGGTGGCGGTCTACGCCCTGCTGCTGCTGGCGATCCAGTGGCTTGATCCGGGCTCGGTCGATCTCTTTCTGATCGGCCCGGTCGAAGGGCTGGGCACGCTCTTGTCGCTTGGCTCCTTCGTGTTCTTGCTGTTTCTGTCGGTGTTCCTGATGGTGCCGACAGCCGCAGCCTTTTCCTCGATCTTCCTTGAGGACGTGGCCGACGCGGTCGAGGACCGGTTCTATCCCGGCCAGCCGCCCCCGCAGCGGCGGCGCTTTGGCTCGGCGCTGGTCGATGTGGTGAACTTTACCGGCCTCTTCATCGCGCTGAACGCGCTGTTGCTGGTCGGCCTCTTGCTGGGGCCGCTCTACATTCCGCTGTACTGGGCGGTGAACGGCTGGCTGCTGGGGCGCGAATATTTCGCGCTCGTCGCGCAGCGCCGGTTGCCGCCCGAACGGGCCACCGCCCTGCGCAAGGGCCACCGGGGCCAGATCTGGCTGGCCGGCACGCTGATGGCGATCCCGCTGTCGCTGCCGCTCTTGAATCTGGTGATTTCGGTGCTGGGCGTGGCCACCTTTACCCACCTTTTCCACCGGTTGGCGGGAACAAGGACGCCTTAGTTCAGGATGTGAAACACATCCATATTCTCCACCGTGATCAGGCCAGAGGTGACGACAGCCCAGATCAGGACAAAGAGGGGAACGGCGATCAGCGTGGTCAGGCGCGCCTTGCGGCCGATTTGCGGATCGTCGGGCGCCGAGGCCGGGGTGCCCGGCTCTACCCGCCCCGCGTCGGCCTGCGAGCGAAAGCGCAGCGGCAGAACGCAGAACAGGACCAGAAACCACAGGGTGGCAAAGGTCACGATGGCGGCGGTGATGGTCATTCCTGCTCCAACTCGATCAGGCAGCCGGTGAAATCCTTGGGATGCAGGAACAGGACAGGCTTGCCATGCGCCCCGATCCTTGGCTCGCCCGAGCCAAGCACGCGCGCCCCCGCGGCGCGCAGCCGGTCGCGCGCCGCCAGGATGTCGGGCACCTCGTAACAGATGTGATGTATCCCCCCAGCGGGGTTCTTTTCCAGAAACCCCGCGATGGGCGAGCCCTCGCCCAGCGGTGCGAGCAGCTCGATCTTGGTGTTGGGCAGGTCGATGAACACCACCCTCACGCCATGGTCCGGCTCGTCCTGCGGCGGGCGGACCAGGGCGCCCAGGGTGCCCCGGTACTGCTCGGCCGCGGCGGCAAGGTCGGGCACCGCGATGGCAACATGGTTGAGGCGTCCGATCATCGGCAGCGTCCTTTCGTGAACGCCCCCTTATCGTCGGCGGCAGGGGCGGGATCAAGCGCCTATCCTGTCGCATCCCGACGGCCGGGCGGCTCTGCGGTTTACGGATTATTATCCTTTGAGGGTGCAGTCTGCCCGGGTGTCCACCCTTGATCCGCAGGTCTGCCATGCCTCGCCAAGAACGTGATCCCTTCGCAGACAAGTCCCTGGCCCTTGCCATGCGCCTGGCCAGCCCGATCTCGGTCCCGCAGGGCGCAGCGCCGGGGCTGTCCGGCCCTGCCCTGCCGCTGCGCGGGCTGACGATCCTTGTGGTCGAGGACAGCCGTTATGCCTGCGAGGCGCTTCGCCTGATCGCCCAGCGGGCCGGGGCGCGGCTGCGCCGGGCCGAGACGCTGGAAACCGCCCGTGCCCATTTGCGCACCTACCGGCCCGACGTGGCCATCATCGACCTGGGCCTGCCCGATGGACGGGGGGAGCGGTTGATCAGCGAGCTGGCCCAGGCCAGCCCGCGCAGCGCCGCGATCCTTGGCATGTCCGGCCTGCCCGAGGGGCGGCAATCGGCCCTCGCGGCGGGGGCCGACGGGTTTCTGGAAAAACCGCTGGCCAGCTATGCCGAGTTCTGCACGATCCTGTCGCGCCTGCTGCCCGAGCGCCACGCGCTTTTGCACAATGAGCCGGTCTTTGCCCTTCCTGACCCCGACCCGCTGGCGCTGCACGACGATCTGGAACGGGCGGCCGAGGCGCTGCGCCACGAACCCGACAGCGCCCGCCTGCGCTATCTGACCGGTTTCCTGGCCGGTCTGGCGAGGGTGACACAGGACAAGGACCTTGCCGATGCCAGCCAAAGGCTCTTTGCCGGGGCCGAGGCGGTCGGCCCGCTGCGGGCGCTGGTCGATGACCGGCTTGCCGGTGACGGCGCGATGATCGCGCCGGTGCGCCGGGCCTGAAGGGGCCGGCGCCGCCCTTTCAGCCCTGCCGGGCCTCGGCCGTCCACGCGATCATCACCCCGGCGGCCGCGATCAGCGCCATGCCCGCCCAGGCCACCCAGCCCAGCGTCTGCCCCCAAAGCACATAGGACCACAGCGCCGAAGCCGGCAGAATCACATATTCCAGCACGCTGGCCTTGCCCGCCGAGGTGATCTGCTAGCCCCGGATCATCAGCCCCACGCCCAAGAGCGATCCGGCCGCCTGAACAAAGGTCCAGAACCAGAACTCTGCCGTGGGCCAGACCGGGCCGCGCTGCAGAAAATACTCCGGCCCGCCTGGCACCTCGATCGGCCAGAGCCACAGCGCCAGCGTGCCGACCGCGCCCACCAGCCCCAGCGCCAGAAAGAAGCCGCCGACCAGGGTCTCGGCGCTCTCGCCGGCGCACCATTCGCGGGTGGCGATATTGCCGATGGCGTAGAACAGGCCGGCCAGCACCGGCAACAGCGCGGCCAGCGGGGCGCCCGCCATCGCCTCGGGGCCAAGGACCAGAACGACCCCGACAAAACCCACAACGACGGCGGCGATCTGCACGGGCCCGAAGCGGTGACCATAGACCAGACCGCCGATCAGCAGCACAAAGATCGGCGCGGTGAACAGGCCCGCCGCCACCAGCGCGACCGGCAGAAAGGCCAGCGCGCCGAAATAGATCACCATGCCGACACCGTGGATCAGCGACCGCGCCACCACCCCGACCGGCCGCACGGGCCGCAGCCGCCGCCCGAAGATCAGCGCAAAGCCCGTCAACAGCGCCATCGCCATGACGGTGCGCGTCAGGTGAAACTGCCACAGCCCGGCCTGATCGGCGATGACCCGCACCCAATTGTCGGTATATCCGATGATGAAGGCATAGACCGCGATGAAACCGGCGGCGGCAAGGGTACGGTCCGGGGTCGCGTTCACAACGGCATCCATCGTTTTTGGACTTCCCTCCTCGGCGTTTCGGCGCAAGACTTCGCGTCCGAAAACGACGCATTTCTGTAAAATCGGAGTTGGGGCGAATGGGATGGCTGGCTGACGAGGGCGGGCTGGAAAAATGCGCGGCCAATTTCGTGCCGCTTACCCCGCTGTCGCATCTGCGCCGCGCTGCCGATGTCTTTGCGGACCGCCCGGCTCTGGTGTGGAAATCGACCCGGTTGACCTACGCCGACTATGCCGCCCGCGTCAGCCGCCTGGCCTCGGGCCTGGCCGCGCGCGGGATCAGGCCGGGCGATGTGGTCGCCACGCTCTTGCCCAACATCCCCGCCCAGGCTGAGGCGCATTTCGGCGTGCCGGCCTGCGGAGCGGTGCTGAACACGATCAACATCAGGCTGGATGCCGACACGGTGGCCTATATCCTGGGCCATGCCGGGGCAAGGCTGGTCCTGTGCGACACCGCCTTTCTGCCGCTCGCCGAAGAGGCGCTGCGCCGGATGGAGGGGCCCGCACCCCTGATCATCGAGGTGGTCGACCACGGCTTTGCCCCCACCGGCCGGTATGAGACCTACGAGCACCTGGTCCAGTCGGGCGATCCGGCAGCGCCCTGGGTGATGCCGCAGGACGAATGGGAAAGCCTGGCGATCAACTACACCTCGGGCACGACGGGGCGGCCCAAGGGCGTGGTCTATCACCACCGGGGGGCATACCTGATGACCATGGGCACGGTCGTCAGTTGGCGCATGGTGCTGCACCCGGTCTATCTGACCATCGTGCCGCTGTTCCACTGCAACGGCTGGAACCACACCTGGATGATGCCGCTGGTCGGCGGCACACTGGTCTGCTGCCGCGATGTCACGGCCCGCGCGATCTATGAGGCGATCGGCGATCACGGCGTGACGCATTTTGGCGGCGCGCCGATCGTCCTGAACACGATCATCAACGCCCGCCCCGAAGAGCGCCGCGACTTTTCCCATGTGGTGCAGGTCTTTACCGCCGGCGCCCCGCCCCCCGCCGCGACCCTTGCCGCGATCGAGCCGCTCGGCTTCAACGTGACGCAGGTCTACGGGCTGACCGAAACCTATGGCCATGTGACCGAGACGCTGTGGCGCGAGGAATGGGACGATCTGCCGGATGCCGAACGCGCCGCGATCAAGGCGCGAACCGGCGTTCTGATGCCGATGATGGAGGATATCGTGGTCCACGACGACCGGGGCGCCCCGGTCGCGCGCGATGCGCGGTCCCTGGGCGAGATCGCCATTCGCGGCAATTCGGTGATGAAGGGCTATTACCGGAACCCAAAGGCCACCGCCGATGCCTTCAAGGGCGGCTATTTCCGGTCGGGCGACATCGCCTTTCAGCACCCGGACGGCTACATCAAGATCACCGACCGGGCCAAGGACATCATCATCTCGGGCGGCGAGAACGTCTCGTCGGTCGAGGTCGAGGGCGCGCTGATGCACCATCCGGCGGTCAGCCTCTGCGCGGTCGTGGCCAAGCCCGATGCCAAATGGGGCGAGGTGCCCTGCGCCTTTGTCGAGCTGAAGCCGGGCGTGCAGGCCACCGAGGCCGAGCTGATCGCGCATTGCCGGGCCCGGCTGGCAGGCTTTGCCACGCCGAAACGGGTGGTCTTCGCCGAATTGCCCAAGACCTCGACCGGCAAGATCCAGAAATTCGAGTTGCGCGCGGCGGCCCGGCTGCTGGACTGACCGCCCCGTCCCCCAATCGCGCCACGGGCCAGATTGAAGGGGCGGCCCGCCTGCGATAGGCTCGGGCCATGATCCACATGCCCAGCCGAACCGGATGACCGCCCTCACCGCCTATGAACGGCTGGAATGCCCCGGACTTTGGCGCGCCTCGCCGCTGGACCAGCGCCGCGAGGTGGTGGTCTCGTTGCGCAACACCTCGCTGGTGCTGACCGATCCAAAGACCGAGATGGCGCTGAGCCACTGGTCGCTGCCGGCGCTGTTGCGCGGGCCGGGCGGCGCCCGCGCGGCTGTCTACCGGCCGGGCGAGGCCGCCGAAGAGACGCTGGAGGTCGAGGACGAGACGATGATCGCCGCGCTCGACCGCGTCATCCAGGGCCTTGAGCGGCGCAAGCCCCGCCCGGGCCGGCTGCGGGGCACGATCCTGGCGGCCAGCCTGCTGGGGCTGGTGGCGGCCAGCACGCTGTGGCTGCCCGGGGTTCTGACCCGTCAGACGGCCGCGATCCTGCCAGAGCCGAACCTGGCCGAACTGGGGCAGATGGCGCTTTCCGACCTTGAAACGCTGACCGGATCGCCCTGCAAGGGGGCGCTCGGCCTCAGGGCGGCGGCGGCCCTGTCCGAGCGGCTGCTGGGCAAGGGCGGCGGCCGGATCATGGCGGTCCGCGACGGCCTGCATGGGGCGCTTTCCCTGCCGGGCGGGCTGATCGTGATCTCGCGCGATCTGGTCGAGGCGCCGCCCGATGCCGAAACTGCCGCCGGCTATGTCTTGGCCGCGCTCGCCGCGCGCGGCAATGAAAGGGCCCAGACCGAAGCCTTTCTGTCCCATGCCGGCCTTTTTGCCACCTTTCGCCTGCTGACCAGCGGCACCCTGCCACAGGGCTCGATGGATGGCATCGGCGAGCAGCTTCTGGCCACCGCAACGGACCTGTCGGCGCTGCCGGCAGAGACCGTTCTGCCGCTTTTCGTGCAGGCCGATCTGTCGCCCCGTGCCTTTGCCGAGGCACTGGCGGGCGCCGGAACCCTTGGCCAGTCGTTGCTTGCGGCTGATCCGTTCCAGGGCATCTCACCCCGGCAGGTTCTTGCCGACGGCAACTGGATCAGCCTGCAATCGATCTGCTTTGACGGCTGAGCCGACAGCCGGCCGCCCTACTTGGTGCCGAACATCCGGTCGCCGGCATCGCCCAGCCCCGGCACGATATAACCGTGGTCGTTGAGGTGGCTGTCCACCGCCGCCGTGACGATGGGCACATCCGGATGCGCCTCTTTCATCCGCGCGATGCCCTCGGGCGCGGCCAGCAGGCACAGAAAGCGGATGTTCTGCGCCCCGGCCTGCTTCAACAGCGTGATCGCCGCCGCCGAAGAATTGCCGGTGGCCAGCATCGGATCAACCACGATGGACAGTCGCTCGTCCAGATGGTCGGGCAGCTTGCAGTAATATTGCACCGGTTGCAGGGTTTCCGGATCGCGGTACAACCCGACAAAACCGACCCGCGCCGCCGGGATCAGCTCCAGGATCCCGTCCAAAAGCCCGTTGCCCGCCCGCAGGATCGACACCAGCGCCAGCTTCTTGCCGTCGATTGCGGGGGCATCCATCGGCTCCAGCGGGGTTTCGATGCGCCGGGTCGTCATCGGCAACTCGCGCGTCACCTCATAGGCCAGCAAAAGGCTGATCTCGCGCAAGAGCTTGCGGAACGAGGCGGTCGAGGTTTCCTTGTCGCGCATGATCGACAGCTTGTGCTGCACCAGCGGGTGCGAAACGACGGTCAGATGGTCCAGCATCAAGTCAGCTCCAGTCTCTTGGCGATCCTCGCCTTGGTATCGGCGTCACAGAATGCCGCGTCAAGCGCCGTGCGGTTCAGCCGCGCGAACTGGCCCGCGTCCCAGTCAAACGCCCGGTGGAGCATCTCGTATTCGCGCGCCATCGTGGTGTGAAAGAACGGCGGATCGTCGGTCGAGATGGTGACTTTGACCCCGCGCCGGTCCAGCTCTGCAATCGGGTGGTCGCGAAAGCTCTTGTAAAGGCCCAGCGCCACGTTCGAGCCCGGGCAGACCTCCAGCACGACGCCAGCCTCGGCCAGCGCGTCCACCAGCGCCAGATCCTCGATCGCGCGCACCCCGTGACCGATCCGCGACACCCCCAGATCGCGCACCGCATCGCGCACGGATTGCGGCCCGCCCCATTCCCCGGCATGGGCGGTCAGATGCAGCCCCGCCTCGCGCGCGCAATCAAAGGACCACAGGTAATCCTTTGGCGCGCCGATCTTTTCATCGCCCGCGATGCCAAAGCCGCGGATGAACTTCCCCCCGGTCTCGGCCGCGCACAGGGCGGTCCGGCGGGCCTGATCGGGGCCGAAGTGCCGGATGCAGGTGACGATCCCGCGCAGGGTGATGCCCATCGTCCGCTCGGCCTCGGCGCCGGCCTCTTCGATGGCGTGCAGATACTCCCGCCAGGCCCCCGGATCGCCGCCGCCGCAGAAATCGGGCGAGACAAAGGTCTCGCCATAGACCACGCCCGAGGCGGCCGACTGCTCCAGCACCGCCAGCGTCAGGCGGTAAAAATCCTGCGGCCCTTGCAGGACCGAGCAGGCAGCCTCGTACACCTTGATGAAGTCCCAGAAATCCGTGAACCGGTAGTCACCGGATTCGGTAAAGATGCCGCCGATGTCGATGTTCTTTTCGTTCGCGAGCCCGCGAATGAAAGCCGGCGGCGCCGCGCCCTCAAGATGCAGATGCAATTCGACCTTCGGACTCTCGCGCATCTTCCGCTCCTTCTCTTTCGCCCAAATATCCCGGGGGGGACGGGTTTGGCACAAACCCGGGGGGGCAGAGCCCCCCGCCCCGCTAGAGGAATGAAAGCCCCGCCCCCTTGGCCGGGACCCCCAGATGCGCCGCGACGCTGGCCGCCACATCGACAAACCCGCGCAGCCCCACGGCGCGCACGCCGGCCCCCGCCCCGACCAGCGGCACCCGCTCGCGCGTGTGGTCGGTGCCGCGCCAGGTTGGATCGTTGCCGTGATCGGCGGTGAAAAGCACCAGATCCCCCGGCCTGATCCGCGCCAAAAGCGCCCCGGCCCGGCTGTCGAACCATTCCAGCGCCCGGGCATAGCCCGCAACGTCCCGTGGATGGCCATAAAGCGAGTCAAACTCGACAAAGTTGGCAAAGGTCAAGGAACCCTGTTCCGCCCCATCTACCAGCGCGTCCAGATGTTCGAAAAGATCAAGATCGGATTTGCCCTTCCACAGCTTTCCGATTCCCTTCATCGAAAAGATGTCGCCGATCTTGCCCACGGCATGGGTTTGCCGCCCGGCCCCTTGCACCCAGTCCAGCAGCGTCGGCGCCGGGGGGCTGATGGCATAGTCCCGCCGGTTGGCGGTGCGGCGGAAGTTCTGGGGCGTGCCGGTAAAGGGGCGCGCGATGACGCGGCCGACCTTCATCGCGTGCAGATGCGGCGCCAGATCGGCGCAAAGCTTCAGGAGCCGGTCAAGGCCAAAGGCCTCTTCGTGGGCGGCGATCTGGAACACCGAATCGGCCGAGGTGTAGCAGATGGGCCAAAGGCTGCGCAGATGCTCTTCGCAATGCGCCTGGATGATCGGCACGCCCGAGGCGTGGCAATTGCCCAGGATACCCTCGGTCCCCGCCAGCCGGCAGACAAGCGCCACCAGGTCAGGCGGAAAGGCGGGCACCGTGTCGGGGAAATAGTGCCAGTCCCAGGGCACCGGCACCCCCGCCAGTTCCCAATGCCCCGAGGGCGTGTCCTTGCCCCGGCTGACCTCGGTCGCGGCGCCCCAGAGGCCGACCGGCACCGCGCCCAGCCCCGGCGCCTCCAGCCCCGAGGCCAGCCTGACCGCCGCGCCCAGGCCCAGCGCGTCCAGATACGGCATGCGCAGCGGCCCAGAGCGGCCCGTCTCGGCACGCCCGGCGGCGCAGGCGTGGGCGATGTGGCCGATGGTGTTCGACCCGGCATCGCCGAAGTCCGCCGCATCGGGCGCGCCGCCGCAGCCGGCGGAATCCATCACCACCAGAAAGGCGCGGGCCATCAGCCGATTCTCTTCAGGATCAACGGCGGGGCGGGCGGGGCGGTCTCGGCCAGCCGATAGGCCGCCTGCACCGCCGCGATGGCCACCTCGGCGGCCTGCTCGCTGGGCGCATGGACCATCGCCAGCGGCTCGCCCGCCCGCACCGGAGCCCCCAGGCCCGCCAGTTCTGAAAGCCCGACCGCGGGGTTGATCCGCTCGCCCTCGCGCTGGCGACCGCCGCCCAGCGCCACCACCGCAAGGCCCAGGGTCTGCCCGTCGATCGCCGCGACCATGCCCGACCCGGGGCATGGCACCTCGACGATCACCGGGGCGGCCGGCAGACGGTCGGGCCAGCGTTCCACGAAGTCGGCCGGACCGCCCTGCGCGGCCACCATGCGACCAAAGCATTCGGCCGCTGCCCCCGATTCAAGCGCCTGGCGAATCCGCCCGGCCCCATCGGCAGCGTCGCGGGCCAGCCCCCCCATCGCCAGCGCCTCGCCGCCCAGCGCGGCGGTGATGTCAAACAATCTGACGTCCACCGAAGCGCCGGTCAGCGTCTGCATCACCTCGGCCACCTCCAGCGCATTGCCGGCCGATCCGATCAGCGGCTGGCTCATGTCGGTGATCAGCGCGCCGGCCATGCAGCCCGCGCCCTGCGCCGTACCGACCAGCGCGCGCGCCAGAGCCTCGGCATCGGCGGGCGTCTTCATGAAGGCGCCAGAGCCGCATTTCACGTCCAGAACCAGCGCCTCAAGCCCGGCGGCCAGCTTTTTCGACAGGATGGACGCGGTGATCAGGTCGATACTTTCAACCGTGCCGGTGACATCGCGCACCGCGTAAAGACGCCGGTCGGCGGGGGCGATCTCGGCGCTGGCAGAGACGATGGCGCAGCGCACCTCGTCCATCTGCCGATGCAACTGCGCCTCGGTCAGGCCGGTCCGAAAACCGGGAATCGATTCAAGCTTGTCAAGCGTGCCGCCGGTGTGGCCCAGCCCGCGACCCGAGATCATCGGCACATAGGCGCCGCAGACCGCCAGCGCCGGCGCCAGCAAGAGCGAGACGCAATCCCCGATGCCGCCGGTCGAATGCTTGTCGATCACCGGCCCTGGCAGGGTCCAGCGCAGCACATGGCCTGAATCGCGCATCGCCCGGGTCAGCGCCACCCGCCCCTCTTCGCCCAGCCCCTTGAGCAGCACGGCCATTGCAAAGGCCCCCGCCTGCGCATCGCTGACCGTCCCGTCGGCCAGGCCCCGCGCGAACCAGGCCAGCTCATCGGCCGAGGGCGCGGCGCCGTCCCGGATCTTGACGATGATCGCGCGGGCGTCCGGGGCGGCGGGCATCAGGGCGTGTCCATGAACGAGGCATCGAAGGCGCCGGGCAGCAGGTCAGCGACCGTCATGGTCGTGGAAATCCCGGCAGAGGTGTACATCACGACCTTGCACTCGGGCCCGGCGAATTCGGCGATCTTTTGCCGGCAGCCGCCACAGGGCGGCACCGGCGTGGGGCAGTCGGCGACCACCAGGATTTCGGCGATGCCGGTGTCGCCGGCCACGATCATTGCCGCGATCGCCCCCGCCTCGGCGCAGGTGCCCTGCGGATAGGCGGCGTTCTCGACGTTGCAGCCGACGTGAACCCGGCCCGTGTCAGACCGGATCGCCGCGCCGACCTTGAAGCGGGAATAGGGGGCATAGGCGTTGTGACGGGCCGCGGTGGCGGCGTGCAGCAGATCGGACATGAACCCTCACCATTTTTGACCATGTGGTCAGATATAATTGCCAAGGTCAAGCGCGCGTCCGGCCAAGAAGTCAATTCCCAAGGACGGCTGCCTGGGTCAGAGTGGCGCCAAGGCCGGTCGATTTGCAAGCGTTGCGAAAAGCTGTTGTGGAAAACCCGGGTTGGAAAAGAATTCCGGATAGTTTAATGCTAAACTACTTTTTCGGAGGGCAGAATGGAAGAGGTCAGGCTAAACGCGGCCAAGCAGGCGGCGCTCGATTATCACGAGTTTCCCAAGCCCGGAAAGCTTGAGATCCGCGCGACCAAGCCGCTGGCCAATGGCCGCGACCTTTCGCTGGCCTATTCGCCCGGCGTGGCCGAAGCCTGCCTTGAGATCAAGGCCGACCCCGCCACCGCCAGCCGCTACACCGCGCGCGGCAATCTGGTGGGGGTGGTGTCGAACGGCACCGCGGTACTGGGGCTGGGCAACATCGGCGCGCTCGCCTCCAAGCCGGTTATGGAAGGCAAGGCTGTCCTGTTCAAGAAATTCGCCAACATCGACTGCTTTGACATCGAGTTGAACGAGCCGGACCCGGTCAAGCTGGCCGAGATCGTCTGCGCGCTGGAGCCGACCTTTGGCGCGATCAACCTTGAAGACATCAAGGCCCCCGACTGCTTCATCGTCGAGAAGATCTGCCGCGAGCGGATGGGGATTCCGGTCTTTCACGACGACCAGCACGGCACCGCCATCGTGGTCGGCGCGGCGGCCACCAATGCGCTGTTGGTGGCCGGCAAGCGGTTCGAGGATATCAAGGTCGTCTCGACCGGCGGCGGCGCGGCGGGGATTGCCTGCCTTGACATGCTGCTGAAGCTGGGGGTTCGGCGCGAGAATGTCTGGCTTTGCGATCTGGCGGGCCTGGTCTATCAGGGCCGCGCCGAACAGATGACGCCGCAAAAGGCGGCCTATGCCCAGGGCGACGCTCCGGCGCAGCTTGACGATGTGATCGGCGGGGCCGACCTGTTCCTGGGCCTGTCCGGCCCGGGCGTGCTGACGCCGGGCATGGTGCAAAGGATGGCGCCGCGCCCCATCGTCTTTGCCCTGGCCAACCCGACGCCCGAGATTCTGCCCGACGCGGTGCGCGCGGTCTGTCCCGATGCGATCATTGCCACGGGGCGCAGCGATTTTCCCAATCAGGTCAACAATGTCCTGTGCTTTCCCTTCATCTTTCGCGGTGCGCTGGATGTCGGGGCCCGAATGATCAACGACGCGATGGAACTGGCCTGCATCGAGGGCATCGCGGCCCTTGCCCGCGCCACGACCAGCGCCGAGGCGGCGGCGGCCTACAAGGGCGAGCAGCTTTCCTTCGGCCCCGATTACCTGATCCCCAAGCCCTTTGATCCGCGCCTGATCGGCGTTGTCGCCAGCGCCGTGGCCCAGGCCGCGATGGAGACAGGCGTCGCCGCCCGCCCGATCGCCGACCTTGAGGCCTATCGGCACAAGCTGAACGGTTCGGTGTTCAAGTCGGCGCTGATCATGCGCCCCGTGTTCGAGGCCGCCCGGCAGGCGACGCGGCGCATCGTCTTTGCCGAGGGCGAGGATGAGCGCGTGCTGCGCGCGGCCAATGCCATGATCGAAGAGATGACCGACCGGCCGATCCTGATCGGCCGGCCAGAGGTGATCGCGGCGCGGGCAGAGCGGGCGGGCCTGCCGATCCGCCCGGACCGCGACTTTGAAATCGTGAACCCCGAAAGCGACAGCCGCTATCGCGACTACTGGAACACCTATCACGAGTTGATGGAGCGTCAGGGGGTCACGCCGGACATCGCCCGTGCCGTTCTGCGCACCAACTCCACCGCCATTGGCGCCATTGCGGTGCATCGCGGCGATGCCGACAGCCTGATCTGCGGCACCTTCGGGCAGTATCTGTGGCATCTGCAATATGTCCGCCAGGTGCTGGCGCGCGGCGGCCTGCGCCCGCACGGCGCCCTCTCGCTGATGATCCAGGAGGACGGGCCGCTCTTTGTCGCCGACACCCATGTCAACGCGGTCCCGACGCCCGAGCAGGTGGCCGAAACCGCCCTTGGCGCGGTCCGCCATGCCAAGCGTTTTGGCGTGACCCCCAAGGTGGCGCTGTGCTCGCATTCCAACTTTGGCAACCTCGACAGCGACTCGGGCCGGCGGATGCGCGCCGCGCTGGAGATCTTGCAAGGCCGCGAGGCGGATTTCGAGTATGAGGGCGAGATGTCGGTCGATGCCGCGCTCGACCCCGAGTTGCGGGCGCGGATCTTTCCCAACTCGCGCCTTTCCGGTGCGGCCAACATCCTGGTCTTTGCCTTTACCGATGCGGCCAACACCGCGCGCAACATGCTCAAGATGAAGGCGGGCGGGCTGGAGGTGGGGCCGATCCTGATGGGCATGGGCAACAGGGCCCATATCGTCACGCCGTCGATCACCGCGCGCGGGCTCTTGAACATGTCGGCCATCGCCGGCACGCCGGTGGCCAGCTACGGCTGAAAGGCGTCTGACTTTGCAAAGCCGGGCGCTTTGCCCTGATTACAGACGTTTCTGCGTGGTTTGCAAAGATTTGCAGGCGCTTTTGCCTGCTTTCTGCAAACCAAATGTCGCAGGGCGGCGCAGAGAACTTGCGCGACTCGCCACAGGCCGCGTAACACTCCCGCAGGACCCGAGGGGAGGCATACCATGGCATACCGTGACGTCTACGCCGGCTGGAAATCTGACCCCGAGGCGTTCTGGATGCAGGCGGCCGGTCAGATCGACTGGCATGTCAAACCCTCGCGCGCGCTGAACGACACCCGCGCGCCGCTTTACGAATGGTTTACCGACGGTCAGGTCAACACCTGCTGGAACGCGGTCGACCGCCACGTTGCGGCGGGGCGCGGCGGGCAGGTGGCGATCCTTCACGACAGCCCGGTCACCGGCACCAAGCAGCGGATCAGCTATGCCGAGTTGCAGTCCCGCGTTGCCCGGCTGGCCGGGGCGCTGCGGGCGCGCGGCATCGCAAAGGGCGACCGTGTCCTCATCTACATGCCCATGGTTCCCGAGGCGCTGGAGGCGATGCTGGCCTGCGCCCGCCTTGGCGCCATCCATTCGGTGGTGTTCGGCGGCTTTGCGGCGGCCGAACTTGCGGTTCGGATCGACGACTGCACCCCCAAGGCGATCATCGCCGCCTCTTGCGGCATCGAGCCGGCGCGACTGGTCCGCTACAAGCCGCTGGTCGACGCCGCCATCGAGATGGCCGCGCACAAGCCCGAATTCTGCGTCATCCTCCAGCGCCCGCAAGAGCAGGCCAGCCTTGTTCCGGGCCGCGATCTGGACTGGGCCGAATTCCAGTCCGGCGCGGAACCGGCTGACTGCGTGCCCGTCTCCGGCGACCATCCGGCCTATATCCTTTACACCTCGGGCACCACGGGCGCGCCCAAGGGCGTGGTCCGGCCGACCGCCGGCCATATCGTGGCGCTCAACTGGACGATGCGGGCGATCTATGATTGCGGTCCGGGCGATGTGTTCTGGGCCGCCTCGGACGTGGGCTGGGTCGTGGGGCACAGCTACATCTGCTATGCGCCGCTTTTTGCCGGCTGCACCACGATCGTTTTTGAAGGCAAGCCGGTCGGCACACCCGACGCCGCGACCTTCTGGCGGGTGATCGCCGAACACAAGGTGCGCGCCTTCTTCACCGCCCCGACCGCCCTGCGCGCCATCAAGCGCGAGGACCCGGACGGCCATCTGCCCGGCAAGCATGACCTGTCCGGCCTCAGGGCGCTGTTCCTGGCCGGCGAGCGCGCCGACCCCGACACCATCCACTGGGCGCAGAACCATGTGAAGGTGCCGGTGATCGACCACTGGTGGCAGACCGAAACCGGCTATGCCATCGCCGCCAACCCGATCGGGCTGGGCGCCCTGCCGGTCAAGATCGGATCGCCCTCGGTCGCGATGCCGGGCTTTGACGTTCAGGTGCTGGACGAGGGCGGGCACCCCGTGTCCCCCGGCCAGCTTGGCGCCATCGCCATCAAACTGCCCCTGCCTCCCGGCACGCTGCCCACGCTCTGGGGCGCCGAGGCACGGTTCATCAAAAGCTATCTGTCGCATTTCCCGGGGTATTACGAGACGGGCGACGCCGGCTATGTCGATGACGACGGCTATCTCTACATCATGGCGCGCACCGATGACGTGATCAACGTCGCCGGCCACCGCCTGTCGACCGGCGCCATGGAAGAGGTGCTGGCCAGCCACAGGGACGTGGCCGAATGCGCGGTGATCGGGGTGGCCGATGCGCTCAAGGGTCAGTCGCCGCTGGGGTTTCTGTGCCTGAACAAGGGCTGCACCCGCCCGCCGGCCGAGGTGGTGGCCGAATGCGTCGCCCTGATGCGCGACCGCATCGGCCCCGTGGCCGACTTTAAGCGCGCCGTGGTGGTGGACCGACTGCCCAAGACCCGCTCGGGCAAGATCCTGCGCGGTACCATGGTCAAGATCGCCGACGGGACGCCCTGGAAGATGCCGGCCACCATCGACGATCCGGCGATCCTTGACGAGATCACGGCGGCGCTGCGGACGGTCGGGCTGGCCTAAGGGGCGCCTGGGCAGACTCGCTGGGCCAATGGTCTGCATTGCAAACTCCAATGTAAAGGCCGCGACTTTCGCGGTAGCCTGCCGGCAAAGGCAGGGCGGGCGGAGGATGGCATGCGGCTGATCTTGGTCGGGGCGGGTTTGGCGGCGGCGATCTCGCTTGCGGGGATTTTCGCGATGACGGGGGCGCTGCGGGGGCTGGTCTCGCCCGATCTGACCGCCGAGGTGGATCTGTCCGACTTTCCCCTGCCCAATGATTTCGGGCTTGAGCCGCAGGTCGTTGCGGACTTCATGATCCAGGAACTGACGCGCCGCAGCGAGAACGACATCGCCATGCGTCTGGCGCTGGGTGACGACGGGCAGAAAAAGCTGGCGGAAATCGTGGTGCCGCGCCTGGTCAGCTCGGCCGTGGTGCGCGATATGATCGCAAGGATCAAGCCCCTGGCCGATGTGCTTGCGGTGGGCACGTTCCGCGCTTCGGCGCTGGTGGTGGTGCGCAACGCCGGCGCGGCGCGCGGCGATGTGGCGCTGACCCTGCCCGGCGCCGTACTGGTCGAGGCCGAGACCGGCACGGCCGAGATCACGGCAACCTCGACCGGATTGGCCGCGATCACGCTGGGCGAGATGGCGGCGGGCGAAGAGCGCGTGCTGCACGTCTGGCTGGACCAGGCGGCGGGGGCAGAGATCGGCAGTCAGATCCGGCTTGGCGATGGCTCGGGCGACCGGGGCCGGGTCTGGGTCTATGGCCACGGCGCCGACTGGCGGGGAGCCGACCTGCAGGCCATGCCGGCGGCGCGCTGGGTGGTTTCGGGGGTTCTGGCGCTGGTCTTTCTGGGCTCGGTCCTGGGGGTGCTGATGCTGGCGCTGACCCGGCTTCGCGCCCGCCGCGAGCAGCGCGGCGCCCGCCTGGCCTGAGGTCAGTCCCGCTTGACCTGCCCGAAGGCGCCGATCAACGGGTTGTAGCCCCGCACCGCCAGCACAAAGGCCACGATCCCGGTGCCCGACACGACCAGGAACGAGGTCAGGTTGAACTGACCATAGGCGGCAAAGCGCACCAGCTCCACCGCATGGGAAAACGGGTTCCAGTTGGCGACGAAAAAGATCACCTGCACCCCGGCCTCGCGCAGCTTCCACAGCGGGTAAAGCGCCGAGGACAGAAAGAACATCGGAAAGATCACAAAGTTCATCATGCCGGCGAAATTCTCGATCTGGCGGGTGTAGACCGACACCACCAGCCCGATCGAGCCCAGCATCAACCCCGACAGGATCACCGCCGGCACGATCAGCACCATCGTCATCAGCGGCAGCGTGATGCCAAAGGCGGCCGCGATGGCCAGAAAGATCACCGCCTGCAAGAGGGCGAGCACCGTCGCGGCCAGGATCTTGGCAAAGAGCAGAAAGGGGCGTGGCAGCGGCGTGACCAGCATCACCCGCATCACCCCGACCTCGCGGTCATAGACCAGGGAAAGGGCCGACTGCATCGACTGGAACAGCACGATCATGCCGATCAGCCCGGGCAGGATATATTCCTGATAAGGGGTATAGGTGCGGTAGGGCGGGATGATCGACACGCCCAGAAGGTCATGCAGGCCCGAGGCAAAGACGATCAGCCACAGAAGCGGCCGGATCATCGACGACAGGAGCCGCTCGCGCTGACGCGCGAACTTGGCGATCTCGCGCGCGACGATGACCCACAGGCCAAGCATCAACTGAAACGGCGTCAATCGCACACAAATTCCGCCTGATCTGTTCCCAGGGTATCCATGGTGGTCACAGGATGCAGGTAGCCTTCGATCGGCGCAATCGCAATGACGGCATCCGATGTCGCCAACAGCAAAGGCATGCGCAATTGCCCGTCCCAGGGCCGGAAGCTGAGCGTCACGCCCTTGGATCCGTCCAGACGCAGCTTGGACGAGCGCAGATAGTCCAGCACCTTGGGCTGATCGGGCCTTGGCACCTTGGTATAGCCCGTGATCACCGCCTTGACCGCCACCCAGACCGACCAGTCGGCCGCGGACATCTTGCGCCCGCCGGTCATCTTGTCAAAGCGCGAGCTGACCTGCGTCGCGCCGTCCCGCTCCATCGCCCAGTGCCAGCCCAGCGCCGTCAGACCGACCGAGCCGATCACCGGGCGCGGCAATTGCGTGGAATAGGGGATGAAGCGGCCGAACTCGCCGCGCGTGTCGGCGACAAAGACGACATCGTAATCAGCCTCGGCGGTCAGCAGCTTGACGTTGTTGCCCTCGCGCGCCTCGGGGTTGGCGGAAAGGGTGAAAGCGCGGGTATCGACGATCTCAAGCCGCAGCCGCTCGGCCGAGGTGGCAAAGGCATCGGCAAGGCCCTGGTCCGAGGGGTCCTCGCCCACCAGGACCAGCACGTTCATCCAGTTCATCGCGCGCAGGTATTGCACATAGGCGTCCATCGTCATGCGCAGCGAGGGCCCGGCATGCAGCATGGTGGGATGGCAGGCCCGGCGCAGGCTGTCTTCGGGCGCCGTGGCGTTGATCAGCGTCACCGGCAGCCCCTCGGCCGCCTTGGCGACCACCTCGACCATCTCGGCGGGCAGGTCCAGCACCACCACCTCGGCGCCATCGGCCACCATGGCCTGAAGCGAGGCGGCCATCCCCTCGGGTCCGCTTTCGCGGGCGTCCAGCACGGTCTTCAGGTTGACCGCCTCGGCCACAAAGGCCAGATCGCTGATCGCCATGCGCGCGCCCTCTACGGTCCGGATCGGCGGAGGGACGATCAGCCGGGCATAGCCCCAGTCGGTCACATATCGTTGATCGTCGATCAACGACAGGTGGCCGATCCGAAGATCCCGCGCAAAGGCCGTGCCGGCGACAAGAACAAGGATCAGGGCCAGCAGCACGCGCATGTCAGTCGTCCACCCGGATCGAATGCGGCGTTCGGCCGACGGCGATCGACTGGACCGGCTTCATGCTGGCCACATCGACAATCGTGATGTCGTCCGACAGGCCATTGGCGACATAGGCGGTCTTTTCGTCGCGCGACAGGTCCACGTCCCAGGCCCGGCTGCCGACCAGGGTATAGGCCAGCACCTCGCGCGTCTTGGTCTCGACAAAGGCGATGTGGTTGGCCCTGCCCAGCGAGATGATCACCATGCTGCCGTTTTCGGTGATGGTCATGCCGACCGGCGTGACATCCTCGGGGCGAAAGCCGGGGGGCAGAAAGGACAGAACCTCGCTGACCTCCAGCGTGGCCAGGTCGATGACATGCACCTCGGATGACAGCTCGTCGCTGACCCACAGCTCGGCCCCGTCCGGCGTGACGATGAAACGGCGCGGACGGGTGCCGACGATGATGTTCTTGGTCACCCGCGCGGTGGCGATGTCGACGACATGAACCATGTCCGCCACCTCGGAGGTCACGAACACCGTCTTGCCGTCGACCGAGTTGATCACCCCCTCGGGCTCGGCCCCGGTGGGCACGCGCGCGATGACGATCTTGGCCTCGACGTCGATGACCTCCATCGTGCTGTCTTCCTCGTTCGACACGAAGATCAGCTTCTCGTCCGGGGAAAAGACGAACACCTCGGGGCTGGGGCCGGTGGGGATGCTGTCGACCACCTCAAGCGTGGCGACGTCGATCACGTCGATCACGTCGTCATCGCCGCAGGCGACATAGAGAAATTCATGCGCCCTGTCGAACTGCATGTCGCGTGGCCGGCGCGAGGTTTCTATGCGCTTGTGCTCGGTCAGGTCGGGGTTCAGCACCACGATCTCGTTGCCGCGCTCAAGGCTGACAAAGATCAGCCCGGTGTCCTTGGCCAGCGCGGACACGGCTCCAAGGCACAGGGCGGCGGCGGCGGCGATCCTGTCCGCCATCAGCGCCCATGGAACAGTTTAGCCTGATTGCGTAGCGGATGGTTTGCGGCTCATCTTGACCCCACGTGGAGGTGGAGATGAGAAAGAACCCCGTGACGACGAAGGCTCCTGCCGA
>JBQTIT010000046.1:0-22547 GCA_052387855.1 Paracoccaceae bacterium
TTGGGGCGCGCCGGCCCCACGCGGCGCGCCAAAAAAAACTAAATGGGCCCCCCGGGGGGGGGCATTCCGGGGGGGTCTCCCACTCGGTGCCCCCCGCCCCGGCCCGGCCCCTAACCTGCCGGCATGATCCTTTTGTCCTACAACATCCAGTACGGCTTTGGCGCGGACGGGGTCTATGATCTGGCCCGCGCCGCGCGCCTGATGCAGGGCGCCGACATCATCGCGCTGCAAGAGGTCGAACGGCACTGGCAACGCTCGCGCCATGACGACCAACCGGCGCTGCTGGAGGCGCTGCTGCCCGGGCACTACTCCGCATTCGGCCCGGCCTTTGACATGGACGCCTCGACCCTGGCGGCGGGGCGTGTCGTCAACCGGCGCCGCCAGTTCGGCCCGATGATCCTGTCGCGCTGGCCCATCCTGTGGTCGCGGCTGCACCTTTTGCCGATGCGCCGGATGATCGACCCGCTCAACACCCAAACCGGCGCGCTTGAGGCCTGCATCGCCTGCCCCGGCGGCCCCTTGCGGGTGTTCTCGCTGCATCTGGCCCATGTCGGGCGCGAGGAACGGCTTGAGCAGATCGGGCATCTTCAGGCCATCCTTGCCCGCGCTGCCACCGCCGGCCCGCCCTGGAGCGGCACCGACGACGAGCCGGCGCGCAACTGGACCGAAAGCGCGGCCGAGCCGCCGAACCCGGCTGAGGTGATCCTGATGGGCGATTTCAACTGCGAGCCGGGCAGCGACGAGATGGCGCTGTTGCTGGGACACTCGCCCTATCATCCCGGTGCCCGCTATCACAGCGGGCTTGCGGATGCGACTGCGCTGGCCGGCGCGCACCTTCACACCCATGAAAAGACCATCGCCGGAGTGCCGAGGCGCCGCCAGCTTGACTATATCCTGCTGGACGCCTCGCTTGCGCCCCGGCTGCTGCGGGTCTGGACCGAGCCTGCGGAAAAGGCATCGGACCACTTTCCGCTGTTTGCCGAGCTGTCGGACTGACCGCCTGCCCGGTGTCGCGCCGGGATCATCCGGCGTCGCGGGCAACCGGCACGGGCGCGGCGCGGCGCCTTATCCTGACCGGAGCCAGCAAAGGACCCGCCCCGCCATGATGCAGCTTCCCTTGCGCGATGCGCTGCTGGCCCTGCTGGTCGCGGCGATCTGGGGCATGGGCTATGTCGTGGCCAAGGGCGCGATGGCGCATTTCCCCCCGGTCTTTCTGATGGCGCTGCGCTATCTGGTGGCGGCCTCGGTGCTGGTGTGGTTCGCCGGACCGCTGAACGGCCAGTTCCCGCGCCTTCTTGGCATCTCGGTCGTCGGCGCCACCGCCGCCTACGCGCTGACCTTTACCGGCATCGACGGGGTGGATGCCGGCCTCGGCGCGCTGATCGTGCAGCTTGAGGTGCCCTTCATGGTGCTTTTCGCCGCGCTCTTCTTTGCCGAGCGGCCGGACTGGCGGCAGGGGATCGGCATCGCCATCGCCTTTGTCGGCGTGGCGCTGATCGCCGGGCAGGTCCGCCTTGAAGGCGAGGGGCGCGCGCTGCTGTTTCTGGTCGCCGGCGCCGCAAGCTGGGCATTGGGCCAGGTCAACCTGCGCGGCCTGCGCGGGATGAGCGGGCTGTCCGTGACCGCCTGGCTCGCGATCCTGGCCGCGCCGCAGCTTTTCATCGTCTCGGCCCTCTTTGAATCCGGCCAGTGGCAGGCGGCGACCACGGCGGGGCCGATGACCTGGGCGGCGGTGCTCTACCTTGGCCTGCTGATGAGCTGCCTCGGCTATCTGATCTGGAACAGCCTGATCCTGCGCCACGAGGTCGGCCGCGTCGCGCCTTTCGTGCTGATGCTGCCGCTCTTTTCGGTGGTCGGCGGCATCGTCTTTCTGGGCGAGCGTCCGGGCTGGGGCCAGCTTGTCGGCGGGCTGATCGTGCTGGCGGGCGTCGCGCTCATCACCCTTCGTCCGCGCGCGCCGGCTTGACAGCACCTGGCGCCTTGCGCCTTCTGGACCAAAGGACGCCGCCCATCATGCCCACAGCCTCCCCCCTTGGCGCGAGCCTGCTTTCCGCCCCGCCGGACCTGCCCCAGGTCGAGGCGGCGCGGCTGGCGCAAGCGCATTACGGCCTTTCCGGCCGGCTGAGCCGCCTGACCTCGGAAAGGGATGTGAACTACCTGCTCGACAGCCCGGCCGGCCGCTTCGTTCTGAAACTGGCCAACAAGGCCGAGCCTGTGGCGGTCACCGAGCTTCAGACCCGCGCCCTTGTGCATCTGGAGCCGGCAGGCCTGCCGGTGCCGCGCGTGGTGCGGACCCTGGACGGGCGGACCGAGGTGCCGCTGCCGCAGGGCGTGCTGCGCCTCTTGACCTATCTGGAGGGCGACCTGATGCACCGCCACCCCGGATCGGCGCCGCTGCGCCGCGCGATGGGCGAAATGACGGCGCGGCTGGCGCTGGGGCTGCGGGGCTTTGCCCATCCCGCCGCGCGCCATGTGCTGCAATGGGACATCCGCCACGCCTCGGCCCTGCGCGCCCTGATCGGCGATCTGCCCGCCGACCTGCGCCTGCCGGTCACCGCCGCGCTGGACCGCTTTGACCGCGATGTGGCGCCGCGCCTGCCCGCCCTGCGCTGGCAGGTGGTGCACAACGACCTGAACCCGCACAACATTCTTGTCTCGGCGGACGGGACCAGGGTCACCGGCATCCTGGACTTCGGCGACATGGTGGAAACGCCGCTGGTCTGCGATCTGGCCGTCGCCGCCAGCTATCAGGTCGACCCCGCCGCGCCCCTGTCCAGCTTGACAGAATTCGCCGGGGCCTATCATGCGGTCCTGCCCCTGACCCCGGACGAGGCCGCGCTGATCCTTCCCCTGACCGAGGCGCGCTGGCTGACCACGCTGCTGATCACCGCCCACCGCGCCGCGCTTTACCCCGGGAACGCCGCCTATATCCTGCGCAATGCCGCGCGCGCCCGCGCCGGTCTGCTGGCCCTTGCCGGCCTTGACCGTGACCGCGCCACCGAAACCCTGACCGCCAGCCTGAGGCCCCGATGACCGACCGCTCTCCGTTGCCCGGCTCCATGCCCAACGCCTACCAGCCCGGAAAGGGCAACCTCTCGGCTGACGAGCTTGCCCTCGTCGCGCGGCGGCAAAAGGTGCTGGGGCCCGCCTACAGGCTCTTTTACGAAACCCCGGTGCATCTGGTCCGGGGCGAGGGGGTCTGGCTCTATGACCCAGACGGCAATGCCTATCTGGACACCTACAACAACGTCGCCTCGGTCGGCCATTGCCACCCGCGCGTGGTCGAGGCGATGGCGCGGCAGGCGGCAAGCTTTGCCAGCCATACCCGCTATCTGCATGACGGCGTTCTGGCCTATGCCGAGCGGCTCCTGGCGCATTTTCCGCCAAAGCTTGGCCATGTGATGTTCACCTGCACCGGGTCAGAGGCGAACGACCTCGCCCTGCGCATCGCCGCCGCCCATACCGGCGGCACCGGGCTGATCGTGACGGAAAACGCCTATCACGGCGTGACACTGGCGACGGCGGCGATGTCGCCGAGCCTGGGGCCGGGGGTCGATCTGGGGATGCATGTGCGCTGCGTCCCCGCGCCCGACCCGGCGCGGATGGCGGGCGATCTGGGCGCGGCCTTTGCCGCCGCGGTGCAGGGCGCGCTCGATGATCTTGTGCGCCACGGCATCAAGCCCATGGCGATGATCGTCGACACGGTGTTTTCCTCGGACGGAGTCTTTGCCGATCCGGCGGGCTTTCTCGCCCCCGCCGTCGCGGCGGTCCACAAGGCCGGCGCGCTTTTCATCGCGGACGAGGTGCAGCCGGGCTTTGGCCGGACCGGCAGCGCCATGTGGGGCTTTCAGCGCCACGGGATCACGCCCGACATGGTCTCGCTCGGCAAGCCGATGGGCAACGGCTATCCGGTGGCCGGTCTGGTGCTGCGCCCCGAGGTGATCGAGGCCTTTGGCGCCCGCGCCCGTTATTTCAACACCTTCGGCGGCAATGCCGTGGCCGCCGCCACGGCCATGGCGGTGCTCGACGTGATCGAGGACGAGGGCCTGATGCAAAACGCCGCCCGCGTCGGCGCGCGGTTCCGCCAGGGCCTGCTGGACCTCGCCACCCGGCACGAGGCGCTGGGCCCGGTCCGCGCCGCCGGCCTTTTCCTGGGCGCCGAGATCGTCTCGGGCGGCGATCCCCTGCGCCCCGACGCCGCCCGCACAGCGCGAATCGTCAACCACCTGCGTCAGGCGCGGGTGCTGATCTCGGCCACCGGCCCGCGCGGCAATGTGCTGAAAATCCGCCCGCCGCTGGTGTTTTCCATGGCCCATGTCGACACCTTCCTCGAACGGCTCGACGCGGCATTGCTGGCCTGACCTGCCCCCCTCATCCTCTGTGAGAAAAATATCCCACGGGGGCAGCCGGTTTGGTACAAACCGGCGCGGGGGTGTGAAACCCCCGCTCCGCCGCCATCAGCGTCGCGCCATCCGGGCCGCCACGTCCAGCATCCGGTTGGAAAAGCCCCATTCGTTGTCATACCAGCCGAAAACCCTGAGCAGACCCTGCGCCGTCACCCGCGTTTCGGGGCAGGCCATCACGATGCTTTCCGCCCGCGCCCGCAGGTCGGTTGACACCAGCGCCCGGTCCGTCGCGCCGATCACCCCGCCAGCCGCGCGAAACGCGGCATTGACCGCCTCGGCCTCCGGCCGCGCCTTGGTCAGAACCGTCAGATCGACGCAAGACACCGAAGCGACCGGCACCCGCACGGCCGAGCCCATGATCCGACCGGCTAGGTCGGGCAGCACCGCGTCAAGCAGCACCTGCGCCGAGGTCGTGGTCGGCACCATCGACAGCGCCGCCGCGCGCGAGCGGGCAAAGTCCGCCGCCGGGGCATCCGTGGTCGGCTGGCTGCCGGTGTAGCAGTGAACCGTGGTCATGGACCCGCTCACCAGCCCCCATTCCGCCGCGATCAGCCGCACCAGCGGCGCCAGCGCGTTGGTGGTGCACGAGGCGTTCGAGACGATCGGCTGACCCGCCAGCCCCGCCTCGTTCGCGCCCAGAACCACGGTGAAATCCGCCGCCGCCGAGGGCCCCGAGATCAGCACCCGCCCCGCCCCGGCGCGCAGCCCCCGCCCGGCCACCTCGGCCGAGCCGGCCCGCCCGGTGCATTCCATCACCAGATCGATGTCCGTCAGATCAAGCGTGCCCAGATCCGCCGCGCGGCTCAGCCGCAGGGCGCGGCCATCGACCGAAAGCACGCCGTCGCCCAGCGCGACGTTTCCGCGCCAGGGACCAAAGACGCTGTCATATTCAAAGAGATAGGCACACATTTCCGGCGCCGCGATGTCGTTGACCGCAACGATCTCGACCCCGGGCCAGGCCTGCGGCGCCGCCGACCAGGCCCGCAGCACCGACCTTCCGATGCGGCCGAAACCGTTGATCAGAACCCGCATGATCATCCTCCCCGTCCGCCGCCAGATTTGATCAAAACGGCCGGGCGCACAAGCCCCGACGGCTCAGCTTGACGGCAGGGGCCCCACCTCTTCGTGAACATCCTTGAGGATGCGCCGGATCAGCAGCGGCGCCTCCGAGAGGGGTAGAAACTCGGGCAGGCGGGCGGCCGCGAGCAGGGATCTGGTATCGTTCGGCAAAAGCTCCAGCACGCACCCCATGCGCGAGAAATGCCGCTTGGGATGGTGGCTGATGCCCGACAGCTTGTAGCCGGGATAGATGTTGCTTGACGGCCCGTAGCCGACGCGAAACGCGGTAAAGGCGTGGAAACTGTCGTTGCCCACCCGGTCGATCGAGGCAAAGCCGTCGCGCTGCGAGAAATACTGCGCCGTGCAGACCACCATCGGGTAACGGAACCGTCGCATCCCCGGCTCCGAAGAGGCGATCGACACCCGGACCTTGCCCAGCCGGCGCCCTTCGTGGCTGTAGATCCGGATCAGATGCATCTCGACCATGCCCTGTTCGACCGAGGACAGCATCCACTCGGCATAGATTCCGTCGGGCAAAACGGCGGTCGGCACCGGAACCAGATCGTCGACCAGCCCCGGCAGGACGGCGGTGGCCGGTCCCTTGACCTGCGATCTGGCAAGATCCGCCAGCCGATGGGTCAGGATTCGGGCATCGGTGCCGAAATGCTCGCAGATGCGCTGAAGGATATCGGGACGCGGATAGGTCTCGCCCGACAGGAACCGGTTGAGCTGCGAGCGGCTGATTCGCAGTTTGCGCGCCGCTTCGGAAACAGACCGCTCCTTGTCGACCAGACTGTTCAGATTCCGCGCAAAGACCATCCGCAGTTCGGACAGATTCTTGGGCCTTGAATCGCTTTGGACCTCGGTCATGCTCATGCCTTCAGCTTCTGATTGCACTCTAATCGCCGACAAAGGCGCCCCGCAAGCGAAATGGTCCGGTTTCCGAACATTTATGTCCGAAAGTCGGACAGTTGTGCCCGACTTCCTACCCTTTCATCGGGCTGTTGCAGGTCTAAACTTAGAAAGGGGGCCCAATTGGACCAACTTCGACGAATTGAGTGCAAAATGCTCGGAATCATCGCGTGGATCAGGCCTGACGGACGCAGGGCGCTTGTCGTCGTAAACGGCTCGGACAGGATGGCATCCGGAGACCCCGGCACCCAGAACGGCGAGGGGTTGAAGGTCGGGGATATGGTTGTCATGTCCGGGATGAGCGCGGACGGAAGCTCTTTTTCCGCGGGGCTGAGCCTGGTGCGCGCGGGAATCTGGCCGCGCATCGGGCAAGCCATCGCGCAGATGGGCGCGGCGGGGGCGCCGCGCGGTGTGGCGGGGCATGGGAATGTCGTCCATCTCTTGCCGCGCAGGCGCGCGCCCGACAGCCCGATGGCCAGTTTCCCGGGACCCAAGAGCTGCACGCTGCTCGCCGCCGAATAGGGGCCCATGGCCGCGATTGGGCCGCGCGGTCAGGGCGGGGCCGGGCCAAAGGCGGCGCTGAGCAGGCTTTTGGTATAGGGATGGCGCGGGGCGGCAAAGATCGCCTCGGCCGGCCCCTCTTCGACGACATCGCCGGCCTGCATCACCATCACCCGGTGCGCCAGCGCGCGGACGACGCGCAGATCGTGGCTGATGAACAGACAGGCAAGCTGCCACCTTTCCTGAAGATGCCGCAACAGATCGACGATCTGGACCTGCACGGTCATGTCAAGCGCACTGGTCGGCTCGTCCAGCACCAGAAGCTGCGGGCGCAGGATCATGGCGCGGGCGATGGCGATGCGCTGGCGCTGGCCGCCCGAGAACTCGTGCGGATAGCGCGACATGCCGGCCGGGTCCAGCCCGACCTCGGCCATCACCTCGGCCACCATCTGGCGCCGGTCGCGGCCGGGCTCCAGCCCGTGCACGCCCAGCCCCTCGGCGATGATCTCTTCGGCCGTCATCCGGGGCGAGAGGCTGCCGAAAGGGTCCTGAAAGACGATCTGCATGTCGCGCCGCAGGCTGCGCAGCGCATCGCGTTGCAGGCCGGCAAGGTCCTGCCCCAGAAACACCGCCCGGCCCTGAAACGGCACCAGACGCAAAAGCGCCAGCGCCAGCGTGGTCTTGCCCGACCCGCTTTCCCCCACGATCCCCAGCGTCTCGCCCCGGCGCAGGTCAAGACTGGCCGCGTTCACCGCCTTGACATGTCCGACCGTGCGGCGCAGCAGGCCGCGTTGCAGCGGGAACCACACACGCAGGCTTTCGGCCGACAGCACCACTGGCGCCCCCTCGGGCACCGGCGCGGGCCGGCCCTGCGGCTCTGCCGCCAGCAGCGTGCGGGTATAGGGATGGCGCGGGGCGGCAAAGACATCGGCCACAGGGCCGGTCTCGACGATCTCGCCCTCCTTCATCACGGCCACCCGGTCGGCGATGCGCCGCACGATGGTCAGATCGTGGGTGATGAACAAAAGGCTCAGGCCTTCGGACCGCTTGAGGTCGACCAGAAGGTCAAGGATCTGCGCCTGGATGGTGACATCCAGCGCGGTTGTCGGCTCGTCCGCGATCAATAGCTCTGGCCCGTTGGCCAGCGCCATCGCGATCATCACCCGCTGCCGCTGCCCGCCCGAAAGCTGGTGCGGGTAAGAGCCCAGACGGCTTTCCGGCGCGTCGATACCGACCTTGGTCAAAAGCTCGATACTCCGCGCCCGCGCCTGCGGCCCGCGCAGCCCCCCGTGCAGCAGCAGACTTTCCCCAAGCTGTTTCTCGATCGTGTGCAAGGGGTTGAGCGAGGTCATCGGCTCTTGAAACACAAAGCTGATCTCATTGCCGCGCAGGCCCTGCAACGCCTTTTGCGGCATGGGCAGGGTATCGCGCCCCTTGAACAGCACCCGGCCCGTGACCTCGGCCGTGTCGGGCACCAGGCGCACGGTTGACAGCGCGGTCAGCGACTTGCCCGACCCGCTTTCGCCCACCAGCGCCAGCGTCTCGCCCTTGGCCATGTCCAGGCTGATGCCGCGGACCGCCCGCACCTGCCTGCCGTCCTGCCGGAAGGTGATCGACAGATCGCGGATCTGCAAAAGGCTCATGCAAAGGTCTTTCGCGGATCAAAGGCGTCGCGCACGCCTTCAAAGATGAAGACCAGCAGCGCCAGCATGGTGGCAAAGGTGAAAAAGGCGGTAAAGGCCAGCCAGGGCGCCTGAAGGTTCTGCTTGGCCTGCTGGGTCAGCTCGCCCAGCGAGGGCGCGGACGACGGCATGCCAAAGCCGAGGTAGTCCAGCGAAGCCAGCGATCCGATCGCGCCGGTGATCACGAAGGGCAGCATGGTCAGCGTCGCGACCATCGCGTTGGGCAGGACATGCCGGAACATGATTTTCGTGTCCGTGACCCCCAGCGCCCGCGCCGCGCGGACGTATTCAAAGTTTCGCGCGCGCAGGAACTCGGCCCGCACCACGCCCACCAGCCCCATCCAGCCGAACAGCACCGACAGGCCAACCAGCAGCCAGAAATTCATCTGCCAGATCGCCGCGACGATGATGATGACGTACAGCATCGGGGTTGACCCCCAGATCTCGATCACCCGCTGGAACAAGAGGTCGGTCAGGCCGCCGAAAAAGCCCTGAACCGCCCCGGCGACGATGCCGATGACCGAGGTCAGGACCGAAACGATCAGCGCAAAGCTGATCGACAGCCGAAAGCCGTAGATCACCCGGGCCAGCACATCGCGCGCGGTGTCGTCGGTGCCCAAAAGGTGATTGCCGTCCGGGGCCGAGGGCGCGGCGGTGCCAATGTTGTTGATCGTGGTGTAGCTGTAGGGGATCGGCGCCCCAAGGATGAATCCCTTGTCAAACCCCTCCGGGGCCGCCCCATCCGGCCAGACACCGGTCTTTGCCGCCTGGATCACCGGCGCGGGGTCGTCCAGACAGGCCACCAGCCCGCCCGTCAGGATCAGGCATTGCACCACCGGATCGGGATAGACCGCCTCGGTCCGGAAATCGCCGCCAAAGTCTTGCTCGGAATAAAAGAACAGGAACGGCGCGCGCAGATCGCCCCGGTAGCTGACCAACAGCGGCTTGTCGTTGGCGATCAGCTCAGCCCCGAGCGACAGGACATAAAGCGCCCCCAGCAGGACCAGCGACCAGAAGGCGCGGCCGTTCGCCCGGAAATTGCGCCACCGGCGCTGATTGAGGGCGGAAAGGCGCATCCCTAGCCCCGGCTTTCGAAGTCGATGCGCGGATCGACCCAGGCATACATCAGATCCGACAGGATCCCCATCACCAGCCCCAGAAGGCCAAAGGCAAAGAGCGTGCCGAAAACCACCGGATAATCCCGCTCCACCGCCGAGCGATAGCCAAGCTGGCCCAACCCGTCGAGCGAGAAGATCGTCTCGATCAGCAGGCTGGAGCCGAAAAAGACCGAGATGAACAGCCCCGGAAAGCCCGCGATCACGATCAGCATGGCGTTGCGAAAGACATGTCCGTACAGCACGCGCGGCTCGCTCAGGCCCTTGGCGCGGGCGGTCATGACGTATTGCTTGCGGATCTCGTCCAGAAAGCTGTTCTTGGTCAAGAGTGTCAGCGTGGTAAAGCTGGAAATCAGCATCGCCGTCACCGGCAGGGTGATGTGCCACAGATAGTCGGCGAAACGCGCGGCCAGGGACCAGCTTTCCGAACCGTCCGAGGTCAGCCCCCGCAGCGGAAAGATCTGCCAGTAGCTGCCGCCGGCAAAGACCACGATCAGCAGGACGGCGAACAGGAACGAAGGGATGGCATAGGCCGCCACGATCACCCCCGTGGTCCAGTTGTCGAACCGCGAGCCGTCCCGCACCGCCTTTTGGATGCCCAGCGGGATCGAGACGATGTAGGCGATCAGCGTCGACCACAGGCCCAGCGTGATCGACACCGGCATCTTTTCGCCCACAAGCTCGAACACCCCGATGTTGCGGAAATAGCTTTCGCCAAAGTCGAAGCGGACATACTTGCCCATCATGATCCAGAACCGGTCAAAGGCGCCGATCATCTCCTTGGCGCAGGCCGGGTCCTTGAGGCTGGGCTCGCCGGCAAAGCCCGGCGCGCAAACGATGCGGGCAAAGCCGAACTCGACCTCAAGCTTGTCGATGAATTCGGGCGGCAGGCCGCGCGCGCCGATATAGGCGCTCTTGCCCTTGTCCTCTTCGATGCCCGGATCGCCCCCCGCGCCGGTCAGCGCCTCGATGCTGTCGCCGTCCCCCTGCACCCGCGCGATCACCTGATCGATCGGCCCGCCGGGCACGAACTGGGTCAGGGCAAAGTTGATGACCATGACCCCGAACAGCGTCGGGATCACGAGCAGCAGGCGGCGCAGGATATAGGCGGCCATGCCCTATTTGAGCGCCCCGGCCGCCTTGAGCCTGTCGGCCTTGTCCGCGTCGTACCACCAGACCGAAAGCTGGCCGAGATCGTACTTCGGCGGCGCCTCGGGGCGGCCGTAGATGTCCCAGGTGGCGACCCAGTAATTCGGGTTGTACCACTGCGGCACCCAGAACCGGATGTGCCGCAGCACGCGGTCCAGCGCCCGCGAAGCGACGTCCAGCTCTTCGCGCGTCGTGGCGGCAACCACGCCATCCAGCAGACGGTCGACCGCCGGGTCGGCCACCCCGGCCATGTTGCGGGTGGAATTGTCGCGGGTTTCCGAGGCATAGCCCTGCTTCATCCCCGCCCCCGGCTCGTAGGAGTTGATCGCGCCCTGCACGATCATGTCAAAGTCAAAGGTCGGCGGTTCGGTCCGCGCGCTCAGTTGGGCCGCGTCGACCATGGTCAGGACGGCATCGACCCCCAGCGCCTTGAGGTTCTCGACATAGGGGTTGATGATGCGCTCGAACGCGGGATTGGCCTCGACAATCTCGACCCGCAGCGTCTCGCCTGCGGCGTTGCGGCGGATGCCGTCGTCGCCAACCAGCCAGCCGGCCTCGTCCAACAGCGCCGAGGCCTGGCGCAGGTTGCCCCGGTCAAGCTGGCTGGCGGCGTCCGAAACCGGCGCGACGACGGCCGCGTCCGTCAGGATGCTGGCGGGCAAAAGCCCTTCGTCGACGAGCGGTTGCAGGATCGCGGCCTCCTCTGGGCCGGCCGGCCCGACCGCCTCCATCGCGGTCTGCTGGAAGATCGAGTTCACTCGGCCGTAAAGCCCGTAGAACAGCGTCTGATTCGACCATTCGAAGTTGAACATCAGGCCCAGGGCCTGCCGCACCCTTGGGTCCTGGAACCGCTCCTTGCGCAGGTTGATCTGAAAGGCCTGCGGGCGCGGCATGTTGCCGTTGGCGATCTGTTCCTGCTTGACCCAGCCGTCGGTGAGGGCGGGAAATTCATAGCCCGTCGCCCACTGCTTGGACGAGGTTTCGCGGTGGAAGGTATAGACGCCCGACTTGAACGCCTCGAAGGCGGCGGTCGGATCGGCGAAGTATTCGATCCGGATGGTGTCGAAATTGTTCTGGCCGATGTTCATCGGATGCGCATTGCCCCAGTAGTCGGGATTGCGGCGGTAGACGATCTGCTCGCCCGGCTTGGCCGTTTCGACCAGATAGGCGCCCGAGCCGACAAAGCTTTCCATGCTGGCCGCTTCCAGATCGCGGCCCTTGCCGGTGACATCCGCCTTGGAGAATACCGTCAACCCACCCACCGTGGCCGGCAGGTCGCGCGTGGGAATGCCGGGCGTAAAGGTGAACTTGACCCGGTAGGGGTCCAAAAGCTCGGCCGAGGCGACCTGGTCGTTGAAGATCGCGCGAAACTCGGGGATGCCCTTGTCGCGGAAGAGGTCGTAGCTGAAGATCACATCCTCGCCCGTCAGGGGGCTGCCGTCGGAGAATTTCACGTCCTGACGCAGGTTGAAGATCACCCAGGACCGGTCGGCGGGGTATTCCATGGTCGTGCAGAGAAAGCAGTAGCTGGCCCCGATCTCGTCCAGGGTGCCGGTCAGGATCGATTCAAAGGGCGCCGAGGCGAGGGCGGCGGGCGAGCCCTGGATCGAATAGGGGTTGAGCGAATCGAAGGTGCCGAACGTGGCCATCGAGAACTCGCCGCCCTTGGGGGCATCGGGGTTGGCATAGGCCAGATGCGTCATGTCGGCCGGATAGGCCAGATTGCCGAAGGTCGAGATGCCGTGGCTGACGACCACCTCTTGCGCCCGCGCGGCAAGGGGGGCCAGGCCGAAGGCGATCATCAGCCCCGCGCCAAGCGCTCGGGCTGCGGGGGCGAAGGCGGCTGGTCTGGTCTGCGAAGCGGTCCGGATTGGCATGACGATCTCCCCTTGGCTGCGCCGTTCGCCGGCGGCTCCTGATCAATTTACGCTGAATCCGGATTTGTCCACGTCACAATCTCTGGCGCAAGGAAAATGAGGGGCAAAGGGCGCGCCCGGGCGAGGCGGAGGGCCGTCTGCCGAGATCACCCGCCCCGGACGTGATCAAGGGCGGGGTTGTTGGAGGGACGGGCGATGGCGGTCCGGGCCGCCCCAAACTCCCGCCCCGGACCTGATCCGGGGCCCCGGGTCAGGCCCGGGGCGAGGTTCTTGGGTCAAAGGGCGATGGCGGTCAGGGCCGCCTTTGAGGGGTTCGGGGTTTCCCGGAACCATCCACCCCGGCCCTCGCTCCTTCGCGCGGCGCGCGGCCGCGATGTCCGATCCCGCGAGACCCTGTGCCGCTTGGGCGGAGGGCCGCCCAAACCCCCGCCCCGGACCTGATCCGGGGCCCCGGGTCAAGCCCGGGGCGGGGTTGTTGGGTCAAAGGGCGATGGCTGTCCGGGGCGCCTTTGCGGGGTTCGGGGTTTCACGGAACCATCCGCGCCGGACATCGCGCGAAGCGCGGCAGCGATTTCCGCCAGGCCCTGTGCCACCTCAGTTCAACGTCGCCAGATAGGCCACGACATTGGCGCGGTCCTCGGCCTTGGGCAGGCCGGCGAACGACATCTTGGTCCCCGGCGCATAGGCCTTGGGGTTGGTCAGGAAATCGTTCAGCTCCTCGGGCGTCCAGGGCGCCGAGGCCAGCGCAGCCAGCGCCTCGGAATAGGCAAAGTCCGGGACCGCGCCATGGTTCCGACCCACCACCCCGTTCAGGTAGGGACCCGTGCCCTTGCCGCCGTCGATCTTGTGGCAGGCCTTGCACTTGCCGAACACCTTCTCACCCGCCGCCACATCGGCCGAGGCCAGAAGGGTGGCAAAGTCCGGACCCTCTTCTGCGGCCACTTCCTCAGACGCGCCGGTGTCGATCGTATAGGCCTGCGCGACCTCTTCGCCGCCATGCCCGCCCGCGGGCGCGGTGGAATAGATCGCCTCAGCCGCCCACGAGGCGAAAAGGTAGACCAGCAGCGATCCGCAGACGGCCGCAATGCCCTTGGTCAAAGTCATCGTGTCGAACATATCGCGCCTTTCCCTGTCGCCCGGTTGGGCGGTATCTATCCGCTTCCCCCATCCGGTTTCAAGGTGTACATGCGCGACCAATCGCCCCTGCTGGCGGGAATTTGCGGCGGAGTGTCCCCAGATGGCGCATCGGATCGGATTTCAGGGCGAACTCGGGGCCTATTCCCATCAGGCTTGCCAGCAGGCCCGCCCCGATTTCGAACCCGTTCCCTGCCTGACCTTTGAAGAGGTCGTGGAAAAGACCCAGAGCGGCGAGGTCGATCTGGGCATGCTCGCGGTCGAGAACTCGACCTATGGCCGCGTCGCGGATGTTCACAGCCTCTTGCCCAAGGCCGGGCTGCATATCGTGGATGAGGCCTTTGTGCGCGTCCATGTCAACCTCTTGGGCGTCAGGGGCGCCCGGCTGGAGCAGGTGCGCGAGGCGCATGGCCATGTGGTGATCCTGCCGCAATGCGCCGGGTTCCTGAAAACCCACGGGATTCGCGGCTGCGTCAGCTCCGACAACGCCCGCGCCGCGCGCGAGGTCGCCGAGGCGGGCGATCCGACCCGCGCGGCGCTGGCCAGCAAGCTTGCGGCCAGGATCTATGGCCTTGACGTCATCGCGGCCGAAATCGAGGACCACAAGAACAACACCACCCGCTTTCTGGTGATGTCGCGGCAGGCCGACCACAGCCGCCGCGCCGCGCAGATGATCACCAGCTTCACCTTTCGCGTGCGCAACATTCCTGCGGCGCTGTACAAGGCGATGGGCGGCTTTGCCACCAACGGGGTGAACATGACCAAGCTGGAAAGCTACATGGTCGGCGGCACCTTTACCGCCACCGAGTTCTACGCCGACATCGAGGGCCACCCCGAAGATTCCAATGTCAGGCTGGCACTGGACGAGCTGCGCTATTTCACCACCAAGGTGTCGATCCTCGGGGTCTATCCGGCCGACCGCCGGCGCGGCTGATCCGCGCGGCCTCTACAGCGCGCGCAGCTTGGTCCGGGCCCTGAACCGCGTCTCGATCTCTTTTGCCAGAGCCTTGGCGCGCTGGTCGAGCTTTCGCTCCACGCGCGACCGGGCCAGCCTCAGCGACTGCACGAACAGCCGGGCGGCAAAGGTCTTTGGCTTGATCTCAATCCGGATCAGCAGGCGCGAGCGCGCGCTGGACATCGGGACAATCTCGACATCCAGCGTGCCGCCGGCCGGCGCGGAGTCGATGGAAAAGCCGACAAGACCGTCTGCGGAGAGCTGCTCAAGCCCGATCCGGACCTTGCGGTCACGGTCGCGGTAGCGCAGGCTCGTCGCCCAGGACAGCCCCGGCGCGGCAGGCCCGGCCGAACGCTCGATCTCGACGCCGCGGCGCATGGCGGCACGCTCCCAGCCGTCGAAATCGGTGATCTGGGCCAGCACGAAAGCCGCCGGCACATCCAGATCCTGTTTGCATGACAACTTCATTCCGCGTGCCGGCGCCCTTGTCTGTCGGATCGTCCCGGACCCTATCTGCTAACGGATTCGATCCGCAAGCCAGTTGACAAGCAGGGCATGCGCGATGGATCCGGACCGCGGCGCCCTGACGCGCGGATGCTGCCCGGCAAGCACCGCGACCATATCCTGCCGCGTCAGCCACAGCGCATCCTCCAGTTCCACCGGATCGAGGGTAATGGCCTCGCTCAGCGCCGTGCCATGGCAGCCCAGCATCAGCGAGGCCGGAAAGGGCCAGGGCTGCGAGGAGACATAGCGCACCTCGCCCACCACGATCCCGGTCTCTTCGGCCACCTCGCGGCGCACGGCGGCCTCGACCGTCTCGCCCGGTTCCATGAAGCCGGCGAGGGTGGAATACATCCCCTCGGGCCAGCCGGGGCTGCGTCCCAGCAACAGCCGCTCGCCCCGGGTGACCAGCATGATCACCACCGGATCGGTGCGCGGGAAATGCGCGGTTCCGCAGGCGGGGCAACGGCGCTGCCAGCCCGCCTCGGCCATGCGCGAGGGCTGGCCGCAGGCCGAGCAATAGCGGTGCGTGCGGTGCCAGGACAGCACCGCCTTGGCCGTGGCCGCAAGCTCGGCCTCCGGCGCCGAAAGCTGCGCCATGATCTGGCGAAGATCGCTCCAGGCCGCGCCCGGGGGCAAGGGCGGCGCAGGTTCGTCCGGGTCCAGATCAAGGGCCAGCACCTCGCCCAGCGCTCCGGCGCGGCCGAGATAGACCAGCTCGGCCGCCTCGGCAGCCGCGCCCGCGCCGGTCAGCACAAGCGCGCCATCGGCGCCGAGGGGAATCTGCCCGCTCCACAGCCCCAGCACCCGCGCGCCCGGCGCCAGCGGGCCGGCCGCCGCCATCCCACGCCGCCGCGCGGCCTGCCGCTCGACCCCGCCGGCGGCGAAAGCTGCGATCACATGCGACACCCTTCTCCCCCGTGGCATGATCCTTGCGGCAGAATTGCAACCCTCGCGGGAATATGCCTTCTTGACCTTTTGGTCAGTCTAGGCCGCAAATCCAAAAGGTGAAAGATCGCATCTGTCGCTCCGGCCAGAACAGGGCCGCCGACACGAGGACCGCATGGACAGACCCGCTTTCGGCAGCAGACCCGATCCGGCAAATTCCCTGCCGCCCGCTCCGCCCACGGGTTGCGTCCGTCTGCGCATCCTGGCCACGTCGGACATCCACATGCACCTTTTGCCATGGGATTATTACACCGACCGCCCCTCGCGCCTGCGCGGGCTGTCGCTGCTGGCCGGGCTGATCGCGCAGGCGCGGGCCGAGGTCGAGCACAGCATTCTGGTGGACAACGGCGACTTCCTGCAAGGCAGTCCGATCGGCGATCTGATCGCCGAGACGGCAGCGATGCGCAAGGACACGCCGCATCCGATGATCGCCGCCATGAACCATCTGGGCTATGCGGCGGCCTGCCTTGGCAATCACGAATTCAGCCACGGGCTGGAGTTTCTGCAAGGCGCGCTGGCCGGCGCGCGCTTTGCCCCGCTGTCGGCCAACATCCTGACCGCGCGCGGACCAGACCTGGCCGCGGACAGCACCCTGTGCCAGCCCAGCCTGCTGGTCGAGCGGATGATCGCCCTGCCCGGCCAGGCCGCGCGGCCGCTGCGGATCGGGCTGGTCGGGCTGACCCCGCCGCAGGTGGTGAACTGGGAAAACCATGTGCTCAAAGGGCGGCTCTCGGTGCGCGGGATGCACGAAGCGGCGGCGCATCATCTGGCCGAGTTGCGCGGCAGGGGCGCCGATCTGGTGGTCGCACTGGCCCATTCGGGGCTGGGCGAGGAATCCAGCTCGCGCGATCATGAAAACAGCGTCGTCCATCTGGCGAAGGAGCTGGCGTTCGATGCCCTTGTCGCCGGCCACATCCACACCACCTTTCCCGGCCCCGACTTTGCCCCCGCGCCCCATCTGGACCCCGCGCGCGGCATGGTGTTCGGCAAGCCGGTGGTGATGCCTGGCTTCAACGGCTCGCACCTTGGTCTGATCGACCTTGACCTGCGCCCCGGCGCCACCGGCGGCTGGACGGTCGAGGGCCGGCAGGCGACGCTGCGCGCGGTCTACCGGCGCGGCCCCGCAGGGCGCATCCGCGCCGCCGTCAAAGAGGACGAGCGATCCGCCAGATCGCCCTGCCCGCCCATGCCTTGACCCGCCGCTGGGCCCGGCGGCGCATCGGGGACATCGGGGCGCCGCTGCATTCCTACTTTGCGCTGGCCCGGCCCAGCGCCGCCGTCAGCCTGGTCGCCCAGGCCCAGGCCGAATATCTGCGCCGTGCCCTGCGCGGAACGCCCTGGGACGGGCTTCCGGTGCTTTCGGCGGCGGCGCCCTTTCGCAGCGGCGGGCGCAGCGGGCCGGGAAATTACACTTTTGTGCCAACTGGGCCCATTTCCCTGCGCAATATCGCCGATCTTTATTCATTTCCCAACACTCCGGTCGGATTCCTGCTGACCGGCGCCGAGGTGGTCGAATGGCTTGAACGTGCGGCAGCGCAGTTCTGCACCATCATGCCCGGCGCGCGGGATGCAGAGCTGATCAACGCGGCGATGCCCGGATTCGACTTCGACATGATCCATGGGCTCAGCTACCGGTTCGATCTGTCGGGCCCGTCGCGGTACGATGTGACCGGCAGGCTGACCGATCCGGCGGCGCGGCGACTGCGCGATGTGCGCCACGCCGGCGGTCCCATCGATCCAGCCGCGCTGTTCGTTCTGGCCTCGAACAGCTACCGGCTTGGCGGCGGCGGCGGCTATCCGGGGGCTCAGGACAGCCGGGCGATCCTGCGCGGCGGCGAGGCGATCCGCTCGATCCTCGCGGCGCATGTCGCAGCGCTGGGCCGGCTTGACCCCGCCAGCTCGGACGAGGGCGCCTGGGGGTTCGTACCGATGCCGGGCACCAGCGTCACCTTCCATTCGGCAGCCGAGGCCGGGGCGCATATCGCGCCGCAGGACCAGGGCAGGCTCAGCCCGCTTGATCTGACCGAGGGCGGTTTCCGGCGCTTTCGCCTTGACCTCGGATAGGCTATGGCCTTGGGCGAGACGTGATCCCGGCCCTGGGGCCGGCCCCCCGGTTGGAAGCCAAGATGTTCGACGCGCTGCTCTTTGATCTGGACGGCACCCTGATCGACACCGAAACGGTGGCGCTGAGCACGGGTCAGGCCGCCTTTGGCGCCCTGGGGCTGGAGGCCAGCGCGGCCTTCATGCACAGCCTGATCGGCAAGGATCATGCCTCGACGCGCCAGACCATTCGTGCCCGGCATCCCGGGCTGGACCTTGCCGCGCTGGACGAGACCTGGAACGCGCTGTTCCGCGAGGCGACCGCGATCAACCTGCCGCTCAAGCCCGGCTCGATGGAGCTGATCCGGGCCACGGCGCATCTGCCGCTGGGGCTTGTCACTTCTTCGGGGCGGGCAGAGGCGCACCGAAAGCTGGCTGTGGCGGGTCTGGCGCCTCACTTTCGCGAGGTGGTGACGGTTGACGACGTGACCAAGGCCAAGCCGGCGCCCGAGCCCTATCTGCTGGCGGCGGCGCGGCTGGGCCTGGCGCCCGCGCGCTGTCTGGTCTTTGAAGACAGCGAGGTCGGCGCCGAGGCCGCGCACCGCGCCGGCTGCACCGTGGTGCAGGTGCCTGACCTGTTGCCCGCGACCGGGCGCTGGGCGCATCATGTGGCCGCCGACCTGTTGTCGGGCGCGCGCATGGCCGGGCTGGCGCTATAGAGCGTGTCTGGTTCCCATTGAAACCCGGCCATCGAAATGCGCGTTCAAGCGCAAGCGAGAGGCAGCGAATTTCGATTCACCACGAAGCAGACATGCTTTAGCTTTAGCGTCAGCCGCCGGACGCGCCGACGCCAAAAGTCAGGGTGCCGCCCACGGTCAGCCCCTGCGCCTGGGGCGGCTGCGGCGGTCCCTCGACCCCGCAGGCGGCAAGGGCAAGAAGCAGGGCAAGGGCCGGGGGCAGTGCGCGTCCGATCTTGGGCATCACGATCTCCGATCTGCCGCTCAAGGCTGCCTCAGCCCAGCGCGGCTTGCCAGCGCGAAATCTGCGCGCGCACCTGATCCGGCGCGGTTCCGCCGTAGCTGGTGCGCGAGCGGACCGAGTTTTCGACCCCCAGGACGCTGTAGACATCCGCCGTGATGCCCGGATGGGCCGCGCGCATCTCGTCCAGCGTCAGGTCCGGCAGATCGCACCCCTGCCGTTCGGCCAGGGCGACCAGGGCGCCGGTGATGTGATGCGCCTGCCGGAACGGCAGGCCAAGGCGCTGCACCAGCCAGTCGGCCAGGTCCGTGGCCGTGGAAAAGCCCGAGGCGGCGGCGGCCTTCAGCGCGTCGCGGTTCGCGGTCAGATCGCCGACCATGCCGGTCATCGCGGCCAGACCCAGCATCAGCGTGTCGGCGGCGTCAAAGACCTGTTCCTTGTCCTCTTGCATGTCCTTGGAATAGGTCAGCGGCAGACCCTTCATCACTGTGAAGAGCGCCACCGTCGCCCCCAGAATGCGCCCCAGCTTGGCACGCAAAAGCTCGGCCGCGTCGGGGTTCTTCTTTTGCGGCATGATGCTGCTGCCGGTGGTCCATTTGTCCGACAGGCGCACAAGGCGGAACTGGGCCGAGGACCAGATCACCAGCTCTTCGGCAAAGCGCGACAGGTGCATGGCGCAGATGCTGGCGGCGGACAGGAATTCGAGCGCGAAATCGCGGTCCGAGACCGAGTCGAGGCTGTTGGCCGTCGGCCTGTCAAAGCCTAGCGCCCGCGCCGTCATCTCGCGGTCGATCGGGAACGAGGTGCCGGCCAGCGCCGCCGCGCCCAGCGGGCATTCGTTCATCCGCCGGCGGGCATCTTCGAACCGCGCGCGGTCGCGGGCGAACATCTCGACATAGGCCATCATGTGGTGACCCCAGGTCACCGGCTGGGCGGTTTGCAGATGGGTGAAGCCGGGCATGACCCAGTCGGCCCCCGCCTCGGCCTGGGCCAGGAAAGCGCGCATCAGCGCCTCCAGCCCGGCGATGGCCGCATCGCACTGGTCCCGCACCCAAAGGCGGAAATCCACCGCCACCTGGTCATTGCGCGAGCGGGCGGTGTGCAGCCGCTTGCCCGGCTCGCCGATCAGCGCCGTCAGGCGGGATTCGACGTTGAGGTGGATATCCTCCAGCGCGGTGGAAAAGACAAAGCTGCCGCTCTCGATTTCTGACAAGACCGTGAGCAGGCCTTCCCCGATCGCCCCGGCATCGCTACTGCTGATGATGCCCTGCGCGGCCAGCATCGCCGCATGGGCGCGGCTGCCCGCGATGTCCTGGGCGTAGAGCCGTTGGTCGAACCCGATCGAGGCGTTGATCGCCGTCATGATCGCGTCCGGTCCTTCGGCGAAACGCCCGCCCCACATGGCATTTGCGGCGGGTTTGGATGCGTCGGACATGAAGGACCCCCGGGGATGAAGACGTTTGCTCTTGCGGCCGCCGCTGCTCTTTATGCGCTCTTTGCCCTCAGTGCAAATCAGGCGCCGGCGGCGGATCTGTCGGCGCTCCTGACCGGCCAGATGCAGAAGATGGTGCTGACCGATCCGCCGCGCGATCTGGCCGACGCCGCGCTTCTGACGCTTGACGACGCGCCGGCCTCGCTGGCGGCGCACCGGGGCAAATGGGTGGTGCTGAACTTCTGGGCCACCTGGTGCGCGCCCTGCCGGGTGGAGATGCCCTCGCTGGACCGATTGCAAGCGGCGCGTCCGGGGCTTGTGGTGCTGCCGGTCGCGAGCGGGCCGAACCCGGTGCCGGGGATTGCGCGGTTCTGGCAAGAGGCCGGCATCACCGGCATCACCTCCCTGCGCGATCCGTCGCGCGAATTGTCCGCCGCCGCCGGGGTGCTGGCGCTGCCGGTCACGCTGATCCTGAATCCTGCGGGGCAAGAGGTGGCGCGCCTGATCGGCCACGCCGAATGGGACGCGCCCGAGACGCTGGTCCTTCTGGACGCGCTGATGGCGCCCGCGCCCGGCGGCTGATCGCGCCGGCAGCGCGCGCCGGGTTAAGTCGATCCTTCCGCCTTGGGTCAAGACTTCCCGCCTGTGTCCCAGGCAGGAGGATCGGGCGATGACCATTCTCGAGGTGCAGCAGGCGCTGCTTCGTGCCGGGTTCGATCCCGGCCCGCTGGATGGGGTCGCCGGCCCCCGCACCCGCAAGGCGATCCGCGCCTTTCAGCGCCGGATGAAGCTGCGCGCCGACGGCATCGCCGGGCCGCGCACCCAGGCGGCGCTTGCGGGCGGGGCGCATCCGAGCCCGCTGGCGCCCGGCGCCGTCTCGGCCGCGCTGCCCTGGCTGGCCGAGGCGCGGCGTCTGGTCGGCACGGCCGAGGTCCCCGGCCCCGGCAATTCCCGGACGATCCTGTCCTGGGCTGAGGGGGCCGACATTGCCTATGAGGCCGACGAGGTGCCCTGGTGCGGGCTCTTCGTGGCCCATTGTCTGGGCGCCAGCCTGCCGGACGAGCCCTTGCCGGCCCAGCCGCTGGGCGCGCGCCAGTGGCTGAAGTTCGGCCGCCCGGTTCAGCCCCAGGTCGGCGCGGTGCTGGTGTTCTGGCGCGGGACGCCCCAGGGTTGGGCGGGCCATGTCGGGTTCTGCTGGGCCGAGGACACCACGCATTTCCACGTTCTGGGCGGCAACCAGTCCGACGCCGTGACCATCGCGCGCATCGCGCGGGGCCGGCTACTGGGCGCGCGCTGGCCAATGGGCGTCGCGCCGTCCGGGCTGGTTCGGAAGGCCGGCGGCGATCTGGTCGGGGTGTCGCAGAACGAGCAGTAGCGCAGGCGCGGCGATAGGTGGGGCTTCGGCCCGGTTGCACATGGGATGGCCCCGGCGGCGCCCGAATTGGCCGAGGCCATCGCCGAGGTCATGCGATACCGCCCGCCCCATCCCCGGCCGAGGGCCCCAAAGGCCCTCGGCCAGCGCCTGCCCTTCCCCCGGCAAGCGCTTCGCGCCAGCCAGGTCAGGCGCTGGCCTCTGGTGTGAGGGCGGAACCGGTATACTTTGGCCGATCCCACACGGGTGGGGAAAGGCAATTCCTTCGCTTCTCCGCCCGACTTTGGCCGAGGCTATCGCCGAGGTCATGCGAAGGCCCATCAACATCCCCGGCCGAGGGCCCCAAAGGCCCTCGGCCCGCGCCCGCCCCGCCCCTGGCGGGCGCTCCGCTCCCGCCGGGTCGGGCGCTGGCCTATCGGTCGAATGCGGAACCGGTCTACCGGATGCGTTCCCACACGGGCGGGAAAACGCAGTGCGTTTTCCTTT
>JBQTIT010000047.1:0-11692 GCA_052387855.1 Paracoccaceae bacterium
GCGCCCGCCCCGCCCCCAGGCGGGCGCTGGCCTCTGGTGTGAGGGCGGAACCGGTCACCCGGACATGTTCCCACACGGGCGGGGAAACGCGGTGCGTTTCCTTCTCCGCCCGACTTTGGCCGAGGCTTTCGCCGAGGTCATGCGCGCCGCAAGCCCCATCCCCGGCCGAGGGCCCCAAAGGCCCTCGGCCAGCGCCTGCCCTTCCCCCGGCAGGCGCTTCGCGCCAGCCAGGTCAGGCGCTGGCCTCTGTTGTGAAGGCGGAACTGGTTTACCCACGTCCGTTCCCACACGGGCGGGGAAACGCCGTGCCCTTCCTTCTCGGCCCGGGGCCGATCGGCCCCTCCTACCCCCGCCCCAGCCTTTCGCGGCGCGCGGCGCGCAGGCGGGCGAAATCGTCGCCGGCATGGTAGCTTGACCGCGTCAACGGGGTGGCGGACACCATCCCGAACCCCTTGCCAAAGGCGGCGCGTTCGTAGTCGGCGAATTCCTCGGGCGTCACGAACCGGTCCACCCGGTGGTGTTTCGGCGTGGGCTGCAGATATTGCCCGATGGTCAGGAAATCGACATCGGCCGCGCGCATGTCGTCCATCACCTGCAACACCGCCTGCCGATCCTCGCCCAGGCCCACCATGATGCCCGATTTGGTAAAGATCGCCGGATCGATCTCCTTGGCGCGCTGCAACAGGCGCAGCGAGGCGAAATAGCGCGCGCCGGGACGCACCGTCGGATAAAGCCCCGGCACGGTTTCTAGATTGTGGTTGAACACATCCGGCCCCGCCGCAATCACCGTCTCCAGCGCCTGCGGCCCGCATTTCAGGAAATCCGGCGTCAGCACCTCGATCGTGGTGCCCGGGGCGCGGTGGCGGATGGCGCGGATGGTCTGGGCAAAATGCTCCGCCCCGCCGTCGGCCAGATCGTCGCGGTCGACCGAGGTCACGACGACATGGTTCAGTCCCAGCTCGGCCACGGCATGGGCGACGCGCCCGGGCTCGAAGCCGTCAAGCGCGGCGGGCTTGCCGGTGGCGATGTTGCAGAACGCGCAGCCGCGCGTGCAGATCTCGCCCATGATCATCATGGTGGCATGGCCCTGCGCCCAGCACTCGCCGACATTGGGGCAGCCCGCCTCTTCGCAGACCGTCACCAGCTTTTTCTCGCGCAGGATGTCGCGGGTCTTGCGGTACCCTTCCGAGGTCGGAGCCTTGACGCGAATCCAGGCCGGCTTTTTCGGCTGGTCCTGATCGGGGCGATGCGCCTTTTCGGGGTGGCGCTGGTCGGGAAGCTTGAGGTCACGCAACGGCTGATCCACCTTGCAAGGGCCCCCCCCTCTTAGACCTCTCGCGCCCCCCTGGCAATGCGCCAAGCCCTGCGGCGGGATCATGGCGCCATGCCGCAGGGGCAAGGCAGACCCCGGAAAACGCCGTTCGGCCTCTGCCATCAAAGGGGCCTATTCCTTAGAATCATTCCAAACGCATTTGCTTCCCGGCCAGCCAGCCTATATCATCGCGCCAGCGCACCCTTGCGGCCAAAACCCATCAAACCTGGAGACGATCAATGAGCGGAAACGACACGTCGCGCGGCGGCAAATGCCCGGTCATGCATGGCGCCGGCAGCACCACCTCCCACGCCACAAGGTCAAACCGCGACTGGTGGCCGAACCAGCTCAACCTGCGCATCCTGCACCAGCATGCCCCGCGCGCGAATCCGCTGGGCGAGGGGTTTGACTATGCCAGCGCCTTCGGCGCGCTCGACCTCAAGGCGGTCAAGGCTGACCTTTACGCCCTGATGACCGACAGCAAACCCTGGTGGCCGGCCGACTGGGGCCACTACGGGCCGCTTTTCATCCGCATGGCCTGGCATTCGGCCGGCACCTACCGCACCGGCGACGGGCGCGGCGGCGCCGGCACCGGCACGCAGCGCTTTGCGCCGCTGAACTCCTGGCCGGACAACGTGAACCTTGACAAGGCCCGGCGGCTCTTGTGGCCGATCAAGAAGAAATACGGCCAGAGCCTGTCCTGGGCCGACCTGATGATCCTGGCCGGCAATGCCGCGCTCGAATCGATGGGGCTGAAGACCTTTGGCTTTGGCGGTGGGCGCGTCGATGTCTGGGAGCCGGAGGAAGACATCTACTGGGGGTCCGAAGAGACCTGGCTGGGCGATGCGCGCTACGAAGGCGAGCGCCAGCTTGAAAACCCGCTGGCCGCCGTGCAGATGGGGCTGATCTATGTGAACCCCGAAGGGCCGAACGGCGTTGCCGACCCGGTCGCCTCGGGCCGCGACATCCGCGAGACCTTTGGCCGGATGGCGATGAACGACGAGGAAACCGTGGCGCTGGTCGCGGGCGGGCACACCTTTGGCAAGGCGCATGGCGCGGGCGATCCGGCGCTTGTGGGGCGCGAGCCCGAGGGCGCGGCGATCGAAGAGCAGGGGTTGGGCTGGAAGAACGCCCATGGCAGCGGCGTCGGGGGGCACACGACCAGCTCGGGCATCGAGGGCGCCTGGAAGCCGAACCCCACCACCTGGGATATGGGCTATCTGAAGGTGCTGTTCAAATACGACTGGACGCTGGGCAAGAGCCCGGCGGGTGCCCAGCAGTGGCATCCGGTGAACTGCGCGCCCGAGGACATGGTCGCCGACGCGCATGATCCGGCGAAAAAGCATCCGCCGATGATGACCACGGCCGACATGGCGATGAAGCTGGACCCGATCTATGGCCCGATCGCGGCGCGCTATGCCGCCGACCCCGCGCTGTTCGCCGACGCCTTTGCCCGCGCCTGGTTCAAGCTGACCCACCGCGACATGGGGCCGAAGGCGCTGTACCTCGGCCCCGAGGTTCCGGCCGAAGACCTGATCTGGCAGGACCCGATCCCCAAGGCCACCGGCAGGATCATCGGCGCGGCCGAGATCGCGGCGCTCAAGGCCGACATCCTGGCCTCGGGCCAGACCATCGCCGCGCTGGTGCGGGCGGCCTGGGCCTCGGCCTCGACCTTCCGCGGCTCGGACAAGCGGGGCGGGGCCAACGGCGGCCGGCTGCGCCTGGCGCCGCAGAAGGACTGGGCGGTGAACCGGCCGGCGGAACTGGCCGGCGTGCTGGCGGCGCTGGAGGCCGTTCGGGCGCGGTTCAACGCCAGGGGCGGCGCGCAGGTCTCGATGGCCGATCTGATCGTGCTGGGCGGCGCTGCGGCCATCGAGGCGGCGGCACGGGCCGGCGGCCATGCGCTGGAGGTGCCCTTTGCCCCCGGCCGCACCGACGCGGCCCAGGATCAGACCGATGTCGACAGCTTTGCGGTGCTGGAGCCGGCGGCGGACGGGTTCCGCAACCATCTGAAGGCCAGCTACACGATCTCGGCCGAAGAGCTTCTGGTCGACAAGGCCCAGCTTCTGGGCCTCAGCGCGCCCGAGATGACGGTGCTGGTCGGCGGAATGCGGGCGCTGGGGGCCAATGCCGACGGCGGCGACCGGGGCGTTCTGACCGCCCGCCCCGGGGTTCTGAGCAACGATTTCTTCGCGGCTCTGATGGACATGGATGTGGTCTGGTCCCCAACCTCGGACGCGGCTGAGGACTTTGAGGGGCGCGACCGTGCCACGGGCGCGCTGAAATGGACCGCAAGCCGGGTCGATCTGGTGTTCGGGTCAAACTCGCAACTGCGCGCCATCGCCGAGGTCTATGCCACCGACGATGCCGCCGGGCGCTTTGCCTGCGATTTCGTCGCCGCCTGGACCAAGGTGATGATGAACGACCGGTTCGATCTGGCCTGAGGCGGCCCGAGGGCGGGGGTTTCACACCCCCGCGCCGCCCCGGGATCCGGGGCGGCTTCCCCCGTGGGATATTTGTCCACAGGGGATGGGCAGAGCGCGGCGTCAGCCGATCAGCGGTCCGGATCGGCCATAGGTTTCGTCATAGTGCCGGCGCAGGCGTTGCAGCGCGATGCGCAGCACGATCTTGCCGGACCGCGCCGCCCAGCCCATCCGCCGTTCGGCCGTCTCGATGCCTTCGAGAAAGCAGCAGACGCGGAGCGCGACATCGCCCAGACCGGGCCCGAGGTCGCGCAGCGCCAGCGCCACGCGGTCGCGGGCGGCCGAGGGACCCTCGGCCAGGCCCGAATCGGGCTTGAAGGCGCCGCGGTCGCCGGGGGTCAGGAACCGCTCCCAGTTCTGGGTGACGCGCGGGCCCATCTGCGCGATCTCGAAATCCTCGCGCAGGCGCTCGGCCGCCTCGACCAGTTCGGCCTCAAGAAACAGCCTGCCGTCCTTTTCGCGGCGCCGTCCCAGCACCGCCACCGGGCTTTCGGCGCTGTTGTAGCGGACGCGCCGGGAGCCGCCGGCCTCGGACACCTCGCGCTCGGCCCAGGTGCGGTGCTGCCCGGCAAAGACCATCGGCGCCTCGGCCAGACCGGGGCCGGCGCCCTCTTCGTCTATCATCCGGCGCAGGGCGGCGCGGCCGGCATGGGTCAACTCGTAGCTCGCGATGCGCCCGGCCTTGCGGCAGGCGATCCAGTCCTTGAGCAGAAAGGCCTGCGCCACCGCGCGGTCAAGCACCGCGGTGCGGGCCGACTTGCCATCGGGAAACGCGCGCAGCACCGCCGCCTTTTCCATGTCGGCAGCGATGGCCAGCACCGCGCCGGGTTCGGCCAGACGGCGCAGAACGCGCAGGCCTTCGCGCCGGATCGTCGCTTCGTCGGCCGGGGGGCCGGAGTGGCGCAGAGGAGCGGACATCGTTGGATCTTCCTTTTTCCGGGTCTGGCGGGGCCGGGTCTGGTTTGGCCGGGGCTGGGGCGCGCAGGCTCCGGCGCGCTTCGGGTCAGGGCGCTCAGCGCCTCGTCCATCAAGGGATCGTCGCGGCGGTTCTCGAACCTTCGGACGGTGCGCAGGATGGTCGAGGCGTGCCGCCCCTCGCGGCGGGCGATCTCGCGCAGCGGGATGCCCTGGTCGGTGTGATCGAGGTAAAGCCGGACCGCCTCGGGCAACCACCCGGGCAGGGCTGAAACGCAGGTGAGGTTGCTCTTCATCCTGAACTCGCTCCGTCCGATGTCGCCCTTTCGGAGGGGCGGCGGACGACAAACCTTTCGTGAACGTTAATTTGCCGCAGTTTCTTTATAATTCGTTTAAATTCCTAAACTTTTGCATAACGTGCGCGCGATCAAAATGAGACTTGCGCAACGCCAGATTGTATCGTTGCAGGATGGGCCGTCCAGAACCGGAGGCTTCCATGACCGACTTTCACGCCCTGATCGCCAATCTGCGCCGCCCGCGCCTCTTGATCCGTGCGGCGCGCCTGGGCTTGCAGGACTATCGCCGCGAGCGGGATTTGCAGCGCCTGCTGGGTGCTGGCGTGGCGGCCGACCACGCCCTGGCCCGTCTGATCGGCGAGGAAGAGCGGCTTGAAGAGCACCGCCGCGCCGGCGCCGCGGCCTATTCGGTGGCCCGTCACATCGAAATTCTGATCGCGATGATCAGCGAGGTCCGGCTTTTGCCGCGAACCAGTCCGATGTGAAACAATCAGGCCCGGAACCGACGTTCCGGGCCTGATTGTTTCCATCTTCAAGATATTCAGATGAATGCGTCGGGCATTTCGGCTTTGCGGCGGGCAACATAGCTGTCCAGTTCCTCGCGCTTGGCCGGGTCCAGGTCGGGCGCCTGATAGTCGCCGAGCAGCTTCTTGACGCGCAGGCCCGCCAGGGTCTGGGTGTCGCGCGCGCCCTCTTCGGCCCAGGTCTCGAAGGGCTTGTAGTCAAAGAGGTCCGAGCGCCAGAAGGCTGACTTGAAATTGGCCTGGGTGTGCTCGCATCCCAGGTAGTGGCCCCCCGGGCCGACCTCGCGGATGGCGTCCATCGCCTGGCCGTTCGTGTCCATCATGATGCCCTGCGCCAGATGGTGCAGCGTGCCGAGCTGGTCGGCGTCCATCACGAATTTTTCATAGGAGCTGACCAGCCCCCCCTCAAGCCAGCCGCAGGCGTGCAGCATGAAGTTGACGCCGGACAAGAGCGCCATGTTCAGGCTGTTGGCGGTCTCGTAAGCCGCCTGCGCGTCGGGCAGCTTGGAGCCGCAGAACGACCCGCCCGACCGGTAGGGCAGCCCCAGGCGCCGGGCCAACTGCCCCGCGCCATAGGTGATGTGGCTGGCCTCGGGGGTGCCAAAGGTCGGCGCGCCCGAATTCATGTCGATCGAGGTGACGAAGGCGCCAAAGATCACCGGCGCGCCCTTGCGCACCAACTGGCTGTAGGCGACGCCGGCCAGAACCTCGGCCAGGACCTGGGTCAGGGTGCCGGCCACCGTGACCGGCGCCATCGCGCCGCCGACGATGAAGGGCGAGACGATCGCCGCCTGCCCGGCCTTGGCATAGACCTCGAGCGCGCCCATCATGATGCTGTCGAAAGTCATGGGCGAGTTGATGTTGATCAGGCTGGTCATCACCGTGTTCCGGTCGACGAAATCGTCGCCGAACAGGATCTTTGACATCGCCACCGAATCGGCCGCGCGGCTGGGTTCGGTGACCGATCCCATATAGGGCTTGTCCGACAGGGTCATATGCGCCAGCAGCATGTCGAGATGGCGCTTGTTCACCGGCACGTCGGTCGGCTCGCAGACCGTGCCGCCCGAATGGTGCAGCCACTTGGACATGTAGCCCAGCTTCACGAAGGCGCGGAAATCCTCCAGCGTGGCGTAGCGGCGCCCGCCCTCGATGTCGCGCACAAAGGGGGGGCCGTAGACCGGGGCCAGCACCAGGTTGCGCCCGCCGATCTCGACGTTGCGGTCGGGGTTGCGGGCGTGCTGGGTAAAGGAGCGCGGCGCGTGGGCGCAGAGCGCGCGGGCCAGGCCGCGCGGGATATGGACCCGCTCGCCGCGCACATCGGCCCCCGCCGCGCGCCACAGGGCCAGCGCCTCGGGGTTTTCCAGGAAATTCACGCCGATCTCTTCCAGCACCGTCTCGGCGTTGCGCTCGATGATCTCAAGCGCTTCGTCGTTGAGGATCTCGAAATTCGGGATGTTGCGGCGGATGTAGCCGGCGGTTTCAAAGGACACGGCCGAGCGTTCCGCCCGCCGCGTCGCCCCGCCGCCGCCGCGCTGCCGGCGCACTGGTTCCTGATCGCTCATTGCTGGTCTCCGATGCTGTATTCGGCCCCGTTATGCCCCGTGGCGATGCGAGAGCGGCAAAGGAATACGGCGGATGAAGGCCAAAAACGACACGCGCCTGCGCCTTATGCGACAGACGGACGGCGCGACTCAGGCGGCCGCCCGCAGCCATGCGCAGCCGGGCGCACGGGATTCCGGGCCCGCCCCCTTGCGGTTTCGCGCGGCTAAAGCTACGCGGGGGGCATGATCCAGACCCATGACCGCCTGCTCATCATCGACTTCGGCTCTCAGGTGACGCAGCTCATCGCGCGGCGTCTGCGCGAGTTGAACGTCTACTGCGAGATTCACCCCTACAACCGGATCGACGACGCCTTTTTGCGGACTTTCGCCCCAAGGGCCGTGATCTTTTCCGGCGGTCCCGCCTCGGTCTATCAGGACGGCGCGCCGATGCCGCCAGAGGGGGTCTTTGACCTTGGCGTGCCGATCCTGGGGATCTGCTATGGCCAGCAGGTGATGATGCATTGTCTGGGCGGCAAGGTCGAAGGCGGGCATGGCACCGCCGAATTCGGCCGCGCCCGCGTCACCCCCACCGACGCGCGGCTTTCGCTGCTGGACGGCTGGTTTGCCGATGGCCCCGAGCAGGTCTGGATGAGCCACGGCGATCACGTCAGCCGCATCGCCCCGGGGTTCGAGGTTTACGGCACCTCGCCCAACGCGCCCTTTGCCATCACCGCCGACCCCGCGCGCCGCTTTTACGCGGTCCAGTTCCACCCCGAGGTGCACCACACCCCCAAGGGCGCCCGGCTGTACGAAAACTTTGTCCGCCTGGCCGGGTTCAAGGGCGACTGGACCATGGGCGCCTACCGGGCCGAGGCGATTGCCCGCATCCGCGCGCAGGTAGGCGATGCCAAGGTGATCTGCGGGCTGTCGGGCGGGGTGGATTCCTCGGTCGCCGCCGTGCTGATCCATGAGGCGATCGGCGATCAGCTCACCTGCGTCTTTGTCGATCACGGCCTGTTGCGTCTGGGAGAGGCCGAACAGGTCGTCACCATGTTCCGCGACCATTACAACATGCCGCTGATCCACGCCGACGAAAGCGCCCTGTTCCTGGGGGCGCTTGAAGGCGTCAGCGACCCCGAGGTCAAGCGCAAGACCATCGGACGGCTCTTCATCGAGGTGTTCCAGAAGCACGCAACCGCCGTGGGCGGGGCAAAATTCCTGGCGCAGGGCACGCTTTATCCGGACGTGATCGAAAGCGTCAGCTTTTCGGGCGGCCCCTCGGTCACCATCAAGAGCCATCATAACGTGGGCGGCCTGCCGGAAAAGATGGGGCTGAAGCTGGTCGAGCCCCTGCGCGAGTTGTTCAAGGACGAGGTGCGCGCGCTGGGGCGCGAGCTGGGTCTGCCGGCCAGCTTCATCGGCCGCCACCCCTTTCCCGGCCCCGGCCTGGCCATCCGCTGCCCGGGTGAAATCACCGCCGAAAAGCTGGACATCCTGCGCCGGGCCGATGCCGTCTATATCGACCAGATCCGCAAGCACGGGCTTTATGACGAGATCTGGCAGGCCTTTGCCGCGATCCTGCCGATGCGCACGGTCGGCGTGATGGGCGACGGGCGCACCTATGATTACGCGCTGGCGCTGCGGGCGGTGACCAGCGTTGACGGGATGACCGCCGACTATTACCCCTTCAGCCACGACTTTCTGGGCGAGACGGCGACGCGCATCATCAACGAGGTCAAGGGCATCAACCGGGTGTTCTACGACTGCACCTCGAAACCACCGGGAACGATCGAGCTGGAATGACACGCCGCGCCCCTGGGGTCACTTGCCCCTGCCGCCCCCGGGTGCGGCGATGATCCGCCTGACCGGGCGCCTGATCTGCGCCGCCGCCGAAGAGGCCGCGACGGTCCGGCTGCACCTGCCCGCGCATCTGCGCCTCAGCCGGGCCGACGCGGGGTGCCTGTCGTTCAAGATCGCGCAAAGCGCCGATCCGCTTGTCTTTGACGTGGACGAAAGCTTTCAGACCCGCGCCGACTTCGAGGCGCACCGCGACCGCGCGCGGCAAAGCGACTGGGCCCGGGCCACGGCGGATCTGCGGCGCGACTACCGTCTGGACGAGGGGCAGGACTGACCATGGGCGCCTCGATTCTCTTTCGCCGCCGCGATTTCGGGCTTTACTGGCTTGGTCTGCTCTTTGTGCAGATGGCGACGCAAATCCAGTCGATCACCATCGGCTGGCAGATCTACGGGCTGGGCCGCGCCAGCATGACCATCTCGGAAAGCGCCTTTCTGGTCGGGCTGGTCGGGCTGGCGCAGTTCCTGCCGATGTTCGCCCTGACGCTCTGGGCCGGCTCGCTGGCCGACCGCCATTCGCGCCGGGCCATCGTGGTGCTGGCGCTATTGGTCGACACGTTCTGCGTCGGCGCTCTGGTCGCGGTGGCGCTGATGCCGGCGCCGGATTACCGACTGATCTTTGCCATCGCCGCCCTGTTCGGCGCGGCCCGCGCCTTTCTGTCGCCCGCCTCCACGGCGCTGGTGCCGATGCTGGTGCCGGTTGCCGAGATGCCGCAGGCGATCTCGCTGAAATCGTTGTCCTGGCAGTTCGCGGTGATCGTCGGGCCCTGGCTTGGGGCATCCTGATCGCCTTTTCGACGGCGCTGGCCTATGGGGCGGCCTTCGGGCTTTATCTGGCCGGCCTGACGCTGGTGCTGATGCTGCGGGCGAACACGACGCCGGCGCGCCAGCCCGGCGGGCAGTGGCACCAGATCATGGAAGGGCTGCGCTACACCTGGTCCAACAAGATCATCTTCGGCGCCATCAGCCTTGACCTTTTCGCGGTGCTGCTGGGCGGGGCGACGGCGCTCTTGCCGGCCTTTGCCAGCGATATCCTGGGCGTCGGGCCCGAGGGCTTTGGCCTCTTGCGGTCCGGGCCGGCGATCGGGGCGGTGGTCATGGCGCTAATCCTGGTGCGCTGGCCGCTGCGCCGGCGGGCGGGGATACGGATGTTCTGGGCGGTCGCCGCCTTTGGCGCCGCGACCGTGGTCTTTGGCCTGTCGCGCAACCTTTGGCTGTCGCTGGGGGCTCTGGCGGCGCTGGGGGCGGCCGACATGGTGTCGGTCTATGTCCGCCAGACGCTGGTGCAGATCGTGACCCCCGACCACATGCGCGGGCGCGTCTCGTCGGTTTCGGGGCTGTTCATCTCGGGTTCGAACGAGCTGGGAGAGTTCGAAAGCGGTGTCGTGGCGCGGTTCATCGGCCCGGTGGGGGCGGCGGTCTTTGGCGGCATCGGCACGCTTGGGGTCACGGGCCTGTGGGCCTGGATGTTCCCGGCGCTGCGCCGGGCGGACCGGCTGGACCAGGCCGGCGCGCCCGAGGCTGCCGCCGCGCCGCTCGCAGCCCCGGCCGCCGCCGCGCCCGGGCAGACCTGACGCGCCGCCACCGCCGGCGGAATGCGGCTGGACAAGCGCGCCCCGCCGGTCAAGGTTGGCGCGATGAAACCGGCCGCCCGCCCTGCCCTGCCGCCCGCGCTGCGCGCCGCCCTTCTGATGATGGGGGCCATGCTGTGCTTTTCGGCCATGGCCATCGCCGCGCGCGAGCTGGCCGGCCGGCACGACACCTTTGAGATCATGGCGGCGCGCTCGGCCGTCGGGCTGGCGCTGGTGCTGGCCTGGGCTGTCGGCGCGGGGCGGCTGGCCGAGATCGGCCTGGCCCATTTCGGCGCGCAACTGCTGCGCAACGGGGTGCATTTCGTCGGGCAGAACCTGTGGTTCTGGGCCCTGACGCTGATCCCGCTGTCGCAGCTTTTCGCGCTGGAATTCACCGCGCCGATCTGGGTGATCCTGCTGGCGCCCCTGGCGCTGGGCGAGCGATTGACTTCCATGCGTCTTGTGGCGGCGGCGGTGGGCTTTGCCGGCATCCTGATCGTGACCCGTCCCTTTGGCGCCCTGCCGGGGCCGGGGGTTCTGGCGGCGGCCGGCTCGGCGGTGTTCTTTGCGCTGACCTCGATCCTGACCAAGCGGCTGACCGCGCAGGAAAGCCTGACCGCGATCCTGTTCTGGCTGGCCCTGGTGCAGCTTGTGCTGGGGCTGGCCTGCGCGCTCTGGGACGGGGCGCTGCGCTGGCCCGACGCGCAGACCCTGCCCTGGCTGATCGTGATCGGCCTTGCCGGCATCCTGGCGCATCTGACCCTGACCGCCGCGCTGCGCCTGGCCCCGGCCAGCTTTGTGGTGCCGCTGGATTTCGTGCGCCTGCCGCTGATCGCGCTGGTCGGCGCCGCCGCCTACGCCGAGCCGCTGGATCCGATGGTCCTGGCGGGCGGGTTGGTGATCATCCTTGGCGTCTGGATCAACCTGCGAGCCGAAATGGCCCCCGAGGGGGCGCCGGAGGGGGGCGCGCGGCCTCGGCAGTAGCTTCGGCCAGGCCCAAGCGGAAAAGGAAACGCCCTGCGTTTCCCTGCCCGTGGGGGAAGGTGTCTGGGTGACAGGTTCCGCCCTCACACCAGAGACCAGCGCCTGACCTGGCAGGCGCTGGCCGAGGGCCTTTGGGGCCCTCGGCCGGGGATGGAGCTTGCGGCTCGCATGACCTCGGCGATGGCCTCGGTCAAAGTCGGGCGGAGAAGGAA
>JBQTIT010000048.1:0-25229 GCA_052387855.1 Paracoccaceae bacterium
ACCCGTGCTCGACCGGCGCGCCGGACCCGCTCCGCTTGGCCCCCAAGGGCCAGCGCCCGACCCGGCGGGTGCGGAGCGCCCGCCATGGGCGGGTCGGGCGCTGGCCGAGGGCCTTTGGTGCCCTCGGCCGGGGATGTTGACGGACCTTCTCATGACCTCGGCGGGTGCCTCGGCCACGTCTGGCCGGGCGAAAAGGAAAACGCACTGCGTTTTTCCGCCCGTGTGGGAGCCTGTCCGGTTTACCGGTTCCGCCCTCACGACAGAGGCCGGCGCCCGACCCAGAGGGCGTGGAGCGCCCTCCCTGGGGGGGTCGGGCGCTGGCCGAGGGCCTTTGGGGCCCTCGGCCGAGAGGACGGACAGACCTTCGCATGACCTCGGCGATGGCCTCGGTCAGGTTTGGCCCGGTCCGGTCAGACCAGAACGCGCCCGGCCGGCTCTTGCGCCACGGCCTTTGCCTCGATGTCACCCGGGCGGGCAATCTCGATCCGGCGCGGGCGCAGCGCCTCGGGGGTCTCGCGCTGCAAGTCGATGTGCAGCATGCCCAGCTCATGCGCAGCGCCGGTGACCTTCACATGGTCGGCCAGCGCAAAGCGACGCTCAAAGGCGCGCATCGCGATGCCCCTGTGCAGATAGCTGGCCGCCCCCGCCTCTTCGGCGCGGCGGGCCGAAACGAACAGGCTGCCCTCGCGGACCTCGACGCTCAGTTCCTCGGGGCGGAACCCGGCGACGGCGATCGAGATGCGATAGGCGTCCTCGGCGGTCTTTTCGATGTTGTAGGGCGGATAGCTCGGCTGCGGGATATCGGCCGACAGGGCGCGGTCCATCAGATCGGCAATGCGGTCATAGCCGACGGTGGCGCGGTAAAGCGGGGTGAAATCAAGGCTGCGCATGATCATCCTTTCAAAGCGATGTCAGGGGGCCCTCCCCTTGGGGCAAGGCCGGTTTGGCGTCCGCGGACCCGGATTGGCGCCCGCGGACCCCTGTCAGATGGGAAGGGATTCGGGTCCTTTCAAGGCGGGCGCTGTCAACCCGCCGCCGTCTCAGGGCGCGGGCAGGAACTTGGCGCCCCCCGCCTGCCCCCCCGACAGGGTCGAGACCCCGGGGACCTGCCCGGCGCGCCCCATCTGGGCCGCCACCGCCTGCCGAAGCACCTCCAGCGCCGCCGCCACCGACACGGCCAGCGCCACCGGCTCTTCGTCCATCATCGCCTTGGCCGAGATCACCGCCACCACGCGCGGGCGCGGGCCCGACAGATCGAACACCGGCGCACCCGAGGCGCCAAAGTCCACCTCGCAGGTCAGCACCGCCAGGGGCGCGGCCGTCTCCAGGACCGTGCACAGCTCTTGCAGCGAGGGGGCCTCGGCCCGCTCAAGCGCATAGGACACCACGCCCACCCTGTCGCCCCGGCGCGGCGCCGGGGCCACCGCAAAGGGCGTGACCGAAGGCAGGCGCACCGGCTGGTCCAGCCGCAGCAGCGCCATGTCATGGGGAGCCGGATCAAGGTTTTCGGCACCGGCAAAGACATAGTCCGGATGCGCCGCGACCAGGCTGACCCGCCGATAGGCGGCCGCATGGCCATTGCGCTGGCCAACGCGGAACTGGAACTCTTCAATCGGGATCGGCGTGCCAAGACGCTGGTCATACAGACAATGGGCCGCCGTCAGCACCAGTTGCGGCTCGATCAGCGTCGCGGTGCAGAACCCGCGCTGGCCCAGGTCCAGCCGCCCCACCGCTTCCCAGCCCTTGCCGTCCTCTGTGGTCTCAAGGCTGACCATGGCCGAGGATTGCGCCAGCGCGGGGCCCGCCACCAGGGCCAGCCACAGCGCCAGGATCCACCGCCCCGGCACCGTTCAGCCCGCCGCCACGGCCGCCGGCCGGCCCCGCGCCAGCGCCGGCGGCATCGGCCCGCCACTCGCCCAGTCCAGCAGCTCGACCGTGTGGACCACCGGGATGCCGGTGCCCGCCGCGATCTGGCTCATGCAGCCGATGTTGCCGGCCGCGATCACCTGCGGGGCCCTGGCCTCCAGACTGGCCACCTTGCGCCGGCGCAGCTCGGCCGAGATCTGCGGCTGCATCAGGTTGTAGGTGCCGGCCGAACCGCAGCACAGGTGGCTGTCCACCGGCTCGCTCACGCTGAACCCCGCTGCCGCCAGCAACTCCTTGGGCGCGGATTTGATCTTTTGCCCATGTTGCAAAGAGCAGGCCGCGTGATAGGCCACCTGCAACCCGCCGGCCATCTTGCCCCTCGGCAGGCCGATCTCGGCCAGATATTCGCTGACATCGCGCGCCAGAGCGGCCACCTGCCGCGCCGCAGGCTCCAGCGGATCGCCGGCAAAGAGATGGCCATAGTCCTTGACCGTCGTGCCGCAGCCCGAGGTGTTGATGATGATGGCATCCAGCCCCGCCGGCACCTCGGCCAGAAAGGCGCGGATGTTGGTGGCGGCAAAGCCCCGCGCCGCCGCCTCACGCCCCATGTGATGGGTCAGCGCGCCGCAGCAGCCCATGCCCTCCGGCACCACCACCTCGACCCCGGCCCGCGTCAGCAGGCGGATCGTGGCGTCGTTGATGTCGGTGTTCAGCGCCTTTTGCGCGCAGCCGGTCATCAGCGCCACCCGCCCCCTGCGCGGCCCCTCGGCGGCAAAGACCTGCGGATCGTCGTTGCGGCTGACCGGGGGCAGGCGCGCCGGCGCCATGGCGATCATGGCGCGCAGCCGCGCATCGGGGATCAGCCGCGCAAAGGGCCGCGCCAGCCGCGCGGCAAGCAGCGCAAGACGGAACCGTGTGGGATGCGGGATCACCCGGGCCAGAAGGGCGCGCAGCAGCCGGTCCACCAGCGGCCGGCGCCAGGTCTTTTCCACATGCGCGCGGGCCTGGTCGATCAGATGCATGTAATCCACGCCCGAGGGGCAGGTGGTGGTGCAGGCCAGGCACGACAGGCAGCGGTCGATGTGCAGCGCGGTGCGCGCGTCCGCCGGTCGCCCCGCCTCCAGCATGTCCTTGATCAGGTAGATGCGCCCGCGCGGGCTGTCCAGCTCGTCCCCCAGCACCTGATAGCTGGGGCAGGTCGCGGTGCACATGCCGCAATGCACGCAGGCGCGCAGGATGGCGTTGGCCTCGGCCAATTTGGGGTCGGCCAGTTGCTCGGGCGTAAAGAAGGTCTGCATCAGCCCATGATCCCCCGGTTCAGAATGCCCCTGGGGTCGAACGCCGCCCGCAGCCCCTCCGCCAGACGGGCAACCCCCGGCGCCTCGGGGGCAAAGACCGGCAGGGCGCTGGCCGACCGCATCAGCCGCGCATGGCCGGGAAAGCCGCCCAGAGCCGCGCGCAGATCGCTGCCCTCGGGCACAAGCGCCCAGATCAGCCCGCCGCCCCAGTCCAGCAGCGTCTCGGCCCCCTCGGGCAGCCGCGCCACCAGCCCCGGCGCAGCCGAGGGCTGCACCGTCAGCCGCCACAGATCGCCCGCCCCGCCCGCCAGCGGCGCGCCATCGCGCAGGCCCCGCCACAGCGCCCCGGGATCGGCCGAGACGCTCATCTCTGCCCCCTGGGCGGCCATCAGCCCCCGCAGCCGCTCCAGCCGGTAGGCGACCGAGGCCGCGAACCCCTCCAGCCGCAGATGCGTCTCGCCCCGCCCCGGCACATGCGCCGCACCCGTCACCTCAAAGGGCGAGCCCAGCGCCGCCGCCATCGCCGCCACCGCCGGCCCGACCGCCAGCCCGTGCAGACAAAGACTGGCCGAGGTTTCGGGGGCGGGCAGCACCTTGAAGGCCACCTCGCTCAGCACCCCCAGCGTGCCATGCGCCCCGGCCATCAGCTTGACCAGATCCAGCCCGGTGACATTCTTCATCACCCGCCCGCCGCTCCTGATCACCGCGCCGCGCCCGTCCACCGCGCGCAGCCCGATCAGCGCATCGCGCGCCGCGCCGGCCCGCACCCGCGCCGGGCCGGCGGCATTGGCCGCCGCCACCCCGCCAATCGTCGACCGCCCCGACCGGCCCAGAAGGGCCCGCAGGTCCGGCGGCTCAAAGGGCAGGCGCTGCCCCTCGCCGGCCAGCAGCGCCTCGATCTCGGCCAGCGGCGTGCCCGCGCCCGCCACCAGCGTCAGCGCCCCCGGCTCATAAAGCCGCAGGCCGCTCAGACCCGTCAGATCCAGCGCCTCGCCCGGCGCCACCGGCCCGCGCGTGCCCCCGCCGCGCAGGCAGAGCGGCCCGGCCGCCCCGCGGACCATCCCTGCAAGCTCTGCTTCACTCTGCGGCCGCATCCCCGCCGTCATCCCCGCCGTCATCCCCGCATTCTTCTCTGCCCAAATACCCTCGGGGGGTGCGGGTTTGGCACAAACCCGCGAGGGGGGCAGACAGCCCCCCTGCCCGGCCCTCACCCGGCACGGCGCGCCGCGCTGGCATCCAGCGGAAACACCTTGGCAGGATTGAGCAGCCAGCGCGGGTCGAACACATCCTTCACCCGCATCTGCGCCTCAAGATCCGCGGCCGAGAATTGCTCGCCCATCAGATCGCGCTTCTCCACCCCCACGCCATGCTCGCCCGTCAGGCAACCCCCGACCTCGACGCACAGCCGCAGGATCGCCGCGCCAAGCGCCTCGCAGCGCTCAAGATCGCCGGGCTTGTTGGCATCGTACAGGATCAAGGGGTGCATGTTGCCATCGCCGGCGTGAAAGACATTGGCGACCTGAAGCCCGAAGGCGCCGCTCATCTCGCCGATGCCCCGCAGGACCGCCGGCAGGGCCGAGACGGGAATCGTCCCGTCCAGACACATGTAGTCCCCGATCTGCCCCATCGCGCCAAAGGCAGACTTGCGCCCCAGCCAGATCCGCGCCGATTCCGCCTCGGACCCGCTCTCGCGATAGGCCACCGGCCCGTGCCGGGCGGCGATGGCGCGGATGCGGGCAAGCTGATCCGCGATCTCCTGCGCCGAGCCCTCGACCTCGATGATCAAAAGCGCGGCGCAGTCCGGATAGCCGGCCCTGGCAAAGGCCTCGCAGGCGATGATCGCGGGGCGGTCCATGAATTCGATCGCGACCGGCAGCACGCCGGCCTTGATGATGTCGGCCACGCAGGCCCCCGCCGCCTCGGAGGCGTCAAAGCCCATCAGCACCGGCCGCGCGCCCTCGGGCTTTGGCAGAATGCGCAGCCAGGCCTCGGTGACCACGCCAAGCTGCCCCTCGGATCCGCAGATCACCCCCACAAGGTCCAGCCCCTCGGGCTCGCCCCAGGGCCCGCCGATCGTCACCTCGGTCCCGTCCATCAGCACCATCCGCACCCCCAGAAGGTTGTTCGTGGTGACCCCGTATTTCAGGCAATGCGCCCCGCCCGAATTCATCGCGATGTTGCCGGCGATGGCGCAGGCGATCTGGCTTGACGGGTCGGGGGCATAGAAAAAGCCCTCCGCCTCGACTGCGCCGGTGACCGACAGGTTGGTCCGACCGGTCTCGACATGGATGAACCGGTCGGCCAGGTTCACCTCGATCACCCGCGTCATGCGCGCAACACCCAGAAGGATGCAATCCGCCGTCGGCAGCGCCCCGCCGGCCAGCGAGGTGCCGGCCCCGCGCGGCACCACAGGCACGCCCATGGCATGAGCCGTGCGCAGCACCGCCGCCACCTCTGCCGTGCTGCGCGGCAGGGCCACGGCCAGCGGCGGACAGCGATAGGCCGACAGCCCGTCGCATTCATAGGCCTTCAGCTCCGCCCGATCGCTGATCAGCCCGTCGGGCGGCAGCACCAGGGCCAGCGCCGCCAGCACCGCCGGGCGGCTGTCCAGGATCTGCGCGTTGACCGGGGGCATCTGCATGCCGGACTTCCTTTCAAACTGGACCGAGTGGAAGCGCAAAGCCGGCAGAGGTCAAGGGGCGTTGGGCCCCGGACGCCCGGGCCGCGCGCGCCGGCGCCCTCCTTCGATCAGCCATGCCGCGACCAAAAGGCCCGCGCCAAGGATCAACGCGGCCAAGGCCGGCACCAGCGGGGTCACGCGGATGCCCAGCGTCTCGGTGGCGCCGCGCGGGGTGATGCCGATCCAGCCGCGCCCCACCGCCGCCCGGCCGACCCCGACGGCGCGCAGATCGGGCAGACCGGCGGCCAGGGCCAGCGCCCCGCCGCCGGTGCCGGTCAGGACGGGTTGCAGGATCGCGGCGGTGGCGTTGGTGTCCTCGGTTTCCCGCGCCGCCGCCGTGCCGACGGCGATCAGCGTCGTCAGATCGCCCTGCGCAAACCGGTAGAGCCCCGGCTCGGGCAGGGGCAGGCGCGCCTCATGATGCCCGGCGCCGATCTCTGTCATGGCCAGCTCCTGCGTCGCGCCGTCCGGGCCGGTCAGGGTCAGCGGCCCCGGCGCGGTGTCCCGCAGCGTGCGCCGCGTCACCACCATTTCGGCCGGGCCCGCCGTTGCCGCCAGGGTTTCTTCCTCAAGCTCGGGCTCCTTGAGCATCCAGTGCGCCAGACGCCGAAGCAGTTCCTGCTGCGGCCCGCCCCCCTCGAACCCGCGCCCCCAGAGCCACATGTGGTCCGACGCCAGCACCGCCACCCGGCCCAGACCCACCCGGTCCAGCACCAGAAGCGGCCGGTCGCCGGGGCCGGTCATCACCACCTGCCCGCCGGTCGCCTGCATCTCGACCAGACGGAACCACCGCCCCCAGCCGCCCTTGGGCGCCAGCGCCTCCAGCCCCTCGGTCACCGGATGGCGGCGGCCAAGCTCTGTCAGCGCGGGGCGAAAGCCCCCCGACAGAACCCGCGCCGAGGGGGTGACCGGCAGCACCTCGGCCAGCGGCGTGCGCCAGAGGCTGCCGGCAGAGCCGAATTCGGGCCCGGCGGCCACCAGAACCGTGCCGCCGCCCCGGACGTAATCGACGACATTCTGGATGTAGTCCATCGGCAGGATGCCCTGCATCGAATAGCGGTCAAAGATGATCAGGTCGAAGTCCCCGATCTTCTCGACAAAAAGCTCGCGCGTGGGAAAGGCGATCAGCGCCAGTTCCTCGACCGGCACGCCGTCCTGCTTTTCGGGCGGGCGCAGGATAGTGAAATGCACCAGATCGACCGCCGGGTCGGATTTGAGCAGGTTTCGCCAGGTCCGCTCGCCCGCATGCGGCTCGCCCGAGACCAGAAGCACGCGCAGCCGGTCGCGCACACCCGTAATCGGCAGCGTCAGCGCATTGTTGCGCGCCGTCAGCTCGCCCGGCTCGGCCGCGACCGACAGTTGCAGCACGTTCTGCCCCGCATGCGGCACCCGCAGCGGCAGTTCCAGATCGGTGTTCAGCGGCACCTCGTAGCTGGCGGCGGGACCCTGCCCCAGCGCGATGGCGATGGCGACCGTACCGTCCGGCGCAAAGGGACTGGCGCCCCGATCCTCGATCCGCAGGCGAATGGTCACCTCTTGCCCCAGGATGGCAAAGGCCGGTGCGCCGGTGACGACCAGGCGGCGGTCCCAGTCGCCCGGCTGGCCGGTCATCAGCAGATGCAGCGGCGCCGGCAGGTCGGGCGCCGCGCCGATGTCGTGCACCTGCCCGTCCGAGATCACGATCGCCCCTGCCACGCGCCCGCGCGGCGCCTCGGCCAGCGCCGCCGCCAGCGCGGTCATGGCAAGGCTGCCGGCATTGCCCACCCCGTCGGGCAGGCGGATCACGCGCATCTCGGTGTTGCCCAGCGCCGTGATTTCCGCCTGGACGCGGGCCAGCGCCGCCTCGGTCTGCGCCCCGCGTCCCGCCAGCCGGTTCGAGGCGCTCTCGTCCACCAGCACCAGCACGATGTCCCCCAGCGGCCGCCGCTCCTCGGTCTGCAAGGCAGGGTTGGCCAGCGCCATGAGCAGCACCAGCGCCGCCAGAAGGCGCAAGGACCACCCGGGCAGCCCGCGCCGGAGCGCCAGCGCCACAAGCCCGCCCGCCACCACGCAAAGCGCCCAGACCAGCGGCAGCGGCACCAGCGGCGCAAGGATCACGCTCTGGCTCATTGCCCCAGCCTGTCCAAGAGCGCCGGCACATGTACCTGGTCGGATTTGTAGTTTCCGGTCAGCACATGCAGGATCAAGTTGATGCCAAAGCGATAGGCCGCCTCGCGCTGGCGATCGCCCGCCTCGCCCCGGCCGACCGGGTAGAGCGCGACCCCCCAATCATCCGTCGCCCAGGCCGAGGCCCAGTCGTTGCCGCCGATCACCACCGGCGTCACCCCGTCGTTCTGCGGACGGAACGGCATGCCCTCGGCCGCCTCTTGCGGCGCGCGCTGCGCCTCGACCCAGATCACGGGGCTGTCATGGCGACCGGGAAAGCTCTGGATCAGGTAAAAGCTGCGGGTCAGGATATGGTCCGCCGGCGCCGGTTCCAGCGGCGGAATGTCCAGCCCCAGCGTCAGGCCGCGCAGCGCCTCGGCCTCGGCGGTCGCGGTGCCGCCGGCGGTCAGATCGCCATCGCGCGTGTCGAACAGGATCATCCCCCCGCTGCGCAAAAAGGCGTTCAGCCGGTCGGTGGCCGCCGGGCCGGGCGGCGGCTGATCGGGGCTGACGGGCCAGTAGAGAAAGGGGAAAAAGGCCAGCTCGTCCGTCCCCACATCCACCCCCATCGGCGGCAGCGGCTCGACCGAGGTGCGCTCGGCCAGACGGTCCGACAGGCCCCGCAGCCCCGCCTCTGACCGCGCGTCCAGCGCCGCGTCCCCGGTGCGCACATAGGCCAGCACCACGCCCTCGGTGGCGGCAAGGGCAAAGGCGTCGGACAGGGCGCCCTGCGCGCGCGCGCCGGGCGCCTCCCAGACCACCAGCGCGGCCAGCACCAGCGGCACCCCGCGCCGGGCAAGCACCGGCAGGCGGCCCGACAGATGCAGGGCGCAGAGGATGTCCAGCAGGGCAAGTCCAAGGGCGAGCGTCAGAAAGCCTCCCTTCAGATCGCGCCTTTCCAAAGGGTCCAGCCCCTCGATCGCCTGCCCGGCGGGCCAGACGGCCGGGGCCAGCAAAGTTTCCGGCGCAATCACGTTCAGCGCGGCGATGCGCCCGCCCTCGGCATAGACGCCCGGCGGCAGGCCCGGCCCGGGCCCGGCCCGCAGCGCAAGGCCCAGCGCCGCGCCATCGACGCCGGCCAGCGCCTCGCCCGGGCCGATGCGGCCAAAGCCGTCCAGCACGCGCTCGGCCGTCCAGGTCTGGCCGGCCATGGTCCCTGGCACCGGCGTTGCGGTGCCCGAGGTGACGGCCAGCCGCTCCAGCATCTGCACGAAGAGGCCGGACAGCGGCAGGCTGGACCATTCGGCATTGGCGCTGACGTGAAACAGCACCACCTGGCCCGCGCCCATCACCCGGCGCGTGACCAGCGGCGTGCCGTCGGCCAGCGCGGCGATGGTGGCCTGCGCCAGCTCCGGCCCCGGCTCGGCCAGGACCTGGCGCGAGACGGTCACATCGGGCGGGACCGAAAGGCCGTGAAACGGCGAGCCTGCCGCAAAGGGCGCCAGAGGCTTCGGCTCGCCCCAGCTCATCGCGCCGCCGAAGGCGCGCCCGCCCGCCCGCAGGCGCACCGGCAAGAGCGGGTCCTCCGCCTCGCCCGGCATGCCGGCGGCGGCCAGGCGCGGGCCGGCAAAGCGCAAGAGGGCGCCGCCCTTGGCGACCCATTCCGCCAGCGCCTCGGCCTCGGCCGGGACAAGGCGGGCGACATCGGCCAGGATGACCACATCCGGGCCGGCCCTGAGCACCTCGATCAGCGCCCCGCCCATCACCTCGGCGACCGGCGCCAGCGCCTGCCGCAGGTAATGGGTCTGATCGAGCAGCCGCAGCCCCTCTTCGGCCGCCGCGACAGGCAGGATCGCCACCTTGCGGCGCTTCAATGCGTCCCCCGCGACCCAGACCGCCCCGGCCGAACGCTGGCCGGCAATCTCGAACCGGTGCAGCCGATTGCGCAGTTCCGGCGGCAGGGCCAGGCTGGCGCTGGCGCTGGTCGCGCCGGGCGCGAAGGCCAGGGCAAAGCGGGCAAGCTCGCGCTCGATCCCGGCCGGGTCGGGGCCCAGGGCCAGCACCTCGGCCAGCGCCTCCGGCCCGCCCAGGGGGCGCAGCGCCGTGACCGTCACCACCCCCTCCTGCATCGCAGGTGCCGCCAGCGCCAGCGGGCTGAGGGGCGAGAGCAGCACCCGCAGCGCACCGCGCGACGCAAGCGCCGCGCGCAAGTCCTCGCGGCCCGGATGGTCCAGCCCGTCCGCCAGCCAGATGCTGTCAAAGCCGCCCTCGGGCAGCGCCGCCGCCCAGGCCGCCATGGCGGGCGGCGCAAAGGGGGCGGGAGAGAAAAGGCCCAGACGGGCCAGCGCGGCCCCGGCATCCTGAAAGACGGGCACCTGCGGCGGGTCGGTCAGGCGGACCAGCGCCACGGTGCGCCCCTCACGCCCAGCCTGGTCCAGGACCTCGGCCAGCTTCTGGCCGCGCCGCGCCCAGTCCGGCGCTTCGGCCCAGCCGCCATCGACGATCACCACGAGCGGGCCTCCACCCGGCTCGGGCGCCGCCGGGCCCAGCACCGGACCGGCAAAGCCGATGATCGCGGCCCCGATCGCAACCAGGCGCAGCAGCAAGAGCCACCAGGGCGTGCGGTCGGCCTGCCGGTCCCGATCGCGCAGACCCAAAAGCAGGAGAACGGCGGCAAATCTCTGGCGCCGGGCCGCCGGCGGCACCGCCCGCAGCAACAGCCACAGCAGCGGCAAGCCTGCCAGGGTCACGAGCAAGAGCGGCTGCGAAAAGCCAAGGGCGGCTGGCATCAGCGCGCGCCCCTTATCGCCTCTTGCGCCCACAGCAGCACCGGCAGCGCCGGCGCGCCGGTGTGATGGGTGCCAAAGTGCCAGCCGACCGCGCGCGCCGCCTCGGCCAGGTCGGCCTTGCGTTCGGCCAGACGGTCCAGATAGCGGCCCCGCAGCGCGCCGGCCTGATGCGTTTCAAAGGCGGCGCTGCCGCCGGGCGACAGGAACAGGGTGCGCCCGTCAAAGGGAAATTCTTCCTCGACCGGGTCCAGCACCTGGATCAGGACGCCGCCCATCCCCCGCTCGGCCGCCGCCGCCATGGTCTGGCGCAGCGCCCCCGGCGCGCCCAGAAAATCCGAGATCAGCACCGCCTGCCCATGCGGGACCGCGTCGGCCAGGCTGGGCGTGCCGTATTCGGGGCCGCCCTCGGCCCCATCCGCGCCCGGCAGCGCCCCGGCCATGGCGCCGATCTGCGCCATGCCCCGCTGCGGGCGCCCCTGCCCGGCAAGCCCCACCCGCTCGCCGGCCCTGAGCAGGCTCATCGCCAGCGCCAGCGCGATGACCGCCGCGCGGTCGGCCTTTGCCGGGCGCGAGGGGGCGCCGCGAAACCGCATCGCGCGGGACTGATCGACCCAGAAGGTCACGGCCTGCGCGCCCTGCCATTCCCGCTCGCGCACATAGGGCAGGTCCGACCGGGCCGAGCGGCGCCAGTCGATGGCGCGCAGGGGATCGCCCGGGATCGCGGGGCGGTATTGCCAGAAATCCGCCCCCTGCCCGGCGCGCCTGCGGCCATGCTCGCCCAGCGCCAGCGCGCGCGACAGCGGCTCGGCCTCGGCCAGCAGAGGCGGCAGCGCGCGGCCCAGCCCCTCGGCCTCGGCGCGATGGGCGGCGGGCAAGGTCATGCGGCGTCCCGCCGGCCCAGCACGGCCTCGCCGATGCCGCCGATCAAGGCGCCCAGCGTCTCGCCCCGCGCCCTTGCGGCAAAGGTCAGCGCCATGCGGTGCGAAAGCACCGGGCGGGCCAGCGCGGCGATGTCGGCCAGATCGGGGGCAAGCCGCCCTTCCAGCAGCGCGCGGGCGCGCACCGCCAGCATCAGCGCCTGCGCCGCACGCGGCCCCGGCCCCCAGGCCAGACCCTCTGCCGCCGCCAGGGCGCCGTCCTGCCCCGGTCGGCAGGCGCGCACCAGGTCCAGGATCGCCTCGACCACCCGCTCGCCCACCGGCATCCGCCGCACCAGCGCCTGCGCGGACATCAGCCCCTCGGCGGTAAAGACGCCCTGCACCTCGGCCAGGTCGGCCCCGGTCGTGGCCAGCAGGATGTCACGCTCCACCGCGCGGCTGGGATAGTCGACGTCGATCTGCACCAGGAACCGGTCTAGCTGCGCCTCGGGCAAGGGATAGGTGCCCTCTTGCTCGATCGGGTTCTGCGTCGCCAGAACGTGAAACGGCGGGCCCAGCGGGCGGGCCAGCCCCGCGATGGTCACCTCACGCTCCTGCATGGCCTGCAAGAGCGCCGCCTGCGTGCGCGGCGAGGCGCGGTTGATCTCGTCCGCCATCACAAGCTGGCAAAACACCGGCCCCGGCAGAAAGCGAAAGGCGCGGGCACCGTCCGCCCCGGTCTCCAGCACCTCAGAGCCCAGGATGTCGGCCGGCATCAGATCGGGCGTGAACTGGATCCGGCCCGCGCGCAGCCCCATGACCGTGGCCAGCGTGTCCACGAGCAGCGTCTTGCCCAGACCCGGCAGACCCACCAGCAGCCCATGCCCACCGCACAAGAGCGCCGTCAGCGCCAGATCGACCACCCTTTCCTGCCCGATGAAGCGCCGCGCGATCATCTGCCGCGCCGCGCCCAGATCCTCGCCCAGCTTTTCGATCCGGGGCAACAATTGCGCGGCGTCGGACATGACAATGCTCCAATGGTTCACTACATCATTAGAGCGGATCACCGCGAAGGGTACAAATGACAAACGACGGCCCGGCACAAAACATCGTGACGCCCCCCGCGCCGGTGCCCTCGGCGGACGCTCTGGCCAAGGCCGCCTCGGCCGCGTCCAAGGGGCGCGGCCCGGCGCCGGTGCATCTGTGGAACCCGCCCTTCTGCGGCGATCTGGACATCCGCATCGCGCGCGACGGACTGTGGTACTATCTCGGCACCCCCATCGGCCGGGCGCCGCTGGTCAAGCTGTTCGCCAACATCCTCAAACGCGAGGGGGATCGGTATTTCCTTGTCACCCCGGTCGAAAAGGTCGGCATCACGGTCGACGACGCGCCGCTTTTCGCGGTCGACTTCGCGGCCGAGGGCACCGGCCGCGACCAGATCCTGCGGCTTGTCACCAAGACCGAGGACGAGGTGACGGTGGACGCCGCCCACGCCCTGCGCATCGCGCGTGACCCGGTCACGCAAGAGCCTTCGCCCTATGTCCACATCCGCGCCGGGCTTGAGGCGCGGATCGACCGCAAGACCTTTTACCGCCTGATCGACCTTGGCGCGCATGAGATGCGTGACGGCGCGCGCTGGTTCGGTCTATGGTCGTCCGGCGTCTTCTTTCCCATCATCCCCTCTGCCGAGCTGACCTGACCCGCCGGATGCCCCGTTTCGCCGCGAACATCACCATGCTTTTCACCGAGGTCCCGATGCTGGACCGGCCCGGGCTTGCGCAGCAGGCCGGCTTTGACGGGATCGAGGTGCTGTTTCCCTATGACCTGCCCGTGCGGGACTGGGAGGCGGCCCTTGCCGGCCTGCCCGTCGCTCTGGTCAACACGCCCCCCGGCAACTGGGTGGCGGGGGACCGGGGATTTGCCGCCGTGCCGGATGCCGTGTCGCGCTTTCAGGACAGCTTTCTGCGCGCCGCCGATGTCGCCGCGCGTCTGGGCGCGGGGCTGGTGCATGTGATGGCCGGCGTGGCTCGGGGCCCGCTGGCGGACGAGACCTATCGCGAAAACCTCGCCTGGGCCGCCGCGCAGGCGCCCGAACAGGGCCTGTGCATCGAGCCGCTGAACGTTGACGACATGCCGGGCTATTTCCTGAACGATTTCGATCAGGCCACCCGGATCCTCGACGATCTGGGATTGCCGAGCCTGGGGCTGCAATTCGACCTCTGGCACGCGGCAAGGATCCACGGCGATGCCCGCGCCACCTGGGAGCGGCACGAGGCAAGGATCAGCCATGTCCAGATCGCCGGCTTTCCCGGCCGCGGCGAGCCTGGCGGGGGCGGGTTCGACCTGACCGGCCTCTGCGCGCGGCTGGACAGCACCGGCTATGCCGGCTGGATCGCCGCCGAGTACCGGCCCGCGCGCGCCACGGTGCATGGCCTGGGCTGGCTGACCGCGCTCAAGGCGCGCGGCACGCCCATCGGCTGAAACCGCCACGGGCCCTGCGCGGGGCCCTTGCCCCTGCCCCGGCCGCGCCGCTAGAATGCGGGCAAGCCCAATCGTCAGGACCCGACAATGCCCGCACCCGCCCCCGAGACCAAGACCGTCACCCACTGGAAGATCGCCTGCGACGGCGGCGAGGGCGCGCTCGGCCATCCCCGGGTCTGGCTGACCATCCCGCAGGACAGCGGCTTTGTCGAATGCGGCTATTGCGACCGCCGCTTTGTGATCGACCGCGACCATGCCTCGGGCGATCACTGACCTGCCACCCGCCACAGGTCCGCACCACTGACCCCTGCGTCACGCCCCCCACCCCTGCCCCTCCCCACGAAGGGGGAGGGGGGCAACATTATTGAATTAAACGCCCCTGACCGACCAAAGCGCCTCCCTCCCCCCTCGTGGGGGAGGGATGGGGAGAGGGGGCCGCCCCACGCAATCGCCCGCCACAGGACCGGCGCAAGGCTGGCACGCCCGTCCGTTCTCTGGCATGAAAGGCGCGAGCATCAGGCAGGAGACGCGCGCATGGCATTCGGCAAGGGCAACCATCTGCATCTGATCGACGGCTCGGCCTTCATCTTCCGCGCCTATCACGCCCTGCCGCCGCTGACGCGCAAGTCGGACGGCCTGCCGGTCGGCGCCGTGGCGGGGTTCTGCAACCTGATCTGGTCGGAGATTACCCAAGGCGCCGCCGGAAAGGCCAAGGCGAGCCATATCGCGGTGATCTTTGACGCCGGCGCGCATACCTTTCGCAACGACATGTACGCCGAATACAAGGCCAACCGGCCCGAGCTGCCCGAGGATCTGCGCCCGCAGTTCCCGCTGACGCGCGATGCCACCCGGGCCTTCAACATGGCCTGCATCGAGATGCCGGGCTACGAGGCAGACGACATCATGGCCACGCTTGCCGTGCAGGCCGCGCAGGCGGGGGGAAGCTGCACCATCATTTCGTCTGACAAGGACCTGATGCAGCTCATCGGCCCCGGCATCGACATGTACGACCCGATGAAGCAAAAGCCGATGGGCGAGGACGAGGTCAAGGAAAAGTTCGGCGTCACGCCGGACCGGGTGATCGACGTGCAGTCGCTGGCCGGCGATTCCATCGACAACGTTCCCGGCGCGCCGGGAATCGGGCTGAAGACCGCCGCGCTTTTGATCAACGAATACGGCGATCTGGACACGCTTCTGGCCCGCGCGGGCGAGATCAAGCAGCCCAAGCGGCGCGAGGCCCTGCTGGAAAACGCCGACCAGATCCGCCTGTCGCGCGATCTTGTGACGCTGAAGCGGGACACGCCGGTTGAATGTTCGCTGGATGATTTCGCGGTCAGGGCGCCGGATGCCGAGGTCCTGATGGACTTCCTCGCCCGGATGGAGTTTCGCACCCTTGCCGGGCGGGTGGCGAGCAGGCTGAAGGTGGACGCGCCGCTGATCGCCGCCGACAGGGGCTATGAGGTGGCCGGCGCCCATGACACCGCCGAGACGGCGGCCGAGCAGCCGGCCTTTGACCACGCCGCCTATGTCTGCATCCAGGACGGCGCCGCGCTGGCGGGCTGGATCGCAAGGGCGCGCGAGGTCGGCCATCTGGCCGTCGACACCGAAACCACCAGCCTGGACGAAATGCGCGCCGAACTGGTCGGCATCTCGCTGTGTACCCACGCCGGGCGCGCGGCCTATGTCCCGCTTGGCCACAAGTCCGGCGCGGGCGATCTTTTTGGCGGCTCGGACCTTGCCCCGGGGCAGATGGACCTTGCCGAGTGCCTGGCCCTGCTGAAGCCGCTGCTCGAAGATGCCTCGGTGCTCAAGATCGGCCAGAACATGAAATACGACTGGAAGATCCTTGCCCGCCACGGCATCCGCATCGCGCCCTTTGACGACACGATGCTGATGTCCTACGCCATGCACGGCGGCATCCACGGCCATGGCATGGATGCGCTGTCGGAAAAGTACCTGGGCCATTCCCCCATTCCGATCAAGAGCCTGCTGGGCTCGGGCAAGACCCAGGTCACCTTTGACCGCGTCACGATCCTTGATGCGGTCAAATATGCCGCCGAGGATGCCGACGTCACCCTGCGCCTCTGGGCCGCCTTCAAGCCGCAGCTTCACCGCACCCGCGTGACCACCGTCTACGAGACGCTGGAGCGCCCGCTTGTCCCGGTTCTGGCCGAAATGGAGATGCACGGCATCGAGGTGGACAAGAACACCCTCAGCCGCATGTCCAACGCCTTTGCGCAAAAGATGGCCGGGCTTGAGGACGAGATTCAAGTGGCCGCCGGCCAGCCCTTCAACGTCGGCTCACCCAAGCAGGTGGGCGAGATCCTGTTCGACAAGCTGGGCGTGCCCGGCGGTGACAAGGGCAAGACCGGCGCCTATGCCACCGGCGCCGATGTGCTGGAGGATGTCACCACCCTGGCCGCCACGCACCCCCAGGGCGCGCGTCTGGCGGCGCTGCTGCTGGACTGGCGGCAGCTTTCAAAGCTGAAATCGACCTATACCGACGCGCTGCAAGACCATGTGAACCCCGAAACGGGCCGCGTTCACACCAGCTATTCGATCACCGGCGCGGTCACCGGGCGCCTGGCCTCGACCGACCCCAACCTGCAAAACATCCCCGTGCGCACCGAAGAGGGCCGGCGCATCCGCGAGGCCTTTGTCGCGCCCCGGGGGCGGGTTCTGGTCAGCCTGGACTACAGCCAGATCGAACTGCGCATCCTGGCCCACATCGCCGACATCCCGGCGTTGCAGCAGGCGTTCAGGGACGGGCTCGACATCCACGCCATGACCGCCTCCGAGATGTTCGGCGTGCCGCTGGACCAGATGACTTCCGACATCCGCCGCCGCGCCAAGGCGATCAACTTTGGCGTCATCTATGGCATTTCCGGATTTGGCCTGGCGCGAAACCTGCGCATCGCGCGCGCCGAGGCGCAGGGTTTCATCGACCGCTATTTCGAGCGGTTTCCGGGTATCAAGGAGTACATGTTGGAAACGGTCAAATTCGCGCAGGAAAAGGGCTATGTGCAGACCCTGTTCGGTCGGAAGATTCATACGACCGACATCAACGCCAAGGGGCCGGGCCAGGGCTTTGCCAAGCGCGCGGCGATCAACGCCCCCATTCAGGGCACGGCGGCAGACGTGATCCGCCGCGCGATGATCCGCATGCCCGGGGCCATCGCGGGGCTGGATGCAAAGATGCTGTTGCAGGTGCACGACGAGCTTTTGTTCGAGGTGGCCGAGGGTGATGTCGCGCCCCTGATCGACGCCGCGCGCGCGGTGATGGAGGGCGCGGCCGATCCGGCGGTGGATTTCAAGGTGCCGCTGGTGGTCGAGGCCGGCCAGGGTCCGAACTGGGCTGCGGCGCATTGACGTGACTGGCTATGCGCATCGCGAGTTGCCCTATTGCGATGCCCTCGCGGCGGCATTGCTGGACGATCCGGCATTTCGCGTGTGGTTCTGCGACGGTCATCCGCTTGGCGCAGGACTTGCAGAGGCCACCTTCAATCCCGCAACCGCGCGCCGCCTTCGCCGCAAGGTCCCTGCGGGGGACCGCTGGTGGTTCAACTACCATGCCGGAGTGGGACCGGGGATTGAGAGTGATATCCTGATTATTTTCATCCAGCCCGACGGGCATCGCATCGCCCTGCATGTCGAGGTCAAGGACGACAGCGGCAGGCTGTTGGCCGGGCAGGCCGAAGGCTATGCCCGCCGGGTGCGATCCTGGGCCGATGCAGCGACGCGGCCCACATCGGTTCCGCCGCATGGCGCGGCGCTGGCCGTGCTGGTCTGTGGCGATGCAGCCGCCGCCGACCCTGCCGCCAGCCTCTTTGCCGCCGTCCACCGCCACAGCGCGCTGCGTCATCGCGTGGCAGGCTATCCCGGCGGCGGTTGAGTCGAGGCGCCCGCCTTATCCCCGCTCGATCCGCACCTGAAAGCAGTTGTTGCGGGCCGAGCGGACGTGGACATAGGCCACCCGCGCATCGGACAAAAGCTCGGCCGCCCTGTCCGCGATCCGGGGGGTCGGCGTCACCGCGCCGGTGCCATAGACGATGCGGTCGTCCGCGCCGTAACCGCGGACGATATACTCGGGCGAGGCCAGCATCTGCGGCAGCCCCGCCCCGCCGCCCGCCCCGCCGCCCGCCCCGCAGTCCGCCGCGCACAGAAAGATCGGGCCGATCTCGGCATAGGGCTGGGGCGCGGGAAAGGGGCGGTGTGCCAGCACCAGCATCCCCGCGCCCTTTGGAATCATCTGCAGGCAATGCCGGCAGGGGTTGCCGCCGCCGTCCGAGACGCCCCGTTCGGGCACCTGGCCATTGGCATCGGGCGCGCCGGCGCGCCAGGCGCGGACAACATCGGTGGGAATCGGGACAAAGCGCATCTCTGGGGTCCTCCGTTCAGGACCACGGGGATCGCCGATATTCCTGCCCCTTGCGACCCGAAAGCTGCGCTTTCAGCGCTGGATCAGCGGGCCCATCACCTGGCCGCCCAGAATATGCAGATGGTAATGCGGCACCTCCTGCATGCCGTCGCGCCCGGCATTGGTGATGCCGCGATAGCCGGCCTCGCCCGTCAGGCCCAGCATCTGGCACACGCGGGCGGCGGCGCGGTGGAAATCGACGATCTCCTCGGCGCTGGCCTCGGCCGCGAAGTGGTCGAAGTTCACGTAAGCGCCCTTGGGGATCACCAGGACATGCACCGGCGCATGCGGGCGGATGTCGTGGAACACCAGCGTGTGGGCCGTCTCCAGCACGGTGCGGTTCGGAATCTCGCCGCGCAGGATGCGGGCAAAGATGTTTTGCGGGTCATAGAGATGGCTCATGGTCAATCCACAAAGAGATAGTCGGTTGCGGCGATGGCGCGGGCCTTGTCCCGCGAAACCCCCAGGAATTCGGCCAGCGGGGCAGCGTTGTCGTCGGCCCCGGCAGACTGCCGGATGCGCGAGAGGTTGACAAATCCCGCGTCGCGGATGCGGTCGCTTTCAAAGCTGACATCGTAGCGGATGGTCGGCAGCAACCGCTCGATGGTCTGTTTGGGGGTCTTGTCGCTGGCCAGCCCGACGCGCCGTGCATGGCCGACCAGGTAGTCATCCGAGAAATCGCACTGGATTTCCAATATCTTGACCCTGGCCTTGCCGCGCTGGAAGTCCTGCATCAGATCGACATTGGCCGGATCGATGCACAGGACCAGCGCGTCGGTCTGCAAGGTGTCGAACAGCATCCGCACCAGCGACCTGCGGTGCCGCGTGCGCTTTTCCAGCGTCGATTCGATGCCGCCAAGGTCGGGCAGGGGCGTGGCGGCCTCGTTGAACAGATAGTCCAGCGCCGGCAGCCCGGTTTCCTGCCGGATCCGCTCGACCAGCCGCTTGGCGACGTGCCACTTCTTGCAGGTCACGATCATCAGCGTGCGCCCCTGCCCCAGCGCGCTTTCCGTCTCCCAGAACCGCGGGGCAAAGCGTCGGCCGATGCGGCCGCGGTCGGTCAGAAAGGCGAACAGCTTGCGCCCCTCGTTCGAGATCGAAAACGTCACTCCGCTGGCGACATAAAGCGCGCCCAGCCGATCCCTCAGCGCCCGGGCCTCGGGGCTGATCTTGCGGGCAAAGAGATAGTCCTGCGACAAGAGCAGATCATAGTGGTCGTTGTAAAAGGTCACCGGCATGCCATAGTCGGTGAACATCAGAAAGGTCAGCGTCCGCGAGCGGATCTGCCCGGCCGGAACCAGATGGCGCACCAGGGTCTGGAAAAAGGTCTCGTCCGGGATCCAGGTCGTCTTGAAAAAGCGCAGCACGTCGGGGCGCCGGTCGATGAACTGCAACAGCGTCTCGACCGTGTGGCGGCGCAGGCACCACCACTGGCTGCCGATCTGGATGCGCAGATCGGCCGGCACCTTGCGCGCCAGATGCAGCCGCCTTTGCAGGTCCATCGAGGCGTAGAACAGCCATTTCTGGCTGCGCTCGTTAAAGAAATGGCGGTAGATCAGCCGTTCGTCCTTGATGCCGGTCTTGATCCAGTCCGAGACGAAGAAATCCTCGCTCTCGATATAGTCGACCTCGCTGCGGTCGAGAAAGTCATGGGCATATTCGGCCGTCTTGGTCGGCATGCAGTCGCCCGAGAGCATGTAGAAATGCGTCGCGCGCGGAAAGGCGGCGACGGCGGCACGCAGCGCCAGCAGCGTGGCGCCGACCAGGCTCCACTCGCCCCAGCCGCATTTCATGCGCTTTTTGGCAAAGACGACCGAGGGGTTGTCGCGCAGCTCCTGAACGATGCGGTCATACTGCGCGCGCGGCGAGCGGGCGTCGAAATGGATCGCCAGAAAATCGCCCGCCGCCGTCAGGCGCCGGGCCTGCGCGATGATCCCCTCGGGATCCTTGTGGCACAGCAGGATATAGGCGATCTTCGCCATATTTGTTACAATGCGCTCCAGACCGCCTGCCCGTTGTCATAAAGCGAATTGTGGGCAATTGAAAAGGCGGAGTTTCTTTGATTTGGTCGCCCAACACGCGGATGAGCGGCAGAGATGGAAGTAAGGCGGAACGATGGGATTTCCAGGCACCTGGATGACGGAATCCGAAACGGTGGTATACCGGGTCGTGCCGAAATGCGCCTGCTCGACCATTGGCCAGATCATGTTCTACAGCGATCACGGCCACTTTTTCGACGGCGACATCCACGATGCGGCCGCCGGGATGCACAAATGGGCGATCGAGGCCAGCCAGCCCCGGATCACCCGTGCGGTCAAGGGGCGGCAGGTCTATGCCTTTTCCTGCGTGCGCAATCCCTATGCGCGCATCCTGTCGTCGTTCTTCGACAAGATCTGCGGCGTGCAGCGCAACGGCAAGCGCTATCGGGGCAATCTGGTGCCGCTTCTGATCCAGAAATACGGGATCGAGGTGGGCGGCGAGGACGGCAAGGAAGAGTTCGACCAGATCCGCAGCTTTCGCCGCTTCCTGCTTTTCGCCCGCGACACCATCAAGTACCGCAAGCCGATGGAGCCTGACATCCACTGGTCGGCGATGTCGGGGCATCTGTCGACCTTCATCGTCAACGGCGGGCGCTACAACCACATCTTCTTTACCGAAAAGTTCAACGAGGGCATGGCCCCGGTCGTCGATCTCTTGAACCCCGCGCATCCGGTCGATCTGGCCAAGGTTCCCCGGTTCAACGAAAGCGAGGGCCACGGGCCAAAGCGCGCCCATCCGGTCAGCGCCTATTTCGACGATCTGTCGCGACATCTGGTCTGGGAAATCTACAAGCGCGATTTCCAACTTTTCAAATACGACTTTGACAATCCCGACAACAAGATGCCGCTGGCCGAGGTCGATCTGGCCGAGATTCACGCCAAGCTGGGCGACTGAGCGCGCTCAGATCAGCCCCAGCCGGGCGAACAGCGCCTTCAGGTCGGTCTCGGGCCGGGCGCCGTAGTGGCTGATCACCTCGGCGGCGGCGGCGCAGCCCATGCGGCCGGCAACCTCAAGGCTTGCGCCGGTGGCCATGCCATAGATGAAGCCGGCGGCGAAAAGATCACCCGCCCCGGTCGCGTCCACCGGCACCACGCGCTGCACCGGCACCACGCTGCGCGCTGCGCCCGACAGCAGGATCACCTCGTCCCCCGAACGGGTGCAGACCACCAGCCCCGCATCGCGCGTCGCCTGCGCCAGCGCCGCGTCCAGATCGCACTGGTAAAGCGAGGACCATTCATGCTCGTTGCCGATCACATAATCCAGATCCTTGACCAGCCTGCGAAAGTCGTCGCGGTGCCGGTCGACGCAAAACGGGTCCGACAGCGCGATGCCCGCCCGCCCGCCCGCCTGCTGGCACAGCCGCGCCGCGCGCTCAAACGCGGCCTTGCCCTTGGGCTTGTCGTAAAGATAGCCCTCAAGAAAGAGATAATCCGCATCCCCCGCCACCGCGTCCGAGACGTCCTGCGGGCCAAGCTCTGACGAGATGCCCAGATAGGTGTTCATCGACCGCTCGCCATCGCGCGAGACGAAGATCATCGACCGCGAGGTCGGCAATTCGCCGCCCGGAACCGGCGGGTTCACGAAATCGGTGCCATCCTCGGCCATGGCCCCGGCGTAAAAGCGGCCCAGCGCGTCGTCGTGCACCCGGCCGATGAAGGCGGTCCTGAGGCCAAGGTTGCCCAGCCCCGCCAGCGTGTTGGCCACCGACCCGCCCGCCCCCTGCACCCGGTCGTTCATCGCGGCGTACAGGATCTCGCCCCGCTCGCGCTCGACCAGTTGCATGATGCCCTTCTCGATGCCCATCAGCTCCAGAAAGCTGTCATCGGCCTGCGAGAACACATCGACGATGGCATTGCCGATGCCGACGACCTGATACTTTTTCATGCGGTCTTTTCCTTGTACTGGCAGTCATCGCGGATCGGGCAGATGCCGCATTTCGGGGCGCGCGCGGTGCAGATATAGCGTCCGTGCAGGATTAGCCAGTGGTGCGCGTTCTTCTGGTATTCGGCCGGAACATTGTCCTCGACCGCGCGCTCGACCGCATCCACATCACGGCCGGGCGCGATGCCGGTGCGGTTGCCGACGCGAAAGACATGGGTGTCCACCGCCTGCGCCGGCTGGTGGAACCACATGTTCAAGACCACATTCGCCGTCTTGCGTCCGACCCCGGGCAGGCTCATCAACGCCGCCCGGGACGAGGGCACCTGCCCGCCGTAGCCTTCGACCAACAGACGCGACAGCCTGATGACGTTGCGCGCCTTGGCGCGGAACAGGCCGATGGTCTTGATACGCTCGCTCAGCCCCTCTTCGCCCAGCGCCAGCATCCTTTCCGGCGTGTCGGCGACCTCGAACAGCCCGCGCGTGGCCTTGTTGACGCCGGCATCGGTCGCCTGCGCCGACAGCACGACCGCCACCAGGAGGGTAAAGGCGTCCTTGTGGTGCAACTCTCCCTTGGGCGCGGGCTCGGCCGCCCGAAGGCGGGAAAAGATGCGTTGCAGCGTTGGATAGTCCAGTTGGGCGGTCATCGCCCTGATATGCCGGGCGGACGGGGCGGGATCAAGCAAAAGGCGCAAGTTTCGGGTCGCGCGCCGGGGCTGGGCTGGCCTAGGATGGCGGCGAGGAGAGCCAAGATGAACGACCAGAGCCCGGGCTATCACTATCAGGTCATCGAACGCGCCCTGCGCGAGATCGACGATGCGGGGCCGGGGCTGAGCCTTGAGGCGCTGGCGGCGCGCATGGGCATGTCGGTGGCGCATTTCCAGCGCGTCTTTTCTGCCTGGGTCGGGGTCAGCCCAAAGCGCTATCAGCAGTATCTGGCGCTGGACCATGCCCGGCACCTGCTTGAACGGCGCTTTACCGTGCTGGACACCGCGATGGAGGTCGGCCTGTCCGGCGGCGGGCGGCTGCACGACCTGTTCCTGACCTGGGAGGCGATGACCCCCGGCGACTACGCGGCCGGTGGGGCGGGTCTGGGCATCACCTGGGGCGTTGCGCAGACGCCCTTTGGCGAGGCCGTGGTCATGGCCACGCCGCGCGGCCTGTGCGGTCTGGGATTTTCGGCCGAGACGGGGCGCGAGGCGACGCTGGCCGATCTTTGCGCCCGCTGGCCCAGGGCCGCGTTCCGCCGCGACGACGATGCCGTCCGTCCCCTGGCCGACCGCGCCTTTGGCGGCGGCGGGGCGCATCTGCACCTGATCGGCGCGCCCTTTCAGATCAAGGTCTGGGAGGCGCTGCTGGCCATCCCCTCGGGCCATGTGACCAGCTATTCGCAGATCGCCGGCGCCATCGGCCATGACAGGGCGGTGCGTGCCGTCGGCACTGCGGTGGGGCGCAACCCGGTCTCGTTCCTGATCCCCTGCCACAGGGCACTGCGCAAGTCGGGGGGCCTTGGCGGCTATCACTGGGGCCTGCCGGTCAAGCGCGCCATCCTGGCCTGGGAAGCGGCCCGCGCCGATGCCGACACCGTGGCGGAAAGCCGCTGAGGTCCGCCGGGGGCTGTCGCGGTCGGGGTCGGGCTGGTATATTGGGGCCGAAGGGCAAGACCCCGAAGATATGAGGCAAGAACATGACACTGAAATCTCCGCTGGTGGTCGGGCTGACCGCCGCCCTGCTGCTGTCCGGCTGCGTGTCCGGAGACGGATCGAGCTATGCCGACCCTGACGCCAACGCCCGCGAAGGGGCGATCGCCGGCGCGCTGATCGGCGGGGTCACCGCCGCCGTGACCGGTTCGGGCACCGGCAGCGACCGTCTGAGCCGCGCCATCGGCGGGGCCGTGGTGGGCGGGCTGATCGGCGGCATCGGCGGCACGCTGATGGACCAGCAAGAGGCCGAACTGCGCGCCTCGCTGGGCGGCAGCGTGACGGTCACCAACATGGGCGACTATCTTTTGGTCAACCTGCCGCAAGACCTGCTCTTTGCCACCGACAGCGCCGAGCTGCGCCCCGACCTGGTGCGCGATCTCAGCGCCGTGGCGGCCAGCCTGAACAAGTACAAGGACAGCACGGTCGAGGTGATCGGCCACACCGACAACGCCGGCACCAACGCCTACAACCTTGACCTGTCGCAGCGCCGCGCCTCGACCGTGGCGTCCAGCCTGATCACCTACGGCGTCGCCGCCTCCCGCGTGCGGGCCATCGGCAAGGGCGAGGATCAGCCCATCGCGACCAACCTCACGCCCGAGGGCATGGCGCTGAACCGCCGGGTCGAGATCATCATCCGGCCGTTCTGAGCCCGCGCCCCGCAGGCAAGGCAAGGCCAGCCGCCCCGCCTTGACCGAGGCACCTGCTGCGGTCATGCGAGGCGCTTGCGGCGAGGCGGCCGAGGGCCACAAAGGCCCTCGGCCAGCGCCTGCCCTTCCCCCGGCAGGCGCTTCGCGCCAGCCAGGTCAGGCGCTGTCCTCTGTCAGTGTTGCGGAACCGGTTTACCGGACAGGCTTCAACCCGGGCGGGGAAACGCAGTGCGTTTCTTCTTTCCGCCCGACTTTGACCGAGGCCCCCGCCGAGGTCATGCGGGACGCCGGCCCCATCCCCGGCCGCGGGCCCCAACGGCCCTCGGCCAGCGCCTGCCCTTCCCCCGGCAGGCGCTTCGCGCCCGCCAGGTCAGGCGCTGGCCTGGCTGGCGCGAAGCGCCTGCCGGGGGGTGATGAGGGATCAGAAAAGGTCCAGTGGACCTTTTCCCCGAAGAACGCCCGCCCCGTGGGCGGGCCGGGTGGGCAGG